>QXWO01000082.1 GCA_009911035.1 Lachnospiraceae bacterium
GTTTTCAATTCTTCTGCTTTATTGCAGTCTATCCGTAAGAAATAACCTGCGTGGGTGTATACGTCAATGCTGTTATGGTGGATATTGTATGTTGCATAAATCATATTCATTATTTATCTGTCCCTCTTTTCATTATTTTTTTGAAAGCATTTCAACAGTTCACAATTCCCGTATGTTTTGTGTTATAATATTTTATGTGATTTTGTTTCCCTCATTTTTTCCCTTATCAGGTTTGTAATGTCCTATGGGAATATATAACACGAGGGAAACTTTAAGGGAAAGCTCACCTGCTATAAATTTAGTGTTTTCAAGGGTTAGCGGAAATAAAACTTGCTTAATTGATACAAAGGGAATGAACAGAATATCGGAAAACCGCAGGAATAAAGGGCTTTCGGTACATTGAGTATGACCGGAAGCCTTTATTATTTTTCGGATTGTAACAGAGTTTGAGTGAGGAAGTGCTTGGATTTGAACCCCCATATGTAGATTTGAACCCTCCTCGTATATCCAATTTGAACCCCCTCAAGGCAAAATCAAAATGTATAAATCAGCTACAGATTTTCCAGTTCTTGCTGCAGTTGTTGGAGAAAAGTATTGGAGGCTCTTGAAAGAATCTGGTATTTTTTCCATACAATGCAAAGTTCTGCTTCCAGAGTAGGAAAAAGCGGTTTAAAACACAGGTTGCTGTTACCTGTTGTATTGATGAGCTTATCTAATGCAATCACATATCCAAATCCTTTTTTTACAAATTGGGCGGCATTATAGACCAGATCATAAGTAGCGACAATATTTAATTTTGAAAGGTCTGTTTTCAGCCAGGAGAACATCTCGCTATTGATGGAAGTCTGGTGTGAGATGATCAGCGGCTTATCCCATAAATCTTCTGCCGAAATTGTTTCTTTTTCTGCCAGCGGGCTGTCTTTTCGCATAAGCACGCCCCACAGGTCTTTCATTGGAAGCCGGATATAATCGTACTTGCTTATATCTGTCGGGCCTACCAAAAGCCCGAAATCAATCAGACCTTTATCCAGCTTTTCCATGACACGTTCTGCGTCACCACTGTAAATATGGTAATGGATCAACGGATGTTTTTTTTGTAAATTCTGGGCTGCCTGTGCTAGAAAAGAAATTGCTTCTGTTTCCCCGCAGCCAATATGGATTTCCCCGTTGATGTTTTCGTTGGAAGAAGCCAGCTCCGCTTTTGTCTTTTCCATTAGATCGACTAATTCTTCCGCACGTTTGCGCAGCAGCATACCGTCTTCCGTCAGCGTGACTTTTTTACTCCCCCGGATAAGTAGCTGTTTTCCTAATTCATCCTCTAAATCCTTTAATTGTCTAGAAAGCGGTGGCTGAGTCATGCGGAGTGCTTCTGCCGCTTTTGTTATGCTTTCTTCCCTTGCTACTGCAAGAAAATATTGTAATACTCGAATATCCAAATGAAAATCCTCCTCGCTTTTATGTTTTTTTCTATTATAACAGAAGAATCTATACCTTTCAAGTATGTAATCGCATTCTGTATATGTATTTGATATTTTATCAAGGTGGATTTATAATGATTCCAGTGGAGGTGATTCAATATGTCTGAAATTATCAATGGAATAAAGTCGGACCTATATCGGAAAGAGATTATAGATACATTGCAGAAACTTGCAAAAGGAATGCCTGCTTATAAGGAAATTGTTTTTTTCGTGAAATGTGTCAGGGATTACTATTTAGCAGATTTTGAAAAAGGCGGGCCGGATATTGCCGTGATTGGTTCTGGTATTCCGGAGGAATTAGTTCTTGCATCAGGGAAAAGGCCATACTGGATTTTGGGCGGCAGCAGGGTAAGCTCCATGTGGGCAGATGATGCAGTGCCACGGGACACAGATCCAGTCAGCAGGTCAAGCCTTGGTTATTTGAAATCCTGCTTTACAGAAAGTACATTGATTTTAGTTCCTTTGGTAAACGATAGCACAAGAAAACTGGCATATATTCTAAAATCAGAGGGGCTTAAAGTGCATACGGTCCATTTCCCGCCAGTAAAAAATGCATATTCAATAGAAGAGTGGAACCGGCAGTATGAGGCCTGCAGGTCTGCGATAGCGTTTCATTTGAAAAAGCCATTGACAAAGCGCGCCCTGCAAAAGTCTAAGGAACAGATAAGACGGGCAAAAACCAGTATCCGTGATTTTCTTGAAATATCCGAAGGCGTTATAAATGGAACCTGTAGGATGTTTATTTTAGGCAGTTATTACTGCGCTGAAAATCTTTCGGAATGGAGCCGGAGGTTAGAATGTCTGGCAGCAAGGCTTCGAAAGGAAAAGGCGGCCGGTAAAAGCGGGAAAAGCAAAGTCCTGCTGCTTGGCTCCCCTGTTTATTTCCCTAATTTTAAGGTGCCGTTTCTGATTGAGGAAACTGGAGTTGAGGTCTGTTTGCAGGCGGATTATACTACGCTTCCTCTTCAAAATGGCGGCGGCTTGGCACGGACACAAAAAGCAGATTCTATAGCAGATTTTTTTACAAGTGACGCTTCTCCGGCATATGTCAAAAATGATTCATTATATGAACAGATTGTAAAACTAATTTCGGAAAAAGGAATAGACGGGATTGTTTACCATGTTCTGAAAGGTCAGATTGAGTATGATTTTGAATTGGGACGTTTTGAGAAACTATTTGAAAGAATGGATATTCCCGTGTTCCGGTTGGAAACGGATTACAATTATCAGGATGTGGAGCAGCTCCGCATCCGGCTGGAGGCATTTTCGGAAGTTCTGGATCAGAGAAAGTATGGAAAGGGGGCTGCTGCAATATGAAAGGAAGAAAAATTGGTACGGCAGTTGTGTGTGCCGTGTGCGCGTTCTTATTGGTGTCTGCCTTTTTTGCAAAAGATTTTGTGCTGTATGATTTTCATATGAATGTTACGGATTACAGCTATTCCCCGATGCAAGGTGAAAAACCACAGTCGGCAGATACATCCGTGTGGTTTGCTTATGGCTCTTTGGGCCGGATGCTCCAATATGGCCTGGATGAGGGAACAGAATTGGACAGCCTGACGGTTTATAGCCTTACACAGACGGGAGAGGTTTCTGTCGCTAAGGGAAGTGAAACACCGATTAGGCAGGATTCCCTGGGGCATTTCATTGCCGCACTTCCTGCTAAGAATCAGGATATTAATGGAGACGGGACGCCGGAGGAAGTCCATGACTATGCCCGTGCTGATCTAGGGCCGAATGCTTTTCAGCCTGCCCCGCAAAGGTTTTTATCACAGGAGATTCCATTTGAGCTGGTTTTTGCGGAGCGCAAATATATCATGGTGTATTATGAAAACGAAATCCTGACCGATGCGGAAATTCTTGTGACCTCCTATGACGGGGAACGGAAGGCTTATAAGACAGATGAACATGGGTGGATTAAAGGGCTTACGAACAGAGATATACGGGAAGGATTTACCGCCTCCTATTCTCCGGACGGAAATATTGTGTACCGTATGCATTATGCATTGGAAGATTACCCATATTTTTCGCCGCATTTTTTTGCGGCACATATTCCTCTGCTGGTTATTTTTGTCCTGACTGTGATTGGAATTGCAGCAGTTTATCTGATACGGAACCGGATGCATAAGAATGATCCGGCATATGCGGTATATTCCAGGGAACGGATGGGGATTTATCCGGGTACGCTGCAGCAGAAAACAGAATCAAAGTTTTTACTGGTCCGCTGGTTATGCCTGTTTGCCGGGATGTTCTTATGGACATATGCCGGAAAACTGATCCATCAAGGGCAGACATTGAATGAGGTTTCAATTCCCGTGTTCAGCTGCCCGTTTAACCTGGATCAGGTGGCAGAAGTTCCCTGCTATTATTTATCACATCTTCCTGCTTTATTTGGACGGTTCGGCACAGATTTTCCTGTACGCAACATGGCATATGCGGCCATGTTTATCATAACAACGCTTTTCTGTTTTATATTCCTTGGGCGTATCCTTTGCGGATTCTTATGTCCGGCAGGCTTGTTACAGGATTTGATGGATAAGCTCCGGCAGGCACTGCATATCCGTCCGATTGTTGTTACAGACAGGATGAACCGGTTCCTGCAGCCGATTAAATGGGTATGGATTGTTTTATTTTTAGGGTTTGCTTTCACAGGCGGGGATTTTTGCGATATCTGCCCGTTGAAAGGTTTTACAACTGCGCAGGGCGGTTATTGGACGAATCTGTATCTTGGCGGCTTTTTTGCCGTAGTAATCTTGGTGGGCAGTTTTTTTGTTAAGCGGTTCTGGTGCATTATCTGCCCGATGGGGTATCTGATGGGGCTTTTCAAAAGATTTAACCTGTTTAAATTGAAAAAAGATTGTACTTCCTGTACGGAATGCGGAGCCTGCTACCATGCCTGCCCTATGAGGATTAAAAGCATTTATACAGAAAGAGAGAAAGAAAACGTGCAGACGGTTGACTGCATGATGTGTGGCGAGTGCATACATAAATGTCCGGAGGATAATGCATTGTCTATGACTTTTTGCGGGAAGGCAATTTATAAATCTTCACGAAAGACATTTATGTCGAAGTTCTCTGGGAAAGGGAAAAGGACAGATAAAAAAGAGGAAAGGGAGGAATAGGCTATGGCTGAACAGATACAGGCAGGTAAGAGGCAGCGTGAATTATTTATAAAAAAGTCTACAAGAGTGGCGGAGTCCTATTTAAGCCGCGCAAAGGCACTATCCGAAATGCCGGATGCGGCAAAGCCTTTCTTTGATGTGCTGGAAAATACCTATGTAAAACTGATGGATATACAAAAAGATGGAAATAGGAAATGTATCGGGACATTGTGCGTCATGGTTCCCGCAGAGCTGGTCTATGCTGCAGGAGCCATGCCTGTGCGCCTGTGTTCCGGCAGCTATACCGCATATTCCATAGGAGATGATTACATTCCCCGTGATGCCTGCCCGTTGGTAAAAGCAGTCATGGGTTTTGGCCAGATCGGGGCGCTTCCGGCATTTGATCATTGTTCCCTTCTTGTGGCGCCTGTGACTTGTGACTGTAAAAAGAAACTTGCGGGAGTGATCGATTCGGTAAAAAATACAGTGCCGCTCCATATTCCGCCCTTGAAAAAAGAGGATGCTGATACGGAAGTGTTCCTGCGGGAATTGTACCGCCTGATACCGGTTCTGGAAAAGGAAACGGGGAGGGAGATCACGGCGCAGTCTTTGGCAGAGGGGATCAACATGGTCGGGGAAGCGCAGTATGAAATGTCAGAATTTCTAAGGTACCGCAGGCATGACCCTGCGCTGCTGCATGGAACCCAGGTGATGGCAATCATGAATGCTTATTCCTATATGCCGGTAAAAATGTGGGCAGGGCAGATGCATAAGCTGAATCTTGAAATGAGGCAGCGGCTGGAGCAGGAGCGTTTTGTGGGGAGAAAAAATCAGCCCCGCATCCTTGTAACGGGTTCCCCAATCGCATTTCCCAATATTAAGATTCCGCTTCTGATTGAGGAAATGGGAGGCATTCTTGCAGCAGATGAGACCTGCATGGGAGAGCGGGGACTGTATGATCCCGTATCGGTCATTGATCCTGGCTTTGATGGGATGATGAGGGCGCTTGCTTCCAGATATACAAAGCCGTGTACCTGCCCAGTGTTTGTGGATAACAGCCAGAGGGTTTACCGGATCAGGCAGATGATAAAAGAACACAAAATCCAGGGAGTGGTCTACCATGTGCTGCGGGGATGTCTGGTTTATGATTATGAATACCAGATGATGGAGGATGAACTTGGGAAACTGGATATTCCGATCATCCGTGTGGAAAGCGACTATAACGAAGAAGATGTGGAACAGCTCCGTATCCGCATTGAAGCATTTATTGAGTTGATTAAGCTGAAAGAATATGCAAAGCAAAAAAAGGAAAGGGTGTGACAGCAATGGGCAAATATTATCTCGGATTGGATGGTGGTTCCACTTATCTGAAGGCCGCCCTGATGAAAGACGGGAAAGTGATCAATACGGTAGTGCTGCCTACGGGTATTGATAACAATTCTACTGCAAAGAAAATCGTGGCCGCTCTGTGTAAAAAGTACGGTGTCACTCGCAGTGATATTGGTTATATTATGGCTACGGGTTACAGCCGTAAGATTCTGGAGGTCGCTGATGATGATATTTCAGAAATTACCGCCCATGCTTATGGTGTGAGGGTGACGGCACCGGAAGGATACCGTCCCGGCATGGTGGTCGATATTGGCGGGCAGGACAGCAAAATCATTTATCTGGATGCAAATTATAATGTGAAAAACTTTACCATGAATGACAAGTGTGCCGCAGGAACGGGTAAGTTTATGGAAGTCATTGCACAGATTTTGGAAACGACCATTGACCAGGTAGGCCCACTTTCTTTGGAAAGCACTGCCCCGTGTGACATCAACAGCACATGCGTGGTGTTTGCACAGTCGGAAGTGATCTCCCTTGTGGCGAGGAAATTTGACAGGCGGGATATTCTGGCGGGGATGCATCTGTCAATGGCGAAGCGGATCATCAAAATGATGAAGAAATCCGAAAAGGGAGGAGATATCCTGATGACGGGAGGCGGTGCGTTAAATACCGGAATCCACAGAGCTTTTGAGGAAGAAATGATGAAGGATGTATATGTCGCAAAATATCCACAGTTTAACGGTGCAGTGGGCGCAGCTTTGATCGCCAGTGAGAGAGGTGGAATATGAATACATCATTGATGATTCCTGCTATTACGACTGCTGTTTCCATCGGGCTTGGATGTGGGACCTGCTGCAGCCCGATTATCAGCACATTTCTATCCACCTATGTGGTGTCCCATTCCAATGGTGTAAAAAAAGGGATTTTATCATTTGTGAGCTTTTTCTTTGGGAAGATGGTCAGTGTTTCATTGCTTTGTATGGTCTCTGCATTGACAGCCAGGCAGTTTATCAGTGAGAGCGGGTATATTGGCTCCTTTAATCTGCGGCTTTTTTCACAGGCAGCAATGAGCGCAATTGGTGCAGTCATGGTAATCCGATGGTTTTTAGAGTTGAAAAAACGGAAAGCTTGCGGTGGCTGTAAAGGGTGTGGAGGACAGAAAGGAAAGTCGGGTTTTATTCCGATGCTGATGGCTGGACTGACTTATGGTATGACACCATGTACCCCTCTTTTGCTGATGATCGGGTACTGCTTTACACTGCCGGTTCATTTGGCGGGGATGACAGGTATTGCATTCAGTCTTTCCAGCATGGTCAGCCCTGTCCTGTTTCTAGTTGTAGTGACAGGGGTACTTTCAAAGAAGATGGGCAGGGAGATACCAGATGCGGTAAGATGGTTCCGTCTGGCTTCTTATTTTCTGCTAATGGTTATGCCATTTCTTCTGGCATCTAATAATTAAGCAGGATTGTATTTATATGCACAGTGAAATACCTTTTTGGTATGAAAAATGATATTATATATGTATTTGATATTTTGTTGATGGCGATTTATAATGAGATCAGAAGGAGGAAGGAAGATGGCAGAGGCAAAAGATATATACGGGGGCATTTACCAAAACTTGATTGATGCCGGTTGTGACCAGCAGATGACAGAACTGTGTATGACATTTGTAAAGGAAGGCCAGTTCTCGGATATTGTGCCGGTACTCACAAGACATAGGAAGGCTTTGCTCAGCTCTGTCCATAAAGGCCAAAAACAGATAGACTGTCTTGATTATCTGCTCTATAAAATAAAAAAATTGTAAAAAAGGAGATGTGAAAATGGAAAACAAAGATACCAGGACATTTAAAATTAACCCTGAAATTGAAATGAAAAAGGTGCAGTTTATGAACCGCTACGGCATTACACTTGCTGGTGATTTATATCTGCCGGAGAACTATGAGAATAAGAAGAATCCGTCAGTCATTGTTGCGGGACCCTTTGGGGCAGTAAAAGAACAGGCTTCCGGTCTTTATGCACAGGAGTTGGCTGCCCGTGGTTTTGTCAGTATAGCCTTTGATCCGTCTTTTGGCGGTGAGAGCGGCGGTGAGGTACGAAACACGGCGTCACCGGACATATTTACGGAAGATTACAGTGCGGCGGTGGACTATATTGGTCTGCTCCCCTATGTTGACAGGGAGCGTATTGGCGCAGTCGGCATATGCGGGCTTTCGGGAATGGCGGTTACCGCTGCGGGAACGGATACCAGAATTAAAGCGGTAGCCACATTCTCCATGTACGATATGTCCCGTGATATGAGTAAGGGACACATGGATTATTATACGGAGGAGCAGAGAAACAAGATCAAGGAGTATCTGAGCAGGCAACGATGGAAAGATGCGGAGAACGGCACTTTTGCATTAGGCAATCATGAAATTGCTTTTGATGAGAATAATGAGCCGATTACAGGAATGATGGAAATTCCGCAGGAACTGCCGGAGGGCGCTGACCCTGCATTTGCAGCGTTTTATAATTATTATGCAGTAAGAGCGAGACACCCACGCGCTGTGAATTTTGTATCTTCATGGACGGCAACAATGCCTGTATCATTTTGGAATTTCCCCTTGATGACAAACATCAAAGAGGTATCTCCCCGCCCGATTTTGCTGGTTGCCGGGGAAAAGGCACATTCCCGTTATTATTCGGAAGATGCCTATGCCGCAGCTTCAGAACCGAAAGAACTGGTAATTGTTCCTGATGCGGATCATGTGGCTTTATATGACAATATGGAAAAGATTCCGTTTGATAAGCTGGAGCAGTTTTTTAAGGAAAATTTGAAATAAAAAATAGAAAACAGGAGGATTTGAAAATGAGTACAGCATTACCGAAAATTGCATTAGGAGCTTGGTCTTGGGGTGCAGGAGCAGCCGGAGGGGATCAGGTATTTGGAAACCATTTATTTGAAGAAGAATTGAAGCCAGTGTTTGAGAAAGCAGTGGAGTGCGGGCTGAACCTGTGGGACACGGCAGCGGTTTACGGAGAAGGAACTTCTGAACGTATTCTTGGTAATTTTGTAAAAAATGTGCGCCGGGACAGCGTTATCCTTTCCACAAAATTTACGCCGCAGATAGCCAGCAGTTCGCCGGATGCTATGCAGGAAATGATTGACGGAAGCAAGGAACGTCTGCATACCGATGTGATTGATGTTTATTGGATACACAATCCGATGGATGTTGAAAAATGGACGCCGGATTTAATCCCGCTGGCAAAAAACGGACAGATTAAGACAATCGGCGTTTCCAACCACAACCTTGCGGAGATAAAAAGGGCGAATGAAATTCTTGCGGCAGAGGGCTTGAAAATTTCTGCGGTGCAGAACCATTACAGTCTGTTACACCGTTCTTCGGAGCGTGCGGGTATTCTTGATTTCTGTAAGGAAAATGGCATTACATTCTATTCCTACATGGTATTGGAACAGGGGGCGCTTACCGGACGGTATAATGAAACAAACCCATTCCCGGAGGGAACCGGAAGGGGAGAGGCATATAACCCGCATCTGAAAGAACTGACAGCATTGATTGATGAGCTGAAAATCATAGGGACACGTTTTGATGCCAGCCCTGCGCAGGTTGCGACGGCATGGGCGATTGCAAAAGGCACGCTCCCGATTATCGGAGTAACAAAGGTAAATCAGGTTGAGGAGGCAGCAAAGGCGGCACGAATTGAGCTGATTGCTGACGAGATCAGTCGCTTGGAAAGATTGGGCGATGAAACAGGCGTCCATACACTTCGGGAGTGGGAAAAGGAGATGTAGACCATGACGGTAAAGGATGTGATTGATGGATTTCGGGAAGGGGCAAAAGAAAATACCGAACGGGATGCCTATGCAAACGAGCTTTTTCAGGAAGCTGTCCGGATTGGTATGGAACTGAATAATCAGTATCATACACCGGAGGAGCTTCGGGAGATTATGGGGCGGCTGACAGGGAAAAAGATTGATGATACCTTTCGTCTGTTTCCTCCGTTTTATACGGATTTTGGAAAAAATATCACAATCGGGAAAGATGTCTTTATCAATTCCGGATGTCACTTTCAGGATCAGGGCGGAATTGAAATCGGGGACGGCACATTGATAGGTCACAATGTAGTGCTGGCAACCATCAATCATGACCTGAGTCCAAAGGAAAACCGGAAAAATCATTATGCGCCGATTAAGATTGGCGCTCATGTATGGATTGGCTCTAACGCAACCATACTGCCGGGAGTGACACTTGGCGATTGGGCAGTGGTTGCGGCAGGGGCTGTGGTGGCACGGGATGTTCCTGCCATGACGGTAGTCGGAGGTGTTCCTGCGAAAGTGCTGAGAGTGGTTCAGGAAGGAAAGGAGGAACGGTATGAAACGGCTGTTTAATCTTATGCTGGCTTGTCTGCTTATCGTTTCGCTATCAGCCTGCGGAAAACAGGCGGGGACAGATTCCCCTGCGGATAAAGTATCAGAGAAATCTGGGCAGACAGAAAGTGTAGAAACAACAGAGCAGACAGAACAGGAGCCGTCAGCAGCATCGGAAACCGCACAGACTGAAGCAGAAACGGAAAATGATATGGCTGGCGGGCAGGAACAGCAGACGCAGGGAGGTGACAATACAGTGACGGGAGATATTTCTTTTAACTTTGAAACAAAGTCGGTTTTATTGAACAGCGGATATGAAATGCCCATATATGGGATTGGAACATACAGTCTGACCGGGGATACCTGTGTGGAGTCTGTTACGGCGGCATTAAACAGCGGCGTCCGCCTGATTGATACTGCCTATATGTACCATAACGAGGAAAGTGTGGGGGAGGCTGTGAGGAACTCCGGCATACCAAGGGAGGAAATCTTTGTCATTACAAAGCTGTACCCGAACCAGTTTTCCGATCCGGAAACAGCAATTGAGGAGGCGCTTGCCAAATTAGATATAGACTACATTGACATGATGCTGCTTCACCACCCCGGAACAGGCGATGTGGCGGCTTACCTTGCAATGGAAAAAGCGGTTGCAGACGGCAAAATCCGTTCGCTTGGGTTATCAAACTGGTATGTGGAAGAACTGGAGGAATTTTTACCGCAGATAAACATTACCCCGGCTCTGGTGCAGAATGAAATACACCCGTATTATCAGGAGAACGATGTAATCCCATACATTCACAGTCTTGGGATTGTGGTGCAGGGCTGGTATCCGCTTGGCGGCAGGGGGTATACGGCAGAGCTGCTTGGGAATGAGGTGATTTCCGAAATTGCAGCAGCGCATGGAAAATCATCGGCGCAGGTTATTCTTCGGTGGAATCTGCAAAAAGGTGTCGTAGTCATTCCCGGCTCCAGCAATCCCGATCATATTCAGGAAAACACGGAATTGTTTGATTTTGAATTGACGGAGGAGGAAATGGGGCGTATCAATGCTCTTGACCGTGGCGAGAAACATGATTGGTACTAAAAAATTTTGTGAAGTGGAGGTAGTATATGAAAGTTTTAGCGATTAACAGCAGCGCAAGAAAGGACGGAAACACAGCAATCCTAATCAATACTGTGTTTGAGGAACTGCATAAGGCAGGAATTGAAACGGAGATGGTGCAGCTTTCCGGAAAAATCATTGAACCCTGCAAGGCTTGTTGGGCTTGCGGCGGGAGAAAAAACTGTGTCCATAAAAAAGACCAGTTTCAGGAGATTTTTGAAAAAATGAAACAGGCAGAGGGAATCATTCTTGGCTCACCGGTATATACTGCAAATATTTCCGCAAATATGCAGGCGTTTTTGGAACGTGCATCTGTGGTAGCAGATATGAACAACGATGCGGATCTACTTAAATATAAAGTAGGCGCGTCCGTTACGGCAGCCCGCAGGGGCGGTGCAATCGCCGCACTTGATGCAATGAATCATTTTTTTATGCTACAGAATATGTTTGTGGTCGGATCTTCCTATTGGCCTATGGCTTATGGACAGATGCCGGGAGATGTGCAGAAGGATGAAGAGGGAATGGAAACCATGAGAAATCTTGGCCGGAATATGGCATATTTGTTGAAAACTCTGGAAGAAAGGCGTCAATAAGATGAAAAACAAGATTTGCATTGTGCTTTCATTCTTGCTACTTTTTATTATGACTGGATGTGGAAATAATGAAGTCAAAAATGGAGTGGAAAGCACTCTGTCGCAAACTGAAGAACAGACAGAACAATCTACGGATTATGAACAAGTAGGTTCTGGAACAGAAATTCAGAAGTCATCAGAAGCGGTTTCAGAGCCGGAACAGGAGTCGGATATGGGGACAAAAACCTTAGTAGTGTATTTTTCTGCTACTGGAACGACAAAGCTATTGGCAGAATATGCGGCGGAAATTCTAAACGCCGATCTTTATGAAATCGTGCCGGAAGACCCTTATACGGAGGAGGATTTAGCATATTATACAAATGGCCGGGCAGATCAGGAGCAGAACGATCCTTCCATACGTCCAGGGATTTCTGGCAGTGTGGAGAATATGGAGGAATATAATACGATCATCCTCGGCTACCCTATCTGGCACGGACAGGCGCCACGGATTATCAGTACCTTTTTAGAGAACTACGATTTCTCAGAAAAGACCATTATTCCATTCTGTACTTCACATAGCAGTGGGGTTGGTTCCAGTGCAAGTAATCTTCACTCTCTTTGCTCTGAATCTGTACAGTGGCTTGATGGTGAAAGGTTTGCCAGTGGAACTTCAAGGGAATCAATAGAAGAATGGCTTAACAGTATTAGTATCTCAAATTGGGAATAGTCTTGATAGACTTAGATGAAAGACAAGGAGGTGGTAATATCGGTCGTGTATTAATAATTGAGTCAAATGAAGGGAGTCATTCAATCATCGATGAAATAATAGAAACTTTGAAAAAGCATCCTGAATTTGAACTTTTGTGGTTGAAGCACGAGCCGGTGTTATCGCTTCCTGGTTTAGAAATTGATCCGCTTCACCGAAAGGTATATTGTGATAAGCTGGAGATTAATCTGACAGCAAAGGAATATGATCTTCTCCGCCTGTTTGTGGCAAATAAGGGATGCGTTCTTACCTATGACCAGATATATCGGAAAGTATGGGGAGAGGAGGCTTTCGGAGACGCGAACAATGCCATAGCCTGCCATGTCCATAACCTGCGTGAAAAAATAGGCAGGTTATTGTCAGAGGGCAGTTTTGTTATTCGGTGTGTACGGGAAGTCGGGTATTGTTTTGAAACGGATAGTGAATATATTGTATCTACATAAAGGCGGTTTGGGAAACTGAACCGTCTTATTTTTTGACCGTTTTTTTCACGTTCCAAGAAGTTCCACCACAGTTCTTTATAATCAGATTTTATGTGGTATTATCCATTCTGCCATGTCGTAACTTGCGATATTCTACAGCGTTCCTACAGATTCACTAAAGCAGTTCTACAAAATCATATTTTATAATTTCCCCATTGACAAGCTGTCAGGGGAAAGCGGAACTGTATGCTGTGTATCCCCGGAAAGGGGATGCCATGAATCTACCACGGGCAGGGACAGGCTTCATGCCTTGCATACCAAAACAATATATGCTTTCTGTACATACCGCAGTCCTTGAGGGGATTGCGGTATTTTTTCATTCGACATATTCCCTGCCAATCCCCATAAGTCCTCCAATATGCACCACCTTTTTTAAGACGAGCGCACCTGCCTTACGGCGGGTGCGTTTTTTCGTTGTCGGAAAAAGTCTGTTGTTGACATTTTACCAACCCCGTGCGCCGCCTTCCAGTCTTGAATTTTCTGTTTTCAAAAATTTCAGGACTGGAGGAAATCAAAGTGAAGATTAAATATGAATTTGCGGACGGGACGGTGTCGGAGGTCGAGGTGGAGGAATCCATCGGTGCCGTCATCATTGAGGACAGGCGGCTGGAGGACAACCTTGCAAGGAAGGAACGCTACCATTGCCATTCGCTGGATGAATATTATCCCTCTTGGGAGCCACCAGTTTCCCGCTTCAGAGCCACCCGGAAATGGTATTTTCCACCTTCAGAGCCACCACAACATATT
>QXWO01000083.1 GCA_009911035.1 Lachnospiraceae bacterium
TATATCACCGTTTTCGTTTAGGGAAAAGTTTGTTGCGATGCAAGCATCGGGGAATGTACCCTCCTGGGATTCAAAATTAGGAATCCAGACTTTAACATCATCCGAATTCCAAAATGGCATTTCCTGATAAAACGCCTCTGCAACACTGCCATTATAATTTACCGTGATGCATGGTTCATGGTACAATGGTTCCATATCAATATATCCGGTAATACCATTATTAAATTTAGTTGCCCCCAAAAAAAGGTTTCTCCTTCATGTTGTTCTGACTTGGTTAAACGCTTCCCCGGTTTTATGATAAACAAGCCATTCTCACCAGCAACATCAAATTCACACCATGTAGAATCATTATAGCTAAATTTTACTTCCTGTTTTTCAATTGCTCCACTATACTTTTTTTCAAAGGTTTCCTGATCTATATTGTCTAAATACCAGCATGCTTTCTTGTACCCATCTTCTAAAAAATAATCAGGTATCTCTGATACATCGGGAAAATTCTTTTTATTTACCCATTCAGGAATTTCGTCAGTGTCTGGAACTAACAATGCCTCAATCGTTTTATTAGCCTGCAGCCCAAAACCATATTTAAACTTATTTGCCCTTATGCACATACAGTAGTATTGTTTATCCATTTCTGTCATAGGAACTGCCGGTATTAATACCCTCATATGGTATCCTGTATAATATGGTTCGATTTGAACAAATGCCTCCAAAACACTTCCCCCTAAAGAAACCGAGATGGTACCGCTGTCCCAAGGTTTTAGTCCATCTATTTCTTCTATTCGGGCCGAGACCCCGTTATTATTTTCCGTTCTGGAAACAAAATTGATGCCATCATCATTTTTATGTTGATAACATAATTCTAAGTCATTACCTTTATAAATTTTGAATAATTCATCTAACCGTTTCAGACATCATCACCACCATTCTCCTGCATGTACTTAAATAATGCATATTTTTTTAACTGTGCTTCAAAATCTTTTGCTGTCAATTTTGTATAATCTGTTTCCACATACAATTCAGCCAGCCATGGTTCGTCTGCCTCTGTCACTCTCCTTATGTAACATGTATTATCCCTATCTGCTAACCCTTTCAACTGATTGCACCACTCCTGTTTTACTGCCAGCCAGGTACCTTCTTTATCATATCTTCCAACATGCGGCACTGTTATGAATCCATCTTCTGTCCATCTTGCCAAAAATACATTCTTTGATGACTTACTGTGCGGAATGCCAGCCCTAAAAACCATGACACAGGTAGCAGTTCCCACTTTACTATCTTGAAATAATTTATTTGGCATAGTCATAACCGCCAAAAGGGTGTTATTCTCTAATATATTTTTTCTCATCTGCAAATCGCTTTTTGAATGCGCACAGCTTTGTGGAACTATAGCTATTCCGATTCCTCCTGTTTCTAGATAAGAAAGCATAGAATATACAAAATCCAGTTCACTCTTACCCGCCTGTTTATCTGCTTTATTTTTTTTACCAGCTTCATTCAGCAGCGAGTAAGGCGGATTTGTCATCCCTATAACCGGTCTTTTCCACAGTTTACGTTCTTCTTCATCATCCCACGGTCTTTCATTTGCCGTTAATTCTTCATATAACGTTACCTTCTTTCCCTTATAGGTTCTGGTGATTTCGTCATCTTTTCTTAAAGAGGAATTACAAAACAAATTAGATTTACCATCACCATGAAAACGCATATTTGCATAAGCTAATGCAAACATTTTTTCATCATTGTCAATCCCCACCAGACAAGACTTTCTTACTTCCCTTCTACTTTGCTTTTTATTTTTTTCTGACCTTGAAATATCTGTAACAATATTGTAGTCCATTCTATTTAATGCTGCGATCAAAAAAGCTCCTGTACCGCAGCATACATCAAGAACTTTGGTTTTTTCATCTAATTTCCTTTCTAAGAAGATTTCTGCTATATCACAAAACAGTTCCGTAATATGCTTAGGCGTTAATACTATCCCCTTATCTTTTGTATCACCTTTGGCATATTTTAAAAAAGTGGTATAAAAAGTTCCCATTATATCAACTTCTGGATAATTCTTTATTTTCAAGGTAATATTTTTGTATATTGAATAACTACATGTTGATAGAATATTTTCTCCAAATGTAAAATATTTCGTATCATATTCTGGTGCTTTTAATAATGAGGCACTTAATATATGATTATAATACTGCTCTAATTTTTCTTCTTTCATTGCAGATAAATCATCTATATTTTCCCAAATATTCTGCAAAGCTCCTTTAGCTCCTGCCGTTGCATTAAACAATAATCCTATTGCCTGTTTTCCCAGTCCTTCCTCAAATTTCTCTCCCGAATCAACTTTATCCACAGTATTTTTTACTGCTTTAAAATATGCTGAATCTTCCTCTGTTTGTGCCATTACCAGTGCTGACAAAAACCCGGCCCTATCCTCTGGCGATATACCATTTGCCCTTAAAAACTTATTACATGCCGCAGAATATTTTTTCAATTCCTTAATAACATTCTCAGTTTCCTCTTTGAACACTCCTTTTTCAATATTTATTCTGTGTTGGTAATCCTTAAATGAGGATATCACCGTTAAATCGCCGTCGCTTAAAAATTTTATGTCTTTGACTGTTCCCATAGATGGTAATAGAAAGACTGAACACTTAATATTTTTATCTGAAATACCAGACACCGCAATCGCAATAACATCAAAACCATTATTAATAAACGTTGCATAATGTAAGGCACCATTTATCGCTTTTGAAGAAATTTCTTTTTCATTCCCTAACCCTTTTTTGTAATCATTAAGGTTTGAAAAAGTCTGATGATTTTTAAGATCTTCTTTACATTCAATAACAATTATTACCTTTGTACTTCTATTGGTTATAGTAAAATCCGGTGCCCCCTTGTTTCCACTAAGACTTTTGCTTGCAGAGGCAAATTGACTTTTTAAAAATTTAGCCATCTCGTCATTTTGAGCAAAGTCATTATAGCTTTCTTCCTTATATATCGTTATTCCGTTTTCTTCTACATCTTGATTCTGCGGATAGCCAACAGCAGATAACGTTCTCTTTACTAATCCTTTCGTGGTTTCTTCACTCATAAATAACCCCCATTATAATCCTTTATTCCTGCCCCGCCCGTGAATTGGATGCAAACATGTCTCTCTATGTACAATTATAAGCAATGACCTTTAACAAGTAAAGGATATCCCTGAACATGCATAAACACTTTTATAACATTATAGAACACATGTTCTACAATGTCAACAGCTATCTTTTCCTGAATTTCCATCTCTTATAACGGGAAAAAATATTATATCGGTCGAAAACAAAAATTTCTATCAAAATCCTTTTTACATGCTAAAATATATCTATCAAAATTTCTATCAGGAGGCGCCACATGGAAAATGCATTCGTACTGGAATTATCGGAATCAAAATTCAAGGATTTATTCGTCTGTTTCTGCGGTTACTCCCAGTGCAAACCGCTTCACGGATTCGGCCCGGCGGTCCGGCCCAATTATATTATTCACTATATCATAGACGGAAAAGGCTTCTACCAGACTGGGGACCATAAATACTTTCTGGACGCCGGGGAGGGATTCCTGATCGAGCCGGATGTAATGACCTATTATCAGGCCGACAGGGAGAATCCCTGGAGTTATCTCTGGATTGGATTTTCCGGAAGGCACGCAAAAGAATATCTGGAAGATCTGGGTTTAAACAGCCGTCATCCCACCTTCCGCTCCGGTCAGGGAAAGGAGCTGCGCAGGTTGGTTCTGCAAATGTTAAAGTGTTCTGATGGTTCCATCACCAGCCAGTATCACCTGCAAAGCCTGCTATATGCTTTCTTTGCCGCTTTGTCCAAAGATACCCAGCACGGAAACGAAGCCCCCCAGTCCCGTGAAAATTTTTATATAGAGCGGGCCATCAGCTATATCAGGAATAACTATTCCTCTGAAATCAAAGTGACCGACATTGCAGAATATCTTTGTGTAAACCGCAGCTACTTATACAAGCTTTTCCAGAGCAGCCTCCAGATGTCACCACAGGAATTTCTAACCCGGTTCCGGATTTCCCGGGCAAAAGAACTTCTGGCAACTACCAAATTGTCAATTGAACACGTCGCCTCATCCTGCGGCTACCAAAACGCCCTTGTTTTTTCAAAGGCGTTTAAAAGGAATACCGGATACATTCCAACCCTCTACCGCACAGAACACTTCCAGGCCACCAGAAAATATCTGGAAGATAACAAAGATATTCTGGATGAGCTTATGAGTGAGGAGTCTCTTAGAAAATTACAACAAAGAAAATGGCATAATGATGAAATTATACAAGAATGAAACATTTTGACTCATACCAGCAACAAAACTATCTACCGTCTCCCCAACGCTGACAGATATAATATAGGCATGTTAGGAGACATGCGCGCATCCGTCTCACTGAATGTTCACAATAATTACAAATATTGGAGGAGATTTTGATGAGTATGGCAACAAAAAACAATGCAAACCCCAAATATAAACACGTATCCGCCCGTGAAAAGTACTGTTTCGGCATCGGCGCAATTGGAAAAGATGCGATCGTGAATCTGGTAGGCGCCTTTCTGATGCTGTATTTTACTGATACTTTATATCTTGCCCCTGCTTTTGTAGGCGTATTATTTTTCGTAGCGCGTATCTGGGACGCCGTCAACGACCCCATGATGGGAATGATTGTAGACAACACCCGCTCCCGTTACGGCAAATTCCGTATCTGGCTGATTATCGGAACTCTTGCAAACTCTGTTGTATTTGTACTTCTGTTCCACAGTTTTAACTTAAAAGGAACCGCTCTTTACGTCTATGTATCGATTATGTACATACTCTACGGCATGACCTACACCATCATGGATGTGCCCTACTGGTCCTGGCTTCCTAACCTGACCAACGACCCCCATGAGCGGGAAAAAGTATCTGTCATCCCCAGATTCTTTGCCAGCCTTGCCGGATTTTCTGTTGCAACCTTCGGCCTTTATGTAATTCATGGTTTAAACAAGGCGGCCGGGGAAGAAAATCTCTATGCTGAACATGGCTACACGGTATTTGCCATCATCATAGCCGTCATTTTCATTGTTACTATCGGTATTACCGTTTTCAATGTAAAAGAAGAGGCAACTTTAGGCAGCAAAGCTGCCAAAACAAGTTTAAAGCAGGCTTTCCATATCATTATCCAGAACGACCAGCTCGTGGCTTTTATCGGCCTGCTGCTCACCTTTAACCTGTGCACACAGATTGCCAAGAGTTTTGCCGTATACTATTTTAAAAATGTGTGTGGAAACGAATATTTATACTCTATCTTTGGATTTGCAATCATAGCTGAAATGGCGGGTCTTATCTTTTTCCCGAAAATAGCCTCAAAAATCAGCCGTGACAAAGTATACTTCTGGGCATGTTCCCTTCCCATTCTGGGCTTTGTACTCCTTGGTGCATTCGGCTTCATTGCACCTACAAGTGCCGTATTTGTCATTATAAGCTGTGCCTTTATCTTCTTTGGTTCCGGCCTATCTCTTGGCGTTACTACCTGCTGTATGGCAGATGTCATCGACTATGGTGAAGTGAAATTCGGCGTAAGAAACGAAAGCGTAACCTGTTCTGCCCAGACCTTCCTTATGAAAGCGGCAATGGCGGCCGCAGGGGGATTGTCCGGCGTTGGACTGCAAATCGTAGGTTATAATGCAAAGCTGGAAACCCAGGCTCCAGGTACCATCATGGGTATCCGTATCATGATGATAATTGTTCCCATTATACTTGGTGCACTCAGCTACTTTATTTACAACCGCTATTACATCTTAAAAGGTGAAAAGATGGCGGAAATCACAGAAAAACTAAATCAGCTCCACAAATAAATACCAAAGCAGGAGCCAGCCGCACCAGCAGCCCGATATCCGTGCAGGCACGGCTGCCGGGCTGGGTGGCTGCGGGAATAAACCAGCCGTAACCGGCGGAAAGTGAGGAAACATGTACGTAATATTCCATGAGAATACCAGAACATTCCATCTGTACAATGATGACATTAGTTACATCATGACAATTATGAGAAACGGTCATTTAGGCCAGCTTTACTTTGGAAAGCGGATTCAGGATAAAGAAGATTTCTCTTACCTCCTTGAAACCTGTGAAAGACCCATGACCTCATATATTTATGACAACGACCGGACATTTTCTCTGGAACACATCCGGCAGGAATATCCCGTCTTCGGCACTACGGATTACCGACAGGGCGCCGTGGAAATACGGCAGGAAAATGGAAGCCGGATTTCAGATTTTACGTACCGGGGTCATACCGTCTCGGAGGGAAAGCCCCTTCTTGCGGGACTTCCGGCTACCTATACAGAAAGCGGGTCGGAAGCGCTGACCCTGACAGTCACGCTGAAAGACGAGGTGACAGGTGTACAGGCAAACCTTCTTTACACAATTTTTGCAAAAGGCGGTATACTGGCCCGGAGTGTACAGTTTGCCAATGAAGGCCTCCGTCCTGTCCGGCTGACCCGGGCCATGAGTCTATGTCTGGATCTGCCGGACCGGGATTATGTATGGCAGCAGCTCTCCGGCTGCTGGGCACGAGAGTGCCATATTCGAAACCGCACTCTGGAACCAGGCATTGTGTCTATCGGAAGTATGCGGGGCAATTCCTCCCATGAGCATAATCCCTTCCTTGTGCTGAAACGTGCCGATACCACTGAAAGATGCGGGGAGGCAATTGGAATTTCCCTGATTTACAGCGGCAATTTCAGGATACAGGCAGAAGTAGATGCCCACGACACCCTGCGGGTACTGGCCGGGATCGACCCGGAAACCTTTGAGTGGAAGCTTGAAAGGGGAGAAACTTTCCAGACACCGGAAGCTGTCATGGTATATACCGACCGGGGTCTGAACCATATGAGCCAGACGTTCCACAAACTTTATCAGAAACGGCTGGCAAAAGGTTACTGGCGTGATAAGGCAAGGCCCATTCTGAACAATAACTGGGAAGCCACCTACTTTGATTTCACCGAAGACCGTCTGATTGAAATTGCCTCCAGGGCAAAAGAGTGCGGTGTGGAATTGTTTGTTTTAGACGACGGCTGGTTTGGCGCACGCAGCAGTGACAAGGCTGGTCTGGGAGACTGGAAGGCCAACAGGACGCGCCTTCCCGGCGGAATTGCCAGGCTGGCTGACCGGGTGGAAGGCCTTGGACTAAAATTCGGTCTCTGGTTTGAACCGGAAATGGTCAATAAGAATTCGGATTTTTACAGGCAGCATCCGGACTGGATTCTGTCAACTCCTGACCGCAGCCAGTCTCATGGCAGATTCCAGCATGTACTGGATTTTTCCCGGAAAGAGGTCGTGGATGCCATTTATGAACAGATGGCCGCCATCTTAAGGGAAGCGAAAATATCCTATATTAAATGGGATATGAACCGGAGCATCACAGAGTGCTATTCCAGTGCATGGCCCGCAGATCGTCAGGGTGAAATCTATCATCGTTATATCCTTGGGGTTTATGACTTGTATGACCGTCTGACCAGAGAATTTCCAAAGGTGCTCTTTGAATCCTGTTCCAGCGGCGGCGGACGTTTTGATCCGGGAATGCTCTACTATGCGCCCCAAGGATGGGTCAGCGACAACAGCGATGCAGTGGAAAGGCTGAAAATCCAGTACGGGACCTCCATGTGCTATCCTGTCAGCAGTATGGGTACACACGTATCCGTCACACCAAACCATCAGGTATTCCGCAACACGCCCCTCCACACACGTGCAAATGTTGCTTACTTTGGAACCTTTGGTTATGAACTGGATTTAAATAAGCTGACACCGGAAGAAAACGAAGACGTAACTGTTCAGATTGCTTTTATGAAAAAATACCGGGACGTACTGCAGTTCGGAAGCTTTTACCGTCTGATGAGTCCCTTTGAGGGAAATGAAACGGCATGGATGGTGGTCAGCGAAGACCAGGAAACTGCTATCGTGGGCTGGTACCGGGTTTTAAACTGTGTCAACGGAAGATATACACGGCTGCGGCTGGAAGGGCTGAATCCGGCATACTGCTACCGGAATTCCCAAAGCGGTGTATGCTGCTTCGGTGATGAATTAATGTATGCGGGAATGATCACCAGTGATGAAACCGCAGGCCAGGTTCCCCCGGACGTAACCCCTTACACTGACTTTGAATCCAGAATCTATGTATTGGAGGTGGCAAAACCGTGAATACCCCTGATACCTTACCTCTCCAAAAAGAGGAGAAGAAGTATACTCCAAAACGATCAACGCTTATGCTTATTGGAATCCTTCTGATTGGTATGTGTGTGGCTTCCTACCGCATAAGTGGATTTGGCGTAGATGCCTTTTCCTGCATGAATCTGGGCATAAGCGGCTTTCTTAAAATGTCCTTTGGCAACTGGCAGCTCATAATGAACGCCGTACTGCTTATCATTGTATGGTTTACTGTAAGAAACTGCATCGGTCCCGGAACAATTGTCAACATGGTTCTGGTAGGATATACGGCTGACTTTCTGTGCTGGCTGTTTTTGGACCAGCTTCACTTGTCAGTGACCATGCCCCTGCGGATCCTGTTCCTGCTTGTGGGAACTCTGCTTGCCTCCCTTGGCTGTGCCTGTTACATGATTGCAGATATGGGAATAGCGCCTTACGACAGCGTTGCTTTCATTATTACCAAATACACGAAGGAGAAGATATCCTTCCGTCTGGCGAGGGTAATGTCTGATTTGACAGTTATTCTGGCGGGCGTCATCTTCTGCATGATGGCGGGAAACAGTATCTGGCAGATCGTTGGATTGGGAACTATTGTAAATGCATGTTTTAACGGACCGCTGATACAGTTTTTCCGTGAGCGGATCGAAGATATGTTGAAATAGTTTATTTTGCGGAAAGACAGCACATTCTGCTCTTTGTCCCGGCAAAATGCGCTGTTTTTCCGATATATGTTATGATGGCTTACGCTCATTTGACCGTAGTTACTTTATTTTCGCATACATTTTCATATCCAGTATTTTACCGTTTTTTACCGCATTGCTACGCAGAGTGCCTTCTAAGATGAAACCGGATTTTTCAAGGACACGGCTGTAGGGATATGGCAGTCCATCCCGTAAATTGTCCATAATTTTTTTGTTATTCAGCATTTGGGACAGATTCCAGGCATCCTCCAGTCTCTATTTTCTTATTGCACACTCCATAAAAACCTCCATTTCAATCTGCTGCTTCCTGACTTTCTTTCTCCGGCATATCCGGTTTCAGAGCCGCCCCGTTTTCCTTAACTGCAAAGGTATCAATGATATCCTTCGCCCAGCTTACGCATGTGGACGCTTTCCAGGCATCCTCATCACCGATTACGTACAATCTGAATTTTGCACGGGTAGCCGCAACATTTACGATATTTTTGTTGACCCAGTTCACCGCCCCCCGGGCTTCCTTACCTGTATCGCATCCTAGCAGGAAGATGACCTCGTCCGCCTCTTTTCCCTGAAAGGTATGAACCGTCCCAATTTTCTTCTGCTCATAGTCCAGCATATAATCGCTGTTGATCTTTGTGGCGCCGCTGTTTTTACGGCAATACTGCTTAATATAATCCCTGATGCCGGAAACCACAGAGGTAAATGGGCTGATGATGTAAAGGCCCGGCTCCGGGTTTTTAGAAAAGGCAGTCTCTAACAGCTCACACACCTTTTCCCCCTGCACCTCCACAAAGTGGTTCTTATTTCCCTTTTCTTTTCCTTTTACATCTATCCACCGGGATCTGTCAAAAATAAATTTTTCTGCCCGCTCCGGTTTCGGCCCTCTGGTCTGCTGCTTCATAATCCCGCCATAGGAGATTTCGTTGGAAATATCGTACATAGGAGAAATACAGCGCCTATGCACAAGCAGCGGGCACCCCACCCACTCCGGGTAATCCGTGCCATTATCCAGCCATGTGCCAAACAGGTTCATCTGGTCGGCAAATCCCTGCACCGAAAGCGTCTTTTTCTTATAAGGTTTCAAATCGTCGTCATTGTATGCTTTTCTAAGGAGGATCAAATCGTCGGTGACTACAGGTTCCACCTGCTTCGGGTCCCCCACAATAACCGCCCGGCGGCTCCGGTAAAGAGCTCCCAGCGCCATCTGGGGCTGTGCCTGCCCTGCCTCGTCCACCACCAGCATTCCTACTGTTCCCGTCTGCCTGACATCTTTCAGCAGGCTCCCTATAGAGGCAAAGGTGGAAGAAATGACCGGAACCAGCAGAAACAATGTCTGAAATAGCGCCGGAACCATATTTTCCTTATCCTCCCTATGGAAAACGATCCTTTCATTTTCATCCCCCGGCCGCAGTCCCCAATAATGGGACAGGGTGAGAAAATTATCCCTGCAGTGATTGGAAGAGATCACAAACTCCTTGTTCAGCCGCATAGCATATCCAAACAGCTTTTCCCGCTCCCTGTTATACCGCTGGGTAAACCATGGATTTGCCACCTGGGCACCAGTTGCCCTGTGCACCTCCTCCGAAAAGAGCTCCTCCACGAAATCCTCATCCAGCACTGTACAGGAGTCACTATTATCTGACTGGGTAAAGGCCCTGATCTCCGCTTCATATTTCTGTCTGGCCTTTTCTGCCTTCTCCCCAGCCTGAACGATTTCATTTTCATAACCACTGATTTTACTTTTTTCTCCGGTTATGGTTCTTTCCCACTGCTCCACCTTTAAAAGGAACTCTTTGTGTTCCTGATTTATACCGTCACAGGCTTCCCTTGCCTTCCTGGCCTGTTCCTGTAAAGGCCGGATGTGTTCCTCAAGTGACGCGGCCCTTGACCTTAGATGCTCTGCGTCCTTCTGGTATTCTTCTGCAATTTCCAAGGCAGCCCTATGCTCTTCTCTGCGAAACAGTTTTGTCCAGATGCCTACAGACCTTCTGGCCTGCAATTCCTTTTCCAGCGTTTCTTTCAATTTAGCCTTTGCTTCGGCCAGCTCAGCTTCTTTCGCCTGTAATTCTTCCTTTACCTGACACAGTTCCTTTTCATAAAGGGATGCTTCGGCACGGATCTGTTTCCCTTCTTCCTTCAGCTCCGCCAACTGCTTTCCGGCACTTTCTATATAACCCCGGCAGGCCCTTATGGCCGCCTCGCATTCCCCGCAGACTTTCTCTGCGTCACGGACTGCTTTTTCTTTTCCGGCCGCCAGATCTCCGGCTTTTTTGAGGGTTTTCTGCATTGCTTTCACTACTGCCAGTTGTTCCCCAAAGGCTTTTTTCGCCCTCTGGTAGGAGCTTACCCTCTCCTGAGCCATAGCCTTGTTTTTATAGAAGTCCCGCCCCAGCGGATACAATACTTTATTGTAAAAACCAGTCAGATTCGACTTCCGCCCCATAGGCGCGGCTATCAGCCCCCACACATCCTGACTGTCCAAAAGCTCCTGTGCATACTTTGTGAAATAAACATCCCGATAGGACTCTCCCCGGTACGTAGTTTCCATTGTTTCAGACTTTTCAGGGTCAAACAGGCTGGCTGCTTCCTTCAAAAGTTCTTTCAGTTCGTCGGTATCACCGTCCAGCGGCACCAAATCCCCCAACATACTTTTGGGAAGTTCTTTGGAAATATTTTCTACTGCGGCATTATTGCAGGATGCCACAAGCATACTGTAATCATTAACTGCATCCTCTGCAAGGCTGTACCAGCGGCGTGTATACTTTGAGTACGCGCCCTCCGGCCCGGTCCCATGGAGAAAGCGGTGAGCGCAGAATGCATCATCGGGATCGTCATATTGGGCCAAAAGCACTGCCCTTTCAATAATATTGCTCACCACAATTTCTTTCAGCAGCGTAGTCTTCCCTGTTCCCGGCGGGCCGTTAACGGAAAATACCCTTCCCCCTGCCCCGTACAGAGCAGATGTACCCTTATGTATGGACAGATTTACCGCTATCTGCTGCATCAGGGCGGGCATGAATCTGGACGGCCATTTTCCTAAAGGCGCATTTTCTACGGACAAAATTTCACTAAGCTGTTTAAGATACTCCCTCCGGCCCTGCCTTTTTGGGGCAACCAAATCGATCCGGCTCTCATGCAAATCCGTTTTATGCAGAACCGTCACATAGTCAAGCAGTTCCCTGCCCAGGTATCCGTCTTCCTCTAAGGCGCCGTTTTCGGTCTGTTCAAACACCATCCTGATATCGTCCGAAAAATAGTCGTGGGACAGCCCAAGATAATTGTCCTCCTCCTTTTTACTCTTTTCCGCTTCATCCGCAAACAACTGAAAGCTTACCCCGTAGACTTCCTCATAGGCGTCTCTCTCATTTCCGTTTTTTTCGATATTTCCTTTTATATATCTATTTTCTATTTCTTTATACAAATCATGGAGCCTGGAAAGAGACACAGCACCGTCCGCAAGTGCCTGTCCGTCCCCGCTTTCCTGCCCTCTGGCAAAAAACTTTTTTTCCAGTTCTTCCACTGCTTTACTGTATAATTTATCATCCAGAGAACGGGATATATCCCCCTTGGCCGTCTTTATCTGGCTCAATGCCCAGATGATCGTAGACAATGACAGAGAGCGGCCTATGTAATCCCCCTCCGGTGAAATCTGCAAACTTACCCAGGCAATTTTATCTGTGCTGTGCTCCGGCCTGCCGCCGTCCTCCGGCGAAAAAGGCAGTACCTCTGCGATGCAGTCTATGCACTTTTCCCGCTTCACCCTGCCAATGTAAATGGTAAGGTTTCCCCATTTGGTCATTCCACAGGCCGCTGCTTCATCTGCAATTATTTTATATAAATTTTTTCCTGCATCCTTTTCTGTAAGGGTTATGAAATCCCCAACCGTTTTCTGCTTCCCTGTGCCCTTCGCAACGCTTTCCTTTTGTTTCCTTATCCTGCCTGTGATCTCCCAACTGTCGGGATATTTGTCCTGGGCCAGAAATTCCAGCGCAAACCAATACCCCAGCACCTTTTTGGCCAGCATTCTCTTCTGCCTATCCATCCATGTACCCCTCTGCCTTCATCCTCAAACTGTTCCTGAAAGAAAATGTATAATTATGTATTATTTTTTATTTTATCACATAATGAACAGCTTTCCTACAAAATTAAAAAATACGCAGAATTTTACTCTCCTGTTGTATACATATAATATTATTTTGCCATAATTTTATAGCTCTTGTTATGTGGACATTATTTTCTTATGCATTTTATTGTATTACTATCATTTTCATAGTAGATTTCTGCTGGATGCCGTAATGACAGGGGCCTTAAAACCGTATAATAAAATTTTCGGAAGGAAGCGGAGAATACTCCACAGTGTTATAAGATATCTCAAATTGGCGTCTGCAACCATTTTTTCAATGTCTGTAGAATAAATACTCTTACAGCAATTCCCTGCTTTTCTTGTTCATGTCCAGGCAATTTTATTAGTGAATGATAATATCAGATTATCAACTTTTCGGACTGTTTTAGGGGATAAAATAATGG
>QXWO01000084.1 GCA_009911035.1 Lachnospiraceae bacterium
TCTGAAGGTGGAAAATACCATTTCCGGGTGGCTCTGAAGCGGGAAACTGGTGGCTCCCAAGGGGGATAATATTCACGCCTTCGTAAAGCCAGAAACGCTTCTATTTTTGATATGAAATTGATTGAAAATCGAAAAATGGCCGGAGTAAGCTAAGGCTCATTGTCTCTAGCTTCACTCCGGCCATTCGTGACTCGATGTCCCCTGGTCCCACTCGCTCGGTAGTAAGTTTTATTTAGCTGTCTCCGTGACCTGTAGTAGCCATTCCAATTTGACTATCCTCCCGCATTCGGGGCATCGTACCTTTAAAATTACGCGCCCTCCCGCGGTGGCAATAATATCGCAGATCCGTCCTTTGCAAGCGGGACATTTGACCATACACATACCGTATACCTCCCACAGCCTGTTTTGGATGACAATGCCATGCTATGCATCCTGCATAAAATATCCCATCGGTGGAAATTACCAAAAATTTCCATTGCCTGTTATCAGTATGACCCGGAATGCCGCCCCTTAATCACGGGATGCATAAAAAAACAGCAGAATCACCTCCGCCGTTTTTTCCTCTCATATATGCCCGCCTCTATCCCTTCCGGGCCGAAGTGCAGCCTTACCAGTTTTCCGCAGTGCTGGCATTTGATCTCCAGGACAGTCCACTCCGTCTCAGTCCCCTCATCATCCAAAATGCGCCGCCTGCATTTGGGGTTGGGGCATCTGATTTCTTCCATCTGCCACCGCCTCCTCCCTTACTCCACTCCGGCCAGTACTGGCCTTATTTTCCGCCTCCCCGTACTGATATGTAACAAGGGAACCAGCCTACCTCTGCCGGTTCCCTTTTATCCTTTGTGCTTTATTGGTTTTTCTCATAGTTTCTTTGCCAGAACTACCCTGAATTTCCACTCCATTGACACCATCGCCAACATTTATCTTTTGTCAAACTTCTACTCCTGTTTTTTGCCAAGTTTCTTTACACATATAAAAATCACGACGGCAGTCGCTATAAGAAATTCTGCAAAAAGTATCTCTTGACCACCTGATACATCGAGCTCATGAAAGAAAAAGCGCTCAATAAAGCATACCGCAAAAAATACCAGATATACTACAACCGAATACATGATACAGCTAAATACCTGTCGCTGTTTTTCCTCCCGCCCAAGCATCATCTGCTGCTGTTTTTCCAGCATTTCCGTTTTTACTGACAAGTCGTCTATTTCCGATGACTTTAACAGATAATCAGTCGTGACATTAAAAACCGCGCTCATTGCCACTATTTTTTCCAGTTCGGGGGTTGCCTGCCCGCTTTCCCATTTTGATATGGACTGTCTCGAAACATCAAGTTTTTCAGCAAGCTGCTCCTGTGTCATGTCATTGGCTTTCCGCAATGTCAGTAGTTTTTCTGAAAAATCCATAATATCCTGTCCTCCCCTAATTTAAATATTGTCTGCCCAATGTCCTTGTTGCCACCCTGTAAAAGCCATATTGGACTGCAGCGAATAGCAACGTCACTCCAAAAGTCACTATGACTTGCCGAAGGCTGGTTCTGCTGCTCGCAAGCAGTGCATACATAATAGAAATAAACGAACCTAATACAAGGGGGACAAAAAACAGCGTAGCCATCTCTTTTCGTATCTCTCCCTGTAATTGGGCATAGGTATAGCCGACAGAAAAGAGGTTGCTGTACTTTCTCTTTTCTTCACTTATATCCTGATTTATGCGTAACAAAATCAGGCTCACTAATGAAAACAGCAACAGCATGACCGCCAGCAGAATAAGGACAGATACTACAAGTTTATTTTTCGCCTGTGTTTCAAGATTCGCTGCTTTTGCTGTTATGACCGGACTGATCTCACACAGCCGTTCATACACTGTTGGCAGGCTGTCAGGGCTGGATACAGATATAAAATATTTCATCTGGTCATATCCGGCTTCGCTGACAATACCTTCATAATCTTCATCCGAAATGATATAAGCCCGCTGTGTCTGATCTTCAATGTTATATACAATCTCCCATATTTCCTTTACAATAGTCCTGGTATACACTTTGCCGCCCACCAAAAAGGGAACAGGACCGGGAGGCTGAAAGCCCCATTCCATTCCATTTTCTTCCTGAGTGCCTATATCATAGCAGTTTCGGTCAATCTGGCTCAAAACCACAATTTCACCATTTTGTAATCCTAAGTGTTTTCCTGTCAGATCAAAATAACTGCTTTCGGGCATCACATGAACCAAGCGGCTAAATTCCTGTCCTTCCCACTGGATGGCACCATCTAATATCCTGACCAGACGGGTATCCTTTAATAATGTACCTTTCTGTGACTCAAAGTCCTCTATATTTTTCAGATCATCACCATCAACTGCATCCATGTACACCGTAAAATCATAAGGCATTTCAAAACTATGGTCTCCATCGTCAGTCGCCAACGATACATCAATGATCATCATAAACAATCCAAAAATGACAATGATAGTACAGCCAGTCAATAATTTCGCGTATTTTTTATAATTCGTCCGTAACTGGCTGATGTAAAATAAATTCCTGTGGTACTTCGGTGTAGAACGAATAAATATTTTGGTAAACCAGTGTGAAAAAGACATTGTGAGGCAGTATGCGCTTGCCGTCAGAGAAAGCATGGGAAAAAGGGCTGATGCAAAATTATAAGACTCTCCCTTGAAAGTAAGCAATAGCAGCCCAAATGCCAACAGTGCAAAACCAATGTTCTGATACAGGTTGGGGTAATCAATACTTTTATCCAGCTTTTTATAGTTCAGCATATCGGATATCTCCAAGCCATTCATACGATTCCCCAAAGAGACTGCATTTATGAGATAAACTGCTGCATACACTGCCCCCACCAGAATATACCCCTGTAATGGAACTGCATGAAAATCCATATCCAGGACATGGTTTAAAATATTCAGAATGATAAAATACAGCAAGGTTCCCGCCAACAAGCCCCACAGCAATGCCTGCAGCATTGACTTTGCCATAATCCACAGAAAGGCTTCACTTATGCGCTTTTGGTTATACCCCATACTGACCAGAATCCCATAGTCTTTCATCTTTTCGTCCAGGGTGTAAATACATAAATAGCGATAATAAACAAATGAGAATACAGCAAGGATACAGATCAGGGCAGTCATCCACACTGGCAGTGTGTACTCAATAGAATCCATAACACTGACCATCTGTGAATTGCCGACTAATCCTGTGTAAACAAAGAACATCGCTACCCCGATAGTAAGCATAATATACATACTGCTATGCGCTTTTGTCCTTACTGCCCTTTGAAGTATTTTTTTCAAATGACTCCCCTCACTTTCGATGATACCGTCACAATTCTTTCATAAAATGGCTGTGCCGTTTCTTCCTTTCTTAAAGTATCGCATACCCTGCCGTTCTCAATAAAAACAACCGTATCACAATAGCTGGCTACAGCCGCATCGTGGGTGACAAGGACAATCGTAGTCTGCATTCTTACTTTGATATCCATAAATGTACTTAAGATCGCTTTTGCATTTACATGGTCAAGGCTCCCTGTCGGCTCGTCTGCCAATATCAGCTTTGGAGATTTAATCATTGCCCGGCAGATTGCCGCCCTCTGCTGCTCGCCACCCGATGACTGCTCCGGATAATTATTTTCACAATAACCGATATCCACACACCGCATCACATCCGCATATTTTTGCTGTATTTCTGTTTCACTCAGTTTTTGCAAAGTCAGTGGCAGGATGATATTTTCTTTCAATGTCAGGCCTTCCAACAGGTTAAAGTCCTGAAATACATAACCAACTGTCATCTGGCGGTGGTGGTCATAATCCTGCTGCCCATAATCTGCCATATTAGCTCCATTGATGTAGACAGTGCCAGAGGTTGGCTTTTCCATGCCCCCTAAAATCTTTAGCAGGGTACTCTTACCACTGCCGGACGAACCCATGATACAAAAGATTTCGCCCTGCGGGATATTGAGGGTAACATCAGATAAAGCTGTTTTTGCTGCCCCCTTTGATTGGTAAGACTTAGATAGGTTTTTGATCATTATATGGTATTGCATATTTATACCTCTCCATTTCTTTTTTAGGTTTCAGTACAATAACCTTGCTCTGAACTATTCACTGAAATCCTTGTTTTACAATACCAAGATGGTCGGTTGCGTTCCATATATCCCTCTATACATCTACGCAACCAGTGGTAGAATTCTAAAGTCAATTCGTAGAATTCCCCAAAATCAAACTTTCAAGTTTTACTTGTCTCTCCCCGCTCCCCGATTTCCCAATCTACCGGAACACCGGGGATGCCTACCCTGCCTTGTTGGGTTGTGGCTTATTGGGGATATGAGTTTTAATTCCTACTATGCTTTTGCATCAAAACTATTCTGCAGACTCTCCACATTAACCGCTTCTTCACCCGCCAGCGGAATGCCCCTCTTGGCATTTCCCCATGCCTCGTTATAGATCATGCACATTTCCGTCTGCCTAGCAGCCTCCGCATTGGTGGTGTACATCGTCCACCCATTATTGGAATAAGTCGCCACCATCTTCCCGTTCTTGTCGTAAAACTCTATGTAATCGCTGTTTCCTGACGGCAGCTTCTGATATTTCACTTTCCCTTCCAGCAGCGTTGACACAAAGTCTATGGGTTTAGGCACATTCTGCCTGTTCCCCGAAACGGCTTTCAGGCCGGAAGCGATGATCCCCTTTCTGTCCGGGGACACTTCCGATGTGTAGCTTTTCATCAGCCTGTTAAACCCTTCGGATTTATTTTGGAACTGCCCTTTTGCAAAATCCTCATATGCCTGTTCCCGAATCCAGCGGATATCCCGCTGCCCCTACACCATTTATGCTCATCTCCAAATATCCTCCATTATTTTTTCTTAAGGCGTCATAAACACAGACCGCCGTGTAAACATATTAACTCTAATTCCCCCGCTTTCCAAGCGGTTTTCTGATATTAAGACCCACCTTCGGAAATGGCAGACCGCCGCATTTTCGCCTACTTTCCCTTCCGATTAACCCTGTTTTTCTATATCAATCACCCTATCTGCCCATTCTCTATAAAATGTTTCTTCATGCGAAACAAGAAGAATTGTACCGGCAAATTCCACTAATGCAGTTTTTAGCGCATCTTTCGCCTGAATATCTAAATGGTTTGTTGGCTCGTCCAGTATCAAAAAATTACACGGCCTTAGTGTCAACAAACACATTTTTACTTTGGCCTGCTCGCCGCCACTTAGCGTTCCGACAGGCTGCATGGCGTGTTTACTTGAAATACCACACAAGGCAAGAGCTTTGCGGACTTCTTTCACCACCATATCAGGATAGTTGTCAGAAACAATCTGTATAGGAGTCCTTGCCGTATCATCCCATATCAGATTCTGTTCAAAATATCCTATTGTGACCTGATCAGAAAATTTGTAATGCCCATGTATGGATGGAATCTGCCCTACCAGTGTTTTCAATAAAGTAGATTTTCCAATCCCATTAAAACCAGTTATCACTACTTTCTGCCCGCCCTTTATGGCAAAATCAACTTTAGATAGAACCGGATAATAATAACCTACCGATAGACACTTTACTAAAAGGTGCTCTGTATTTGTGAGCGATATTTCTTGGAAACGGAAATAAGGCGTTATCTCTTTTTGATCTAATGCTTCCATCTTCTCCATCCGTTCAAGTTGTTTTCGGCGTCCTCTGGCCATTTTAGATTTTCTTCCAGCAATATTTTTACGGATAAATTCTTCTGTTTTCTTAATCTCCTTCTGCTGGGCCGAATACTGACGCACATAATCTTCCCTTAGAAGCGTTTTTTTCTTAAAAATTCAGAATATGTCCCATAATACTTTGTGATGCTGTCATTGTCGATATCACATATCCGGTTTGCAATTTTCTCCAAAAAAGCATAATCATGCGATACTACCATAAAAGCATTATCCAGTCCTGACAAGTAATCCGAAAGCCATGTAATATGTTCTTTATCTAAAAAATTGGTCGGTTCATCAAGCAATAGAACCTCCGGTTTTTCAAGAAGTAATTTTGCCAGTATCACTTTTGCTCTTTGGCCGCCACTCATTTGATCAATCGGTCTGTCCAGCCCTATTGCCAGCAGCCCCAAACCATTAGCCACTTGTTCGATCTGTGTATCAATTGAATAGAAATCATGGATTTCAAGCTGCTCCTGATGCTTCGCTGCGAGGCTGAGATACTCCATATCCCCCATAGCTGCTTTTTCGTAAGCCATTGCCATTTCTCTTTCAAGTTGATATAGGCTTGAAAATGCTGATTTCAAAAAAGACTGCATTGTCATGTCTTTTTCTATCTCTGCATACTGATCGAGATATCCAACAGATGTATTCGGCTGCCAAGTAACACGTCCAGCATCCGGCATAATCTGTTCTGTACAAATTTTAATCAATGTACTTTTTCCTGTTCCATTTTGTCCCACTACTCCAATATGCTCACCCCTATTCAATGAAAAATCCGCATTTTTATAAAGCAGGTTTTCTCCGAAAGAATGAGTCAAGCCTTCAATCTCCAATAAACTCATGTGAATCACGTCCTTTCATTTTTTGTAATATACTGCCAAAAATCAAAAAAAGCAGAAAGCACCTGTACACGTCCGTGTACTGCCTTCTGCCTGTATGGTTCCAAGTTCCCTATGACAAAAGGCTACAGACAAAACATTGTCCATAGCCTTTCATACGCTCAGTCTGCATACGGAAAATAAACAATAAACATACTGGCATACAGTATCTCTATTGCTTCATTTTCCGATGAAATCCAAATGCGTTATTTATACGCTATACTCTGCACAATGTTTCATCGGAATGGATTGTACAGAGTCCATTTTCTTTTTAGGTTGGTTCGTTAAATAGAAATTCATAGCACTTCTCCTTTGATGGGAAATTCTATCTCAGTCATAATACTATAGTTATGTTGATATGTCAATCTTCAAATTTCCAGTATTTCAAATACTATTTTCTCAATTCCTACTTTTCCCAAACTTGGAAGGCGGCACAAACGCAAACCGCCGTGTAAGCATATTAACTCTGATTCCCCCGCTTTCCAAGCGGTTTTCTGAATAGGAAAAAGGGCCTGTAAGCCCTTTCCCCATTTCTCCTTAGTGCAGTTTCAGTAGCCGGGATATGTTTTCCCCTAATGCCATTTCCGCCGCCCGCTTGTCCGAGCTTACAAATTCGATGAGCTGCCTGTATAAATATGGTTCCCCATAAGGCGCATCTGAACTGTATAGGCATCTTTCCGGCAGTTCGGTCAATGCCATTTTTGTGGCAATGGAAGCAAAAGCCGCCGAAAGGTCTAAGTATACATTCCCATGCCCTTTCGCAAATTTTATGACCTCCATCCAGTTTGAGCCGCCCAAATGTCCGAAGATAACGGGAATGTCGGGATATTTTTCACATAAGGACATCAGAAGTTTTATCCCGTCCATCGTAACCGGGTGGAAAGTATGTACCCAAACTGGATAAATCTTTGTAGCCATCAATGCCTGAAATACAGTGTCCAACTGCATGATCTGCTGCTCGTTTCCGGGCGTAAACTCTCCGATTCCATACAGTGAATTGGAAGTAATCTGCGTATCAATCCATTCTTCCGTTTCCTCCAGCCCCATCCCTAAAGGAACGGAACCGAATCCCAAAAAGCGTTCCGGGTGTTCCTTTACCGCCTCCACAACTTCCGAGATGTTCTTTTTCAGACGGCGGATGCTATCCTCCTTACTGTTGGCACCTGCCAGAATCTTATTCAAAGCTGCCATTTCTTCTTCCAGTTCCTTTAATGTGCCGGCTTTCTCCGGGTGCGGCGCGGTGCAGAATAATACCGTCTTATCCACTCCCGCCGCACCCATTTTATCCAACTGCATTTTTACGGGGAACATGATATGTTCGTGGCTGTCTATCACCATTCTCAGAACCTCCTTGACAATTTTGGTATATTGACATTAGCATTAAGGAAAGCTAAAATCAAGTACGCACTTTTTTGAAATAAGGTTTCCTTTTTGAAACCGTGCGTGGAAAGGGGCAATACATAATGGCAAAGGTGCAGGCAGTGGATGAACAATGCCCGGTTGAACTTGGGCTGAATATCCTTAGCGGAAAATGGAAACTGAAAATATTATGGCATCTCTCGAAAGGCACAATCCGTTTTAATGAATTACAGCGGCTCTTGGGCAACATCACCACCAAGACGCTGACTGAGCAGCTCCGGGAACTGGAAGGACAGGGAATCATCCTGAGAACTATTTTCCCGGAAGTCCCTCCGAGGGTTGAATATTCGCTAAGTGAAATAGGCTGCACCCTGAAACCGATCTTAGGTGAGCTGTGTGAGTGGGGAAAGACCTATCAGGAATACCAAAGTCAACAATAAATAATACGGGGAAATACTGTTTTTCACAGCCCACTTCCCCGTATCTTTCAGCCACGAAAGGTAAGACCGTGCCGTGCTTCCCACCAACACATACTGCTCAAAATTCATAAAAAGTCCATTCTTCATAAACACCTATTTTCACATACGCTGCTGATTATGTGATGAGTTTCCCGCATAGGGAAACAGCGGGTCAGCCAGCCGGAAATGAAAACTCTCCCTGTCTGCCAGCCCCACCACTTTTTCACTGTCATACAGTTCAAGCAGGAAGTCGGCCATTTCTTTGCTTGTATGATATGTTCCGAAAGATTTATCATAATCATATTCACTGACATTGTTTGCCACCATTCCGAACTCAGTCTTTGTCGCTGCAGGTGCCAGCACTTTTGCTTTCACTTTCGCCCCTGTCTCTTTCAGTTCCCACGCCAGCCCCTCCGTGAAAGTGCTGACATAAAACTTCGCCGCACAGTATGTCACAGCCGTAGGCACAATGGTATAGCCTCCGCATGAAGATACATTAATAAGCTGTGTCCCCTCTACATCCTTATAGTCACGGACAAATAAGGAGGACAGTATTGTCAGCGCCTCTATATTCAGATGCAGCATTGCCCCAATTTTTCCCAAGTCCTGATCTGCCACGCTGCCATAATTTCCAAAACCTGCATTATTCACCCACGTCTCTATCCCATAATCTTTCAGCCCCTCATAAAACTGGTACGCATTTTCCGGAACGGATAAATCCGTATTTCGGATAACAACATCCAAATCCGGGCATTCCTCCAATATCTCCTTTTTCAGCATCTTAAGATTATCCGTGCGCCTCGCTGCTATGACCAGATTTTTCCCCCGCCTTGCAAATGCCTTTGCCGTCTCATACCCAATGCCGGAGCTTGCCCCGGTGATGACTGTATATTTTCCTTTTTCCTGAACCATTTGATAATCCTCCTTCGATTTGGTATAATCCAACCATACAATGTAGAGTGAACTCTATGTCAAGAGGATTGGAGTGATTTTTTATGGAATATTCCATCGGGGAATTTTCAAAGCTGACGGGGCTTGGCATCCATACCCTGCGCTACTATGAACAGGAAGGGCTGATTGCCCCGGAGCGCAATTCCGGCAACCGCCGCTGCTATTCCGATAAAGACCTCACATGGATTGCATTTATCAAACGCCTGAAAGACACCGGTATGCCCATTAAGGAAATCAGGCACTATGCCGAACTCCGCACCAGCATTTCCACCCTTTCTGAAAGGATGGAAATGCTGGTGCAACACCGACAGGCGCTCAATGAGCAGATTGCACGGCTACAGGAGCATAAGATAAAACTGGATGAAAAAATTGAGTTTTACAGAAATGAGATTGAACGAACAAAGAATAATGTTTCTTCCTGAGTATTATGCGGCCGGAAAAGGCAACAGTCCTTTTCCGGCTTTATCCCTTATTCCATCTCCCTAAACGTGCCAGCCATTCCTCCCACATGACTCCACTGGCACTGCATATAGGATTTCAGATTTTCTGTGCTTTGCCTGTATGCCTCCCGGACTGTTTCCGGGTCATAAAATTATGCTTTCTGCCACAGCAGCATACTGTCCTGAAATTCAGCCGACACTTTACCTGTATCTTTCAGCCATGAAAGGTAGGACCGCACCGTACTTCCCACCAACACATACTGTTCAAAGTTCATGGAAAGTCCATAGCCTTTGAACACTTCCTGCAGAATCCGCTCAAAGCACATCGGCTTTTCACAAATCGATAGAATCTTCTCTGCAATGCTTTACACCTTATCCCATCTTCCTGAACATGCCAGCTATTTCCCCGGCAAAGCTCCGCTGATGCTGCACAAAAGATTCATTCTATTTTCAATTATTATATTATCAGATTATCTCAGCAGCGCCATACTTCCCGTCAATTTGTTGACCTTCTTTTTTGCACCACAAATGGCGATACCAAAATAATTCAGGTCCGTTTCTGAAACATCCTTCATCTTTTCAATAAACTCATCATAGGTCTTGCACCCCTGTGCAAGGTCTGAGAAATCCACCACCGTCAAGTCCGTAAACTCAGGCTCATACAGCTTTTCACGGATAGATTTAATCACCTCCACATTTCCCTTTAAGATCGGCACCGGGAATTCAATGATCCCCAAATGCCCGTTTCCCGTCCTGTCATACACATCCGCACCTACGACCTCCGGCATCTGCTTCCCCAGCGTGATGCCCATGATTGCCGCCGTGTTTGCTATGATGCCAAGCGGCAGGTTCTCGTCAATCACCATGACACATTTTTCATTCTGTAAATCCATTTTCTATTCCTCTTTTCTGGAGGATTTCTCCTCCTATTTTTTCTGATAACAGCGGTAAAGATAGGCCCTGCGAAAGCCTAACCGCCCATATTGCTCCGGCACTCCTTCCCCGGAATATCTGCCAGTATCCTTACAATTCCATTTGCCGCTGCAAACCGTATGATATCCTCCATGCCTATATCCTGCAGATTCCCGTCCGGCAGGAATAAAAGCCCCTGGCGCTTTATCCCGATGACCGTCTCTCCCGCCATGACATATTCCATCCCACCATTCCCATTTTTTAGGAGCAGCCCGTCCGGCATTTTCCCTTTCACGCACAGTTCCCCGGCATTCCCTGTTAAATTCCATTCACCGACCACGCCGCATTTTTCCAGCCCGTACCCACTGTCCGTAAGGATGGAACTCAGGTGGTAATTGGTATGCTCCACGATGCGGAACACGCATCCTGCACCGCACTGGTGACTGATCTCCTCGCACCTGCGAATGTTCTCCGGGATATCCGCATCCGAAAATTTGTAATACAGCGGATAAACCACAATCCACCCTTCCATTCTTTTCAGCACCCATCCCCGGCAAATTAAAGTTTCCCTGTCGGGGAACAGGCTGATGATCTGCTCCTCCGCCCTTATCGCAGGCTCATTCACTGTTCCCACTCCCTTTCCCGTTATATTCAGAAAGGAAAAGCCCTGCAACCGCCAGAACCGTCCCCATAACGGAAACCCACGTTACCGGCTCCTTCAGCACCAGCACGGAAGTCACCACCGTTATGACGGGAACCATGTAAATATAGACGCTGGTCCTGACTGCGCCAAGCACCTTTACCGCAAGGTTCCATGTGGCAAAGCAGAGCGCAGAAGCCCCCAGCCCAAGATACAGGATATTGAGTAAATACGTCATATCCGCAAACCGTTCCAGCCTGACTTCAAAATCGAAAAGAAACAATGCCGGAACCATGAACAGGATGCCGTAAAAGAATGTCCGCCGCGTGGTGAGTATGACCGGGCAGCCAAAGCTGCTGATCTTCCTTGTCAGTATGGAATAACACGCCCACACAAATGCCGCAAGGACTGCCAGCAAATCCCCCGCCGGGTTCAGTTCCAGTTTAGAGCCGTTAAAGCTGATCAGCGCAACACCCGCCATCGCCACCGCAAAGCCTATGAAAAAATTCGCTCTTAATTTCCCTTCCGATTTCAGGAACAGGCGTGACAGGACCGCCGTGAAAAACGGCGCAACCGAAATGATAACACCCACGTTGGACGCCATCGTATATGTAAGCGCGATATTCTCCAGCAGGTAATATAAGCATATCCCGCACAAGCCCGCCAATACAAAAGTCAGCTCCTGCTTTCGCCCCACGCCTTTCATACGGTGCGGGCAAACCAAAAAGAGCGCCGCAAAACCCATGACAAAGCGGAAGAACAGGATTTCCACCGGCTTAAAATCTGTAAGCAGGACTTTGGTGGATATGAATGTCGTCCCCCATATGATGATGGTGAACAGCGCCGCCAGATGCCCTGCTGATCTCCTATTCCCCATGCTGCCCACCGTCCCAGTCTTTTTCCGAAAATATTTCGCGGTAAGTACCCGGCGCAAGCCCTATGAACTGGTTGAAGTAATTTGTAAAATGGCTCTGGTCTGAGAACCCTGTCTTTATGGCAGCCTCCACGGGCGGCACTCCTTCCGATAACAACTTTTTTGCCTCATTGATGCGAACCGTCTCAAGGTAGCGGTACGGCGTGACTCCTTTTTCTTTTATAAATGCCCGCAGCAGCGTTGATTTGCTAAGCCCGGCATGGCGGCATATCTGATCTAAATAAATGCGCTCCGTAAAATGCGCTGTCATGTATTCGCAGGCTTTTTCAATCTCCTGCCTGCATTCCGGGATGCAGCTTTCAAAAGGCTTCCCATAATTCTGGATGAGGTACGAGAGCAGGAACAGCAATGTTTCCTCTTTCTTAAACTCCCCCGTTCCTTTCATGACCATCTCATGCAGAGGATGCAGGTGGCAGGCTATCTCCTCATCACAGATAACATTTTCTGAAAATCCCGAAAGCTCCCGTTTCCCGGTAACTTCCTCTGCCAGATCAAGCATGACCTCCTTTGAAATGTTAAATCCCCGGTAATCAAACGTCCCTTCATCACTCTGTACGCAGGCATGGCTGTCGCCCGGATTGAAAAGCACAATGCTCCCTTCCTCTATGGCATACTCCCTGTCCCGGCAGGATAGCACCCGCTCCCCTTTCTCCACAAACCCTATGACATAATGCTCATGGAAATGGCTTGGAAACGGCTGCACGATTCCCTCAAAGCGGTATGCCTCAATCCTCAATTCATCATCATATACCACTGTCCTTATTTCTTTCTTCATGTGGATTCCCTCCTTGTCAAGAGCCATTTTACCTCTTATTTTTTCCTGCGTCTTGTAAAATATCTTCATTTTTCAGATTTATCGGTTTTATTTCCTGCGGTGATTATCTGATAAAAAGAAACGGTTTTATGTGTATTGGGGGACTTTATTAGAAGGCTGCATTTTAGAAATGAAGAAATTCATGAATTGAATATTATCCCCCTTGGGAGCCACCAGTTTCCCGCTTCAGAGCCACCCGGAAATGGTATTTTCCACCTTCAGA
>QXWO01000085.1 GCA_009911035.1 Lachnospiraceae bacterium
AATGAGTACCTCTTTTCTTGTGATTTTGATTATATCTCATTAGCCACTCCCGTTACAACTTTAGTATAGCACTTCAGGCAAGCCATTTTTGAATGTCACATAGACGCTCGCCTTTGACGTAAAGGGCAAAAATCTGTTTCACAACATGGGCGGTTTCGGGGTCGGGTATCAAGTGGTTTTTGTCGTCCGGGTCTATCAGATAGCCATACGGACATTCCCCGTTGACACGTTCCCCTTTCTGTGCCTTTGCCTGTTTGACTGCACGGATTTTCTTGCTTGTGTCCCTTGCGTAAAACTCATTGAACCAGTTCCTTAACGGTGTAAATTCGTTGTCGTCCCTTGCGGTGTCAACGCCGTCATTGATGGCGATATACCTTACCTCATATTCCGGGAAGATAATTTCTATCAGCTCCCCGGTTTTTAAGTAGTTGCGCCCCAGACGGGAAAGGTCTTTTGTTATGACGGTCCCAACGTGTCCGGCTTCTACCTCATGCAGCATTGCCTGTAAGCCCTCACGTTCAAAGCTCACGCCCGATACGCCGTCATCAATGAAAAATTTTGTGTTAAGAAAATGATGTTCTTCTGCGTATTTCTGCAAAATCATTTTCTGGTTCTGTATGCTGCCGGACTCCCCGGCCTGTAAGTCCTCTTGGCTAAGCCTGCAATAGAGGGCGGTAATTTTGTCTGGCTGTAACATGGTCTGCTCCTTTCCGACAGTCAGACAAAAGGTATAATGTACTTATAAATATTATACCATATTCCGCCGTCAAAGCCAATATGTATTATCAGCAGAACCGCCGTTTTACGGCGGTTTCCCGCATATCTTTCTTAATCAGTTTTTCAACTTTTTTATCTAAAGTTTCCGTTGCTTTTTCGCTTTGTGTGGAAACTACAAAATATGTAACGGCACCGATTTTATGCTCGGTAGTAGTGTGTATGGTTTTTCCCATAAATTCACTCCTTGCATTGTCCATTATTTTATTCTATGGGGAAACAGGATTGTCCTATTACTGTTTCCCTCGCTGTACCGGTGTGTAAGAATGGGCGGAACGGACGGCTTGGCAGCTCCACGGGACTTGCACCCCTCTCATTCTTATGAGTAGCCGTGTCATACGGGTGTATCATTATGCTAATGTGCGGGTCATGGCGGCGGCAGTTTCCACTTTGCCGCCTGCGGTTCACTGATAGTATCGCTCGCCCCTTGCCGGGGGTCTTGGCGTATCAGCCCGCAGGCTCGCCGCACATTGAACGTGTCCGTTTGCCCTATGCTGCGCCTTGCGCTTTCTTTGTCAAAGTTCCGGGGGCTTGTCAGCCCGCAAAGACACACCATGCAGATGTGCTTTTGCGGAATGGCAAGAAGCGGCGGGCGGTCAGCCCGCCCGTGCTTTCATGCTTCCAGTGGGAAAGGGGGGGGCGGTTACGCTACCTTAAAGGTCGGGATTTTTGCTATCAGCTTGGTTTCCAGTCGGCGGCGTAATTCTTCGTCAATGTAGACAACGGGCTTTCCCTGCTCGTCATACATGGTTCTGGTTGACAGTGCGGAGATAAAGCCTGCAAAGTGTTCCAGTACCACGTTGATAGCGTCCACGTTGCCGGAAACAGCCGACACAATGACGGGATAGGGCAGCAAGCCGCCCGGCGTTTTTTTCCTGCTCTTATTCATCAGCAAAGCCCTCCATGATTTTTTTCAGTTTCCGCAGGGCGTTTTTCCTGCGGTGTGCTACCGTCCTGCGGATAAGGTTCAAATGCCCCGCTATCTCCTTGTCGGTCATATCCGCAAAATAAGATAACAGGATAATTTCAAGCCTGTCCTGTGGCAAGGCTTTCAGTGCTTCGGCTAACAGTTCATCAGCAACGGCAATCTCAAAGCCCATAATCTCAAAAAGGTATGTATCTTGGAAATATTTATCCCACATGGCGAACCGTTCTACGGTGTGCGGCGGCAGTTCGCAAAATAAAACTTCACGCTCCCCCTGTTGGTTCAGCTCCCTGTGGTAGTCGTTCTTTTCATTCTTCAATATCTGCTTGCAGAAATATTCAAATGTTTGCTGCTTGTGTTCGTCCTGTGAATGGGGCTTCATGTTTCCACCTCCCTCTTGCCCTTGCCAGAGCCGGGAAATTTTACCCCTCTATTACTAACTACGGGAAAAATGAAAATTTTGGCAATGTTTTTGAAAAAAACTTTAAAAAATTTTTTTCAAGGCATAAAAAAGCCCGGCTGTGGTCTGTGTTCAGTCGGGTGTGCATTGGGTTCTTTTTTCGTTGGTGTTCTGCGTGTTCTCCCGCCGTGGCGGTCGGCGTATTGGGCGGGAAAAATCTTTCTGTGGCTTGTCCCTTTCCAGTAAAAAATGTTACAGTTGCAATATCACGTTTCTATCAGTTTTCTATCACGATTGCATTAAGGATTTCTGCAAAGAAAGACATTTTCCGCATAGAGGAAATGGAAAAATTGTTGTCATGGGGAAGCTGTCAGACGGCAGCGTGTAGCAGAAACAGACGGCAGCCGCAAGGGTAAAATGCACGGGCAGAAAACGCCCGCCCTTGCACCCGCCGCCCGTTCCTGCTTATGGGTCAGCTAAGAGGGAAAGCCATAAAAAAATCGGCTTCCCCTCTTTTCTTTTGATTATTTTCAAAAACTTTCCTAAAAGATTGCCATTTTTTGATTTTTTCCCGTAGTAAGTTATAGGGGGAAGAATAGCAAGCATAGGGATTGGGTACCCAATCCCGGCAAATTCCCACTTGCCGCCCTGCGGACTTGTTGGAATTTTGCTTGTTGGGAAGTGTCCCAAACACTCTGTATTTTGAGGGGTTTACCCTCTAAGAGAAACGGAAAGGAAGCGGGGCTATGGCAGAGAGAAAACGGGCTATCCAGTTAAAATTTTATGTGACGGAGCAGGAGCGCATATTGATTGAGGAAAAAATGAAGCTGCTGCAAACGGACAACTTGGGGGCGTACCTGCGGAAAATGGCGATTGACGGCTATATTATCCAGTTGGACTATACGGCGGTCAAGGAGCAGACGGCAGAGATACAGAAAGTCGGCGTAAACGTCAACCAGATAGCGAAGCGGGTCAACTCTACCGGGAACGCCTACAAAGAGGACTTAGAGGAAATAAAGGGGGCATTGGAAAAGATATGGCAGTTACAAAGATACACCCTATCAAAACTACGCTGAATAAAGCGGTTGATTATATCTGTAATCCCGACAAGACGGACAATCAGATTTTGATTTCCTCTTATGGCTGCTCGTATCAAACGGCAGATATAGAGTTTGGTTTTACGCTGTCAAAGGCAAGGGATAAGGGGGACAACCTCGGACACCATTTAATTCAGTCTTTTGCGCCGGGAGAGGTTGGCTATGAGGAAGCCCACCGCATAGGAAAGGAGCTTGCGGATAAGGTTCTAGGCGGCAGATATGAGTATGTATTGACTACCCATATAGACAAGGGACATATCCATAACCACATCATATTTTGTGCGGTTGATTTCACGACACACCGCAAGTATGTTTCCAACAAGAAAAGCTATTATCAGATACGCAATGAGAGTGACAGGCTGTGCAAAGAACACGGATTGTCAGTCGTTACGCCGGGGCAGGAAAAGGGAAAGAAGTATGCGGAATGGGACGCTGAACGCAAAGGGACAAGTTGGAAAGCAGAGCTGAAAGCCTTGATTGACGCTACCATTCCCAAAGCGAAAGATTTTGATGATTTCCTGCGGCTCATGGAAGCGGCGGGCTATGAGATAAAGCGGGGCAAGTTCGTTTCGTTCCGTGCGCCGGGGCAGGAACGCTTTACCCGTTCTAAGACGCTTGGGGAAGCCTACACCGTGGAAGCCATAACGGAGAGGATTGCCGGGACGTACCGGGCGAAGCCGAAAGCGTTAAGGCAGGAAAAGACGGGCGTTTCCATGCTCATAGACATTCAGAACAGTATCAAGGCAGCGGAAAGCAAAGGCTATGAACAATGGGCGAAGATACACAACTTGAAGCAGGCGGCAAAGACTTTGAATTTCCTAACAGAGCATGACATTTCAGAGTATGAACAGTTGCAGGCGGTTCTTGATGAAGTGCATACGGAGAGCGAACAGACCGCCGCCACGCCGAAAGGCTTGGAAAAGAGATTGTCCGACATATCCCTTTTGATGAAAAACATATCCGCATACCAACAGACAAAGGCGGTCTATATGCAGTACAAAAAGGCAAAGGACAAAGAAAAGTTCCTGCGGGGCAATGAGAGCAGCATTATCATTCACGAAGCCGCCGCTAAGACGTTGCAGGCGGCAAGGAACGGCGGGAAGCTGCCCGATTTCAAAAAGCTGCATACAGAGTATAAGGAGCTAACGGAGAAGAAAGACAGGTTATATCAAGAGTACGGGAAGCTGAAAAAGAAAGTGAAGCAGTACGACACAATCAAGCAGAATGTAGACAGTATCTTGCGGCAGGCGAAGCAGCCGGAACGGGAGAAACAGACAGAGAGGTAATGCAGACAGTTAGGACGGGCGTATAAGGCGTTTTAAGGGCATTTCCGGGGCTTTTGTATTGCAGACAGGGAAATACTCATTGCCGCCCGGAAAAGGGCTTCTAAGCGTCCGCAAGGGCAGAAAAAGACACCGGGGAATGACAGCGTATCAATCATTATTCCCGGTGTTTATCCGTCAAATTTATAGCCGACACCTAACACGGTTTTTATGTAGGTCGGGTTTTTGCTGTCCGGCTCTATCTTTTTCCGCAGGTTGCAAATCACATTTCCAACGCTCGAATGGCAGCTATCGCTATCCATGTTCCAGACGGCTTCAAATATCTGTGACCGTGTGAGGACAATGCCGGGATTGGAAGCAAGGAATACAAGGGTACTGTATTCAAGGCGGGTAAGGTTGACTTCTTTCCCGTCTTGAATTACCCGGCGTTGGGACTGCCTTATTTCCAGTCCCGAAAGCGATAATACGGAAGCAGGGGCAATCTGCATAGGCTCAAACTGTATATAATCAGTTATTGCCGATATGATTTTGTCTATTACTTTTTCTTCCTGTTCATTAAGTGTCAGCAATATCATTTTACCTATGATACCACCTCCCTGTGAACTTTTATCTAAACTAAAGTGCGTTTGCTGTAAGCTGTTTCAAAATATCCCCAATGTCATTATCAATACAAATAGATTGCTTCTTGATTTCTACCGGAATATAGGCTTCTGATAGATTGATACATACATAAGTAGCATTGGGATTGCTATATGTCATTTGCCAGAATGGGTATTTGATAATTCCCGGCGTATTGCCGCCAACACCCAATTCCAGATATAAAATGTCTAATCCTTTATGACGGCGTATAAAGTCTTGATACCGTTCTGCCGCTGTATGCCAGCCGCTATCTTCAACAAAGGTACTATCTGCCCTTAAATTCATTGACATAGGCGCACCGCATATGGGACAATGGGGAATTAGCCCGGACGGAATACGCATATTTTTCTGTTCGGCAACCATTTTTTTAATAATGGTTTCATTATCATAAGTCGTATCGTGACAAGGTTTTGAGCATTGCCATAACCCATAATCGCCCTGCGTATAAAACAGTCTGTGTTTATCAAAACCCGCCTTTTGGAAACAGTGGTCTACATTAGTCGTCAATACAAAATAATCTTTGTCCTGTACCAAATTGTATAAATCGTTATATACGGATTTCGGCGCACTTTGGTAACGGTTGATAAAAATGTAACGGCTCCAATACGCCCAATGTTCCTCTAATGTCTTGTATGGGTAAAAGCCTGCGGTATACATATCCTTAAAACCATATTTTTCTATAAAGTCCGCAAAATTATCTTCAAAGCGTTTCCCGGAATAGGTAAATCCGGCAGAAGTAGACAGTCCCGCACCTGCGCCGATTACAACAGCGTCCGCATTTTCGATTTTCTTTTTTACTTTTTCTACGGAACGCCTTACCTGCGTATTATCCCAATAACTGCTTATAGATTTTGTAGTCGCTGTCTTTGAATACATTAAAAACCACCTCCAGACTGTTTTGATTTTCCTTTTGATAGTCCTGTACCGTCTGTATTGCTATTTCGGCGGCTTTTTCATTGGGAAAATGAAACTCTCCCGTAGAGATACAGCAAAAGGCGACACTTTTCAAATGATAGGCTGCGGCAAGTTCCAGACAGGAACGGTAACAGTCTGATAACAGGTTTTGGTCTTTCACGGTAACTGCCCCGTGGATAATCGGACCGACAGTGTGAAGAACGTAACGGCATGGAAGATTATAGGCTTTTGTGATTTTTGCTTTTCCCGTAGGTTCTTCTGTTTTCTGCTTTTCCATGATGCGGAAACATTCCAGACGAAGCCCTATGCCTGCGGCAGAATGTATCGCATTGTCTATACACCCGTGACAGGGAACGAAACAGCCTAACATGGCGCTGTTAGCCGCATTTACGATAGCGTCTACGGACAGACGGGTAATATCGCCCTGCCATAAATAAATTCCCGGTTGTGCCAATGGAATATCTGATAATGAAATAATACCTTTTCCCGTACATTCTTCCTGTAAATATGCGTCTTGCACTTCCAAAAATTCTTTTGAAACTGTTTTTGGCGGTCGAATGTTCATAAGGGAACGTAACAGACGTTTCCTTGCTGTGTCCTGTGCAGGAATATCTATTGATTTTAATTCGTTATTTTCACTTTGAAGATAGTTTATCAGAAAAGTAAGCCTTTCTGTCTGTGTCATAACGTCCTCCTTTCTACCGCCTGCAAGGGGCATATTTCTTTACATTTTCCACAATGCAGACAATGTTCCTGTTTTATTTTTGCGTGACAGGCGGAAATATCAATGCAGTTTTGCGGGCAGGAATTAGCGCAGAGATTACAGCCGTTGCATTTATCGGTAACAAAAAAATAGGACGCATGGTTTCCCATTCCACCAAATGAAAATTGTTCTCGAAAAATAGATTTGCGGCTTAAATCAAAAAACTCCCCGCTGCCTTTGTAGATTTGGAATACCGTTAATGCGGTACGGCTTTCCCTGTTCGGGTAAATGGCTTCCATGTAAGGATTTTTTTCAAATATTTCTGATAACCGTTGCTGTCCGATTTCCCGTACTTCCCCACGCAGGGTAATAGATTTACTGGATAACGTGTCAGCCCCTTTCATTCCTGTTATTGAAATAAAAGGCTGATTTTTGAGCCGTTCATAAAAGGCTTTTCCTTTGGCTGTCAAAAAATATAGTCCGTCTTTATCTGATAACATAATATCAATCACGCAAGTAACCGGGAAATGGTTCTCGTCAGTTGTGGCAAAAACAACAGTATGAATATCCTGCTGTATCATCTGCAAATACTTTTCTGTACTCATATTTCCTCCTGTAAGAAGTCCCCCTGCCTTTGGGGGCAGAGGGCTTCAACATTTGACAAAATGATTGACCTGTTTATTCTGCTACAACTGAAATTCTCTGCTGAACATGGTTTCCGTTTAACGCTTCATCAACCATAGCAACCGCATAGTCGGCATAGCTGATTACGCTTTCTCCCTTAGAGTTTAAGGTCAGTTCTTCGCCGCCCAAAATGTATTTCCCGGTCTTTGCTCCGTCTGCCTGAAAATCTCCGGCGGGGCTGATATACGTCCATTTTACATCGGTTCTGGTTCGGAGTTCGTCAAGAGCCTTGCCCATGTTAGAAGCAAGCGGTTTGAATATTTCCGGGAAGTCTGCCCCGTCCATGACCTGTACAGTATGCTCCGGGTTCACATACAGGCTGCCTGCACCGCCGACAACAAGAAGTCTTGTTTCCTTGCCGCTTACAAGGTCGCAAAGATGTTTCAGAGAAGTGCTGTGCTGCGGCAAGGTTTCCGGCGTCCATGCCCCGAAAGCGTCAACCACAACATCAAAGCCTTCCAAATCGGCTGCGTTCAAATCAAACAGGTCTTTCTGAATGACCTTTTTTGCTGCGGACTGGTTCTTGCCACGGACAACAGCGGTAACGTCTGCCCCTCTTGCGATAGCTTCCTCAACGATTAACTTTCCCTCTTTACCGTTTGCACAAATAACTGCGATTTTCATAGTTTTGTCCTCCTAAATTCTATTTTGATTTTTGCGGCTTGTTTTTTCCCGCTTGCAAGATTATAATATATCCGTAAAGAGAAAACGTAAAGTAAGCACTTTATTGTGCCATAGTTACCAAAAAGAAACTATTGTGATGAAATGGGGGTTTTTCATGGAAAAAAATTTACCTGCCTGCCCGGTAGAAACTACCTTAATGCTTATCAGTGACCGTTGGAAAGTGCTGATTATCCGTGATTTATTAGACGGTACAAGACGATTTGGAGAAATAAAAAAATCTGTTGGGAATGTATCTCAAAAAGTTTTAACTGCTAATTTGCGCTCAATGGAAGATAGCGGGTTACTTACCCGGAAAGTATATCCAGAAGTACCGCCACGGGTAGAATATACTTTGACAGAAACAGGATATAGCTTAAAACCTATTTTAGACGCTATGGTGGCGTGGGGGACAGAATATAAACAAAAAAACGGCTGAAACTAAAGATACCGGGGAATGGCACTGTATAAGCTGCCATTCCCCGGCGTTCCATTACTCCATATCTTCAGCAGGCAGAAACACAAGCTCTGCAAATTCTTCCTCGGTCAGCTTCTTCAGCTTTTCCGCTGTGCGCTCCGCAAGCTCCCGTATCTCCGCTTCCATGTGGGGCAGGGCGGCGGTCATTGCCGCCACCGTATCAGCCCTTGTTTTCTTCCTGTAACAGCAGATAAGGTTTGTTTCCTCAAAGTTGAATTGTCCCATACGCCTATACCTCCAATCCCTTGTTCTTGCTCTTTGCCGCCTGCTTTTTCGGGGCGGCATTTACGGTCTTTTTGTCCTGTGCAAGCTGCGCCCGCAGGGACGGCTTTTTCTCTTTCCCCTTGCCGGACAATGTTTCGATATGCTCCTTAATGTTACCACAATTTAAGCGGTGTTGGTTATATTTTTCTTCCAGTAGAACGCCATGCAGGGCGGCGGGGTCTTTGGGCTGTTCCTCGAAGTTAAGGAATTTCCCTAAGTTGGGGTCAGCGTCCCCGGTAATGCGCTTCCCGGCTTCCTGCGTCCGTTCCCCGTTCTCATATATCAGCTTGGTATCTCCGGGGGTTACGGAAACGTCCTTGACGTGCTTGTAGTGCTTCTGGTAGTCCAGTTCGTAGAGGTTGCCCGTTACCCTGCCTTTCTCTATGCCCGTCAGCTCCACGGCGTAGGCAAGTATTTTGTCCCTTGTCTGTTCGGCGTAGAAACAGAACGTGTTATGCTCCCGTGTGTCCTTGATGAACGTGTCACGCTCCCGCAAGCACCACGTCCCGGCGGGGCGGCATAACCACAAATATTTTTTGTCCTCCGGGTTCGGGCTTTTCGCCGCCTGCTTAAAAACTTTTACGTCTATGTCAAAATGATATTGTCAATATTGGTTGACACTCTTTTTGCAAGGATATCAATGCCTAAGCAGCAGTATCCAGAGATTCATAATATCTCTGCCGCTTGACCATAGGAGGAAGCCCCTCATTGGAAGAGCATATCCTCCTGTTGTTCCAATAACTGATGAAATATCTCCAGATGAGGGTTTTCAGTTCCTCTACTGTCATTCTTTCTGTGTCATACCTCCCATAAATGAGTTCTTCCTTCATCCGAGCCCACATGCTCTCGCAACGGGCATTGTCATGGCAGCGTCCGCCGGCGCTGTTCATGCTCTGGAGAATGCCATACTTTGCTGCTGCCCTGCGGTAGGTCTCACTGGTGTACTGAGATCCTCGGTCAGAATGGATGATGGCTCCCCTGAGCGCCGGGTAAGACCGGACCGCATTGGTAAGCGTACGCTCGCATAGTACGGCTTTCATGTTTGTATCCATTGCCATGCCCAGTACTGCAGCATCGAAGCAGTCAAATATGGCGGATACATAGAGTTTCCCATTTCTTGCTTTGATCTCGGTTATGTCCGTGATACATTTTTTGAGTGGTTCCCTGGATTTGAAATCCCTTTTCAGCAGGTCCTCAGATTTACGCGCCTCACGATCTGCTCTGGTGATCCCATTGGGTCTGTGTTTCGGACGATGGCTCAGCCCGATCTCTTCCATGATGCGGTAGACAGTGCGCTCACTGGGAATGCGGACACCTTCCGGCTGTTTTAAAAGAAGCGCCTGATACATACGGATCCGTCCGTAAGTGTCGTTGCATTCATCCTCAGACACGACTGTCCTCATGGCATCAGCTAACTGCTGGTATTTCCACGGACGGTCTATGTTTGCCAGATATTTATAAAATCCCTGCCGCGTTACTTTCAGCATCCGGCAGTAGAAGGAAATCTTCCCCTTTATAACGCCGTCCTCGGTTTTTATGGCAAGGAACATCATTCTCTGCCTTTTGCAGACTTCCGACGGCTGGCGGCGAAAAAAGCGCTTGCCTCTTCGAGAAATTCGTTTTCCTCTTTCAGGCGGCGGATTTCCTTTTCCTGCTCCTTGACCTGTCTGCGTAGGAGAGCCAGTTCTTCTGCAAGATTCATGGCAGTTTCCGGAGTATGTGATCCGGAACCGACATTCAGCCTTCCCTCTCTGGCAGCCTTTGTCCACGCGTACATAGTGTTTTCAGGGATACCTAACTCGGCTGCAGCTTTTGCACCGCCAAGCTCTTTTGCTAATTTTACGGCTTGGATTTTATATTCCATGTCGTATTTCCGTTGTTTTTTTGCCATTGTAGTTGCCTCCTTGATTCTCTTTCATTATACATCAAATCCTTGCGTATAAGGTGTCAACTAAAATGATACAACATCACTTTTAGAAACACAAAGGCGGGATGTATGGCAGATGCGAAAAGATATTGCAAATTGGAGCAGGAGAGCCCTTAAAGAGAACCTTCCATGAGGTTTGCGAAACATCTTTGAAAAATTTTCGATTTATGATACTATTAAAAAAAGAAGCAATTATAAGGCAGGTGAAAAGATTGGAAAGAAACAGTGCTGATATTTCAGATAATGTAAAGAAAGATCAGGAAGGGATCATGAAGCGTACGATCAAGGACAGCGTATTCACGGATTTGTTTCAGGATAAGAAATACCTTCTCCAACTGTATAAATCGCTCCATCCGGAAGATACTGATGTTACAGAGAATGATTTAAATGATATAACGATTAAGAATGTGCTGACAGACAACATTTACAATGATCTTGGGTTTACAGTGGGCGATAAGCTGATGATCCTCGTGGAAGCACAGTCTTCTGTATGGACTGTGAACATCATAGTGAGGGCCCTGATGTATCTGGTGCAGACATGGCATGATTATTTTGAGAGGACAAAGCAAAACCTGTATAAGAGCAAAAAAGTGCAGATGCCAATCCCAGAGGTCTACGTGATATTCACCGGAGAGAGGAAGACAAGGCCATCCGAGATCTCACTGTCACAGGAATTTTTCGGTGGAAAAGAGTGTGCGGTTGATGTAAAGGTAAAAATGGTATATGACGGTAAAGAAGGAGATATTATCAACCAGTATGTCATATTTACAAAAGTCTGCAATGAGCAGATGAAGAAACACGGGAGGACGAGAAAAGCAGTTATGGAAGCAATCCGTATCTGCAAAGACAGGAATGTACTCAGCGAATATCTGAGCAGTAAAGAAAGCGAGGTGGTAGATATCATGATGGTACTGTATGACGAAGAACAGATCATGCGTTCGTATGTTGAAAGTGAAGTTTATGATTCAAAGATTGAAACAGCAAAGGAAATGATCGAGAGCCAAGAGCCGATTGAGAAGATTATTAAGTATTCCCGTCTACCAAAAGAAATTATCCTTGAATTACAAAGAAAAGAGAGCTTGTAGCCAGTATTGTTCAATAAAAAAAATGTTGTAAAAATGACAGCATATGCAAGCAATGTGCTATAAATTTTGTGTCTGAAAACGAAATAAAGGGATAGAAGTTGCATACCAGCAATCAAGCATAGCGGGTATGCAACTTTTTTGTGCGTTTTTTCACTTTTGACATACGATATATCATTTTAAATTTGACATAGAAATGGTCATGAGAATTGGTGCAAGGTTTTTATTTTTGACCATTATTAATTATAAAACACACAGAAGTGGTTGTACCCCTTATAAAAGCAGTGGGATGGCAATTATACTGATAATGGCTGGAAGGAATGAAGGACAGAGCGATTCTGTTCTTCTTTTTTTGCAAATTTTTTTTCTAATCACTCCTACAAGAAATTAAAAAATCTTGTAAAGGAGAGAAACCGTTATGAATACAATCAAAATCTCGTATGATGACCAAGGCTACCGGGTTAAACCTTCTGGCGATGAAGTAGGAAGGATTAGTAACAAAATAGCCAGATCGGCAAGGAAATTTGACCGAGGCGAATTGAAGAGGGTAATCACTAAAATCGGGAGTGAGGGATGTACATTCTGCCCGGCTACATTTAAAAATGGGAAGCGCAATAAGGATAATTTCGAACAGCAGCAATTATTTGCTTTGGATTTTGACAACAAAGATCCTGGCAGGAAAGTTTCATTTGAGGATATAAGGGAACGTGCTGACCAGAATGAACTATCAATTTTATTCGCCTATGACACATTATTCAGTACAGACCATGATAAGTTCAGGGTGGTATTCGCAAATGATGTCCCCATCCATGACAGGAGGGTTGCCGAGGCTGTGCAACTTGCTCTGGGAGAAATGTTTCCGGAGGCTGACCCGTCATGTTTTAAGGATGCATCCAAACTATATTATGGTGGTAAGAAATTAATTTATTATGATGACAGCTTACCAGAGACAAGTATAGAATCCGTGTTCAGAAACTATACATACTATACGAGAAAGAAGTATAAGGATAACCATTATAAAGAACATATAAGAGGATTTTCTAAAAAGACAGGTATTGCATTAACTGAAAAAGGATTACTGGATGTTACAGTAACGGATCATCTGCCTGAAACAGATGATCCGACAGAAGATCATGGTGCAACTCAATATAGTACAAATGGGAAAAATTCGCCAATAGCTATTATATATGATAAAAGTAATTCTAATATAATAGAAGATGGCGAAATTTTCCCAAATAAATATTATCTTATTAATTTCAGTGAATATTATCCCCCTTGGGAGCCACCAGTTTCCCGCTTCAGAGCCACCCGGAAATGGTATTTTCCACCTTCAG
>QXWO01000086.1 GCA_009911035.1 Lachnospiraceae bacterium
TTTGCAGTTTTCTCTGCCATATCTTTTGCCGGCTTCCCGGTTTCCGGCTGGCTGGTTCTCCCTTCCCTGCCGCTTTCTTTACTGTTTTTCCGGTCTCCCTGATCCCTCTCCCGTTCATCTGCCTTATGTTCCATAGCAGTGCGGATATTTGCATTGACAGTATCAAAATAATTATGGAAGATTTCACTGCCTTTCATGGAAAACATTTCGCTCCCATGCTCTGTATATACCTTCATTTCCTCTTTCTTTTTAAGGAACGCCAGCGCTGTCCGGCTCCCTTCCGGGAAATAGAAGTCCTCTGCCGGGATTCGGATAAATTTACCGGTCTGCCTTGGAAGCCGCACTACCACATGATCCTCTTTCTGGTCAATGACTAATTTGCTCGTGATCGTGATGGGGTCATATTCCCCGGACTGATAGCGGTCTAAGATATTCAGCCTCTGGTCTAAAGGGATTGCTTCAATATCTTTTATCTTCAGATAACCTGTCTCCATCCATGGCTGTTTCTGCTCCTGCCCCATTCCGCTTACAGAATATGATTTATTTTCCATATTTCCCTGCCTGATTTCTGCTTCCTTTGTTCCCATTTCCGCCGCCCTGCCTTTCATTTCTTCATAAAATTTATCTATATCCCTGCCGGAAGTGTCCTGGAAATATTCCTCCAATCCCATGACCTGCCCGGCTTTCAGCTTTTCGACCAGGGCATTCATACGGGGAAGGGATTCCGCATGGAAAACAAGCTCCCTCATACCGTCTTTATTAAAATCCGGGAGCAGGGAGTAGAGGATTCCATATTTCTTTGCCATCGCTTCCACTTTCTTAAGCTGCTCCTGCGGGAACTTGAAAACGTGCATATCGCCGCCACGCTTTAAGAGATTTTTCATGGAAGTTTTCCCTTCCATTTTTTCCTTTGCAAGGATTCCCATGAAAAGCTTCGCAAGCTGCTTCAACGGTTTTATGCCCACACCGGCAACACGAAGAAACAGGTCTGTGCCTTCAAACATTATATGGATGACCTGTACCGCATCCGTAATCTCACTACTCATCTGGAAGCCCCCTTCTCCTGCCCTTTGGACTGCTGCAATTCTTTCTGCTGCTGGTACTGGCGGTCTTTTACTGCCGCAAGCTCCTTTTCAAGATTCTGCATTGCCGCCTCCATGGCGTTCCCTGCTTCCTTTGCCTGTGCCGCCTGCCTGCACAGCTTACTAAGTATGGTATTTCTCTGCCCTGCTTTTTCGGTACTGCTGTCAGCTAAAAGGAAACTGTTAATCTCTATGGACTGCGCCAGCTTTTCACTTTTTCCCTTAAAATCCTCTGATGCATAGATAAATTCCTGCAATTGCTGTGTCATGCCCCCTGCCCCCTTTCGTTTAATATCTTCATGGTCATTCGGAGTTCCCTGATCTTTTCTGCATCCATGACCTTATCTGCAAGGATAACAAGCTGCCCTTCCGTAAGTCCGTCCTCAATGCCAAGGCGAATCTCCGCTATCTGCCCGGCATCCAGTTCCCCGGCTAACTTTTCTAATAATCCCGGCTTTTTGCGGGCAAATGGGAAATTGAATGGAGCTAAAAAGCTGGACTGCTTTTTATTTTCTCTTTCTTTTGCCCCGGCTTCCTGCCTCCGGCATTCTTTCATTTCAGAGCTTTTATTTATCTGCTGTTTTTCCTGTATATTTCTGCTTTCCTGTGCCGCCTGCTTTTCCTGCTGCCCTGCCATGTATGACTTCTGTGCCAGTAACTGCTCATGGAGGTTTTTATTTTCAGCTTCCAGTTCCCTTAATCTCCTGACAGTTTCTTCCCGTTCCTCTAAAAGCCTCTCCGCATCCTCCCTTGCCTGCCGAAACTGATCTTCCAGTTCCAGATAGTAGGGATCGTCCATTATCTCCGTACCTGATCCTGCACCTTTTTCCTGTGCTAAAAAAATATCCGGCTTATCTTCCATGGCTTTCTTCAAATCCTCTATGAAGCTGTTCTGCCTTGAAAAACTCTCTTTCAGCTCCCTTACCGCTTCCGTAATGAATTCCATCTTTTCCCCGATCTTCTCCGGTATGGCTTCCCTGCCCTGCATGAGGGGAAGTATCTTTTCCCGTAGTTCTATGGGGAACATCCCATCCCTGTAGGCTGCCTGTAATTCCGGGAGAGGTACGCCTGACTTTAAGGCTTCCAGTAAAATGCGCCCTGATTCTTCCTGCCTGACAGCAGATAAAAATGCCGCTTCCTGTACACCGTAATCTTCCTTCATAGCAGTGAGCATATTTTTCATTATCCCTGCCGGGATAGCGGTATCATCAAAAAGCTGCAGGTAGTCTGTGCCAATACCGTAGTCAATGGCATCCATGATCACCTTAAGCTGCTCTCCCCGGTATTCTTTTGACCTGAAATAAGAAAGTTTTTCCTGTTTCAATTTATCATTCAAATCTTTTTCCATCTGTTTTCCTTCCTGTAATTGCTATCTTGCCTGTTCCGGCTGTTTCTTCCCATTATGGGCTGGCTGCTTTTCTAAATGGCCTGCTTCTGTATGGGCTGGCATTTCTGCCCAGATTGATCCTGTATTTTCTGCATCACCCCCTTTCCCGGCGGAAATAGCTTTCCGTATGCTATCTGTCTCTTTTATATTTTCCTGTGCTTTATTCAATGCATTTATCTCCGGTACTGCAATCTCCATTACCTGCGCCCTGCTTCTCCCTGAAAGAATACCGCTGATCAGGTTTTCTTCTTTTTTAAGTTCACGCTTTGCCTTTGCTACGGATGCAAGCTCCCTCTGATATGCCTCCTTCATTTCTGAAACCTGTTTTATCGTATATCCCTTCTGAACTAAAATTTCTGCCGCTTCCCTCCACCTTTCATAATTTGAAGCATAAAAAAGGCTTCCCTGTCTGTAATAGGAAGCACGTGTCTCATTCTCTTCAATTATCTTTAATAGCGCAAGGGCTGACTTATGTGGGTATCTCCGTTTGTACATCTGGTGTCTTGCTTCGTCCAGATCACCCATGCGGATGTCAAGATTCTTTTTCCGTTTTTCTAATTCCTCTGCGGAGCGGATGCTGTGCCTGCACAGGTACAGGTATTGCGACTGCAGCTTTTCAAACTTTGCCGCTTCTTCCTTGTATCTCCACATCTGGCTGTAAGGCTTCCGCTTTAGCTGTCCGGTGCGGTACATTTTTGCAAGAAATGCCTTTTGGTATGATGTTGGCGGAATATATCTTCGGTAATTTTTCCTGCACCCGATAATCCTTGGGGTACGGTTTTCCGTCCTGACAGTGTTACGCCGTATTCCCTTTTCTATCTGATCCTCTATGGATTCTTTTGTATAATGTGCTGAAATATCTGTAAGCCGGATAAACCGCTTTTCTCCCATGGGTTTCAGATAAGCCTCCCCTGACTGCCGCCTTGTCTCATAGCCTTTCAGTTCCATTAATTTCAGGAAATTTTCATAATTATTTGCAAAAGAAATGGAATCCTCCACATCCAGTCTGATCTGGTGATTCCATTTAAAAATACCCTGCTTTGTTTTATCCCATTTCTTTGGCTCTTTCTCTGTACCTATCTCAATATCCTGTATGGAAAGACCGTACTCCTTGCAGAGTTCATTGACAATGGGCTGGATTTCTCTTGCCCAATCGCCTTTTTCGTAGCGGTACTTCTTTCCGGTACGCCATGAAACACTGTTGAAAAGAATGTGGCTGTGGACATGTTCTGTGTTATCATGTGTGGCATACAGGCACTGGAAATCATCCCCAAAATATTTCTCCACAAACTTCTGTGTGATCTCCATAGCAGTTTCCGGTCTTACTTCCTGCTTTTTAAAAGATATGATAAAGTGGTAGCCCTGCCGCTTATCTATTTTCCCATACTTCCGCTTTATTGCTAACATTTCCTGTAATGCGGAATCTACGTTGCAGTTATGGCTGCCCACCAGTGCGCCTCTCTGCGTTTTCTCTTCGTCTGTGATGTAGGAAATGGCGTTTGCAAGGTGCATAGCCATGTATCTTTTTCCTGTCTGGTGGATGCAGGATAGTTTGGTGATTGCGATAAAACCTCCTTCCAAATAGCAATCAAGAACATTATATTTCAATTTTCATCAGTTGATCTTGAATCTGGTTTAACCTATTCATAATGCCATCTATTACAGCAGTCAATTTTTTATTGACTGCACCAAAACGAACAACCATACCATCTTCTACATAAGGTATCGGTATTCCGTCTTCTGACATTTCATAATCCCCATAGGATATCCATATTTCACCATAATCTATTATCTCCTCATTACATATCAACTCCATTGAAATTTCATCTGTATGCCCTCTTTCTGGACATAGCCATCCCCTTGATTGCACAACATATTTCTTCCCATCAAAATCTTCAATCTGTAACTGCTTTCCCTCTGAAAAACAACTTAAATCAGCATAACTTATACTTTCACTGATACACAATAATTTATTTTTCAAAGTGTAAAATCCCTCTTGAATCTCGTCTTCCATCAATTTAAAAATATCGAGATTAAAATCTTTTTCTATTAATCTTTTCCACACACAATAATGCTCATGGCCAGCAAAAAAATCTACATATTCCTCAAGCAGTTTTCCTTGAATGAAATTGTCCTCATCAAAAAAACTATCCACATGAAAATGCGATTCAGCATCATCGATATAGGCTAACAAATCCTCAATTTTATTTTTCATTTTAGGAATCGCTTCATCTATTATCCAGAATAATTCCATAAAATCATCTGTTTCATTCAGTTTATCTATTATTTCTTGTTCATCAGGCAGCTCTGAACAAATATCACAATATTCCAAATTCATTTCAATTTCTTCCTGCCTTAATAATTGTTCAGCTTCTATCAATTCCAATGGCTTAACATGTGATAACAATTCTTTTTCTGCTTTCTGAAACTTTTCTTTGTAAAGCTGAATCTCTGCTATCGTATCAAAATATAAATCCCTACAAATCATCTTATTGTGGGCTACCATATTTCTCCTCTTAGAAAAATCATTTTGCCATTTTTCTACTATATCTTCAGAAAATACTTTACAAAATTTTTCTTCTTCCCAAAGTGATGGGGCTTCCAAAATGTCTGTATTTATATAATCAGATGCTTTATCTTTTTCATGTTTTATAATATTTTCTATTGCGGATTTTACTACTCTGTCAATCTGCTTCTTCTTTGCAGTCTTTAATACCTTAAATATATCACCAATCTCCAAATTGTATAAATGATTATCAATTCTTTTAAACAAATCATATTTTGAACTTAAAAACCATTTATTATAATTTTTATACTTATCTATGTAATCCTCATACGTATATGTTTCAAACCAATTTCCTCCATACTTTATTGCCATATACCTATTAATTATTCCTCTAAGCATGTTTTCAATCTCATGCATTTTTGTGTACAAATCAGTTGCTATACGCGTATTTTGTGAATCGTATAGCCAAAATATTTTTTCAAATTTTTCATTTAATAGTTTGAGCAAGCCTACTTTATACTCATAAAGAACAGAATGTCCAAGCAGTTCAACCGCATCTTCCATTTCTGATATAATATGTAATGTCCATGAGCATCTGCCATATTTAGTTCCTTTTTCTATATTCAGTTTAAAATCCTGATTTTTATAGAAGAAACGAACAGATGCTTCAAATGGCACATGGAACTTATCAAACTGTTCATCCTCAACGTCTAATTTATCCGGGATAAAATCTGCCTTACAAACAAAATCAGAATCATATATATTTATCCCTTGCTCTGTCTCCATCATAGAGAGTAAATCATCTAATTTAGTATTTTTTTCATTGTCTTTTTCACAGCATAATATTTTTATTTGCTCCATATGTATCTACACCTTTATTTCATCCTAGTATTCTGATATCTCATACTAAGCCGCCCTTTTTTATCTAAAATTTTGTTTTCGCTTTGCCAAACTGATTTTCTTTTAATGTCTCAATTTCTCTTGTTTTATTTTCCATGTAATATTTTCTTGCAAAAAAACTGAACAACTTCCAAATTGGATTTTCTGAGTCCTTATAATCTTTATACAGACTGCTAAAAACCCCCATTATAAAATTATAAAAAACATCCCTATAACCACCTACTATGTCTTCGCCCATTGATAAGAAATCGACCCATCTCTTTAAAACCTCTTCCCTATTATCGTCATCTTGAATATTTAATATGGCTTTCATCAAATATTCTAATGTTTGTGGAGTAATAAAAACCTGAAAACGATAAATTATCATCTTTATCATATACATTATTAAATCATTTGCATCTATTCCTATAAGCCACAAATAATCAACAATGCATACACTTTTTGTATTTATCCCCTTAATATTAGAAAACAGTACTCCATAATCTTCTCCTGAAACTATTATGTATTTATTCTCTAACGCAATTGATAATGCATCATAATCACATATTCCGATTATCTCCTTAAACCTTTCGCCATCAATGCCCAATACTCTCAATTCTGTTTTATTTTCTACTTGTGTAAGATTATTCATAGATTCTGCAAAATCAGACACATCATGAATTACTTTTTCCTTCATATCTTCCGGCTTTTGATTTACAAAAATTTCATTATTAATTACCCCAATCTTTGCAACTATTTCCCTGTTGTTTTCCTTATATATTTTCTTTTCTTCTTCGTTGACTTTTTCAACCATTGATTTTGTTATAACCGATGACGATTTTCTTATTTCATTAAAATCAACTCCCAACTTGTACATCATAATCAACGCACTGCTCATAATAACAAAATGTTGACCATCTTCCTTTTCTATAGATGAAAACATATTACGAATAACTATCTGATCATCTTCCATAAATATCCAAACCAATTCAGTATATGACATATCTATAAACTTGTTTATTGCGTATAAAGGCCAAGCAACCTTTTCATAATCTTTATATTGCTCCAAATAATCCACTTCACCGGTAAACAAATTTTCTTTTATCCATGTTGTGAAATCTGAAAAATCTGTTTCATCTTCTTTCATTGAAAATGTCTGGACAAGACCTTTATTGGCTAACTTTTCCGTACAAAAATTAAAAAGAAATGCTTCCAATGAATCTATGCCCACAACCTCGTATTCTACATTGTCAATTTCAATATGATCTCCTATTCTTTTTCTAATCAATCCTATTTGTCCAGCATTTCTTACATAAGTACAAACTATACCTTGCCATACATACGGATTAGATGGAAGTATCTGTCCTTCATAAATGCAATAAATAGCTTCTTCACCATTTATACAGTTTCTTAAATATGTGACCGTATCCTCACTCACACATATTACTTTTTTTACGTCTCTATCAGTTTCTGCACTCACAACTGCTAGATTCAAATACCTGTTTAATAATTCGAGATTTTCTCCATTACTTCTCAAAATTCCTCTTACAACTACTTCTTGTGCTCTATTGCGCTCGTTTTTTCTTTCAAGCGCATGCGATGCTAACATTAATAATCTGGGCGTGTCAAATAATATCGCTTGATCGATTACCTCTTGGTCAATTGAACGCATGTTATTCAAAGAAAGTGTAATAATCATATCAACAACGTGCTCATCTGCTTTTGTTTCTTCAAATAATTTTAAAAATTTATCTAAGGCTTCTATTTGAAATCCTTTATCGAATAATATTTGTGCCTTCAACCGTTGCATAACATATGAACTCATTTGACATTTTTCAAGCTTATTTAAAATGTTCTCCGCCTCTTGATTATATCCATTTATCAACAAATAATTTGCAAAGTCCAATTCAGCTTGCCAGTCATTTGTTTTTATTAGACCAGCCTGCCATTTTTCATATATTGTTAATAGATTGTCAGTTTCTTTCAGATGACAAACTAATACCCAAAAATCAAGTACATCCCCAAAATATTTTTGATGTATCTCCAATACTTTTAATGCCTGCTCTTTTTTTCCCAGCCTGCATAATGCATTAATATATATATTTAGTAAAACAAAATCCTTTTCCAATAAAATGCTACATTTTTCAAATAGCTCAACAATATTTTCTTTTGAAAAATTATACTCATTAATATAGCGAACGATAATAAAGTAATTTTTGCTGTTCATGCAAAATGAAATAACATCATCTATATCTACACAGTGCTGTTTAATTTTTCCGATATAAATCCCTGGTTTAACCTTTTCACTTTCTTTCACTTCATTTGGAATGCTATTAATTAATTCAACATATTCTTCTTTATTTAGCAGATCAGATAACTGAAGTAATATTTTATAATAATTCTCCGCAAAATTTACAGATAATATTCTATAAGTGTCCTTCATATCCAAAAGTTCTTTATACCATCTTTCGCATAACTCTATTTTATCTTTCCCCAACTCTCCTATTGTAAAAGAAATCAGATTTTGAAAACTAAGAGAAATTTGAAAAACATAATCTATAAAAAAATCCTTTTTGATCAAATCCCCTATTACTTCCATCATATTAACAGGATGCATACTACAAAGGTATACAAGAATAATATGATTCCTAACTTCATTCTCACTTTGGAACTTTTCTAGCTTTTGTATTTGGCACTCCCCACCACATCCATCTTCGCTCTCCATAATTTTTATTAACTTGTCCCAATTCCCTTCACTATAAATATCCAATAATTCAGTCAATTCATTGCTTTCTACCAGTTCTTTTATCTTTTTGAAGAACTCTACATCTTTTATTGTAAAAATCATGAATCGAATTACGTCATCTCTTATTTTTACAATGCTTATTCTTTCTAATCTTTTTACTATTTCATCTTTTTCATGCCTAGTCTTGCATAATATATCCAGCTTTAGGCTTAATGCCTGTTCTATATTTTCATTTCCATAACGACATATCGGAAGAATTCCCTGTATTAATTCGATTTTCCCTTCTAATATAAGTTTATCCAATTCATGATACATTTGCCAAATCGTATCATCGTCGGCTTCACTCGTCTCCTTGTCCACAATATACGAATTAAGCACCAAACTTTGTTGTTTTGTAAGGTTCGATTGTTCTTCAATTCTTTTTAATATTTCTGTATTCCCACAGCGTACCTGCGCCATCATAGCCAACATATTACGGTCTTTCATCGAAAGTCCTTTTGCAACGTATTTTTTATAACTATCATATATTCCTTGAAAAAAAACCTTTACCACCCCTTCCTCTTCTGGTTTCATTTTTAAACCATCAATCTCCATATATGCCTTCATCAAATAACATAGGCTGTCAAGAAACATTTCTTCTGTCAATGTCTGATTATAAGATTCATAAATATAAGCCAAAATTTTTTCAACTGGCTTCTGATACATTACAAAATTAGCAAATGCTCCACTCGTTACTATCGTTCCGTCATTCTTATCAGCATATTCTTGAATCCATTTTTCCAATTCTTTTTTATATTTCTTAAACCTTCTTTTTTCAAAAAATGACACACAAGCATCTGTCATAAAACCCGATATTATGTTTATTACTATACTCTTCAAATCATTCATGGCTTCATCTCCTATGAACTACAAATATTTATACAAAGCGACTAATTACCATTGCTAACAAATCTTTTATCTTTTCTACCTCTAATATTAGTTTTATTTTATCATCTTCCTTATATATATGGGAATTACTATTTTTCACTATCTGATTTATGTTACGCCCGATTTTGTTTACCTCATTCCGTAAACGCATTATTTCAAGTTCTAATTCCCTGCTTCTTGGATTCTCTGATTGGTTCAGGAGAAGATATCGGATGTATTCTGATTCATTCATATTTTCTGCTTTGGAGCATTCTGCTAACAGTTTTGCTGTCTCTTCGGTCAGTTTAAAGTGCTTCCTGATTACATTTTCGCCTTTTGGTCTTGCCATGTGCCACTCCTTCCTTTTGGGGAGAGGGCGTTCTATGGAACGCCGCAAGATACGCATTTCGTGGGCACGAAATGCTAAATCTTGTCGGGGAGTACCCCGAACCCCCTTATTTTTGCCATATTTTACATACTGATATCAGTTTCGGTTCTTTTGATATAAGAAACCGGAAAGGTGAAATCAAAACCGCTGGAAATGAAATCACCTGAAAACAGGCGGATATCAAACCGCCAGTTTTTGAAATCGTCTCAAAATGCCTTGATATCGATTCACTGTTTTCTGAAATCGCCTGAAAATGACCGGATATCAAATCTCCGGCTTTTGAAATCGCCCGAAAATGCCTTGATATCGATTCCTCATTTTTTGAAATCGCTTGAAAATGACCGGATATCAAACCGCTGGTTTTTGAAATCATCCGGGGTTATGGGTGGCAGTTCCACTTCTTCGGCTGCCCTACCGCATACTTTGCCGCCTGCATTGTATCGGGGAGAACATCCGCTGTCAAGTATTTTAGTCCTAGCCGAAAATCCTTGACAGCGGATGCCCTCCCCAATGGGAGAGTTGACAAGGCAAAGTATACGGGGGTGTCGGCTGTGCCGCACTTCCCCACAACAGCTATCTTTCTCGCCCTGGGTAATAGGCGGCTCTTTCTGCCACTGCCATCTGCTCCTTTGCCCCTGCCTCATAGATATGGCGGAACCTCTCTTTTTCTGTATTGGAAAGGAAAGGCGGCAGCTCTGTTTTTTCACTGAAAAGGATACTGTCATCCCGTAAAATACCGGATAGCCCCTTTTTATCTACCGCTTCAAGGAAACAGCTTATCTTTGCCGCTATGCCTGCCAGTTTCGGCTTGTCAGTTTCCTCTGCCTTATCGTATGCATCCCTTGCCGCATTCTTAAGGCATACCAGTGTATTCCGGGAACATGGGATCTCTTTCTTATTGGCAAGGATATCCAGCATCACAAGCCAGTCCTTCTTCATAAAGACAGGCGCTTTCTTATCCAGTGCATTGATATCCCTGACATGGGCAATGGTTCCCCTTTTTGTCAGGGAAAAAACCGGGAGGTTGAAGGAAGCCGCCTGCGCCGCCATCTGTTCCGTCACCTGCTGGTACCCTGCCTGTTTTATCTCCTGTTGGAAGGACTTGATCCTTTCGCTGTCCGGCCTGCCCCTCTGGTAATTGTACTGGTCCATTATCCGTAAGGACTGCATTTCTTCCCACTCCCTGCGGAACTGCTCCATGGTTGCTGCTTCAAAAGTTTTCTCCCGCATGGTATGGATTTCCCGTACTGTTGCTGACAGGGAGCGTTCATTTTCTGCCTGGTAGACAAAGGGTAAAAAGTCTCCCCTGCCGGAAAACATATCCTGCCGCATCCGAATCAGTGCATCCGCAAGGTAGGCATAGCAGATACAGTTGACTTTCTCCCCGAACGGTCCTCTGATATACTGTTCTGTGGAAAGGCGGGTGTTCCTGGTTTTTCCGCTCCTGTAGCGGATGGTAAGGGATTTCCCCTTTGCCTGTTTCCTCGTGATCTCTTTGGAAAGCCTGCGGTTATCAAGGATTGTTATGTCTGCCTTTCCCGGCCTGTCCTTTATGCGTACGGAAAAAGAAATACGTGTATCTGAAAAGTATGGCAATGACCTTGCCATCAGGTTTTCCATGCTGTCCTTCAGATAAATTTCACGCTCATTTAAGCAGAATGCCCTATCCCCATCCACATGGATGAGATAGTTTCCGCTCTTTTGTAACATATCAAAATCTGCCGGGAGCTTTCTGCCATCTTCCATGATAAAATGCAGGAATTCGTGTATGTCCACATCTTTGATCCTGTACTCTTTCAATGATTTCTCCCTACAAAATAAATTGTCTGCGCTATGCAAGCCATTTTCATATCTGACAGTAACATCTTCTATCTCCACATAATCAGAAAAATCTTTGTTCCTGCGCTGCTTATACTGAAAAAAACAGGATGCATAATGCACCCTGCTACATTCCCATGAAGCCATCCATAAAATCCAGGGCGGCTTCATTCAGTTCTTCGGTTTTGGGGGCTGTCTGTTCCTGCTGCTGCCCCGTCTGCTGGGGCTGGGCTGCCGGATAGGGATATGGCATCTGCAAAGGAATGTTGGGGATCGCTGTTATTTCTTTATGAATGACCTCTTCCAGTTTCTCCAATAATTCTTCATGGCTCATGGTCACTTTATCGTAATACCCCACCACTGCCTCTGAAATGATGCTGTTATAGCTCCGGTTCTTCCCTTCACCGTTCCCCTTGCTAAGCTGCTGGATGATCTGCCACGCCCTCCGCTCCGGCTCATCATCCATATCAAACCGGCAGAACACCGGCTTGATATTTTTGATTATCCCTCTCTTATCGCTCATCTGTTTTCCCCTCCCCTACTTCTGCCGGAGCTTCCTGATCCGGCGTTGGTGGGAGAGGTATTCATAGCCCTTTGCATTAGCGTTGATGTCCTCAATGAAACGCACCCTGTTCTTATCCAGCTTCCCAAAGTGCTTCATCAGCATGGCGCCGCCTCCAAGGAAATGGAGCTTCGCCAGTTCTTCATTGTAGCCATACTCACGCAACTTCCGCATGATCTTTTCGGTGTATTCCGTAGCGCATTCCCCGATTGCTTTCAGGTACTTTTCTCCAATCTCCGCTGTTCCGTCTTTCAGGACTTTTTTCACGATAAGGTCATCCACCACTGAATGCACCTTGTTTGTCAGTTCGCTCCGCATCTCAATCACACAGCAGTCTACGCCGAAACGCTCCGTATAGTAGCGGGTGGAATCGGGGATGCCGTCCACCACAAAGATAACGTTCATGGTCCCGTTCCCGATATCCGCCACGATATTGAATCCCTGATAGTCTCTTAAATTCTCCGCAATGGCAGCGAATCCCTGTGCGTACACTTCCACGTCCTCAATCTTTACATGGTAGCGTGTGCCATTGCATTTAAAAACCGCTTCCTTCTTCTGCATCAGGTACTTTCGGAATGCCCCTGCCTGCTCTTCCAGCCACTTGATGGGGAGCCCCGCCGCAAGGATGACAGACGCATTACAGAGCCCCCTGCCCTGCAGTTCCTTTGCCAGTGCCGCAAGGGTAAGCACGTAATAATCTTCATCCCATACCTTGTC
>QXWO01000087.1 GCA_009911035.1 Lachnospiraceae bacterium
TTCAGCCTTTTTCAGAAAATTTCTTTTCATAGAGTTGGCGCTTATATTTATTTCACAATCCAAGGAATAGACTGTAAAGCGGTAAGTATGCTTTTTCCCTTTCGGTGGCTTCGGCCCCGCATAACAGTGAAAGCCATATCCTACCCCCTGGCGGGCATTCCCCAACATTGGCACTGTCTTGCCAACAGGAATATTTTTCTTTATTCTGTCAGTTGCAGGAATGTTCCATATAACCCAATGCGTAAAATCCTTAATTGGGTGTGATAAATCTTCCAATGTAACAGCGAGGGTTTTCGCATTTGGTGACAGGTTCTTAATTATAAATTCCGGCGATATGTCCTGCCCACGTTCGGTATATTCGATGGGAAATTTGCTTCCACCATCCATGCCAATACACTCAAATTCTAAAACAGTATTATTCATAATCCCTCCAAGTTTGAGCAATTTATTCCTGCATTCCCAACAAACGCTGTTCCCCGATTCTCCAATCTGCCGGAAAGCCGGGGATGCCTGCCCTGTCCGGCGCGACTTTGGCGACCTCGCTTTTGCGTAGGGCGAGGAACTTATTCCCCATATAGACGTTCTGCGCCGCATCCTGTTATCTTCTCCCGGAGGGAATCGGACAGCTTCCAGTCCTTCTTGGATGATGGCTTTGGGATGCCCGCATGATGGCTTTTTGCTATTCCTGTTATATTCATTTCAATCGCCTCTCACTTCTGCGTTTTCTTTCTGATAAGTATGGAAATCAGCATGGCTGCTATCCCCAAGGCAAGATAAACTGCCGCATACAGGATAAATGCTGTTTCCCCCATATCAAAGAATATCCATGTACCTATGAGGAACAGCACTGCCGAAATAACCGGAAGGCTCCATAAATGCCGGATGTCCTTTCCCGCAAATGCTCCGATTAGCACGGAATATAATGGATTGACTGCAAAAAACAGAAGAAAGCATACCGCCATTCCTGCATCGCCTTTTACGAAAGTAACCGCAAGCCACGGAAACGCCAGCATAACTACCGCCGAAGCCGCCATCCATAAAATAATGTTCTTTTTCATATGATACCTCTTCCAAAATCTGTTTTTAATTCCCCAATCTGTCGGAACATAGGGGATACCTGCCTTGTCGGGCTGTGACCTTATTGGAAAATATATTCCAAATCTTGTTACTCTCTCAATCTTCTGGCACTATTCCATTAGGGCACTCAATTCCTAAAATATCATAATACTCATTTGTAAATGAAATTTGCTCACAAGGGAATTTGCTTTGCAAATCTTTGATATACTCAAACGGGGTATCTATCAATGCTACATCCATCCCTTTGCGAATTGTATCCAAAACGCTTTTTACTTCGGGCCGAGCTTTATATTCCTGTTCTTCTGGACAATTAACAAAATCATCAAACATTTTCTTGTCCCACCAAATAATCTGTTGCAGAGTATTTGTACCACCAGTGGCGAGTATCAGCCCTAAGAAATCGCAAAAATTACGGGCAATGGGATAGACAAAGTAATCGCAACAAGTTTCTGGATTAACGCAGAAAACCATATCTCCAAAACCTTCAATAAAGCAGTAGTGTATGCCATTATCCCAACCAATAATTTCAGCTCCAATAGGTGTGCAAAAACACGGCATTCCTCCTCCAAGTTCTAAACCAATCCAACTACCGTCTATCTTCAAATTTTTATATTTTTCATAAAGCATATTCATTTAGGTTCCTCCAAAACAACACTTAATCTGCAAGAACGCTGGGGATAAATATACTGCCTAACTTCCCCTGCCACCCCTCCCTTCGCTGCTTTCCCATTCAGAGCCGCGCCCTCGCCTCCGGGCAGACCGTAGAGGCAAAGCATTATGCGCCTCTGCGGAATAAGGTGTATAGATTATACCTGTATATCCAACCCTTCCACCGTGCCAGATTTCCCAGATACCATTGACGTAATGCTCTCATCTGCAAAAATCTCATCCAGCACATCAGACGGAATCGGCTTGCCATGCGTCCAGCCGGGTACCTTTTCTTTCACGGCATTGGCTACTTTTCTTCCAATACTTATTTCCAACTGCCCTAAAGTCCATGCCGCAGCTACCCGGTCTTCCTTCTTTAATGTCTTATAATAATTGTTTTTTGCCTGAGCCATTTCTTCCCACTCTGCCTCATTGTCACCGGACATTCCATTGTATTTATAATACGCATCCTTCACGCTGTTAAAAACACGCTGCTTCATCTCATCAGATACCTTGATGATCTTCCTCGCATTGGGATTGTTGGTAACGCACATCCCTTCCACGCCATAAGAATTTTTCCTATGTCCGGTAAGCTGGTCTTCCAGCGTATTCCTGCCGCCCGCACTGGAACGCTTTGCCCCGGCGAAAGGCATATTCATGTTTGCTTTGCCACCGTTCATCCTTGATAAAAGCTGCCAGATTCCCTGACTGTTATTTCCTATATGCATGATAAAATCCCTCCAAAATCAGATTTTCATATCCAGCCCTTTTGCCTCTCCTGATACCGTTGATATGATACCTTCATCCGCAAAAATCTCATCCAGCACATCAGACGGAATCGGCTTTCCATACGTCCAGCCGGGTACTTTCTCCTTTACGGCACTGGCTACCTTGTTTGCAAAATTTACCTTCATCTGTCCCAAAGTCCAAGAGGTGGCAGAACGGTCTTCCTTCTTTACCGTTTTCAGGTAATTATTTATGGCCGCACTATATCTTTTCTGCTCTGCCTCGTTATCGCCCGACATACCGTTATACTTATAAAATGCATCCTTCACATCGTTATAGACAAACTGCTTCATCTCGTCTGACACAGGCATGATCCTTTTCCGGTTGCTGCCCTTTGTTATCACCATGCCTTCCACGCCATGCGAATTTTTGTAATGCCCGGTAAGCAAATCTTCCAGCGTATTCCTGCCGCCCGCACCGGAACGCCTTGCCCCGGCGAAGGGTGTATTTGTCCCGCCGGATAAAAGCTGCCAGATTCCCTGGCTGTTATTTCCTATACGCATGATAAAATCCCTCCTGCTTCTATATGGTCAAATCCAACTGTACGCCCTTGCCTTCTTCCTGAATCTTCACGGACGCACCTGCCCCTGTCCTTATCTTCTCCAGCAGCTTTTCCAGCGTCTCTGCCTTTTCCAGCCGCTTTTCCTTCAGGGCTTCTTCCTCTTTCTTCTTTGCCCGCTTTTCCTCCAACTGCTCCTGCAATATCTTCTTATAATCCGTTCCCTGCCGTGTATCCCTGTTGTACCTGCTTACGCTCCAGTATGAGACTTTTCCGTTTTTGTCAATAGAAACACCGCAGGCCAGATTTTCTCCCCCAAGGTCAGCAATCCGGGATTTCATTTCCTCTGTCGATTTCGGGACGTCTGCAATCACCTGCTCGTATTTCGCCGCAAATGCAGGGTCTTTTGCCATTTTTTCCGCGATATTGGAAGCGATCGCCAGATTGTTCCCGCCCTGGCTCCCGAATACATAGGCATCCGACTGTTTCTCATTTGTAAAATCAACAAGGGAAATCTTTATCCCGTATTTCTTTTCGAGGCTGCTGATGTATTCCTCCGTGGTCTGCTGTGCGGAAGCCGTATCTTTTGCGCCTTTCGTGGCACCGGCGTAATTTGCCGCATATGTGTTCGTGTAATCCGTTACTCCTGAAATTGCCATAATAATCATCCTCCTTGAAAATTTATTTTCCTACATCAGACCGCCAGCCATTTCATAAAGCGGTTTACGTTCGCGCTGATCCACGAATTGGAAAGGCTGCTCTGGTTCTGCAGGCTTTCCAAAAACGACTGGAAGCCGTTGTATTTCACATTCTGGAATGTGGCCGGCAGCTTTGTTTTTTCCACTTTCTCCTTCCAGTCCGCATAGCCGCTGTCCTTTTCCGTGCCGGAAGAAGCGTCCAGTATCTTCTTTGCCGCTTTTGTGTATAATTCTATGAACTTAGCGGAATGGTTCTCCCCGTCCTTATGGTTTATGATGCTCTGGTTCAGTTCGTTGATCTGGTTATACAGCTCGGTGTCATTCGCTTTCAGCCAGCCCTCCATATCCACATAGTTTCCGGGTGCGCCGGACATCCGCACCTGCCCCTCCTGCACATTGTATATGACCTTCCCGCCGTCCGAAACGGAACCGTTCAGGCCGTATTTCGCAACCATCTCCATTGCGGACATGAAATCTGCCGCATGGGACTCATCCAGATAATTCTCCGCCAGATACCTGGCCGCCTCCAGTCCAAAGGCCGCCATGTCCTGCCTTTCCTGTTCCGACAGTCCCGAAGCGTCACCCGGCATAAGGTAATTCGATATGATGCCCATCGTGGAACTAATCACATTGTCACCTGCCCCCGCAAGGCTGCTGTAAAGCTGTTCGTTTGTTTCATAATTCGGGATGACAATCCTGTGTGCGTTTTCGTGCTGTATGACATTCTCCGCCTGGAATGCGGCATCCCTTGCCGCCCTCTTTGCCGCTTCCTCCTCCGTCATCTCCCTGCCGGACATGGACTTCCCGCCCTGCGCAAGAGCCGCAAGGCCATCGCCGGAAAACTGCACGATGACGCTGTCCCCGTACTGCAAGGAAATTTCATTCACAGCCTTCATGGTTTCCTCTTTTGACATCTTATCCATGACCTTGTTTCCATGCTCATCCGTGGTGCTGAACCGGTATTTCACTAAGGTATCATTCTTCGCAGCCGGATTGGAGCCGTAGCTTTTTATCTGCTCCGTCCCCGCATAAAACTGGCTGTAATCCTGATTAACATTCATTGCCACAATTCTCATCCTCCTTCAAAAAATCTTACCTACGGCCCCTCTGTCATTCGGGGCCGCCCATGCCCCCTTGCGGTAAGTCCGGGCATGATCTTCCTTACTTCAAAATGCCCGCCGCCTCATATGCGGCAATCGAAACCGCCTTTTTGGTCATGCTGCCCTTATAATATCTCTCGTCTGCTTCCTGCTCCATCAGCCTGCGTTTCAGGGCGCTTTCCTCCGCCAGCCTTTCATATTCTGCGTGTTTCGCTTCCCTTGCTCTGCGGGCTTCCACAAATTCCGACGACGAAACAGTAAATTTCAGCTCTCCCACCACACAAGCATGGTTAATTTCTCCATTTTCATCAAATGTCATCAGAAAACCTTCTTTCTCACCGGGAGTAGAATTAGCTAATAAAAAACTATCCACCCGCCCCATTACTTTTTGTGCAAGCTCCGTGTTATTTTTCATCTTTTCTTCCAGCTCTGGCGGTATAACCACAGCAATCTTGCCGAGCATTGCATTCATCTTGGCGCGGACTGCCGGGCTCTGCATATCGGGTTCGGCTCCCGATGGTTTCCAGTCCAGAACAGAATCATCCGCATTATTGCTGAAATACTTATCCCACGGATAATCATTCCTTCCCCATAAGGAACCGTCAATCTTGGATGTATCCATGACATTGTAATATGCTCCCGGATACTTTGATTCCAGCATTTCCTTAAAACTAACATTCTCTGTTTTCCCTGCCGCTTTCGTAGCCGCAAGCTCCGCAAAACCCACGCCTTCACTCCTGCCTGCCGCATTCTTCCGGTACTGCTCCGCCAGATAGTACCCTCCCAATTTACCTGTCACTCCGAAATCCATCTTCCTCTCTCCTTTCATTTTTCATCATCACAGACAGGATGAACACCCTGCCGTTTACCTTAAAATCCACTGCCCCCTGGTATTTCTCCGCCGTGCTTTTGATATTGGCAAGCCCTATCCCGTGGGATTTCCTGTCCGCCTTATCCGTTACCGGGAACTCCTCCTTCGCCTTAAGCACCAGCCACCCGTCAAAGCTGTTCTCCACTTTCAGGATGAGCAGGTTCCCTTTCTGCAGGGAGCTTATGCGGATAAAGCCATCCGCCCCCGGTTCTTTCGCTTTCAGCTTCCGGCAGGCTTCGATCGCATTGTCGGCCGCATTCCCCAGGATGACGCCTATGTCATAGCTGTGTATCCGAATCCCCTGCGGGAGCAGAAGCCTATCCGCATCCATCCTTAAGTCGGGCATATCCCGAACCGCCTCATGGTATTTCATGTTGAGCAGGGTATCCACCACCGTGTTCCCCGTCCTGAACCGCACTTCCAGCTTTTCAAGCCCCCTGTTCAGCTCCGACAGGTACTCCTGCAGCTCCCCTCCCCCTTCCCCTGCGGAAAGGCGCTGGATGACGGCAAGGGTGTTCTTCATGTCATGCTTCATGCCCCGTATGCCGGAATAGATGCGCTCCATCTCCTCCATGTGTTCCTGCAGGCTGCTTATCTGGTTTTCGAGGACGATCCTGCCGCTCTTTTCCCTGTTCCAGCAGACCATATCCTGAAACAGCTTCACCCCGTACAGGATGGAGAGCAGCGACAGGAGCAGGATTGCGGGAATCACGATGACGAGGATCGGATACCTGTCATACAGCATTCTAGGGACGCCGTCCTCCAGCGTGATCATGATGATACGCAGGAGCATACAGATCATCATGCCCACCGCCGCCGGGGCAAGGATGAACAACAGCTCCGTCCTGCTGACGGCATAGTCTTTTTCCCGAAAATCCCGCACAATTTTTCTCAGCGATAAGTACAGCAGCAGGGCAATCCCGGCATACTGGATAAGCTGCGTCCCGGCCACGCCAGCCTTTACCGCCATGCCGAAGGATTTTTCCGATGCGAGCATCCCTTTCCCCGCGCACCAGTTAATGATGTCAAGCACCCACCCGTCCACCGCATTCAGCAGTATGACCGCCGCATACCTGCTGATGTCCAGTAATGCCTAGAACGATACCACAAGGAAAACCGTGACGGGGCGGAACGCCTTGTAAAAGCAAACCGCAAGGGCTGACAGGATACAGAGCGACAATGCCAGCGTCCCCGCCGCCACCCTGTAATCCTCATATCCCGGCGGAGAACACCACACCACGGCTGTCCGCAGGGCCACATATAAACCCGCCACATACAGACCGTTCCATCTGCCCCTCATCCTTGTTTCCAGAAAGCTCCCCAAAAAATACTGCAGGCAGTACCCCTGGAACACCGTCAGGGCCGCATATAACACATCCGCCATCTTAAACACTGGACACACCCCCGTTCTGCAGGTGCCACATATAGGCTTTCACAAACTCCCCATACTTCTTTTTCGTCAGATACACCCTGTCGCCGTTCGTAAGCGTAATGCTCTCGCTGTCATATTCCGTGATGCAGTCCATGTTCACGATGTACGCACGGTGGCAGCGGTAGAAATTCTCCCCAAGCTGCCCCTCCAGTTCATCCATCGCCGCATAGATCTCTATGGCCTGCGCCGCCCCTTTTGTGTGTATCTCCACCTTCTTCGCCCTGCTCTCGATATACAGGATTTCGGACTGGTCAAGGGTAAGGTTCCGTGACTTGATGAACAGCACACGGCGCTCCTTCTTCTTCGCGGCCTCCCGCACTGCCCTTGCCAGCACCTCCGCAAATTTATCCTCGTCTATGGGCTTTAACAGGTACTGGAACGCATAGAGGTCAAATGCGTCAAACACATAATCCTTGATGCCCGTAACGAACACCAGCACGGTATCCCCCTGCTTCTCCCGCAGGCTCCTTGCCGCCTCTATGCCGTTCATGCCTTCCATCTGTATGTCAAGGAAAACGATGTCAAACCGCTTCCCCGATGCAAGCAGTTCCTCGCCCGTGGCATAGGATTCTATGCGGCTTTCCGGCTGCCGTTCCTCCACCAGCCCGCATATATGCTCCCTGATTGCTTTTTCGTCATCCACAACTGCAATATCCAAAATCCATCACCTCAATCCATATAGGCATTCACTTCTTATATCGGCAGAAATTTTCCGTTTTTCGGGCGGAGGGAACGAAACGACCACTTTTCGGGAACGAAAGGCAGAAATGCAGTACAGGAAATCCCAAAACAGGTCTAAAGTTTTTCGTCATTCATCCGATATAGGGGCGGCACAAACGCAAACCGCCGTGTAAGCATATTAACTCTGATTCCCCCGCTTTCCAACTAATTTCCCTTATCAGGCCGCCCGGCCTGCCTGCGGAAAAGGCAGACCGCCGCATATGGCGGATGATGGCCATAGTGCGGCTAAATTTCAAAACGCAAAAAAATATGAAAATCTTTCAATAGATTTATGTTCAATCTTATGGTAAAGTAATACCGTCAAATAAATCACCAAACTTTGTAAAAAAAATTTTTCAAAACCTATTGACCTTCTCGTAACGTGATAAAGTAAAGTGTTAATATCAAAAAAACAAGGAGGACAAAAAATTGTTGACAGTAAAAGAAATATCTGACCTGACGGGTGTCAGTGTACGTGCGCTTCACTATTATGATGAAATAGGACTATTTACTCATACAGAAAGGAGTGCATCCGGATATCGGCTTTATGATAACGAATCTTTGGAAATTTTAATCCAAATATTATTTTTTCGTGAATTTGATATCCCTTTAAAAAAAATTAAAACTATTTTGAATGAGACAACTCCTGGCAGAAAAAACAGTCTCCTGATGCAGAAAATAGCACTGACGGCAAAAAAAGATTACATGGGATGTCTAATTTCCAGTATTGACAGCATCCTAAATGGCATTTCTTTAAAAACTGATTTGCTAATAGAAACCAAAACCAAAATGAATGAAAAATTTCAGACTTTTTTACTTGATGCGCCCGATAACATCAAACAGATTATTTAGTAAGAAGTTTCCGGATTATCGAAATCTCCATACCATAACCTATAATTCAGCAATACTGCCTATTCTGTATGTGACGGCTTTATTCCCATACGAATTGGGAACTGGTTTATTATCAAAGCAATCACAATGCCAATCGTAGTATCCAAAATCCGTGCAATACCAAAAGACAAAGGACTTTCATCATTTCCATGAGTCACGGTAATGCACAGAAAAACGACACACATGAGGAATGTCCCTTTTTCCCGTTTTATTAAAATGGAAAAATTGATAATGGGAATAAGAAGCACTGATAAAAACAGGTATCGCAACACTTTCTGCTCCGTCTCCCGCAGGACTGCATTATACTGGTCAAGGTACTCCCGCCAGTTTTCATCCTTCCGGCTGTATGCACCGTGGAGATTCCCATATGCTTCCCTGACAGCGTCAGTCTTTTCATGATCCTTATTTTCAGAAACATGGAAACTGATCTTGTAATAATCATCCGGGGAAACTTCCTCCCCGTTTCCGTTTTCTACCTTGAGGCAGTATTTATTGGTATTGATATCCCAATTGGGAACGGTCAGCTTCTTCCGCCCCTCGCCGTCCCATTCTGCTTTCCCCACCTGGTTGCCGTATTCGTCATACAGTGTAAGATCGTAATCACAGCCCTCCGGCATATCAATGTAGACTTCGACACCGAAATAATTCCGTTGGGTACTCATAAATGGGATGGAAAAGTTATAGAAATCCACATCCTTATCATCGCTGAGATTCCCTTTCAGGCTGCTGGTCTCGTCCTTGATCAGAAAGTTCAAATCCAGGAATGTGCTGCCTTTGTCCTTATCGGAAACCTCATAAGTGGTATGCTGCCTGCGGTAAGTGTTATTACTGCTGAGGGTGCAGGTGTCCTCCCGCAGCTCCATGTTCCTGCGCATCTTCCCGTCAAAAAACGCCTCTGTCTCTTTTCCCGTCATGAAGTATACCGGCTTGTTTCTGAAAGCCGCTCCATATGCGGAACCTGCATCATTTACTGAATTAACTCCCATTTCAAATCCTCCATTGTCATCAATATTATATCTCCCCCAATCTGCCGGAACGCCGGGGATGCCTGCCTTGCTTTGTCAGGCTGTGGCTTATCGGGGATATTACTTTGTGACCTCTAAAATATATTGATACGCAAATCCAATCCCTTTACAAGTCAAATTTTCACACATATGTGGCGGATCACTTTCTGAAAATCCCGTAGGACGTAGTTCAAAACATCTTAATGAACCGAATATTTTTTCAAAAGCAGACGCAAAGTTATAGCAAGCAGATACAATTTCATCTTCTGTTTTCCCCATCTTATGAAGATAAATCCCTATAAACATAAGTGCGCCTTCAACCAAGCCACACTGCGCCCTATAACCGCCAGCACCATGCAATCCAACCGCAGACCAGATTATCTGCTGTTCAATAGCCGTTTCAAATAATTCACTCAAACAAATGATTGCTGTCCTCGCGCAATTTATATTATCATTCCAGTACAGTTCATGTACCCGATTCTTTATATATTCTTTCATAGATATACCCTCTCCCTGCTCCCCGATTCCAAAATCTGCCGGAACGCCGGGGATGCCCGCCCTCTGTGCCATATTAGTAATATGCCTCCATCCTCAATTCATCATCATATACCACTGTCCTTATTTCTTTCTTCATGTGGGTTCCCTCCTTGTCAAGAGCCATTTTACCTCTTATTTTTTCCTGCGTCTTGTAAAATATCTTCATTTTTCAGATTTATCGGTTTTATTTCCCGTGGGGGTTATCTGAATAAAAAGAAACGGTTTTATGTGTATTGGGGGATTTTATTAAAAGGTCGCATTTTAGAAATGAAGAAATTCATGAAATGTAAAATTACAATTTCTTGCTGAATGCATCCGCTACACTACAAAGTAGCACATAACTGTTTCAAAATAAAGATTGACATATACCCTTTAAAGCAATATCATTACTTCAAATACTAGATAAGGAGCGTAACCGATATGCAGGAGTTTATTACACCACCAAACCATAAAGGATTTTCTGCCAAGAGACTTTTTGACGAAAATGGTAAGATTAAATGGGGCGCAATCGCCTATATTGAAAAAGGTGGTGGGGGTCCGGAGGGAAATCATACACATAGCGATAACCATATCTTTATCGTAGTTGACGGTGAAGCAAAGGTTATTCTTGATGACAAGGAAATAATTGTTAAGAAAAATGAATCCTTCTTTGTAGACGGCATGGTGCCGCATTCTATCTGGAATAATGCAGACCAGACGACTGTTGTAATCAAGATTTCTACAGAACGAGAGTAAAGCGTATAATAATATCAAGTAGCAGGAAAACCATGATAGGCTTTCCTGTTATTTTTTGTCATTTATCCATTAAGTTTTTACCCTTTTTCTCATATACAAACAGGCAAAACCCCATACTATCACGGAAACTCATATACAAACACGAAAACTCCGGGCTGTTTCCGTGTTTGTATCATATTCCCCATTTTTCAACAGCTTTTTCAGCCAAACTAATACACCTTTCAGCCAAAACCGCCAATATCCTACTCCTTTTTACCTTTCCGTTTTATACTATCACGGAAACCCCTGACTTTTGCGTGAAAGTATACTTTTGCCTGATAGTACGATTTTTCCCTCAATCGCCATCCTATCAGCGGCATCCAAAAACAAAAAAATTGGGGTCCACCACCCACCGTGATGAACCCCACCAAGCCTGAAAAACCTAGCTGAAAGCCTTGCTTTCAGCTTATTTTAAGCCATTCTTCAATACTTTTGCCTGCGAGTATCCAAATTCCTATGGCATTATTTCTGAATAGCCGCCTGTGCCGCTGTTATACTTTGATGACTTTTACCCCTCTTTACCCCATTTACCCCACCCAATTCGACATTCGACAAACGGGATTCGACAGAAAACCTTTGCTTTTTTGCGGAGCAGCCACATTAGAGCAGCCTTAAAAGCTGTACCAACTCATGCGACTCCTCCGCATCTGATGCAGTCTGCCTTGTATCAAACTGCGAAAAACGGTTTTCACGGTAAAATGATAACAGCTTTTCCTCATTTTCCGCTTCTAAAAATGTTACCATGCCGCCAAACATATACTGCGTTGCTTTGATTTTATCCCATGCCAATCCAAGAAGTTCTGCGCCAGTAATCATTTTTCCATCTTTTTCAGAATAATTTTTACCTAATTGCGCAATCAAATAAGCCGACATGGTATATGTATCCGATTTTTTATCCAACTCACTAACCCGTAACAACTTTCTTTTTACGGTATTACTCACCGTTTCACCTCTTACCGTCAACGGCTTTAATGCAAGCGTAAAATATCCAAGCAATTTTCCGTCAGCAACAGAAAACACAAGATATGTCACAGACTGGTTCTTTTTAGTAAATTCAATGGAACTGTACTTCAAAAACCGTTCCACGTCAGGGTTCATCGGACAAGAAAACTCGGAGAGGATTTGACGAAGTTCATCCTCCCCAAGTTCAGGATTCTCATTACCAATATACCGCCGGATATTGATAATTCTATATTTGTTTTTTTCTGTCATTTGCCTTTTTCCTCATTCGCATAAATTCAAGCAGTTCTGCATCATCTGTTATTTCGCTTGCTGCTACGGGTATATGAACAGGACGGTTCTTGGCAGATTCTTCAATCGCATTAACAAACATCTCCACCTGTTCCTTGCC
>QXWO01000011.1 GCA_009911035.1 Lachnospiraceae bacterium
AAAACGATAAAAAAAGGAACCCCTAATTCCCCCATGAATGGGGGCTAGGGGGTTGAGGTGTCGAAGACACTTTTTTACAATAAGCTGTCTCGCGGAGCGTGGCAGCGTTTGTTACTTACAACGAGCAGGTTTTGGAGTGCGGGGGCGTATTTTATATAGGGATAGCTTGGGGAGTATGGCAGTGTTTGTTTGCCTTATGCCTGTTTTATGGTAAAATAGATAAGAGAGATCAGCGTATATCAGGGAAAAGGAGTCCTTCACCATGCAGGCAAAGCAAAACAGGAAATTTTATAAAAAACTGCTCTCCACTTTTTTGGTGATCAGTATTATTCCGGCACTTTTTATTGGTGTAATTTCCAGTATACTCATGGAGAAGATTTTGCAGGAACGTCTTGTCAGTGAGTCTGCCAAGACGACGGACAGTGCAATGATGGCCATTGATCTTTTGATGAAGAAATATGGTGATACGCTGGAGGAATTCTGCACGGATGAGCTTATTGGACAGGTACTTTTGGCAGGGGATAAGGACAAGTCCCTTTCCCAGAAGGTGTATGAGAAAATGTATGCCACCCTTTCCCTTCTGCACCCTTCGGGCGACATTCACATTATTGGGGCAGATTCCGACTTTCACCTGTCGCTACGTGATTTCCCGGATATCTACGATTTGAAGCGGAACCAGAACTGGGGGAGCTTCCGTCTGGCAAACAGTTCTTCCGGGGCGATAGTCTACCCGACGCTCTTTACATCTTCCGGGCAGACGGAGATGATCGCCTCTGTTATTATGACGATCCGGGAGGGAGAAGATGGTATCGGTTATGTGGCTTTTGACGTTCCGCTGGAGGCGGTGCGGAGTCAGGTTATCGGGACCAATGACCTGCTTCCCATTAATTTTACCCTGATGACAGATAATTATTATCTTCTTTTTAATGATATCGGCCTTCCTGCCCAGACGCAGTTTGTTAACTGGACGCACCGTTCCCGGACGCAGGAGAAAGGTTTTTTGATTGAAAAGGATGGACGCAGGAATATGCTTTATACATTCAAGCCTTCCACAGACTATAAATTTATCCTGATTGGTGGTCTGAATATTGATTTGATTGCCGGGAATCTGTCTATAGTGTCCTATCTGCTGGCGGCTACCGCACTAATTGCCATTGGCATCTGCATCACGGTTTCTTTTATTGTATCCAGGCATATCAACCTTCCCCTGCAAAAAATCGTCTACGCCATGCAGCTTATGGAATCCGGTGATTTCGACCAGCGGGCGGAAATTATAGATAATGACGAGTTTGGCTATCTTGCCAGCCAGTTTAACGGCATGTGCAGGAAAATCAAAGAGCTGTTTCAGAAAGACCATGAAAAGCAGGAACTATTGCGGATAGCTGAAATGAAAAATCTCCATTCCCAGATCAATCCCCATTTTTTGTACAATACGCTGGACTCTATCAAGTGGCTGGCAAAGATGAATCATGAGCAGGAGATTTATACCATGGTGAAAAATCTCGGATTTATGCTGAAAAACAGCATGCACCTTTCCCGGGAGTTTGTTACAATAAAAGAAAGCTTAAATACGCTGGAAGCTTATATTGGCATCCAGCAGATACGGTTTGCGGATAAGTTTGTGGTTGACACAGAGATTGAGGAAGCCATAATGGATCATAGGATACCGACCCTTATTCTACAGCCGCTGGTGGAAAATGCCATGATACACGGCCTTGAGCCGAAGCCGGGAAAGGGAACGCTTATGATCCGGGGATTTGTAAAGCAGGGCAGGCTTATCTTTCAGATACAGGATGACGGCATAGGGATGGAGGAAACAGAGCTTGCAGCTCTTATTGCTTCCTTAAATGACAGGGACGGGACAGAGCATATAGGGCTTAAAAATGTGAATCAGAGGATTAAGCTGTATTATGGGGACGCATACGGCGTTAGTGTGGAGAGTATGCCCTGCAGGGGCAGTTCCTTCACTTTGACGCTTCCCTTTTTGGAGGAATAGAAAAATGATTAGATGTATAATTGCAGAAGATGAACAAATCCTTCGCAGGGGGCTTGTCCTTGCCACGGACTGGAAAGCTTTGGGATGTGAAATTATTGGAGAAGCCAGGGACGGCGGGGAAGCGCTGGAGCTTATCCGGCATCTGAAACCGGATCTTGTAATTACAGATATCCGTATGCCGGCCCTGGATGGCCTGACATTGATTCAGGAGGCGTCTTCCATTTGTGATCCTGAGTTTATCATTATGTCGGGATATGATGATTTTGCATATGCCAAGCGGGCGATTCATCTGGGGGTCACTGACTATCTGTGCAAGCCCATTGACGAAGATGAGTTCTATCTTGCCATAGTAAATGCAGGTAAGAAAATATTGCGTAAGAAAGAACATTCCGCTTTAAATCCCAAGGTGGATATCGTAAACAACAGCAATCTCATGCTGTTTAAAGAATATCTTTCGGATCACGACACACCGAAAGACAAGTATATCTCCAATGCGGTTTCCTTTATTGAGAAAAATTACCAGAAGGATATTACAGTTGGGGATGTGTGTAAAAATCTTCTGATCAGTGAGAGCTATTTGACGAAGCTTTTCAGAGAATGCACCGGATATTCATTTGTAGACTATCTAACTAACTGCCGCATGAAAAAAGCCTGTGAACTATTGAAAGATGAAAACATGAAAATATATGCGGTGGCGGAGCAGGTCGGATATAAAGACCAGCGCTATTTCAGCGTATTGTTCAAAAAAATTGTGGGGTTGACACCCAGACAGTTTAGGGAGAGACAGTCTTCCTAAACTGCTTCTTTCAGTTAGGACTTTGTGGCGTTCTGTAGAACACCTTGTGCGAGATGATTTATGAAAAGATAATATAAGGTGGAGATAATTCAAGGATATTATGTATATATTACAATTAGAAGAGGTGGTAATTTGAACCTAGGTATAGAAACAGAAACATTAGAATTTAAGAAATCTACGGGTGAACTAAAGGAGGCTATGTATTCTATTTGTGCGATTTTAAACAAGCATCAGCATGGAGAATTATATTTTGGAGTAAAGCCTGATGGAATTCTGGTGGGGCAAATTGTTACAGAAGAATCAATGCGTGAAGTCAGTCAGAAAATAGGTAACTTTATTGAACCAAAGATAAATCCGGAAATCCCTATGGATCTATAAGAGAAGAATTGTTGAATTCATTTTGCCATAAAGATTATTCTGCGGGGCAGAGTAATGAAGTAGCAATCTATAAAGATAGAATCGAAATATATAACCCAGGAACATTTCCAGAGGGATTTGAGCCGCAGGATTTTATAGACACACCGGAGAGACCAATACGCAGAAATCCCCAAATTGCACGAATATTATATTATTCAAAGGATATTGAAAGCTTTGGTACAGGATTAAAGCGTATTGCGGATGCTTGTAATACAGCAGGAATTAGGTATGAATTTAAAAAATTAAAGTCTGGATTTGTGGTCTGTTTTTATAGGTCAGAAGAAAAAGCCGGTAAAAAGCCGATAAAAGTCGAAAGAAAAGAAATAATTATAAAATATCTATTATAAAATGGATCTATTACAAATAAAGAGGTGCGGGAGTTATTAAGGTTAGCAGATTCTACAACAAAAAGAATGTTAAAACAAATGGTGGATGAAAAGATTCTTGTTATGGAGGGGGAGCGTAAATCAAGAAAATATTTATTGAAGCGGCAGTAAAAGAAAAAGGCAAGGTTTACGCACTAATTTTAGAAAGAATAGTAAAATGCACAAGCACATATTGTATGGTGAGATGTATCCAATATTAGCAGGAATTTCCCTGTGAAAAATATGAAGATACCGATGTATTTGAAACGAGGGTATCAGATTATTTCGTATGAAAAAATTGCAACAGAAAACGGAGATTTTCTCTGCTATCATACGATGGAAAAAAGAGCAGGGCAGGAGTGTCTTAAAAAGAGAGAGATATGAATATTATATAAAAAAAGCGGGGGCGACCCAGAGGGAGATTTTATACAGGCTCCTGCAATATTCTTTATTTTAGGAAAGTCTGAATGACCAGAATGATATGAATGAAGATGCCTTATTTGAATATCCGTGGTTTGAAAACTACTTCACAGATTTGTCATGATCAATACCTTCATGCAAAAGAGCAGCTCCGGCCACAGTATTGCAGAGTTTATGATTCTCCCAAAGTTCAGGAGAAAGAAAATCGGAAAGAAGGCAGCAGTCATGTGCTTTGAAAAATACCAGGGAGCCTAGGAGGTTTCTCCCTCCTACGGAAGTGAGCAGGCATATTTATTCTGGAAAAGTGTGATTGATGACTATATGGGAACAAATAACAAATACGAAGATGAGTTTAGAGCCTGTCTGACGGGAAGACGAAGAATGGACCGTCTCCCGGCCAGATAAGGCTCCTGCGGTTTTTTATGTTATTTCAGCGTTTGATGATTCAAGATGATTCCCAAGGAATAGCTATGTCTGCTTTTATAAAGTGATGCTTCGTCCGCCGGAAAGTTTTGTGAACAGCAGTACGGACAGGGCACTGGTGATGGACAATATAACTGCCAGCGCAGCCGCTGTTCCGAAGTGGCCCCGGATAACCTCTGTATAGACCGAGACGGAAATCGTGGCGGTTTTGGAGGTGTAGAGCATGACACTGGAACTTAATTCATTGATGGTGGTTATCCAGCTCATGATTGCCCCGGAGAATACGCCGGGGATCATTAGAACCGCCGTTGTCTTAAAGAAGGTTTTGGCCGGGGAAACACCTAAATTGATAGAGGCTTCCTCGATGGCCGGGTCGATCTGGTACAAAATAGCGGAGGAGGAACGCACCGTATAAGGGAGTTTCCTGATGACATATGCCAGTACCAGAATGAACCATGTGCCGGTCAGATAGATGGGCTTTTTGTTAAATGTCAGAAGCAGGGCGATACCAAGGACAGCACCCGGAATGACATAAGGGAACATTACCAGCACATCCAGCACGGTATTGAGTTTGTTTTTTTTACGTACGGACAGATAGGCAATCAGCAGGCCGGCCGCGATCATAATGACAATTGCCACAGTGGAGTAGGCAAAGGTATGGGTAATGGAACTTCCCAGCTTGCTTATGATACTCCGGTAGCTGTCAAGACTGAAGCCTTTTACAAACAGGGGGCCGCTGGTCTTAAGGAAGGAGGTGAACAGGACGGTAAGCTGGGGCAGAATTCCTATGAAAGCTACCAGATAGCAGACCGCTGTTGCCAGAAACCTTTTCCATCCTTTCAGACATACGACTGCCGGAGGGCGCAGCATGCTCATGGTATAATTCCTGCGGTTTACAATAAACTTTTGCAGCATCAGTACCAGAAGGGCACAAAGGATAATGATAACGCTTAAAGTGCTTGCCATGGTGGCATCGCCGCCTGTTTCGCTTAAATACTGCTGGTAAATGAGTACAGGCAGGACCTTATAGCCTTCCCCGATCAGCATGGGCGTACCGAAATCTGCCAAGGCTGCCATAAAAGCCATCAGCATGGCTGCAGAGATGGTAGGCAGTATCAGGGGAAAGGTCACAGTCATGATCCGTCTGATTTTTGACATGCCGAGGTTTTCGGCAGCTTCTTCCAAAGAAGCATCCATGGAGCCTAAGGCACCGCTGACATAAAGGTAAATCATGGGAAAGAATTTTACAGTAAACACCAGAATGATACCGCCAAATCCATAAATGGAAGGCATGTTGATGCCGATTTTCTGTAAAAAGGATGTGACCACGCCGCTTCTGCCAAAGAGCAGTATCCAGGAATAGGCGCCGATAAAAGGCGGAGATATCATGGATAAAATAATTACCATATTCAGCAGTTTCTTGCAGGCCACATTGTATCTGGAGGAAAGATAGGCAATGGGGACGCTTACAAGCGTTGCGAAAACCGTAGCGATACTGCATACAAGAAAGCTGTGCCCTAAGGCGGAGGTATAATATTTCAGGGTGAAAAAGTCTTTGTAATTGCTTAAGGTAAATTGTCCCTCCGTGTTCAAAAGGCTTTTATAGCCTATGGTGATTAAGGGATACAGCAGAAAGACTGCCAGTATCACCATAAGGACCAGGGAAACTATTTTCCAGAAATCCGGCTGAAAACTTTTATGACGATTTTTGTTCATCCACAAGCGCCTCCTCCCCGTCTATATCATAAACATTGATTTTGCTTTCCATGGGATAAAGTGAAACTGTATCTCCGGCTTCGTATTCACGGGCCGTTTCCTTTAAGTACTGGTTTACCTCCACGGACTGTCCGTTCATCAGTTCTATTTCATAGCTGATATAATCCCCAAGAAATGTTTTTAGTATAATTTTTCCCTGTATGCCGGGGCTGGTGCTGTCCCCTATGCGGAATTCTTCGGGACGTACGGAAATCTTTACCGGTTTTTGGCCCGTTTCCTTTAGTTTCATATGGATGCTTACACCGCCCGTCAGAAAAATCTGTGCGTCTCCCTGATGGTTTTCTTTAATCTCGCCCTGCAGGATATTGGAAATCCCAATGAAATTTGCAACAAATTCGTTGGAAGGGCGGGTATAGATTTCTTTCGGCTTTCCGATCTGCTGAATCTTTCCGCTTTTCATCACGGCAATCCGGTCGGAGATGGCAAGAGCTTCTTCCTGGTCGTGGGTAACGTATATGGTGGTTATGCCAAGTTTTTTCTGCACTTTTTTAATGGTGGTCCGCATCTGCACACGCAGTTTTGCATCCAGATTGGATAAAGGCTCATCCATCAGAAGGATATCAGGGTGTATGACGATTGCTCTTGCTAAAGCCACCCGCTGCTGCTGGCCGCCGGACATGTTGGCAGGCTGCCTGTCGCGCAGGTTTTCGATCTGCACCATGGCCAGTGCCTCTGTTACCCTTTCTTCAATTTCAGTTTTTTTCAGTTTCCGCGCTTTCAACCCATAGGCCACATTGTCATACACAGACATGTGGGGGAATATGGCATAGTTCTGAAATACCATGCCGATGTTTCTTTTGTGGGCGGGAATATCGTTTATGACATTTTCCCCAAAGGAGATGGTGCCTCCTTCAATGGAATTGAATCCTGCAATCATGCGCAGCAGTGTTGTTTTGCCGCATCCGGAAGGCCCTAGCAGGGTAAAAAGCTCTCCGGTCTGTATATCTATAGTTACATGGTCTACCGCGTTAAAATCCCCGTAAGTTTTTACGGCGTCTGTAATATGTACATCACGGCTCATTTAAAATCCTCCTGTGTTCTATTAATGAAACGGGCTGCGCCGGCAGCCCGTTTTAAACATAAGGACAGTTCATAAAGAATGTTGTCCACTGTTTATTTACCGATTACAATATCATTCCACTGTTTGATGTTGGCTTCCTTATTTTCGGAAGCGGCCAGGAAATCATAGTTTTCCATCAGGATATCATTCAAGGGTTTGAAATCACCGGAAGCTTCTATATCGCTTCGCACATGGCGGTATAAATATTCGGGAATCTTTCCCTGCACTTCCTTGCTTAAAACAAAATCCACAAACAACTTTGCATTTTCGGTATTTGGCCCGTTTTTCACAATACCCACTGCAGAAGGCACGGCCCCGGTTCCCTCCTCGGGATAGATGATGCCGATGTTTTCAGCCCCAGCCTCAATGTATTGAAGCACAGATTCCTCAGGAGTGATGCACATGTAGTATTCGCCGTCCGAAACTCCTTTGTGAGGTGCGGAAGAACTGGAAAGGATGTTGCCGTCCAGCGCGTTCACATAGCTTCTGATGTAGTCCCAGCCGCCGTCTCCGTTATCCATGGAAGCAAGCAGGATGGAAAGGGTCGTGTAGGCGCTTCCCGAAGACGTGGGGTCGGCAAATGCCAGTTTTCCTTTCCACTTTTCATCCGCGAAAGAAGCCCATCCTGTGGGAACATCTTCTTCGGCAACAAGATTTTTGTTATACATGATAACGGTTGGGGACACGAATACGCCTGTCCACAGGTTTTCACTGCTGCGGTATTCTGCGTTTACATTGGCAGCTTCCGGCGACTCATAGGCTTCCAGATATTCTTTATAGGCTTCCATGGATTCCGCGCCTCCGCCAAACATGACATCTGCCAGCGGGTTTGCGCTTTCAGACTGGATTCTTGTCAACAGCTCCCCGGAACCTGCTTGTACCAGCTCCACCTTGATGCCGGTTTCATCCTGGAATTCCTGAATGATCATGTTGAGCAGTCCTTCCGGTGCCGGAGAGTACAGCACCAGCTCGTTGGAACCGGCAGGGACTTCTGCCTGCTTATCCGGGGCTGCATCCTGTCCCTCTTTGGTGTTTTCCTCCTGGGTCTGGCTGTCAGCTCCTCCATCCTTTGGGGAAGCCTTATCCCCGCACCCTGTGATGCCTGCTACGGATATTCCCATAATTAGTAACATTGCCAGTAATCTCTTCATTACAAATACCTCCTTAGTTCTCATTACCGGTTTATTGTATTGTTTTTACAATACTTCATTCCTGTTATCCCAAGATTACTATAAAAATAACCCAAAAACAACGCGGTAAATCCGCACATTTGTTTAATATTCCACACATTCATCTGTCCCATAGACTTTTCTGTGCTCATTTTTAATACACCGGAAATTGTGGGATTTGTTCTGAAAATAAACTGTGCATATGGTATTCCGGATTGAATTGATCCATATTTCACATATTTCTCCGCGCTCCCATGTGAAATCAAACACGTAGCCGCCGCGTGCGCATAGTCCTTTTACGGAACCGGTCTGCCATTCTTTGGGAAGGGCGGGCAGTAGTTCGATATATTCCCGGTGGCTTTGTATCAGCATTTCACAGATAGCGGCAGCACCTCCGAAATTTCCGTCTATCTGAAAAGGAGGGTGGGCGCACAAAAGGTTTTTATAGGTTCCACCGCAGATATAGCTCATCTGGGTGCCTGTAACCGGGGTGAGAAGTCCGCGCAGCAGCCGAAAAGCCCGTTCCCCGTCCTTCAGCCTTGCCCACAGACATGCTTTCCAGGCCTTGCTCCAACCGGGGCCTTCGTCTGTTCTCTGTTCCAGTGTCTTTATACATGCCGCCGCCAAATTTGTATTTTTTTCCGTATGGATTTCTTCCCCGGGGTAGAGTCCGTACAGATGGGACAGGTGGCGGTGGTCCTTATATACCTCCGGGAAATCCTGGGACCACTCCATCAGCCCGCCCTTAGCGCTTATCTGGTAGGGAAGCATTTTATCTGAAATGTATGTAAGTTTTTCAGCCAGTTCTTTATCCGTACCCAGAAGTCCGGCCGCCTTCGCACAGTCTTTAAATAAGGTGCGGATAATGGCGGTGTCCATGGTGGTCCCCGCAGATACCGCACACGCTTGTCCTGATGCATCATAAAAAAGGTTTTCCGGGGAGGTGGAGGGGGCTGTCAGGAAAAAGCCGTCTTTTTCCACCAGATAGTCCAGATAAAAAAGGGCCGCTTCCCGCATCACCGGGTACCAGTCTTTCAGAAAATCTTCCTCCAGGGTAAAGCGGTAATGTTCCCAGATATGCCTGCACAGCCAGCCGGAAGCAGCAGGAAAATAGGCATATTTTACAGGGGGCTTTTGGGCGGACATCCCTACGGGGGAGGTCTGCTTCCACAGATCGATATTATGGTTTACCACAAAACCCCGGCAGCCGAACTGTTCTGCTGCCGTTTCCCGTCCGCTTTCCATACAGCCCTTTATCAGTTCCAGCAAAGGCATATGGCACTGGGAAAGATTCCCTGGCTCTGCCAGCCAGTAATTCATCTGGACATTGATATTTGTGGTATAGTTTCCGCTCCATGCCGGGCGCATATCGCTGTTCCAAATGCCCTGAAGGTTGGCGGCCATGGAGCCTTCCCGCGAGGAACTGATAAGCAGGTACCGTCCAAAATAAAACCATAATTCCAAAAGCCCCAGATCAGGGGCACCGTTGTGAAATTCTTCCAGCCGGATATCAGTAGGGAGGTTTTTTTCTTCACCTAGGGAAAGCTGCATCCGCCGGGACAGGGAACAAAAATCCTTTCGGTGCATTTGTTTGACGGACCGGATTCCGTCCTGAAAGCATTTATCCAGCCTTTTCAGGCAAATGCCGGAGAGCTGGGCAATGCTTTTCAGGGGACGGCCTGTGGCAGCGTCATATCCGGTCTCCCCGGTAAGGGCGATGGTGATCGTACGGGCGTCCTTTACAGTATAGCCTTTTCGACTGTCATTTATGATCGTACCGTCGGTTTCCAGCATAAGAGCCGCCAGAAAGGCCATGCCCGGTTCTTTTTCATCATAAAAGACTGCTTTTTCACATGCAAAATAGTTGGGGTATACAAGACAGGGAGCATGGCCGGAGAGGAGCAGCCTGCCTTCTTTCTTCTCCAGACAGTGGGGCATGGGGCTGTCCAGCCAGATGTGGGCAGTCATTCTTTTTTTTGGTGCCTGAAGCTGTATGATCATTGCCTGATGGGGATAGGAACAGTACAGTTCCCGTTCTTTGGGGCCGTTCTGGTCTGCATAGGAAATACGGCAGATCCCTTCTTCCAGGCCGAGGCTTCTTTTATAATCATGGACGCAGCCGTTATCCCCGGTTTCAATATAAAGACTCCCCAAAGGCAGGTAGGACTCGTTCCACTCATTTAAAAATTCATCTGTCAGAATCTGCTCCCCGGCCCGGTAATTTCCTTCCAGAACGGCTTCCCGTGCCTTGTATAGGGCGCCGGAGCTGCCTTTTTTGATTTTTTTTCTGCCTGTGCCGGACCAGAGGGTATCCAGATTTAAATCAACCTGCTCCCGGGACACGCCTCCATAAACCATGCCTCCCAGATGTCCGTTTCCTATAGGCAGGGCTTCCTCCCAGCTTTTGGCGGGCGAGGTGAACCATATGGTCTGATTTTTCATTTTTTGCAGGGCCTCCTTTTCCTTAAAGTTTCTTTTACCATATAGGATTCTGCTTTACACCGCAAGGACAGAAAACCGTACTAATGTTGAAAATCCAATTATATTACAATAAGCTGCCGCGGAACGCGGGAGCGTTTGTTGCAATAAGCTGCCAGCGGAACGCGGGAGCGTTTGTTGCAATAAGCTGCCAGCGGAACGCGGGAGCGTTTGTCAGCAGTTTCTTATCTGGGACGGTGTCCCGTGGAAGTGTTCCTGGAACATTCTACGGAAAAGTTTATAATTGGTAAACCCGTGCCGTTCCAGAATCTGCTGCAGAGTATCTTTGGTGGTGATCAAATCATGGTAAATATGGGACAGACGGACTTCGTTCTGGTATTCTAAAAAGGTAAGGCCCATATGTTTTTTAAAAAAACGGCAGAAATATCCTGCCTCCAGGAAGGCAATTCCGGAAATTTCTTCAAGGGAGATAGGGCGGTTATAGTTTTGGTTTGTATAGTCCAGTACGTGGGTGAGGCGGTTTAAATCTTTTTCCTTATGACTTAAGTCTGCGTGGAATATTTTCACGCTGAAATTGTGGTAAAGCTGAAATAGCATTTCAAACAGCAGGCTGTTAAAGCGCAGGATGTACCCTTCCGGGCGGATGTCATCGGCAACCTGCATCTGCAGCAGGGTTTCCTTAAAGATGTTAAGCTTCGTCTGGTAAACCGGGCTGTTTCCGGGATCTTCCAGAACAAACTGCAGCTGGGCAACATCGGGGATGTAGAGCTTGACGAAGTCAAAGGGTATCTGAAAGACGATCCCCGTGTTTGGGGAGGTGCATTTGGTAGAATGGATGACGCAGGAGTTGATCAGGAAAATCTGCCCTTCCTGCAGATGGAATCCGGAAGATTCCACAGTGACATCCAGTTCTCCTTTGATCATATAAATGATCTCAATTGCATCATGCCAGTGGCTGGGATGGTAGCTTCCTGTATCATGCTCTGTAAAGAAACGGACGCCGGTAGTTTTGGGGACCTGTATGAGCTCGTAGGTATGGTTTGGGTGATGTTCTGCCATGGGATTTCCTTTCTCTGTGTTGACTACATACACGCTCTGGCGTGCAAGCCGTATAAATGTTCTAGGGAAATCGTATCCTATATGTCTTCACAGGTCAAGAAAAAGAGAATATCGACCTATAATTAAGACAATATAAAATCTGTTGGATATGTGGCAGGTATGGTAATATGATATCGTAAACAGAGAACATCCGGTGCGCATGGGAGATGAATAAGTGGAAAAAGAGAGGGTCTTATCATGGAAAGTAAGAGTAAATTAACCTTATCAAAAGTCATAGAGAGATTTTCCTATGGGTGCGGTGATTTTGGGTGTAACATTATTTATACGGCAATGTCGGCATTTCTGATGCTGTATTACACAGATTACGCAGGGGTAAGCGCCCTTGCGGTGGGTACGATCATGATGTTTTCCCGTGTGTTTGACGGAGTCAGCGACATTTTCATGGGCGTTATTGTGGACAGGACGAAATCAAAGTTTGGAAAAGCAAGGCCGTGGCTTTTGCGAATGTGCATTCCCTTTGCTGTTTCCGGTGTGCTTTTGTTTTCGGTCCCCACATCCTGGGCGGCCACACCGAAGCTGGTATATGTGTTTATTACATACAATCTTGTATCTACAGTGATCTACACAGCGATCAATGTACCTTATTCCGCATTGAATGCGCTGATGACGCAGGACCCTTATGAAAGGTCTGTGTTAAGTATTTTCAGGAATCTCTTAGCTACAGCAGGAACCCTGACCATCAATATGTGTACCCTTCCCCTGGTAGAGTACTTCGGGGACAATGCCCCGGCATGGACCAAAACGTTCTGTGTTCTTGGCATTTTAGCAGTTGCTGCCTTTTTGATTAACTTCTTCGGCACAAAAGAGCGGGTAAAATCTGCCGGGGGACAGGAAGGAAAAGGGGGAGATGTACCCTTTGCGGTTGGGATCAAAGCCCTGTTTAAGAATAAGTACTGGATCATGATGACTGGGATGCTGGCCCTGTTTTTCCTGATGTATTCCGTAAACGGGGGCGCTACCGTCTACTATGCAAAAGATATTCTCGGGGACAGGAATCTGGTAGGGACCATTAACGGTATCTTCAACGTGGTGCAGATCGCAGGCATGTTCTTTATTGCCATGCTGGTGAAAAAGTACGGGAAGCGCAATGTATTTGCCATGGGACTGGTGCTTAATACGGTTGGGATGATGGTATTGAATTATTCAGGCGGCGTTATGTGGCTGATCGTGGTATCCAGCGTCATAAGGGGAGTCGGAAATGCCTGCGGAGGCGCCACCATGTGGGCAATGGTTTCGGACACCATTGATTACGGGGAATGGAAGACTGGTGTGCGCACGGAAGGTCTGGTAAACAGTGCGTGTAGTTTTGGATATAAAATCGGCAACGGAATCGGCTCTGCACTTCTGGGACTGATTCTGGAAATCGGGGGATATGTGGGAGAAGCGGTGCAGCAGACATCCTCTGCACTTGCGTCTATCCGTATATGCTTCATCTGGATTCCGGTTGCGGTTTACATTACCGGTCTCGTAATAATGAAATTTTATCACCTGGATGAAGAATTTGCAGGAATTATTGAGGACTTAAAGAAACGCGGAAAAGTAAAGGAGGAAAAGTAAAATGAAGGTGAAAGGCGTAAATTTAGGAAACTGGCTGGTTTTGGAAAAATGGATGAATCCGGCCTTATTTGAGGGGACAACGGCGGAAGATGAATATTATCTTCCCCGCCAGCTTTCCCGGGAAGCCTATGAGGCCAGAATACAGATTCACCGGTCAGAATATATTTCGGAGAGGGATTTTGTGACAATCAAGGCAATGGGTATGGAAGCAGTCAGGATTCCCGTTCCCTACTTTATCTTTGGCGACAGGGAGCCTTTTATAGGCTGTGTGAAAGAACTGGATAAGGCCTTTAACTGGGCGGAAAGGTATGGATTGAAGATCCTGATTGACCTTCATACCGCGCCTATGGGACAAAATGGATTTGACAACGGGGGCATATGCGGCGTATGTAAATGGTCAAAATGTCCGGAGGAAGTTGAGTTTGTCTTATCCGTATTGGAAAGGCTTGCACAGCGGTACGGATGCCGGGAAGGACTTTGGGGAATTGAGGTTTTAAATGAGCCTATTACAGAGCATGCGTGGAACCAGATAAATGTACCTGAACGTTATCCGGCGGTGGATAAAGACATGGCGGAAGGTTCCGGCCCCAACACGATGGAATTTATAAGAGATTTTTATTGCAGGGCTTATGACCGGTTACGGAAGTTTTTGCCAAAGGATAAGTATGTGGTGATTCATGACGGGTTTGAGCTTCTGGCATGGAAAGACTTTATGCAGGAGGAAAAATATGTAAATGTGGTGCTTGACACCCACCAGTACCTTATGATGGCGGAGTCTGACGGCTGTCAGCATAATCTGGCGTCTTATCTGGCTTACGTAAAAGAAAATTATGAAAAAAATATAGAAGAAATGCAGAAATATTTCCCGGTGATCTGCGGGGAATGGTGTCTGTTCAATTCCCTGGCCTGCGGTTGTGACACCAAAGGCGGACAGAGCGTTTTAAACGGCGTGGAGGGAAGCGAAAAGGAAAAGATGCCGGCAGAAGAAAAGAAGGAGATCTACCGTGCGCTGGCTAAGGCACAGTTGGAAGCATGGGATAAAGGAAGCGGATATTTTTACTGGAGTTACAAGCTGCTTACAGATACGGTAAACGATAAAGGCTGGATCGGCTGGGACAGTTGGGATTTGGGAAGGTGTGCAGATTTCGGCTGGTTCCCGGCAGAAGGCAGATAAAGGAAGGAGCAGATCATGATTCAAAATCCGATTTTTCCGGGCTTTAACCCTGACCCTTGTATCTGCAAAAAGGGGGACGATTATTATGTGGCAGTATCGACTTTTGAGTGGTTTCCGGGGATTCCGGTATACCATTCAAAGGATTTGAAAAACTGGGAACTGTATACCCATGTGCTGACCGACGATGAGGAAGTGGATTTGAAAAAGCTTCCAAGTGCAAAGGGAATCTGGGCGCCGTGTCTGACATACTGCGGGCAGGAAGATTTGTTTTATGTGGTATACGGGGTCATGAATTCCATGAACGCAAGGTATTTTGATGTGGATAATTACCTGATTACGGCAAAGGACATCAAAGGACCCTGGAGCAGTCCCGTGTATCTTCATTCTTCCGGGTTTGATGCATCCATTTTTCATGATAATGACGGAAAAAAGTATGTGGTCTCTCTGGAATGGGAGACTAGGGAAGGGTATGAAAAGCCGGGGGCAATCTGTATGGTGGAGTATTCCACGGAGAAAAAGGAGATCGTAGGTTATCCTAAAAGGATGTGGCAGGGCGGTACGGACCGGGGGTGCATTGAAGCTCCCCATCTGACCAAAAGAGGAGAGTTTTATTATATTATGTGTGCAGAAGGTGGAACGGGTTACAACCACTGCATCACCATGGGGCGTTCTCGGAAGGTGTGGGGGCCCTATGAAAAGGACCCGGCAAATCCCATTGTTACCAGTATTCCGGGAGAATCCAATGAGCGTCATGATCCGGACCATTTAAAGCCTAAATACTACAATCCGGAATCTGTTTTGCAGAAATCCGGGCATGGAAGCTATGTAGAACTTGCCACGGGAGAAGTGTATCTGGTACATCTTTGCGCAAGGCCCTTTGCGCCGGAGCTGCGATGCACCCTGGGCAGGGAGACGGCCATCCAGAAAATGATGTGGACGGAGGACGGATGGCTGCGCATGGCAGACGGCAGCAATCTGGCTAAAATGGAGGTGCCGGAAAGCTCCCTTCCCCAGAGGCCTATGCCGGGGCTGCCGGAGTTCGATGATTTTGACGGGGAGAAGCTTGGAAATTATTACTATGCGCCGCGTATTATGCCGAACCGCTTTGCGGACGTGAAAGCAAGGCCGGGGTATGTGAGGATCCGTGGGCAGGAGTCCAGGACGTCCTTAAATAAAGTGAGTATCCTTGCACGGAAGCTGACCAGCGTATATGCAAGGGTAACGACAAAGATGGAGTTTTATCCACAGATCCACCAGCATAGTGCAGGACTGATTCTGTACTATGACAATATGAATTACATCAACCTGCGAAAATACTACAGCGAAACTTTAGGACAGAGCGCCATTTCCATTATCCATCTGGAAAACGGGGAAAAGACGGAGTTTTTAAACACCAGAATGCCTGTGGAAGATAAGCCTATTTACCTGCGCCTTACAATTGAAGGGAGAAAGTCATGGTTTTCATGGAGCTATGATAATGAAAGCTATGAACAGATTGGCAGGGTTTTTGATACCACCAAATTCTCCGACGAGTATTGCAGATACGGGGAATTTACGGGAACCATGGTGGGAATTACTTGCGCCGACCGGGTAAAACACCAGCATTATGCGGATTTTGACTTCTTCGAATATCTTGCCGACGAAACAAAACCGGTAGATTAGCAGACACCTGTCACTGCACGGTGGTCAATTAACTTTTTTCCCAATCAGGGTGATGGCTTTCCCGGGGCACTGGCTGATACAGCGGTAACACATGGTGCATGAACCATGAGCCGTTATTGTGCTTTCATCCAAAGACAGGTTATGCATGGGGCAAAGACTCACGCACCTGCCGCAGTGGATGCAGGTTTCCGCATTGATTTTTAACTGGCTGGAATAATGCAGTGTTTTGTGGTAAAACCAGAGCCGCTGGCCCAAGAGGCCTGCAAGATGGCTGAAGAACCCCAGCCCTTCGCGGGTTGGGACGCCTTCTGCCATCCGGCGGGCTGCCTTTTCCAGTTTCCGCCCGGCTTTTGCAAGGATCTGCCTGTTCCTTTCCGGTGAAAATTTTAAGACTTTAACGTCGCAGATGGAGTCAGGCATAATCAGATGAAGGCCGCCCATAACGGATGCACCGTATTTTTTTAAAAGCCTTGCGGCAACCCCTGCCCCATCGCCGCTGAAGAGGCCCATAGTGCAGAGGATGTAGACCTTTTTTCCTTTCCACATATCTTTATTCGTTACGATAAAATCTCTCATGATCTTAGGAAGGTTGCTGTAGTAGATAGGGTATGCCAGTATGATGACATCCTGGGCATCACGAAGAGCCTTAGCGGCAGAGGCGGACTCTTCTATGGCCACTATGGGGACCAAAGGCTTTACAGCCGTAGCGGTGCTGTATTCCTGAATAAATTTTTCAATGCAGTGTCTGGTGTTTCCCGTGCCGCTGAAATAAATTCCTGTCATAGGTTCCTCCCTTTTGTGATAGTGTTAAGTTAATGTCAGATTTTTTCATGGCCGCTGGCAATGGAGCGGTAAAGTGTGTCAAATCAGTAAGTCAGGAATTCTTCCCTGGATAGCTTCATTTCCTGTGTAATTTAAGTTTTTTTATTTTCCGCGGTCAGAATCAGGCCGGACAGCATACCCCAGAAAGAAAATATGGCGGGCTTTCTTCGGACAGAAAATCCGTGTGGGAAAAATCAATAATTAAACTAATAGTTTAATTATTGCATATGGCGGCAGGAATGTCAAGGATAAGCTTTCACGGGAATTTCAGGTTGCATTGGACTTTGTACTGGGGGTATGCTATATTAAATTTATCAAATAACTGTTCCCAATCATCGGGAGGTGCTATTGGGAACGGCGCTGAAATAATGAAGATGCTATGTACCAGATCAAGGCACGGTGCATATAGAGACAGCCGCTCATGCCGGCGGCGCTCTTACAGCAGATACCCATAAAAGGAGAGCAAAATGCATATAGTTTTATTATCCGGCGGCTCAGGCAAACGTCTGTGGCCTCTTTCCAATGATATCCGTTCCAAACAGTTTATTAAAATATTTAAATCCGGCGGCGGGGAGTATGAGTCCATGGTACAGCGCATGTACCGCCAGATCCTGGATGTGGATAAATCCGCGGCTGTGACTATTGCAACATCAAAGATGCAGGTATCTTCCATTCACAACCAGTTAGGCGGCGGGGTGGGAATCTGTGTGGAACCCTGCCGAAGGGACACCTTTCCGGCTATTGCCCTGGCGGCGGCCTACCTTCATGACGTGGAGAAGATCTCGGGGGAGGAGCCGGTAATCGTCTGCCCTGTGGACCCTTATGTGGAGAAGGATTATTTTGAAGCCCTGAAAGCGCTTGGGGAGATTGCAGGGGAAGAAGAAACGAATCTGGCGGTTATGGGCTTGGAGCCTACCTACCCAAGTGAGAAGTATGGGTACGTGATCCCGGCGGACACAGAAAAAGTGAGCAGCGTAAAGACTTTTAAAGAAAAGCCTGATGCCAAGACTGCGGAAGAATATATCAGTCAGGGGGCCTTGTGGAACGGCGGCGTGTTTGCCTTCCAGTTAAAATATATGCTTGAAAAAGCTCATCAGCTCATTGATTTTGCAGATTACAGGGATTTATATGAAAAATATGACACATTGACGAAGATCAGTTTTGATTACGCGGTGGCGGAAAAGGAAGATAAAATCAAAGTCATGCGCTTTAAGGGCCAGTGGAAAGATTTGGGAACATGGAATACACTGACAGAAGCGATGGAAGAACCTGTTGTTGGGAAAGCTATAGTGAATGATAAATGCGAAAATGTGCATATCGTCAATGAACTGGATGTCCCGGTACTATGTATGGGACTAAAGGATGTGGTGGTTTCTGCAAGCCCGGAGGGGATTTTAGTTTCTGACAAGGAGCAGTCAAGCTACATCAAACCTTTTGTGGATGATATTGACCAGCAGATTATGTTTGCGGAAAAATCCTGGGGAAGCTTCCGGGTCCTGGATGCCACGGAGGAAAGCCTTACCATTAAAGTAACACTGAATTCCGGGCACAAAATGAACTATCACAGCCATGAAAGGAGAGATGAGGTCTGGAATGTGATCTCGGGCAGGGGGAGAACCATCATTGACGGCGTGGAAACGCCGGTAAAGGCAGGGGATGTGATACAGATGAAAGCAGGCCGTAAGCATACCATTATTGCCATTGAAGAATTAAAGGTAATTGAAATACAGCTTGGAAAGGAAATCAGTGTCCATGACAAGCAGAAATTTCCGTTGCCATAGAGACACAAGTTTTTGTATGCAGCGTAGATACAAACTTTAAATGCGCAGAAATGAGGAAATTTATGAATACAGAAAGTAAAAAAGAAGCGGTCAAAGGGATTTTGGTCTATCTGGCAGTTACATTTGTTTTAACTTACGGAGTGGAAATCTTTGTGATTATGCCCATGGCAGGAAGCATCAATATCAACCTGGCCTATGCAGCCCAGATGATGATTGCCGGAGTCATGTTCATTCCGGCTACAGGCGCCCTGATCACAAGGTTTATTATGAAAGAAAAACTGACAAAAGAAAATATGATGCTTTCCATAAACCTAAAGGGGAATCTGAAATATTACGGGATCGCTTGGTTTGGTGTTGCTTTGATGATCATTTTTGGAACAGTATTATACTTTCTGGTTTTTCCCAATCATTTTGACAAGGACATGGGCTATATGCGTGCAGTCCTTGAGGCCGGCGGACAGAGTGCGGATATTTTGCAGGCAAGACAGTTTATGTATGTGCAGATAGCAGTGGGAATTCTGGCCTCGCCCTTTCTTAATTTTGTCAACTGTTTCGGGGAGGAATGGGGATGGAGGGGGTATCTGCTTCCCAAACTGCAGAAGTGTTTTCCGGTTGTCCCGGCCCTTTTGATAAACGGGCTGATCTGGGGGGTGTGGCATGCGCCCCTTACTGTGATGGGGCATAACTATGGAACCGGGTATTGGGGATATCCGGTGACAGGGATTCTTGCCATGTGCCTGTTCTGTGTGGTGCTGGGAATTATTTTTTCGTATGTCACCATTAAGACAAGAAGCTGCTTCCCTGCGGTTCTGGCCCATGGAATGCTGAACGGCTTTTCCGCAGTGGGGATCTATTTTACCTCGCTGGAAGACCCCTACAATGTATTTTTAGGCCCTGCGCCTACAGGATTGGTGGGCGGTGCAGGATTCATTCTTTTGGCAGGTGCGCTCCTTTTTCTTTTATATAAGGAAGAAAAGTAAAAAAATCAATGATTTTTGTTGCATTTCATGGGGCGGAGTGCTATACTACAATAGGTTTAATAAATAATTACTGACTAGAGTGGACTTGGCGGTCCACTCTTTTTTAAGGATTTAAAGAGGTGGATGCATGTCAAGAAAAGAAAATTATCAGGTCAGGACGGAAGAACTCCTAAAGCCCATTGCGGATGCGAACCATGTGGAGATCTATGACGTGGAATATGTCAAAGAAGGAAGCGACTGGTACCTGCGCTGTTATATTGATAAGGAGGAAGGCGTCAGCATAAATGACTGCGAAAATGTTAGCCGGGCCCTGTCGGATGAACTGGACAGGGAAGATTTTATTGAGGAGGCCTATATTCTGGAGGTAAGTTCTCCCGGACTGGGAAGGACGCTGAAAAAAGATAAGCATCTTGAAAAAAGCCTTTTACAGGAAGTGGATATCAAGACGTATAAACCAGTTAACGGTACAAAAGATTTTACAGGAATCCTCAAAGCCTTTAGCGAAGATACGGTGACCCTGGGGGCGGCGCTGGAAAATGAGATAGAAGACATTGTGTTTGACAGGAAAGATATTGCAACGATTAAACTGACGTTAGATTTTTAGTCCGGGCAAATGACGGGCAGAAAGGGATAAGGTAAAAATGAACAAGGAATTAATGGAAGCACTGGATATTTTGGAGAAGGAGAAGGAGATTAGCAAGGATACGCTTTTTGAAGCTATTGAAAATTCTCTGATCACAGCCTGCAAAAACCATTTTGGAAAGTCGGACAATATTAAGGTGGAAATTGACCGGGATACCTGTGACTTCCTCTGTTATGCGGAAAAAGAAGTGGTGGAAGAGGAGGAGATTGAGGACGATTGTTTACAGATCTCCCTTGAAAATGCCCGGGAAATCAAGTCCAGTGCACAGCTTGGAGACATTCTCCATGTGGAGATCAAGTCCAAAGAGTTTGGACGCATTGCCACCCAGAATGCAAAGAACGTCATCCTGCAGAAGATACGTGAAGAAGAACGGAGCGTTATTTACAACCAGTATTTTGAGAAGGAAAAGGACATCATCACAGGTATCGTGCAGCGCTATATAGGCAGGAATATAAGCATTAACCTGGGAAAGGCCGATGGGATTTTAAATGAAAGCGAACAGGTAAGGGGTGAGAGCTTCAAACCTACCGAGAGGATCAAGGTATATATCCTGGAGGTTAAGAACACGCCGAAGGGGCCGAGGATTTTAGTGAGCCGTACGCACCCGGAGCTTGTAAAACGTCTCTTTGAAGCGGAGGTCACGGAAATCAAGGACGGCACTGTGGAAATCATGAGCATTGCCAGAGAAGCCGGAAGCAGGACCAAGATGGCAGTAAGGTCCAACAATCCCAATGTGGATGCGGTGGGAGCCTGCGTGGGGATCAACGGCGCCCGGGTAAATTCCATTGTGGAGGAGCTTAGGGGAGAAAAGATCGACATCATCAACTGGGATGAAAATCCGGGCAATCTGATTCAAAATGCCCTTTCTCCTGCCAAAATCGTCACCGTGTTTGCCGACCCGGATGAGAAGACGGCCAAAGTCGTGGTGCCGGATTACCAGCTTTCCCTTGCAATCGGTAAGGAAGGACAGAACGCAAGACTGGCGGCAAGGCTGACAGGATATAAGATAGACATCAAGAGTGAGACGCAGGCCAAGGATGCTCCCGGATTCCGCTATGAAGACTATATGGATGAGTACGATGAATATGATGGATATGAGGAGGGGTACGAGGAAGAACCCGGTGAAGAATATGAGGAAGAACCCGGCGGGGAGTATGAGGAAGAAACCGGGGAAGAATATGTAGAAGAAGGAAGTGAGGAGTACGCAGAAGAATACAGTGAAGCAGTACCGGAAACGGAAAAGTATGAGGAGGAGTAAAGATGGCAAAGAAAATCCCCATGCGGCAGTGTATCGGATGCGGAGAGATGAAGAATAAGAAAGAAATGATACGTATTCTCAAAACGCCTGAGGATGAAATCATACTGGATGTTACAGGAAAAAAGAATGGAAGAGGCGCGTATCTTTGTAAAGAGAGGGAATGTCTTGCAAAGGCACATAAGAGCAAAGGATTGGAACGGTCTTTCAAAATGAGTATTCCAAATGAAGTTTATGACAAATTAGAAAAGGAGTTTGAGGCTTTACATGAATGATAAAGTATTATCCCTTTTAGGGCTGGCTGCCAGGGGAAGAAATCTGGTAAGCGGTGAATTCTCCACAGAAAAAGCAGTAAAGGAAGGAAAGGCGGCGCTGGTGATCGTCAGCGGTGACGCTTCCGGCAATACCAGAAAAATGTTTACCAACATGTGTACATTTTATAAAACGCCTATTTATTTTTACTCGGATAAAGAAACCCTGGGGAAGGCAATCGGAAGGGAAATGCGGGCGTCTGTGGCGGTTACAAACCAGGGGATGGCTGCAGGCATAATTAAACATTTGGAAGAATCACAGGAAGCAGGACGGAGGTAGTGGAATGGCCAAAATTAAAGTGCATGAAATAGCAAAAGAACTGGAAAAGCAGAGCAAAGAAGTTATTGCTTTTCTACAAAATAAAGGAATTGAAGTAAAGGCCCCCCAGAGTGTTATTGAGGAGGATACGGCGGAGATGGTCAGAAAGGCATTTGGACAAAAAGGCGATGCAAAGCAGCCTGCGGCGAAGCCGGCAGAAAAATCTGTGACAGCGGCACAAAAAGATGCGCCGGCAGCGGAAAAGGCAGCGCCGGAAAATAAAGAAGATACCCCAAAAGCCCCGAAGCCGGAAGCAAAGCAGGCGGCGGAGGCAAAGGGGAAAGAGAGCAGGACGGCTTCAAATACCGGGGAACAGCCTAAAAAGAAAAAGAAAATTATTTTCGTGAGCAATCCCCACAACAGTAATATTCCGGGACAGCGTCCCCAGGGGGAGAGAAGGCCTGCGCAGGCAAACAAACCCTCCGGGCAGCAGAACAGGAGTGGAAGCGGGAACAAATCAGGCGGCGGGAACAGACAGGGAAGTTCCAGACAGGAAGCTCCCCACAAGATCATCCGTCCCCTTACGGCCCCTTCCGTACCGGAGAGTATGCAGGTTGACTTTAAGCAAAATGCAAGAAGGCTGGAGAATGAAAGGATAGCGGCGAGAAACGCACAGCTTGCAGCCCAGGAGAAGGCGGCACAGGAGAAAGCCGCACAGGAAAAGGCAGAAAAAGAAGCCAGAGAAAAAGCTGCCCGGGAAAAAGCAGCGGAACGCACGGAAAAGGCCCCGGGGCAGGTAAGGGAGAATAATACAGGCACACCAAGACAGGTTCCAAGGGATGAAAGGCGTCAGAGAAATGAAAGAACTCAGGCAGGCACTGGAAACAATCAGGGAGAAAGGAATGGCAGGCGCGACGCCCGCAGACCTGAAGGCACTAATCGTACAGGTAATCAGGGCGGCCGGAGTGATTTCCGGGGTAATGGCCCTGACCGGAATAATAACAGACCTGGCGGCAATAATAACCGCAATGAAAGAGGCGCTCAGGGGCAGGACAATCGATTTAAGCGGCCCGAAAAGCCGGGTAAGAGTTTCGTTCCGGAAGCCCCGGTCAAGGACGATAAACGCAGAGACGAGGAAAAACGCAGAATCGGTCAGGAGAGAGATAAGAAATCTAAGAAAGATTTTATTTATGAAGAGGACGATGCAGCGGTAAAAAGCAAAAATAAAGCAGGACGCTTCATTAAGCCCGAAAAGAAAGCGGCGGAAGTGGTGGAAGAACAGATCAAGGTCATTACCATTCCCGATTCCCTTACCATCAAAGAGCTGGCCGACAAGATGAAATTACAGCCTTCCGTTATTATCAAGAAATTATTCCTGCAGGGACAGATCGTGACGGTAAACTCAGAGATCTCCTTTGAAGATGCGGAAAATATTGCCATTGAATATGAGATCATCTGCGAAAAAGAAGAAAAGGTGGATGTCATAGAAGAGCTCTTAAAAGAGGACGAGGAAGCCCAGGAGAAGCTGGAAAAAAGACCTCCTGTTATCTGCGTCATGGGTCATGTTGACCACGGAAAAACTTCCCTTCTGGATGCTATCCGCAAAACAAATGTGACGGATAAGGAAGCGGGAGGTATTACACAGCACATAGGTGCGTATACTGTAAATATTAATGATCAGTCCATTACCTTCCTGGATACGCCGGGACACGAAGCATTTACGGCAATGCGTATGCGCGGCGCCAATTCAACGGATATCGCTATTTTGGTTATAGCAGCGGATGACGGTGTTATGCCCCAGACAGTGGAAGCAATCAACCACGCTAAGGCTGCGGGGATCGAAATCATTGTGGCGGTTAATAAGATCGATAAACCGGGTGCCAATATTGACAGGGTAAAACAGGAGATGACAGAATATGAGCTGATTCCTGTAGACTGGGGCGGAACCACAGAGTTTGTGCCTGTTTCCGCTAAATCCGGGGAAGGAATAGAAACGCTTTTAGAGACGATTCTTTTGACAGCGGAAATTCTGGAATTAAAGGCAAATCCCCACAGGCGTGCAAGAGGTCTTGTGATCGAGGCCGAGCTGGACAAAGGCCGGGGACCGGTTGCCACCGTGCTGGTACAGAAAGGTACCCTGCATGTGGGTGATTTCATATCCGCAGGGGCAAGCCACGGCAAGGTAAGGGCAATGATAGATGATAAGGGAAGGAGGGTAAAAGAAGCAATCCCCTCCACACCGGTCGAAATCCTGGGACTTTCAGACGTACCCAGCGCCGGTGAAGTATTTATTGCCCATGAAAATGACAAGACGGCAAAATCCTATGCGGAAACCTATCTTGCCCAGAATAAGGAGAAGATGCTGGAAGAAACCAAGGCGAAGATGTCCTTAGACGATCTCTTTACCAAAATTCAGGCCGGCAACTTAAAGGAACTGAACATTATTGTAAAAGCTGATGTACAGGGAAGCGTGGAGGCGGTCAAGCAGAGCCTTATGAAGCTTTCCAACGAAGAAGTCGTGGTAAAATGTATCCACGGCGGCGTAGGAGCTATCAACGAATCCGACGTATCCTTAGCTTCTGCGTCATCGGCAATTATCATAGGATTCAATGTCCGCCCCGATGCCATGGCAAAGACCATTGCAGAGAGGGAAGGTGTTGATATCAGGCTCTACAAGGTTATTTATCAGGCGATTGAAGATATCGAAGCTGCCATGAAGGGTATGCTGGATCCTGTATTTGAGGAAAAAGTCATCGGCCATGCAGAAGTACGGCAGATATTCAAAGCGTCCGCAGTGGGTAATATTGCAGGTTCTTATATTCTCGACGGTATATTCCAGAGAGACTGCAAGGTACGAATCACCAGAGAAGGGGACCAGATCTACGAAGGCGCCCTGGCATCCTTAAAACGATTCAAGGACGATGTGAAAGAGGTAAAAGCAGGATTCGAGTGCGGACTTGTGTTTGAAGGCTTTGACCAGATGCAGGAACTTGACATTGTAGAAGCATATATTATGGTGGAGGTTCCCAGGTGAGAAAGAACAGTATGAAAAATACCCGGATCAACGGGGAGGTGCAGAGAGTTCTGGCTGAGATAATAAGGGGGGACATTAAAGACCCCAGAGTCAGTTCTCTTACCTCTGTGGTTGCCGTGGAGGTTGCACCCGATCTAAAGACCTGTAAAGCATGGATCAGTGTTTATGGGGAAGAAGACGTGCAGAAAGATACACTGGAAGGGTTAAAAAGCGCAGAAGGCTATATCCGCAAGGAACTGGCCAGAAGGGTAAATCTGCGCAATACACCTGAAATCCGCTTTATTGTGGATCAGTCCATTGCTTACGGCGTAAGAATGTCCAAATTGATTGATGAAGTAAATAACGGTCAGCAGTAAGTAAATGTAGCGATACAGCCTGTCTGGACTGTTACAAGGAAATAGGTATTAATAGAATGAGGAGTATTATGAATATTTATGATGAGGTGAAAGGGGCTGTGACCATTGGAATCAGTGGTCACATAAGGCCCGACGGCGACTGCATCGGTGCAGCCGTGGGACTTTACTTATACCTGAAAAAGGCGTGTCCTTCGGCTGATGTGCAGGTGATGCTGGAAAAACCGGCAGATGTTTTTTCCTGTATTAAGGGAATCAGTGAGATACATACAGATTTTAAGACAGCCGTGGAATGTTTTGATGTATTTATTGCGGTGGACACTTCAAAGGAGCGGATGGGTGAAGCCGAAAAATATTTTGACGGGGCAAAGAAAACAATCAATATTGACCATCATGTCAGCAACAGCGGATGTGGGGATGTAAATTATATTGTGCCGGAAGCAAGCTCCACAAGTGAACTTATTTATCAGGTAATGGAAGATAAGTCTTTTGTGGATGTGGAAATCGCCAAAGCTATTTATGTGGGAATCATTCATGACACAGGGGTATTCCAGTATTCCAATACTTCCCCTTCCACCTTTAAGGCGGCGGCAGAACTGATTGCCTACGGATTTGACTTCTCAAAAATAATAGATGAAACCTTTTATGAAAAAACTTATGTGCAGAACCAGATATTGGGAAGGGCGCTTTTAGAAAGCATCCTGTTTATGGACGGCAAATGTGTGGTCAGTATGGTAGATAAAAAGACTATGGGCTTTTATCAGGCCGGGCCTCATGATCTGGAGGGAATCGTGAACCACCTGCGGAACATCAAAGGGGTGGAATGTGCGATTTTCATGTACCAGACGGATACTTTAGAATATAAAGTAAGCCTTAGATCCAATGGACTTGTGGATGTTTCCAAAATAGCGGTATTTTTTGGCGGCGGCGGACATGTGAGGGCGGCAGGGGCTACCATGCAGGGAACCTTCCATGACATTACCAATAATCTTTCCGCCCGGATCGATGCCCAGCTTAAAGAGATAGAAAGAACTAAGGTATAAGATTGAAAATTGAAATTTTCAATCTATGTATTTGGGCCTATTCCCACATGGAAAGGGCCCATGCGGGAAAGGCATGCGTATAAAGATGTATCACGGAATAGTCAATGTATATAAGGAGGCAGGCTATACGTCCCATGACGTGGTAGCCAGACTCCGGGGAATTTTTAAACAGAAAAAGATTGGACACACAGGAACCCTTGACCCGGACGCGGTGGGGGTTCTTCCTGTCTGTCTGGGAAACGGCACCCGGCTGTGCGGCATGCTGACGGACAGGCATAAGGAATACATTGCCCGTTTGCGGCTTGGGGTCGTGACGGATACCCAGGATATTTCCGGGAAAATTTTGGAAGAAAGGGAGGTGTGTGCACAGCCGGATCGGGTACGGGAGGCCATTTTATCTTTTCAGGGGGATTTTATGCAGATTCCGCCCATGTATTCGGCCCTCAAAGTAGGAGGCAGGAAGCTTTACGAACTGGCCAGGGCGGGGAAGGTAGTGGAGCGGCCCCCAAGGCCCGTCACCTTTTACTCCATTGAAATATTGGAGGAGGAACACCCGGAATATGTGTTCAGGGTAGAGTGCTCCAAAGGGACGTACATCAGGACCCTCTGTCATGACATTGGCCAAAAGCTGGGGGACGGCGCCGCCATGGTAAACCTTGAGAGAACCAGGGTGGGGGAATTTGGGGCAGAAGGCGCGTACAGGCTAAAGGAACTGGAAGAACTGGCAGAAAAAGGAGCACTTTCCCAGGCAGTAGTTCCTGTGGAAAAGATGTTTGAAGATCTTCCGGGGCTGACCGTAAAGGAAGCAGCCTTCAAACTGCTGAAAAACGGAAACCAGCTAAGGAAAGAAGATTTTACAAAGGACCCATGGGAGGAGATGCCGGAGGGGCCGGTGACGGGCAGATCCGATGACAGAAGTCCGGAGGCAGAAGAAGGGGAAAACCAGTACAGAATCCACAGCCCGTCGGGAGATTTCTGCGGTATTTACCAATATGTGAAAGAACGCGGGATGTTTGCGCCTGTGAAAATGTTTTTAGGCGAATGAGTTTTCAAACATGCCGGGAGCTGGAAGGTGATTTTAATGGAAATAATTCATGACACAACAAAATTCCATATAGGGCAGGAAACAGCCGTTGTGATAGGGAAGTTTGACGGTATCCATACAGGACACATCAGGCTTCTTTCCCACATTTTAAAACAGAAGGAGAAAGGGCGACTGGCGGTAGTTTTTACTTTCCATCCTTCGGCGGCAGTATTTTTCGGACAGGCTTCTTCCATGGAACTGACGACACGGCAGGAGAAAAGGAAGCTGTTTGAAAAAATGGGGGTCGATATTTTGATTGAATTTCCCTTAAATAAAGAAACGGCTGCAACCATGCCAGAAGAATTTATCAGACAGATACTGGCGGCCCGGATGAATGCGGCCTATATTGCGGCGGGAGAGGATCTTACTTTCGGCTATAAAGGCATGGGAAACAAGGAACTGCTTATAAAATATGCAGAAGTTTGCGGCTATGAAATTGAGATCATACAGAAGGTATTTTACAGAAACCGGGAAATCAGTTCCACCTTTGTAAGGGAGGAGGTGGAAAAGGGGGATATGGCCCTGGTGCGCGGTCTTTTAGGAAGATACTACAGCTTTGAAGGCAGGGTCAGGGAAGGAAACAGGCTGGGAAGAAAACTGGGGATGCCCACTTTGAACCTTTATCCTCCCGGGGAAAAGCTCCTGCCCCCGAAAGGCGTTTACTATTCCAGGGTTTTTTGTGATAACTGTATGTATCCCGGCATTACAAATATCGGAAAAAAACCAACCGTAAATGAGGATGATGTGGTAAGCGTGGAGACTTATCTGTATGATTTTGATAAAGATATGTACGGTAAAGAAATTGTAACAGAATTGTTACAATTTAAACGGCCGGAACAGAAGTTTGAAGACGTGGCGCAGTTAAAGGGACAGATGGAAAAGGATATTGCACAGGGGAGAGAATTCCACGAGGGCCTTAAAAAGTGATTTTATGGCTGTTTTACAGCTATTTTGCAGGCAGAACACAAAAATACAGGCTTTAATGGAGAAATAAAATTATTTTTTGGAAGTATTTTCTTGAAAAAAATATGCATATGGATTTGACAGCCCGGAGTTTACTTGTTATAATGACCATGTTGGATTTGTAACAAATTTGTAATAACTTTGGAGGTCCGTCTTGAAAAAACATAGAATTGGTATGATTTGTGTTCTGTCTTCCTGTATGCTTTTTATGGAGCCGCTTTCTGCTTCAGCAACTGAACTGAAGGATGTGAACGCATCGAACAAAATAAATAATGCCACAGACACCACGATTGTGGATGATACATCAGCCGGGGATATTGACGGCACGGAGGATATGCTGACAGCAGGGGTGGGGGATTTATACCATTCTCCTTTGTCAAAAGTAGAATATGTGGAGATTGCCAAAAAAGCCGAGGGCGCTTTGTGGGGGTACACCCATCTGGGGATCTGCAATGTGGAGGAAAATAATTTAAATATCAGACAGGAGCCAAGTGAAGACGGGAAGCTGGTGGGAAAACTTCCCAAGAATGCGGCCTGTGAAATTAAAAGCAGCGAAAACGGCTGGGCCTATATAGCTTCCGGCAAGGTGGAAGGATATGTGAAGGAAGAATATCTTCTCACAGGCTTTGACGCCAAGATGAAAGGGGAAGAACTTGCCACAGCCATTGCGGTATCCACAGCGGATGCCCTGAACATCCGTGAGATGCCCAGTCTTGATGCAGAGGTGGTTACCCAGGTGGCTTCCGGCGAAAGTCTGGATATTGTGGAAATACAGGACGACGGCTGGATCAAAGTTTATCTGGATGATGAAGAAGTGTTTGTATCCGCCGACTATGTGGATGTGAAATCTGACCTGGAAACGGCAATTACCATGACAGAGCTTATGTACGGACAAGGCGTTTCTGATGTAAGGGTGGATCTGTGCCAGTATGCAAAGCAGTTTTTGGGAAATCCTTATGTGTGGGGCGGCACCAGCCTTACCAAAGGCGCAGACTGTTCCGGCTTTGTGCTCAGCGTATTTGCCAAGTACGGCGTATCCCTGCCCCATTCTTCGAGAGCACAGTCCAAAATGGGGACAGCCATCAATGCATCCCAGCTCCAGCCGGGAGATTTGGTCTTTTACGCAAAGGGCGGCGTTGTCAACCATGTAGCCCTGTATATCGGCGGCGGGCAGGTCATCCATGCCAGCAGTCCCAAGACGGGAATTAAGATTTCTTCCTATAATTACAGAACGCCTTATAAGATGGTAAGGATACTGCAGAGTTAAAATACAAACTGACATGCTTCGCAAGCTGGTTTATTTTAAAGAAGATGAGTGGTTCGGTAAATAAAAGGGTTCCGGGACTTTCCGGGGCCCTTTTATGGTAGGATTACAATAAGCTGTCTCGCAAAGCGTGGCAGCTTATTGTAAAATAAAAACCGCTGAAAAGTGATAATAAAAGTCATTTTTTTGAAAGAGGCAGGAACACAAAGAATGCCATAATTAATTATACTTTTCAGAGAGGATGTGGACCAATGAAGAATAAGGAATTTTACAAGAAAACCGCGAAGCTTGCCGTACCCATAATGATGCAGAACATGATTACCATAGGAGTGAATATGGCGGACAACATCATGGTAGGTTCCCTTGGTGAAAACGCATTGTCGGCGGTGGCGCTGGCAAACCAGTTTGTCAATATTTACCAGTTTAGCTGCATGGGCCTTGGACAGGGTGCGTCTGTACTGACATCCAGATTCTGGGGAATGAAAAACCATAAGGCATTAAAGCAGACGATTACGCTGACCACAAGGATATGTCTGGTGCTGGGGCTTTTATTTACGGTCCTTACCCTATTTTTTCCGGGGATCGTTATGAAGATATACATTAATGACCAGGGAGTTATTGATGAAGGAATCCGCTATCTTAAAGTTCTATCCGTCAGTTGTCTTTTGATGGGGATGTCTCTTACATACTCCAATTTTTACCGGAGCATTGAGAATGCTAAATGGCCTCTTTTAAGTTCCATATTTGCATTTTTTATTAACATATTCTGTAACTACATTTTTATTTTCGGGAAGCTGGGCGCACCCTGTATGGGAGTGGCAGGGGCGGCTTTAGGAACCCTGATTGCCAGGATATTTGAATTTTTCTTTATCTGCGGGTATCTTATTTTCTTTGACCAGAAAATTAAGTACCGCATAAAAGATCTGTTCTTAAATTGCAGGAACCTTGTAAAAGAATATATACAGATCAGTTTTCCTGTTGTTATCAGCGATACCTTATATGGATTTGGAAACAGCGCAGTGTCCATGGTTATGGGAAGGATCGGCAGTCAGTTTGTATCCGCCAATTCCATCACCATCGTTACCCAGCAGCTAAGCAGCGTTTTCGTACAGGGAGCGGCAATGTCCAGCAGTGTTGTCATAGGGCATACGCTGGGAGAAGGAAATCAGGAGAGAGCCAGAAAAGAAGGCGGCCTGTTCTTAAAAATGGGCGTCTGGATGGGGGCGGCGGCCTGCGTGATCATCATAGCCATATCCGGGCCGGTAATAAGCTGCTATAATATTACCCAGGAGACTGCGCTGATTGCAAAAGAACTGATGTACTCCATGGGAATCATCATGCTGTTCCGGGGGGCCAACAGTATTATGACCAAAGGCGTTCTGCGGGGCGGCGGCGATACCCGCTTCCTGATGGTTGCAGATGTGCTGTTCCTCTGGGTGGCCAGCATTCCACTGGGGTACCTGACCGGGGTGGTACTGCACCTTCCGGCCTTCTGGGTATACTGCTTTTTGAAAATAGATGAAGTTATCAAATGCTTCTGGTGTGTGGGAAGGTTCAAGAGTGGTAAGTGGATCAAGAAAATTAAAGGATAGTATTTTATTAACAAACGCTGGCTCGCGGATCGCGTCAGCGTTTGTTTATTTTACAGTAAGCTGTCCCGCGGAGCGTGGCAGCGTTTGTTTTTGCAAAAAAATGAACCTCATGCAAAGTCATGGCGAATATAGGGTGAACAGGCAGTGGAGGTGAGACAGTGAACGCAAGAGAAATAGAAAAATGTATTGATGGTTTCGGCACAGATATATATAGATTCTGCCTGAAACTCTGCGGGGGCATAGGGGATGCCGAGGACTTATACCAACAAACTTTCCTCAAAGCGCTAGAAACAGAATGGACGCTTGACTGGGAGAAAAATCCGAAAGCGTTATTTTTTTCTCTCGCTTATAATCTTTGGAAAAGCGACAGAAGAAAAAAGGCACGCCGGAACATGATCGCTCCCTGCAGCAATCTGGGTGATGAAGCAGAAATGGTACTGCACGCAGAAGAAAGCATTGAAGAAGGCTATCTTGAAAAAGAATTGATTGCAGAAGTCCGCCGGATCATCCAGACCCTGCCGGAAAAGTATCAGGTACCATTGATATTATTTTACCTTTCCGATTGTCCCATAGAACAGATTGCGGCGATTATAAAGAAACCGCCTGGTACCGTGAAAAGCCGGTTGTTCAAGGGAAGAAAGATGATCAAAAAAAGATTGGAGGATGCTGGTTATGAGAGATAATCATTCTGACATGAAAATGGAAGAAGCCATCTGGGCTTCAATGAAAATGACGGAGGTTCCAGACCCGGAACTGAATAGCAAACTCAAAACGGCTCTGTACAGGCAGGAGGCCGTTCTGGGTAAACAACCTGCCATGCATAAAATATCGCTTTGGTATTTGCCGATGGTTTTGAATTTACTCACTTTTTCTTTGCTGGCGCTGGCTGCCCTGCTCATGATTGAAAATATTTATTTATCTTACTTTGCTGCCGGTGTCTGTCTTTATATTGGCATGGCTGGTATATTGCTTACCGCAGCAGGTGTAAAGAGAGCAAACATAAAAGAGGATATTATGATCTGTATTGAGAAAAGAGGTGTATGGACATGAAGGATATTAAAAAAAGTAAATTTCCCCTTTTTACCGGTATTTTTGTTATCTTACTGCTGATTTTTCTGCGGTTTGGCCTGTATTTTTTGAAAAGTGATGGTTTCAGCGGTCTTTCCATGGCACTGCCCCTGCTGCTGCTTTTCTTTCTTCTTTTTGCACTGTGTACTTCTGCTTTTTTTGCAGCATGGGTATATCAGGATTGCGAAAGCCGGGGGGAGGACCCGGTACTATGGGCGGTCGTAGTTTTTGCGGCCACACCGTTTATTGGATTGCTGATCTACTTTCTGCGCCGTTCAGAAATCAAAACAACATGCCCGGCTTGTGGACAGCGGATTTCAGTAAAAGCAAAATATTGCCAGGAATGCGGAACATGTATTGAAAAGGAGGATGATCGTGTTATGGTAAAACAAGGAACCCATCACTTAAAATTTATGATTGCCGGTATCGTTAGTATGGTGTTTATGCTGGTATGTCTGACGGGCTTTATTGTCAGTGCAGCCTCTGGAAAGGGGATCAACACAAATGCTGCTTCTAACGACCGGGTCTGGAACTTGGGGACAATCAGCATGAATTACAGCGCGTATTTAAACGATTTCTGGAAGCTGGATTTTAAAAGTGCCAGCGATGGATTTGTGAAAGAACAGAGTATGACCATTACGGACGCAGAGGCCCAACTGCTTTACGCTGATATTTCCTGTGGAACAGTACCAGACGGGGCAACCCTCATCTTGTGGCTGGTACAGGGAGATACAGCAGAAACGATTGATGTTACAAACCTTTCCGGGACGCTTAAATATCCTCTGGATGAATTTGAAAATGGAAAAGTTTATGTGAGACTACAGATCAATGGCGTGGAGGATACTGTTTCGGAAATTTATATCCGATAATTCACAAAGCCGGATGGTGACTAGAGCGTGCTATTAAAAACGATATATAGAATATAAATTCCTTGACAAGAAAGTAATGAATATACTACACAAATGGCCATGTGCTTGTAAAAGCGGGAGGCTTATGATAGTATGGAGATACGAAAACGGAAGGGAAAGCAGGTGGGAAGATTGACAGTGACGGAACAGATAGACCAGAAACATCAGGAAGATTTACAGAGACTAAGAGGTTTTCGTCTGCTTGATGATGATTTCCTCACGAAATGTTTTGAGGGAGATACGGCAAGTATAGAACTGGTATTGCAGATTGTACTGGAAAAACCGGATTTAAAAGTACTGGACGTTCGCACACAGGTATTTGTGGAGAATTTGCTGAATCGTTCGGTGAAGTTGGATATCTTGGCTACGGATAGTACGGGGACAAAACTGAATGTGGAAGTACAGCGTTCTGATAAAGGAGCCGGAAGAAAAAGAGCAAGGTACAACAGCAGCATGATGGACGCAAACCTTTTGAAGAAAGGCGAGGACTTTGACAAGCTGCCGGAAACATGGGTAATCTTTATCACAGAGAATGACGTAATGGGAAAAGGGCTGCCGCTCTATCCGGTCGAGCGGTGCTTTTTGGGAACCGTTGAAAGATTTGAGGACGGTTCGCACATACTGTATGCAAATGGCGCTTACCGTGGAGATACACCAATCGGGAAACTAATGCATGACTTCTCCTGTACAGACGCAGCGGATATGTACTATGGGATATTGGCAGACAGAGTGAGATTTTTTAAAGAGAGCAAGGAGGGAATCGAGATTATGTGCCGGGCTATGGAAGATATGAGAAACCAGACATTAAAAGAAGGAATGATAAATGTTGCAAAGAAAATGCTGGAAGATGGAACAATAAAGCTTGAAAAGATTGCGGAATTTGTTGGACTTTCAGTTGACGAAGTGAAAAAATTGAAAACAGACCAGAATATGTAAATGGCGGGGCGGGAAATTGATAGCCCTACACAGGGGCAGGTGTGATTCATGGGGATCACACCTGCCCCTAAATTTATCCATTAAACATGCTCTAGAGCGTGTTTGAAAATTCATTCCCGCCATCTGTACGCCCCACTTTGCGCGATATTTGCACCAAATTCAGGTTACATAGCCCGCTATGCGCCCTTCATTTGGCGCAAATCTCCCATAAATTGTGACGCACATCTGTCAGAAAGCAATTTTCAAACACGCTCTAGCAGGTTTTTCCGGTATTCTGTTGGAGTCACATTTTCAAATTTTTTAAATATCTGGGTGAAATGGGAAAAGTTATTGTAGCCCAGTTCAAGGGCAATCATGCTGACAGGAATATTTGGATTTCCAAGGAGATCTCTGGCAACATCAACTTTTACCTGCAGGATATAGTTTTTAATATTCTGCCCGGTTTCCTTTTTAAAGAGCCGGGTAAAATATTCGGGGCTTAAATGGACATAGTCGGCAACGTCTTTTACGGAGAGGTTCAGGGCTATGTTGTTTAAAATATAGTCTTTGGCCCGCTGGACGTCATTTTGGTTTTCCAGACTGGACGAGCGGTCGGCAATAGCGGAAATAATGAATTTTACGGATGTGCGGAGGGAGGGGATATCTTTAAATCCGTCCATGTAATCGTTATACCGGTAATGTTCCGTAAACAGTTTCATAATATCCAGATTATGCTGGTAAGCATAGCTGAAAAATATCTGGGTAAGCCGCTGGTGCAGGTCGCAGAGCGTTTTCAGGTTCGCTTTGTTGACCGCGGAAATGAAGTCGATATAGGTTAATATACTGGTTTCCAGTGAGGAAAACTGCCTTGCATCAAGAAGATATTTCCAGCGGGATATATTTTCATCAATACATAAATGTTCTTCCGAAGCTTTCTCCTTCTCCACGAAAAACAGCCCGGATTTCTTGCTCACATTATTCAATATGTGGTTGTGGATGTAGAAGACTTCCTCCCGGATAAAGGGAAAGGAGCTGCACTGGCCCACATAACAGGCGATGGCCGGGTCAATTTTTTCCGTAAGATTCTGGTAGAAACTTGAAAAGGATAAATTGGAAAGGGACCCAAGGGTGTCATCGTTGCAGAATAAAAGCACGACAAACTGCTTATGCCTGTTGAAAGTGATCAGGGCGCAGACAGGACCGTCCATGCGGCTTGTATGCAGGCTCTCCAGGATATTTTCCCGGATGGCAATATCAAACAGCACAGAGTTAGAGGAACCGGCATAAGAGTAAATATCCAGAATCATGATGCGGATAAAGGAATTGTGGTTTAAAGGATATCCCATCTGATTCAGAGCGTCCAAAGACTGGGCCACATTTTCTGCATTTTCAGAATAAAGATTAGAAACGATGCGGTCATTCATCTCATGTTTGTGGGCGCTGTATATGAGTCCGCTGTTGTAATACTGTTCCTTTTGGCGTTCCTTTGTGAGTTTGTCAATAGCCTTTGACAGGGACTTTTCAATTTCATCGTAAGGGGCAGGCTGTACAATATAGTCAAAGCACCCAAGCTTGATGCTGGTCTGGGCGTAAGTAAAATCTGCATGAGAGGTGAGCAGGATACGGATAATGGAAGGATACCTGGCGGCGATCCATTCATTAAGCTCCAGCCCGTTTTCTCCCGGCATCTCAATGTCCGAGAGGACGATGTCAATGGTTTCTTTTTCGATGATCTCCCTGGCTTCGGCGGCGCTGGCCGCTGTACGCACCTCTGAAATCCCCAGCAGGTCAAAATGCACGCCCTTTGTAATTCCTTTTAATACAGATATCTGGTCATCAATGATCAAAACAGTCATAAGTACCTCCAGTCATTCCACATGTCATTCAGTCATATCCTCCAGCGGCAGGAAAATCAGGGAACATGCGCCGCCGGAAGGGTCGTTGTAGAAGGCAAATGAGAAGCCTGATTTATAAATCAGCTCCACTCTCTTTTTCAGGTTGGTAATGCCTATATGAAAATCTTCGTATATATTATTTTCCTCTGCATTTATTTTTTTAAGGACATCCGGCGGATAGCCGGTCCCGTTATCGCAAAGGCGGATCTGGACAACGGGAATATCTTCCAGTGTGGTCTTGTCTATATGGATATTGAAACATAGAAGCTGACTGCTCTGGGTATTATATTTAATGGAGTTTTCCAAAAACGTCTGTATCAGAAGAGGCGGAACCTGAAAATCCATAAGCTCCGGTGAAACATCCTGTAAAAGAAGGATGGGCCGGGAGCGGTCCATTAATATGATATTATAATAATCGTTGACTTCCGTCAATTCGGACCGGAGTGACACAAGCTTTAAGTTGTCACGGAATATATACCGCAAATGATTGGAGAAGGCCAGTATCATCCGCTGCATTTTCTCATATTCCTTATTTTCCAACATACTGTAAAGGCTTTTCAGGCAGTTGGCAAAAAAGTGGGATCTCGTCTGCAGCTGAAAGTATTGCAGCATGGCGTGGTCCCGGGCGATGATTTCCTGCCGGTTATCTTCTTCCAGCCGGATCTTCTGGTGAATCAGGTCTTTCAGGGCATCATTAATGGTCTGGAATTCAAACACATTGCTGCCTGATTTTTCAAGAAATTCTTCTGCCTGGTTCTGGGCCAGATGGTTGGTGGCGTTGATGATCTGGTTTAAAGGATAGACCAGCGCGTTGCTGATGGACTGGAAGGTAAATAAAATCAGTCCGCACAAAGCCACAATGATGGAAGCAATCAGAACAATGGACAGTCTTGAATAATTCCAGAGATAGTTGGCAGGGAGAACACAGCAGATGGAGATATGGGTTCCCTCAATGGGCGCTGTCTGGACCAGATAGCGGGAGAGAAAGGCCGGGCGCCGTCCGCTGTTTAAAAAGTCCGCATCAATTCCCAGGGAAGCCAGATAGTCCTTGTGGGCAAGGACTTCCCGGCTGTCATAAAATCCAATTTCCAGATGCTCATAATCACTTCCTGTATCGTTTGGCAGATAGAAATAGTTCAGGTCAATGAGGGAGCATACATATAGGTTGTTGAGCCTGCGTGCATTCATCAGTACGGAGAAGGAATCATTTTTGTAATGCTGCCATGTGCCGGTCAGGGATTCGTCAGTAGCCAGCCAGTAGGCTTTCAGTTCCTCCTTGAGCTGGTACATATGCCGGGATAAAACAGCGGGGAAAAGGGAGCCGAACTGGTACATGGATACAGAGCCGGAATCATCAAAAATCAGAATGGCGCCGTAGGGCGGAACCTGATTACGGATGATATTTTTCAGATTATATTCGTAAACCACCTTTTCCTTGCCGGAATAGTACCCGCAGTCAAGAAGACGGAAGACATAGTCGTTATAGCATAATTCCTGATTAAAAGAATCTAAGGAGTCCATTTCCGACTGCAGGGTATACACGTAGGTATTCAAAAGCGCCCTATTGTTATATTCGATCTGCTTCGTATTGGTGTAAACGGAGTAAAGGCAGAACAGTAAAAGGCTGAAAAAAGTAGTGCCAAGCAAGATCATAAGATATTTTAAAAGCAGTTTCCGTATGGAAAAATTTTTACGGCCCATAAAATCACCTTTTCCTTTCCTATTTCCGTCAGGTTTTGCACTACGGTCACAGGTAAAATTAAAACGTTTACAATTATAAAACGGTATATATGGAAAAAATAACCAAATAAATAGATGTATTATATACATATATTATAAAAAATACTGCAAAAATGTCAAGAATAAAAATAAAATAATAATGTAAACGTTTGACAATTTAAAACAGCGATGATACAATAAGAAAAACAAAAAGGAAGGTGAAGTAATGGCTTATTTGGAATTTAATGCGCTTTCAACGGTGTTGTGTTCATCCTTTAGCGCGAAGATATTTCTTCCTGAAATGGACAAATTGCTGCTGGACGATGAAAGGCACGAAAAAAAATATCCTGTTTTATGGCTTTTACACAATGAAGGAGGCACAGCCTTGGATTTTACAGCCATGCCGGTAGAAAAATGTGCAGTTGAAATGGGGATTTTCATTATCGCGCCGGATGCCCAGCACACATTAGGAACGGACATGGTCTACGGGCCGAAATATGAGGAATTTCTCTCAAAAGAATTTCCTGCTATTTGCAGAAACAATCTTCCCCTGTCTAAGGAAAGGGAAGAAAACTGGATTGGCGGTGTGGGTACAGGGGCATATGGAGCTGTAAAAGCGGCGTTGAACCATCCGGAGGTCTTTTCAAGATGCGTTGCCGTGGACGGAATTTTTGATATGGACGCTATCTGCAAAAAAGCGTTGAATGGCGGGGATACGGGGATCTGTCATACGACAGAGTCCTTAAAAGCGGTTTTTGGAAGTATTGGGGAGCTGGCCGGAAGCAGAAACGACATTTTTGCGCTGGCCGGAGAGGGGAAAGGCGGCGCCTTTGGCTTTGCCCTTTCAGAAGATTGGGAATATATGGAAGAAAACCTTAAGCTTTCCGGTATACTGGAAGGGACAGTGCTTTCCTCCGGACATTATGACGACAGGGATCTGCAATTTTATGAAGCGGTAAAGAAAGGTTTATCCTGGGTATGTGGAAAGGGGGAGAAATAGACAGTGGCAAATTTCAGATTATTTTATTTTTCAGAAGCGTTGCGCATGAAGGTGGGGGTCAATGTGATCATCCCGGAAAACACCTGGGGACATTCCCTTGCGGACAGGCCGGAAGGATATAAATATCCGGTTTTATGGCTGCAGTCGGGAGGCGGTTTTGACTATACAGACTGGCAGCGATATACGGCCCTTGAGTTATATGCGGCCCAGGCGGGAATTGCAGTGGTGTGCAGCGGTACCTACTGTTCCGGCTATATGGACACGAAACATGGTGATTTTAAATATTTTACCCAGCTCTCTATCGAGACTCCGAGAGTTGTCAGACACCTTTTTCCCTTATCGGAAGACCCGAAGAAGAACTTTATTGCCGGATTTTCCATGGGCGGTTACGGGACATTGAAGTGGATGCTCCGGGATCCGGAAAAATTTGCGGCTTTCGGACTGTTTTCCGGCATTAAAAATGTGCCGGAGATTCTCCCGGAAAAGGAGGATACGACAGACAGCTTCTATATGTTTGCTTCCGCTTTCGGGGACCGGTCCAACGTGACAGATACCGAAGATGACATCTGCTATATGATCAGGAAGCAGAAGGCTGCGGGAAAGAAGTTTCCCAAAGGCTACATGGCCACCGGCATGGAGGATACCCATTATCAGGACAATGTTTATTTTATGGATCAGTATGAAGCCCTGGGAGTGGAATTTGAAAGGATCATAGACCACGGGGCACATAACTGGGAGTACTGCAACAAACATGTGAAGAAGTTTCTGGACTGGTTAAATATTGAGGGAACCTTCCAGCGGGAACAGGAATAGAAAGAAAGGAATAAACGGTATGGGAGAAATGTACATAAGACCGGGAACACCGGATGACGACAACAGGGAGTATTTACCGGAAAAGATAAAAGGTTCCGATATTGTGGTCAATGAAAACGGGAATAATTCACAGCCTTACCCGGAAAGGCTTAAAGAGTTTCACGGGGTGATTGCGGACGGGACACAGGACGAATGGTATGAATATGTGCCGGAGCGTTACGATCCTTCCCGGAAAACGCCGCTGGTGCTGTCTATGCACGGGGGACTGATGACAGGGTGGGGACAGGCCATCTATACATCCTGGACCATGGCGGCGGACCGGGACGGTTTCATCGTGGTATTCCCCAACGCCAGCTTTGGCAGGGTCTGGCAGGTGCAGTGGGGCAGGTGGGAATCTGACCCTGACCAGCCGGGGACGGACAGTAATACAAAGACCCCGGAAGGATTTTTACAGTCGCCGGATAATGTGGAGGAAAACCATGATATAAAGCTGGCCCTTGGGCTGATTGAGCTTATGAAAGAAAAATACAATATTGACGGGGAACGTATTTTCATGCAGGGAATGTCCATGGGAAATATGATGACCTCACTGTTTGCAAGGAATTTCGGCAATGTTCTGGCAGGGGCGGCAGGATCGGGGTGTGCCACCTTTCTTTCCCTGCTTTTTGATGAAAAGGAAAAAATAAAAAACAGGGCAGGACATTTGGCCATCTGGCAGTCCCGGCCGGAATTAAATGATATCCCTCCCGAAAAGGAAGAAGCACTGAAAGTGAACAAGTATAACCGCCTGTACTGGATGCGGCTGAATGAATGCGGACCAGTGCCGGAAATCAGTATCGTAGGAGAGAACAATTTTGCTTTTTATAAAGGGAAAAAGGCGGATCTGGTGTATCTTGACATCAAGAACCGGGACCACGGACAGTCCCTTGATGATGCGGCCCTTATTTGGGATTATCTTTTCTCCGGCATCCGCAGAAAAGAGGACGGCAGTATCGTGGATACTGGTTCCGTGAAGGAAAGGAAAGGGGACAGCTTTGCCGCTGCTTTTGCGGCAGGAAAGGAGCTGGCACTGGCAGATGGTAAGGCAGTGAAAATGTCCGGCAGGGCAGTCCGGTGGGAGAAGCTCAAATACCATGGGCTGGAGGGCGGACAGAAAGTCCGGGGAACCTATATCTGCGTTCCCTTAAGCGTGCTGGCACAGATATTTAAGGCGCAGTGCGTGTATTCGGAAGATAAATTAAGCGCACGGATGGTTCTTAAGGACGGACGCAGTCTTCAGTTTGCCAGAGGAAGCATCGGCTGTGTCATGGACAATTCCCTGACTGCCATGTACTGTGAAGCCCTCCACAGGGAAAAGGAGCTGTATATTTCCGCAGAGTGGTTTGGCAGGTATGTATATGACCTGCATGTGTCCGCCTGCGATGATGTGATTTACATGACAGACCATTATAATGAGCTGTCGGTGAATATGGCGGATCTGATAAAGGATATTTTAAGCGGTACGCCTGTGCCTGATAACTATGATGACATGCTGTAAAAATGCTGCCGCAAACTTGCAGATCGTGGAAAAAAGGAGGTTTAAAATGAAATCAAGCATGTATGTAAGACCGGGAACGCCGGACGATGACAACCGGGAATATCTGCCGGAGAAGATAAAGGGTTCTGATATTGTGGTAAATGAAAACGGTAACAATTCCCAGCCCTACCCGGAAGGGCTTATGGAGTTTCATGAGGTGCTGGCAAACGGAGTAGAAGACGAATGGTATGAATATGTGCCAGAGGGCTATGACCCTGCCCGTAAAACGCCGCTGGTGCTGTCCATGCACGGAGGGCTTATGACAGGCTGGGGACAGGCCATCTACACGTCCTGGACCATGGTGGCGGACCGGGACAATATTATTGTGGTATTCCCCAACGCCCATGCAAACAGACTCTGGACACTGGAAGGATCGGAACGGGAAAAAGCTGCCTGTGAAGATATGCCGGAAGAACTCCGTCTGTGCTTTGCAGCGCCCACGCCGGAGGAAAACCACGACTTAAAATTTATTTTTGCCCTGCTTGAAAAGATTAAGGGAAAATACAACATCGACGAAGAACGTATTTTTATGCAGGGAATGTCCAACGGAAGCATGTTTACCACACAGTTTGAAAAATATTTCGGAAACATCCTGGCCGGAGCTTCGGGGGCCGGAGGCTCAATCCTGAACCTGCGCCAGTTCTTTGACAGGGACTGGAAGCCTGTAAATACTGCGGGACCGGTTCCTGTCTGGGAAACCAAGCCGGAATTAAACGGGATGCCTCCCTGGTGTGAATTCGACGAGTCTATTACCTACAAGTACAGCCGCCTATACTGGCAGGAAGTAAACGGCTGTCATGAAACCCCGCAGATCAGCATTGTGGGGGAGGACAATATGGCCTTTTATAAGGGAGAAAAGGCGGACATGGTCTACCTTGACATCAAGAACAGGGATCATGGAAACGCCTTTGATGAGGCAGTGCTGGTATGGGATTACTTTTTTTCAGGACTTCGCAGAAAAAAGGACGGCACGATTCAGGATACAGGCTCCAGAACAGAAAGAAAAGGGGATGCCTTTGCCGCCGCTTTTGCATCAGGATGTCCGAAAGCGTTCTGGCAGAACGAAAAGCGGGAAATGAAAACTGCTGCCGTCAAATGGGAAAAGGCGAAATACCACGGGCTTAACGGCGGGAAAATCACAAGGGGAGAGTATATCTGCGTGCCTCTTTCCTTCCTTGCAGAGGTCTTTGAAGCGGAATATACCAGCCAGGAAGACGGAAAAAGCGTGGCACTGAACTTAAAAGACGGCAGAAGAATCCAGTTTGCACAGGGAAGCATCGGGTGTGTGATCGACGATACCATGAGGGCCATGTACTGCGAGGCCATTTACAGGGAAGGAGAACTTTGTGTGTCTGTGGAATGGTTTGCCCGGTACCTCTTTCATCTGTGCGCATCCGTTTATGAAGATGTGGTGTATGTGACTGACCACCACGCGGAACTAAGCAGGTTCATGGCGGACCTGATCAGAGATATACTGCATGACAATGAGGGGCTGGTTCCACTGGATTGATCTGTGGAAGAAAGGAGATTTAAGTATGGAAAATCATCTGACAATACTGCCGGGGACGCCTGATGACGGGAATCGGGAATACCTGCCGGAAAAAATAAAGACAACAGATATCGTGGTCAACGAGAATGGTAATAATTCCATTGTATATCCGAAGCGGCTTCAGGAATTTACGGATACAATCCTTGACGGGGTGGAGGACACCTGGTATGAATATGTGCCGGAATGCTATGATGAAACCAGGAAAGTGCCGCTGGTCATCGGACTGCACGGGGGCCTTATGACAGGATGGGGACATGCCGTTTACACGTCGTGGACGCTGGTGGCGGACAGGGAGGGATTTATCTGTCTGTTCCCTAACGCCCACGAAAAGAGAATGTGGATGAATGAAGGGGTATTTGACAATTTTAAGCAGGAAATGGCCCCGGATCTGCCTATCGTCCTGCCGCCGGAGAAAATCGAGGACAATCATGATGTCAACATGATCCTTGCACTGATTAACAGAATGAAGGAAAAATATAATATTGATGAAGGACGGATCTTTATGCAGGGCATGTCCATGGGAAATATTATGACAGGACAGTTTGCCCGCTATTATGGCAATATACTGGCAGGGGCAGCAGGCTCCGGCGGGCCCTGCGAACCTTTTCTTCTGTTTGATGAAGAGGGGAAAATCAAAAACAGGGCGGGACATCTCGCCGTCTGGCAGTCCCGGCCGGAAAAGAACGGCCTTCCTCCGGGAAAGACCTACGATGAGTTTTCTGTTAATAAATTAAACAGATTTTACTGGATGAAAATTAACGGGTGTGATCCGGTTCCTGAAATCAGCATTGTTGGAGAAAACAATTTTGCCTTTTATAAAGGGAAAAAAGCTGACCTTGTATACCTGGACATCAAAAACCGGGACCACGGACAGACCCTGGACGAAGCGTTTTTGTACTGGGATTACCTGTTTTCGGGGACGAGAAGGGAAGAAGACGGAAGCATCACCCACACCCAGACGATCCTTCCACGGAAAGGGGATGACTACGCCTTTGCCATTGGGGAGGGCTTTGACCGGGCCTGGTTTGGAAATAAGGTGGTGCCCATGGGGGAAAAGGCGGTTTACTGGGAAAAGCTGAAATACCATGGTCTGAATGGAAGCCAGAAGGTCCGGGGGAAATACCTGTGTGCCCCGTTGTCTTTCCTTGCAAAGGCATCGGGAGCCGTATACCAGTCCCAGGACGGCGGGGCATCGGCAGAACTTACGTGGGAAGACGGCAGGAGAGTCCAGTTTGCAAGAGGCAGCATCGGCTGCGTCATTGGCGATACGGTGCGCAGCATGTACTGCGAGGCCCTTCACAGAGGAACGGAGCTTTTGGTCTCAGTGGAATGGTTTGCCCAATATGTTTTGAATCTGCATGTCTCGAGCTGTGACGGCATGATCTATGTGACAGACCATTTTACAGATCTTTCAGCCAACATGGCTGATTTGATCAAAGATATCTTTAAAGGGCAGGAACTGCCTGAAAATATAAAAGAACTGTTATAACGGAGGGAAAACAGATGGGGAAAATAAAAAGCATTACAGCAGATGTTTATGTAGGCGATTACGGGCAGATGGCAGAATCCTTTGAGATAATTCTGGAAGGAGAGCTGGCTGGTGAGGTTAAAAAGGAGGACTTTTCCATTGAAAACCACTTTATGGATCTGACAGGAAGAACTTTATCGGCAGGGATCACTGGAGTTTTAGCAGAAAATAAAAGCGGCGAAACAAGGATAAAAGTTAAAGTGGCGCCTTTTGTGTACCGGTATGATTTCAGGGTCATGGGTAAAGCAGGGGACGGACAGATTTCCTTTGGCAGGGATGATATCACGGAAACTAAAGTAAAGGACTTGGAAAAATTTTGCGCATATACGGAAAATGGTGTAAACTACAGATTATATGAACCGGATGCAGCAGGCCCAAGACCCCTTGTACTTTTCTTACACGGGGGCGGCGAATGCGGGGAGGACAATCTGGCCCAGATGACGGGGACGATTGGCGCCCTTAAGCTGGCCGAACGCTGGCCGGATATGTATATCATGGCACCCCAGGCGCCGTCCGGCGGTATGGGCATGTTTGAAGTATTTGAGATTATGAAAAAGCGGGGGAATCCCTTCCGCGTGGAAATGGGAATGACGCCCTTTTCCCTTAAGGGGGAGCGGGGCTGGAACAGGGACTACCTTGGAAAGGTCTGCGATATCATCAGAAAGATGACTGCCCACGGAAAAGTGGACCCGGACAGGGTTTATGTCATCGGAATGAGCATGGGCGGGGGCGGCGTGCTGAACGTTCTTTCCGTGGCCCCGTCGCTTTTTGCTTCCGCTGTGGCCATCTGCCCCAGCATGAACGGGGAAAGCTATGGGGAGCTTCTGCACCTGCCCATGGTGCCCTTATGGATCGCAACTGCTTATATGGATCATCAGCCGGGGCGGCATGCGTATCTTCTGGAGGCATGTGAAAAGCTCTGGAAGGAAGGGCGCAGGGACGTAGAGTATACCATTTTCAAACCGGAAGAACTGGAAGCCTACGGAATTGGGACCACAGAGCATCTTACGAGCAAAGAGCTGTATGAGGAAAACCACAATAGCTGGATTTTAGTATTCCATAATGAGCGCGGAATCCTTGACTGGATGATATCCCATCAAAAATAAAGTAATGTACCGGGCAGAGAACAGGAGTTTTTATGGCGACAATAAAAGATGTGGCGAGGGAAGCGGATGTATCCATTGCAACCGTATCACGAATCATGAATAACCGCGGGGCTATCAGCGAAAAGACACGGAAGAAAGTGTATGAAGCCATGGAAAGGCTGCATTACCAGCCCAACGAAATGGCCCGGGCGTTACAGAAAAATAAAAGCAATATTATCGGGCTGGTGGTGCCCCTGCTGGATTATGCTTTTTTCAGCAGGCTGACGGATGCCATTGAGGAATCCTGCCACAGTTACGGATACAAACTGATGATATGTAAATCAGGGGAGGACGGAGAGCGGGAAAAAGAACTGGTTTCCATGCTCCAGGCCAATCAGGTGGATGGGATTCTTCTGTGCAGCCGGGTAGGAGACACGGGCATTTACTCACAGAACACCCTTCCTCTTATCAGCATTGACAGGGAGATGGAGGGATTTTCCTCCGTCACATCGGATAATTATAAGGGAGGAATGGAAGCTGCCCGGGAACTTTTTGAATCGGGCAGCAGGCATCCCCTGATCTTGGGCGTGCAGGTACCGGCATATATGGCCATGGACCAGCGTCATAAAGGTTTTCTGGACGAATGCAGTAATATAGGAATAAAGTGTGCGGAAATGAAAATACAGCAGGAAAACTTAGGGCAGCAGGAACTGGTCCGGGAATTCCTTAAAGTTATGGAAGAAAATCCCTGTATTGATGGCGTATTTGCAACAGGAGACATCAGCGCCGCAAAAATTGCCTGCCACAAAAAGGTGCAGGAGAGCGGTATTTTCGACAGGATACCTTATATGGGGTATGACGGGCTGGAAATTTCCGAGCTGCTGGACATAACTACGGTTTCACAGCCTATTTATGAAATGGGCGAATGTGCCGTGGAGCTGCTGGTTAAGAAAATCAACGGAAAACTGGTACAGGAGCGTTCCATCCTTCCGGTAAAACTGGTTGAAAGAGGCAGTACACTGCGGTTTAAAAAATGAAATACGAAAGGCAAGGATATGCAAATGAATTTTGATAAACTGACACATTATATAGATTCGCTGGAAAAGGAATACGGCATACATGCGGCAGACTGCAAAATAACAAAGGACCATCAGATGGTTTACCGCCATATGGCAGGGTATGCCGATTATGATAACAAAGTGCCCCTGTCGGAAAACAATCTGTTCCGCCTGTTTTCCGCCACAAAAGTCATTACCATGACAGCAGTACTCCAACTGGTGGAGCGGGGGAAACTTTTCCTGTATGATGAAGTAAGGCAGTATCTCCCGGAATTTGACAGGCTTCTGGTGGCGGACAGCTTTGAATTTAAATTCCCTTTAACATGGCCTGTGAGGGAGGACAAGTGCCATCTGGCCAATAACAGCATCAGGATCATTGACCTTATGACCATGACTGCAGGGCTGTCCTACGATACGGATGCCAGAGAACTTATGGAAATAAAGAGATCCAGCAATAACCAGGCCACTACCAGAGAGGTGGTGGCCCGGATCGCAAAGCTGCCTCTGACCTATGAGCCGCGCACGAGATGGGGGTACGGCCTTGGACATGATGTGCTTGCGGCAGTGATTGAGGTGGTTTCGGGCATGAAGTTTTCCGATTACCTTAATAAAAATATTTTTGCGCCCCTTGGCATAAAAGATTTCGGCTTTTCCTGGAAGGGGGAGGCAGCGGAGAGGGTATGTGCTCTTTATATGGGGGTATTTGGGACAGACGATATTGTCCCGGATGACGGTGTAAGAAGCGATACATTTAAGATCACGGATAATTATGAGAGCGGCGGGGCCGGGCTTGTGGGTACCGTAGATGCCTACAGTACCGTGATCGACGCTTTGTGTAACGGCGGCCTTTCGGCGGACGGCACGAGAATCCTTGGCAGCGAGATGATAGAGCTGCTTACCCGGGAATACACCCAGGGACGGATGCGGGAAGACTTCCAGATGACGGGAAAGAAAGGCTACGGCTACGGGCTTGGTGTGAGGGTGCTTACAGATAAGGTGGCATCCCGGACGCCTGTAGGGGAATTCGGCTGGGACGGGGCAGCAGGAGCTTACGTGGTGGTAGACCCCTTTAACCATATCAGTATTTTTTATGCACAGCATGTAATGGGATTCCCCAGGGCGTATTCAGAGATTCATCCTACGATAAGGGATCTTGCGTATGAGGCGATGGGATTTTGAAAGACCTCAGGCACCGGTGCCTGTTGGCCAGGCATAGGGCGTAAAGGCTGGTTTTACGATATATTAGAATAAAGAATGGCTGTCTGCCTATAGGAGGGAAACAGGCCGTGCAGGGATACCTGCACGGCCTGTTTGGTGGTGCTTTTAAGGAGCTGCCCTCTGGGTTTGCTGTTTTTGCAAAGCTAACAGAATTCTGTTATATACAGGACAGTCCCGTTATAGACGCAGGAATCGGAAAAAATTATACTATTTCCAGGAAGTAAAAAACAGGTGGGAAACCTGCAGAGTGAGAAAGGAGTATTGATATAAAGATGAAAAAGAGATTGTTATCCTTGTTATTATCAGGTATTCTGGCAGCCGGACTGCTGGCAGGATGCGGAAACGGAGCAAAGACAGACGGGGGTGGAGCGGCTGCAAGCGAAACCGCTGCGGAAGGTGTAAGCGAGGTGAATGGAATTGATACCAGCACCACTTATGAAGCTACAATGGTCTTGATTGGCAGCCAGCAGGCGGACCAGCAGCTTGTCCTTGATAAGATCAATGAGATTTTACTGCGGGACATTAATACGAAACTGAATATTGTCATGCTTTCCATGGGTGACTTCACCACACAGCTTCCGCTTATGCTGCAGGGTGGGGACAAGGTAGACCTGGTTCCGGTGATCAACAGCTTTGCAGGAACTTTTATCAGTAATAAGATGGTGCTGGATTTAAGCGATTATGTGGAGCAGTATGGTGTCAACATGAAGCAGGTATTTGCGGATATGGGTGAGGAGCTGCTGTATACGGGCTGTGTCAATGACTTTATGTTCGGTATTCCGGTAGTGAAAGGATCCTCTGGTGTCTCTACGATATGTATGCGTGCAGACTGGCTGGAGGAAGCCGGTTTTACCAGAGAGGACATTAAAGGGGTAGAGGATATGGATCAGGTATACGAGAGCGTATACGCAAACCACCCGGAAGCGATCATGATGTGGATGATGAAAGGAACCCAGGCAGACAGCAGATACGAAATCACCGATCCTCTGACAGATTACAATGGAGTACTGATGAATTATGGAGAAAAACCGGAGGTAGTGAATTATTTTGCCAGCGATGCTTATAAGGAACTGGTAACACGGCATTATGAATGGGCGCAGAAGGGCTGGATCTCAAAGGATGCGGCAACGACTACAGATCAGGCATCGGCAGCAGTGCAGGCAGGGCGTGCATTTTCCTTCTATACACCGGGCGGCCCGGATGCGGAAGCTTCTAACAGTGCTTCCTGCGGAACGGAAATGATCTGTGTTCCCGTAACAGAAGGACAGCTTACCACCACCGGCTACTGCTGGAACAGTTGGGGAATTGCACAGGCCAGCGAAAATCCGGAAAGAGCATTTCTGCTGCTTGACTATCTTTATAACAGCGGGGAAGTAACGGATTTGATCAATTTCGGTATTGAGGGAACTCATTATGTAGTGGGAGAAGACGGACTGTATCATTATCCCGAGGGGATTGACCTTACAAGCTCTTCCTATACATTTAATCAGGGATGGGAGCTTCCAAACCAGTTTATGGGCGGCATCTGGGAAGGAAATGATCCGGACCTGTGGACCAAAAATATTGAGGCAACAAAAGCTGCCAAACATTCCTGCGCACTTGGGTTTGCCTATGACAGCAGCGCACTGGGCACGGAAATCGCGGCTTTATCAAATGTAAAAAGCCAGTATATAGACTCTCTCAATTCCGGCGCAGTAGATCCTGAAACAGAATTGCCGAAATTCCTGGAGGAATTAGACGACGCCGGCATGCAGAAGGTTATTGAGTCCAAGCAGGCGCAGTTGGATGAGTGGATTGCTTCAAAATAGTGAAAGGGCAGGTTGGGTTTATGGCAAAGAAAAACAACACACTAGCTAAAGTCAAATATTGGATGCCGGTATTTATCATGATGCTGCCGGGACTGCTTTACCTGTTTATCAACAATTATATTCCCATGGGAGGTCTGGTTGCAGCATTCAAACAGGTGAATTTTGCAGACGGCATATATGGCAGCCCATGGGCAGATCCCTGGTATAAGAACTTTACCTATTTGTTTACATCGAAAGATGCACTGGAAATTACCAGAAACACTATTCTTTATAATTTTGCATTTATTTTAGTCAACAATAGTCTGGGTATCATGATTGCGATCTTCATTTCGGATGTACAGAGCAAATGGGCCAAGAAGGTTTATCAGAGTGCGGTGTTATTTCCCTTTCTTATGTCGATGGTCATTGTATCCTACATTGTATTTGCATTGTTAAGCAATGAGAATGGTATGCTCAATAAGAGTATTCTTCCGCTGCTTGGCATGGAGCCTGTTTCGTGGTATGCAACAGCAGGCGCATGGCCGGTGATCCTGATCTTAGTCAATTTCTGGAAGGGGGTAGGATACGGATGCCTGATATATATTGCCGCAATTGCAGGAATTGATAAGGCCATCTATGAGGCGGCGCAGATTGACGGGGCAGCCAGGTTCCAATTGATCAGGCATATTACCCTGCCGAGTATTGTTCCGTCTGTCATCACCCTGGTCATGCTCAATGTCAGTAAAATATTTTTCTCTGATTTTGGCCTGTTTTACCAGGTGCCCCAGAACTCTGGGGCAATCTACGCAACGACCAATACGATCGATACTTATGTGTATCGTGCGCTTTTGCAGCAGAACAACCCAAGCATGTCGGCAGCGGCAGGGTTTTATCAGTCCATTGTAGGGTTTGTGCTGGTATTGGCAGTGAACGGACTGGTGCGTAAATTTAGTAAAGAGAATGCTTTGTTCTAAATAGTGGGAGGAAAATTATGCTGAAAACAAGAGAAAACAGAAGGTATCAGATTCTTTGCAATACGGTATTGGCTCTGATCACGGTGTATATGATATTTCCCTTTGTTCTGCTGCTTATGTCTTCCATTACAGAGGAAAATACGCTGATCATGAATGGGTATTCGCTTTTCCCGGAGAAGTTCAGTCTGGGGGCATATCAATACATTTTTCAAAATGGAAAGAAGATTTTTCACGCTTATGGAGTCACGATCTTTGTGACTATCGTGGGAACTGCCATTAATTTATGGATAAGTTCTATGCTTGCTTTTGGACTGTCGAGAAAAAATCTGCCGTTTCGCCGCATCATAACATTTTATGTGTTCTTTACCATGCTGTTCAATGGCGGACTGGTTCCCACTTACATGATGTATACAGGGACATTCCATATCAAAAACACGATATTCGCCATGATTGTTCCGAATCTCCTGATGAGTGCGGTAAATGTGCTTCTGGTGCGTACCTATTTTACAAACAGTATTCCGGATGCCCTTTATGAGGCGGCGGAGATCGACGGAGCCGGGCAGATGAGAATCTATTTTCAGGTGGCGCTGCCCCTTGGAAAGCCGATTCTGGTGACTACAGGGCTGTTTGCAGCACTGGGATACTGGAATGACTGGACCAACGGACTTTATTATGTGAATCAGGAGCAGTTCTGGGGGATTCAGAATCTTCTGAATAAGATGATCAGTGACGTGCAGGCGCTGACCAGCGGGCTTATGTCGAAAGAGATGGCAGGCATGCTCTCTACCATGCCGTCGGTATCAGTCCGTATGGCGGTTGCTTTCGTGGCAATGATGCCGGTTCTGCTGGTATATCCTTTCCTGCAGAAGTATTTTGCAGAAGGAATCGCTATGGGCGCCGTAAAAGGTTAGGGAAGTTTCAACAGGCTTTTCGAGATGAGGTAAGAAAGGAGAAGACAATGGAAAAAATAGAGGAACTGGTAAAACAGATGACGCTGGAGGAGAAAGCGGGAATGTGTTCAGGCAGAGACTTCTGGCACTTAAAAGGAGTTGAAAGGCTTGGAATTCCGTCAATCATGGTTGCTGACGGCCCCCATGGACTTAGGAAACAGGATCAGTCGGCGGATCATCTGGGGATCAACGACTCCATAAAAGCAGTTTGTTTTCCTTCAGCAGCAGGTCTTGCAGCGTCCTTTGACAAAGGACTGCTGCGCAGAGTGGGGGAGACGCTGGGGGAAGAATGCCAAGCGGAAAATGTGGCTGTGCTTCTTGGGCCGGCCATTAATATCAAAAGAAGTCCGCTGTGTGGAAGAAATTTTGAATATATGTCGGAGGACCCTTTTGTGTCCTCTAAACTTGCAGCGGCTTATATAGACGGACTGCAGTCCCGGAAGGTAGGGGCAAGTCTAAAGCATTTTGCGGTAAATAACCAGGAAAAAAGACGCTCTACCGTTTCATCCCAGGTCAGCGAACGGGCGCTCCGGGAACTATATCTGGCATCCTTTGAAGGGGCGGTGAAGGAGGCAAAGCCCTGGACAGTGATGTGCTCTTATAACAGGATCAATGGAGAGTATGCATCCGAAAGCCATTGGCTACTGACCGAAATTCTAAGGGATGAATGGGGATTCGATGGATTTCTTGTGACGGATTGGAGCGCCTGTAATGAGCGGGTGAAAGGACTGCTGGCAGGTCAGGATCTGGAAATGCCGGATTCCGGGGGCGCCAATGACAGGCTGATCGTAGAAGCAGTGCAAAACGGCACTCTGAAGGAAGAAATACTGGATCAGGCGGTAATGCGCATTCTGGATGTGATTTTCCGATATGCAGACCACCGGGATGCTGTTGCGGAATTTGACCGTCAGAAGCATCATGAGATTGCCAGAGAGGCGGCATGTCAGTCCATGGTCCTTCTAAAAAATGATAAGACGGCCAAAGGAAAGAAGACGCTTCCCCTAAAAAAGGGCGGCAAATATGCCTTCATAGGATGCTTTGCAAAAAATCCCCGTTATCAGGGCGGCGGCTCCAGCCATATCAATTCTTACAAGGTGAGCAATGCGTTAGAATCCTGCGGGGCATACGCAGAGATCACCTTTGCAGAAGGATTCCAAACAGCCCAGGATCAGATCGACAAAGAGATGTTAGAGGAAGCTGTAAAAGCGGCCAGAGAAAGTGATGCTGCTGTCATCTTTGCAGGGCTGCCGGAATCTATTGAGTCAGAGGCCTATGACAGGGAACATATGGGACTGCCAAAGTGCCAGAATGTACTGATCCGTGAGGTGGCGGCGGTTCAGCCGAATACAGTCGTAGTATTACATAATGGCTCGCCGGTGGAGATGCCCTGGGAGGATCAGGTCCCTGCAATCCTGGAGAGCTATCTGGCAGGGGAGGCTGTGGGAGAAGCGCAGGCGGCGCTGCTGTTTGGAGAGGAAAATCCCTGCGGCAGACTGGCGGAAACATTTCCATTGCGTGTACAGGATAATCCGGCATGGCTGGATTTCGGGGGAAATAAGGATGTAGTGCATTACGGCGAGGGGATTTTTGTGGGATACCGCTATTATGATACAAAAGAAATGCCGGTATTGTTCCCCTTTGGGCATGGATTAAGTTATACGGAATTTGCCTACGATAATCTGCGTTTAAGCAGGGAATGCCTGTGTGGGGAAGAACAGCTTGAAATCAGATTCCGGGTCAGAAATACAGGTGAGAGAGCTGGCAGGGAGGCGCCTCAGGTATATCTCCACAAAAAAAATACGGGAATCAGCCGCCCGTGGCAGGAATTAAAGGGATTTGAAAAGGTTGGTCTTGCAGCAGGTGAGGAAGCAGAGGTAGTGCTGCAACTGGACCGCAGAAGCTTTTCCTATTATGATGAACAGATGCAGGACTGGTGCGTGGAGCCGGGAGAATATGAGATTTTAATAGGCGCTTCCAGCAGAGATATCCGGCTGCGCGGGAGCGTGATGCGCACAGACAGTCTTTCTGATAAATGGGTCTGCCACCGCAACACGACATTGGGTGAAATCATGAAAAGGCCCGCAGCAAAGGAAGCTTACAGGCAGTTTTTGAAAGAAGAAACAGGCAGACTCCCCTTTGAAGGTCTAAGCGCTGCAGGGCAGCTGGGAGAAGGCATGAAAAAGATGGCGGAGGCGATCCTGTCTGACAGCCCCCTCCGCTCCCTTAGAAGCTTCTATAAGGGAAAAGTGGATGATGTCTTTATTGAAAGACTGATTGACAGGATCAACCACAATATGGATAATTAAAATAATCATGATATTGTATCGGATTTGAATGATTAGCCATTCATAATCCGATACAGTATCCTACGGCAATATTTCGGGATAGAACGGGAGGGGCATATTGCAGACAGGAAAAAGACCAGGGTATAGTTTTGCCGCCAGACAGAAAGCCATGTTTGCAGCGCTTCTTGCTGTTGCGCTGTTTGATCTTGCTGTGAGCATCATATCTGTCAGGCGTATCAGCCATGAAACAACGGAGCAAATGCGTATGCTGACGAACCTGCATACGTCTCTTGTATATGAGGAGTGTGACAGCGTAAGCTATGATATGAGGCGGCTTCTCATGGAGAATATCGATATGGCGGCACAGGCACAGCGGGGGACAGAGCGGGAGAAGAATTATGCGAAAGGAAATCTGATCGACAGACTGACATATTCCTTCGGAAATCGTGAAATGTATCATACTTTCTTTTATTTTGAAAGTTCAGGAGAGGTACTGGGGCGCTCCTGGATCAGCATGCAGGATGAAAAAGAAAGGGGGATCATAGAACGGGTGGTCAGAGAGATCACAGAGCGTGAAGAATTAAGATCCGACCTGCAAAGATGGGTTTCTTTTTCTTATGACGGAACTTATTATATGTTGCGGGCTTACTGCTATAATAATGTCTGGCTTGCCTGTTATGTGCCCACCGACTACCTGATCGATGCGCTCAGAGAGGTATATCAGGATGAGGAATATCAGGTGCTTTTGTTTCACGGGGACGGAGAGGTTTTATCCGGGCGGGAAACGGTTGAACAATGGAAGCTGGATGAGGAGATGCTGTCTGCAGGCGGCGCCTATTACAGATGGCCGACGGGGCGTATCCAAATCGTAAAAGAAGACTCGGCAGTTCTGGATATTTCTATTGCCGTGGTGATGAAGGGCTACGGGGGATTTTTACGGATCGTGATCCTGCAGGCAGCAGCCCTGTTTATGGTGATGCTTACTTTGGGAACTTTTGTGTTAATGACGATCTATACAAGAAAAAGGATCATCGCACCGGTGCAGAGGTTTGTGAAAGGGCTTCTGGACTATGCGGATCATGAGACGGATACGGGGAATCTTTCAGTCAGCGATATTCATGAACTGGAGCAGATTAATGAGCAGTTCCGCCGGTTTGTCCACCAGATTGGAGCCTTAAAAATCGATATATATGAAGAAAAGCTGCACAGACAAAAGTTAGAGCTGGATAATATGAAATTACAGCTTAAGCCCCACTTTTTCCTGAATAATTTAAGCCAGATCCACCGGTTGCTGCAAATGGAACGGGTAGAGGATGCCAAAAATATGTGTCTGGCGTCTATCCGCTATCTGCGTTATCTGTTCAGTGCAGGAATGGATGGGGTAAAAGTATCGGAGACGATTGCACATGTGAATGACTATTTTGAGATTATGCAGCTCCGATACCCGGAGGAGGTGGAGGCGGATATTTATGTGGACGATAAGGCGCAGGATTGTGTACTGCCCCCGCTGATGATACAGACGCTGGTGGAAAACTCTTATAAGTATGGGAAATTGCCGGGAAAACGGCTGGAAATTTCTGTGACTGTGGAAGTTATGCCTGAAAGCGGCTGCCTGTGCATCAATGTCAGTGATAATGGCAGGGGATATCCCCGGGAACATATCAGGAAATGGGAGCAGGGGATGGAGCTGGATCAGACCGGGGGCAGCCATATCGGCATTGCAAATATCCGTGCCAGGCTAAAGTATACTTACAAAGAGCAGGCGCAGACAAGGTTTTATAACAGCCCGATGGGCGGGGCAGTGGCGGAAATCCGGATTCCGATGAATTTTAGGCAGGATTGATTTGAGACAGGATATGGCCAGGGAGACCAAAATGAATATTTTGCTGACAGATGATGATAACCTGATTTTACAGGAAGTAAAGTCGATACTTGGGCGGATGGTGCCGGAGATCAAGAAGATTTATATTGCTACCTGTATCGCTGATGCGCAGAAAGTGCTGGAGACTGTTTCCGTACAGATCATGCTTTGCGATATTGAGATGCCGGGCGGCACGGGGATTGACCTGCTGGCCTGGGTGCGGGAGAAGGAACTGCGTGTACAGTGTATTTTCCTGACGAATTATGCAGATTTTTCCTATGCAAGGCAGGCAATCCGTTTAAACAGCATGGAATATCTTTTAAAACCCATTGAGGAGGGGCAATTATGCAGGACAATACGCTGTGCCATGGAACGGGCGGAAAAGGAGAAGCAGGATGAGCGGGCAAGGCGCTACTGGCTTGATACGGGCAAAGAGGCCAGGGATAATTTCTGGCAGAGAAGATTTCTTTACAATGTAACGCAGGGGGCCGGAATCCTGCACCGCCTTGGCTATGATGAGCAGGATATGTATGCCTTTGCTTCACTGAAAGCGGTGTCTTTGTCTACAGTAGAAGAACTCTGGGGCACGGATATGTTTGAATATGTGCTTAAAAATGTTCTCTTTGAATTAATGGATACCGTTTACTTTAAAGTGGAAAGTGTCTTTCACACACCGGAAGATGTGTGGCTTATGGTCTGCCGTTTCAGTGGCGCAACAGCGCCGGACATGGGAGCAGTGGAAGAAATCATGGGAAAAGTTAAGGATGTCTGCCGGGAGAGGATACATTTTGATGCAATCTGTGCCGTAGGCATGATCTGCCAGGAGGAGGGGCTTTACAGGCAGTTTACAGAAATCAGGGAGATGATGGAGAATGTGCTGGAGGACGATGGAGAGATTCGGCATCTGGAAGCTTATGCCCCGGCACCTTATTCCTATGAAATACCGGATATTTCTACATGGGAGAGTTTGCTAAAGGAGGGGCAGAAGGAGCAGCTAAAAATGGATATCCATGACTATGTGGCGCACAAAATTGCAAGCGGGGCCTCCAGGCAGACGGCACAGAATTTCCGCCAGGACGTGACACAGATGTTTTATTCTTTCCTGCGCAGCGCCGGAATACAGGCCCATAAGCTGTTTGCCGGGAAACAGGTGGAGACTCTATACCAGAGAGCTTTTAATTCCATGCAGGATATGTGCCTGTACTGTGATTTCATGCTGGAACAGGTTTTTCTCTATAAGGAACAACTGGGACAGCCGGCTTCCATCATGAGTATTATTCTGCAATATGTGGATGAACACTATTGCGAGGAGATCACACGCAATGACCTGGTTGATCTTGTATACGTCAGCCCGGATTATCTGTCCAGGACTTTTAAGAAAGAGACAGGCCGTTCTTTGGCGCAGTATATATTGGAGAAACGTGTGGAAAAGGCAAAAAAACTGCTGCGGAGTGATATGTCGGTGAAGAATGTGGCATTGCAGACAGGGTATAGTAATTTTTCTTATTTTTCCAAGGTGTTCCGGGACATGGAAGGAATGTCGCCCATGGAATACAGAGAGCATCTTCGCATGAATTGCAACGGCCGGGACAAAGCAGATTAAATGAAAGGTATGGTGAGAGAAATGATAAATATCGGAATAGACAGTAACGCACAGAAGCATCTATTTTGCAGGCACTGGCAGTTTGGCATAGGAAGCGGCCATGCCGCGCTTGCCCTTCGAAGTGATTATATAACTTTATTAAAAAAAGTAAGGGAGGAACTGGGCATTACCTATGTGCGGTTTCATGGGATTTTTAATGAGGATATGGATGTGGTCAGAAGCCTTAAGGACATTCTGCCAATCAGGGGCGCAGAGCGTTTTGTGGAATATAATTTTGAGAAAATCGGCACAGCATATGATAATATTTTGTCCTGCAGCATGAAGCCCTTTGTGGAGTTGTCTTTTATGCCGGAGCTTCTTGCGGGGGGCAGCACGAAAAGCGGCCTGTTTTACAGACCTAATATTACACCGCCGGCAGACTATGAGCAGTGGGGCAGGTTTATTGAGAGGTTTATCAGATATTTGACGGGACGCTACGGTATTGAGGAGGTTGCGGATTGGTATTTTGAGGTTTGGAATGAGCCTGATCTGGGGGTATTTTTTGATGGGAAGAAAGAGGATTACTTTAAACTTTATGAGGTAACCGTGAGAGCCGTCAAGACAGTGGATGAACGGCTGCGGGTGGGTGGGCCGGCGACTTCCGCCAGCAAATGGATAGGTAGCTTTCTGGAATATTGCAGGGTAAATCATACGCCGCTTGATTTTGTATCCACGCACCAGTATGCAGGTGATCCGATTGGAGGCATCCAGGGAGGTGCAGATCTTGAGGCTGAAAATGAGAAAGTAAATTTGGATTTTTTGAAAGAAACAGACATTCTTGTAAACCCTCCACAGGGAACGATACTGGAAGGATTCCGCCAGATCATGCAGGATCGTTCGGAGCTTGTGGAACTGCCCCGGGACAGCTTCCGTAAAAATGCGGCAGCAACGGCCAGGATGGTAAAACAACAGGGCAGCCTGACATTATTCTATACGGAATGGAATGCAAATGCCATTTTTTCGGCATCGACGAATGATACACGAAAAGCAGCAGCTTATGATGTAAAGGCAGCATTAGATACAGAATTGACGATAGATGCCTCCTGCGTCTGGTGTTTCAGCGATTTGTTTGAAGAATTTCATCATTTTCAGGAGGAATTTCATGGAGGATTTGGGCTGCTGACAAGTCATGGAATTCCCAAACCTGTCTATCATGCTTTTGTTTTGCTGAAGGAGGTCGGTGCATACCGGTTGGAACTGGAAGATGATGCAACCGACCGGGAAATCGGCGCGGCAGCTTTTACAGAAGAAAGAACGGTGTGGGTTTTGTTGTTCCGTCAGAAGATGAAGCAGTCCCAACTGCCGCCGGAGCCTTTTGTGGTGGAGATCAAAACAGATGAGCTGCCGGAGGCATTGACGGTAAAGAAAATTGATGAGTTTCATGGAAATCCGCTTAAGGTCTGGCAGGAGCTGGGGGCGCCGGTACCGGCGTCAGAGGAACAGGTCGAAAAGATTAAAAAGGAGTCAGAGGTGCGCGGGGAAGTATTAGATTATGTTTTTGAGGATGGTATTGTTACATTTGAAGGAGAACTTTCGGTCAATGATGTGTGGCTGGTGCGGCTGGATGTGGCAGCAGGAGAAAGATGCGAGACATAAAAATGAAAAATCAGGGGCAGGAAGGTATTTACCGTCCCCTATGGCGCAAAGAGGCAAAATAACATGTATGCAGGTGAGCGGGGAGATTTGATCTTCCCGCTCACCTGCTGTTTACAATAAGCTGTCTCGCCGGAAGAAAGCGCCGGCGTTTATTGTCAAAAAGGATTTCCACCAGTGCAGTCTTCCAGTCCGAAAAATACAAGGGCTTCCTGGATGGCAAGATCCCAGAAACGCCATTCATGCTTGTATCCCGGCAGGGAGAACCAGTGGGCATCCAGTCCGATTTCTTCGCAATGTTTTTTGAAGGTGAGGAAATTGGCATAAAGCAAGGTGTCTTCCTCACCACAGCCGAACATCAGTTTTGGCAGGGTCCCGGTTCCGGCCAGCTTGTCGATAATTGCCCATACGTTTTCCTCGGACTTTACATAGGCGTCAAAGCCCCCTGCGTTGGCAATGATGGTCTTCATTCTTGGGTTTTCCGGATCCATGATGGGACATTTGTGGCCGGGCTTAAGTTCGCCAAAATCAACTGGGACTGCGGAGAGCACTGCTGCAGCGGCAAATTTGTCAGGGTGGTTTACGGCAAACTTGATGGTTCCCCGTCCTCCCATGGACAGACCTGCAATGAAGTTGTCTTCCCGTTTGTCGGATACCGGGAACCAGCCGTAGATAAGAGGCATAAGTTCCTCCGTAATGTAATCATACATGTGGTAGCCCATCATGGCATCCGGCCAGTTGGAATAGTTGGAATTGAGAGCGGAAGGCATTACCACAACAAGGTCTTTTTCAGCCGCGTAAAGCTCTATGTTGGTTTTCCTTATCCAGTCGCTGTGGTCGCCGAAGGTTCCATGGAGCAGCCAGAGCACCTTGTATTTTTTGCCGCTCAAATAGAAATCCTTCGGGGAAATTTCTCTTTTTTTGTCGGGTAAAATGACAGTGATCTCGTGGTTGTTCTGGAGATACTGGCTTTCAAAGTTGTAAGTTAAAATGGACATATCAGTCTCCTCCTCTTTTATATTTTAAAGTATACATTCTTTGCCTGATGAAGTGTCAATATAGGAAATGGTGTATTTTTTGGTGCGGAAATCTGCCTGAAGGGTGGTGCGGTATGCCTCCTTTTGCCAGGTAATGGACAATGTTCCGTCATTTTTGTCATCCCCTACCGTAATATCCCCGTCAAAGGCCGGATAGCTGTTCCGAAACCGCATGATTTCATATAATTTCTTACAGAGGGGCTTTTGCACGGCTTCGTCAATCTCCTTAAGGGTGTAAGTATGGCGGTTGATGCTGCGGGGATCAGAGTCATGCTTTAATCCTTCGATATCATTTTCCCCTGCCAGAAGTCCTACATAGTAAACCTGTGGGATGCCGGGGGTGTAGAACTGGACGATCCGGGCCAGCAGATAAGCGTCGTCGTCACAGCGCAGGGCGGAATAATAGGTGGAGCCTAACTGGTAACGCTGTGCTTTCTTTCCGGTGGTCTTGATCATGCTGGGCAGTTTGATGTATTGCTGCGCCGGCCTGGTGATATCATCCACATCCTCCCTGACAAGGTCGATCTCGTCATCGGTAAGTAAATCTACCACATCCACTACGCCTATGCCGTCATGGGTGTCTAAAGTGGTAAACTGTTTTCGGGGGCAGATGTTCAGCCAGTGGATCAGACGGTCGCATCTTCCGGTTTTCAGCCCGTGGAGCAGCAGCATGGGAAGGGCAAAGTCATATACCCAGTAGTCTTTTTCGGCCATTTTCAGTTGGATTTTATAGTTTTCGTGGATTTCCGGGAGCATTTGCGTCCCAGCATCTTCAAGGGGCTTCATGCCGATGTCCAGTACCTCCCATATTTCCGGTTCCACGAAAAAGCAACTGCTGCCGGGACGCTTGGAAGCATAGGCAAAGGCGTCAAAGCGGATCAGGGGAACATGCGCTGCAAGCCTTCCAAGGTTGCGCTGGTAGTAATCCTGGGTAGCCTTTGTGTAGGGATTTATGTCGATCTGTTCTTCAAAGAATGTATTCCAGAGCTTTACCTTTTGGCCGTCTTTGCGGGTAAATTCCATGTAAGGACCGCCCGGTTTCCTGCGGTAGAGGGCATCCATATCCGCTTGTGTGGGTTCTCCCTCCGGCCAGAATTCCTCCCAGTGGATGAACATATCCCGGTAAGGGGAATTTTCCCCTTTTTCCATATAGTCTTTAAATTCCTCACAGCGGATAGATACATGATTGAGCATAAAATCCGCCATCATATAATATTTTTCAGAAAGCCTGTCAATGTCTTCCCAGGTTCCGAACTCCGGTTCCACGATATCGTAGTTGATGACGGCAAAGCCCCTGTCCCCGGAGGAGGGAAAAAAGGGAAGGATATGCAGGCCCCCGATGACATCCTTAAACTTTTCTTCAAGGACCTGTTCCAGTTCTTTTAAGTCTTTTCCCATGGTATTGGCATAGGTGATCAGCATAATTTTGTTTTCTACTTTTTTCATCTTTCATGAACTCCTTTTCTTTCACAGGGATATTTAACCTTTTACAGAGCCTACCGTGATGCCGGCCACAAAGGACTTCTGGAAAAAGGGATAAGCAATCAGAATCGGTATAATGGCAATTACGGCAAGGGCCATGCGGATGCTGATGCTTGGAAGCTGGGATGCGTTTATGGAAGAACTTGTGTGGGTCTGCAGGAACGCAATGTTGCTGATAACAGAATTTAAATAGTTCTGTATTCCGAACAGATCACGCCTTGTCTGGATAAAGTAAACGCCGTTGGTCCAGTTGTTCCAGTAGGCAATGGCGGACATTAAGGCAATGGTCCCTATAATGGGCTTTGACATGGGAACAACGATCTGCACAAGATTCTGCACTTCACTGGCCCCGTCTATCATGGAGGCTTCCAGCACTTCCATGGGAACATTGGTGGTAATATAGGTGCGGACCATGATAACATAAAAGGCATTCATCAAAAGATAAGGAATTATCATGGCTGCTAAAGTGTCCGTTACATGAAAAATATTGGAGTAAATCAGGTAAGTAGGGACAAAACCGCCGTTAAAAAGCATGGTAAAAAACAGGAAAAAGGAGATAATGCCTCTCCCCGGAAGGTCTTTCCTTGAAAGAGGGTAGGCAAACAGCATGGTCATGACAATGCTGGCGCAGGTGCCGATGATGGTTATCACAAAACTCATCACATATGCCCGAAGGATGGATGATTTGATTCCCCAGATATAGGTGTAGGCAGCGGTGGTAAATCCCCGGGGAATAAAAGAATAGCCATACTGGGCCAGGTCAGTCTCCGAGCTGAAAGAGCTGGAAATCAGCAGGATAAAAGGCAGCACACAGGCAGCAATCAGCAGAATCATGATGATATTCATGATATAGCGGAACAGTTTGTTTTGATAAATCATAGTAATCCTCCCTATCTTATATTTTTTTGCAGGCAGCTGTCTCGCAAGGCGTGACGGCGTTTAATACAATAAGTAGACTCGCAGAGCGGGGCAGCGTTTGTTAATTAGAAGAGACTGCTGTCTTTGTCCAGTTTTGAGACAATGGTATTGGCAGCGAAAACGCAGATGAAACCAAGGACGGATTGCAGGAATCCGGCGGCAGTGGAACGGCCGATATCATTCAGCTCCAGCAGTCCCCGGTAGACGTAGGTGTCAATGGTCTGGGTTGTTGAATAAAGCAGGCCGCTGTTCATGGGCACCTGATAGAACAGGCCGAAGTCGGAATAACAGATACGTCCTACAGCCAGAAGGATCAGGGTGATAATTGTGGTTTTCAGTGCCGGAAGCGTGATGTACCAAATCTGGTCAAAGGTGCCGGCTCCGTCCACAACGGCGGCTTCATAATAAGATTTGTCAATGCCGATCAGGGTCGAGTAATACAGGATGGAACTGTAGCCGAAAGACATCCACAGATATACAATTGTTAATATGAAGGGCCAGTATTTTGCTTCATTATACCAGTTGACCTTGTCCAGACCCAGCATGGGAAGGATGGTCATATTCATAAAGCCGTTGTTACCGCTTAAAAAGGCGAAGACAACATAACTGATAATGACCGTTGACAGAAGATAGGGAATCAGAATAACGATCTGTCCCACACGCTTGAAAAATTTCTTGCGGATACAGTCTAAGGCAATTGCGGTAAATATTCCCATAAAATTGCCCAAGAAAATAAACGCCAGATTGTAGAGGATGGTATTTCTGAAAAACTGGAAGGCGTCGTTGGTGCTGAACAGGTAGGTAAAGTTGGAAAAACCTGTCCAGGGGCTTTGGAAAATCCCGATGGAATAATTGATTTTTTTAAAAGCCAGGGCAAGGCCGGCCATTGGCATGTAATTGTTGATGACCAGATAAATGGTGCCGGGGATGAGCATCAGGTAGAGCGGCAGGTACCGCTTCATTTTTTGTTTGCTTTTTCTTCTTCCCATATGAAAGTCTCCTTTTTTGAAATTTTGGTATAGTAAAACATTTTCTGAACTAAACTTATCATCAAAATGTATATCCTATCTATCATTTTTCTGACTCCTATTGTCAAATTTCTAATTTTAATGTAAAAAAATGCATCTCATATGTGCAAAATGCGGAATAAAAAGGGGGAGATGTTAGAAAAATGATGTTTTGTGACAGAAAAATGATAGAGAGGGTAAAAGCGTTCTGGTATGATAGCTTTACCTGGTCAGGAAAATGGATCACCTGACAGGCAATAAGTTTTAAACAAAATTTTCAATGAAAAAGGAGGACACAATGAAAAAGAAAGTCACTTCACAGAAAGTTATTTTGCGGAAAGCTGTTTCTGTACTGCTGGCAGTAACCATGCTGGTTTTTACGCTGACAGGCTGTGGAAGCAAGCCGGCCGGGGAGGCTGGCGGCGGGGAAGCCAAAACGGAAAGCAATGCCGGACAGGAGGCAGACAAGTCAGCAGACGCTGCATCAACAGGAGAGTACCCGGTTATCAGAGTTCCCTATTCCATTGTCTTTGAGTCATTCGATGCACCTGCCATTCAGGATGCTTTAAACGAGATCATGCGGGAAAAAGCCGGGGCGGAGATCGAGCTGGTAGGCATTGAATTTGGAAACTGGTCCACGCAGCTTAACCTGATGCTCACAGGAGGGGATAATTCCCTGGATATTTTCAGTTCCTTCTGGTATACATCTGTCAGCAATTTAGCTGCCAACGGACAGGCAATGGCCCTTGACGATTTGCTGGCTTCCGACGGACAGGGGATTCTGGAATTGTACGATGGACTGGAAGAATATCTCAACTGCGGTAAAGTGAACGGCAAGATTTACGGCATTCCCTGTATCTATGCATGGTGCAGTGAAAATATGTACATGGTAAGAACGGAAGATTCAGAAGCGGCAGGCATTGACTGGAGCCAGATTCATGACCTGGACGGCGTTACTGACGCCATGATAGCCATGAAGCAGGCAAACCCCGACAAGTATTTTGTTCCCGGTTCCACAGACCCTTACTGGATTCCCAAGAGCATTGACTACCTTGGAGACACCAATTATCTTGGTGTACTGACAGACCCTACCAACAGCACAACCATTGAAAATTATTATGAATCCGCTTATTTTAAGGATTTTATGGAGCATGTAAAGGTATGGAAAGAAAATGAAATCTTTAGCCCCGATCCTTTAAGCAATAACCAGCCCACCTTAATGAGTCTTCTGCTTGGAATAACGGACGGAACCCCTGGCTATAGCTGGGATGCCCAGGTGGGGATCCAGAGTTCTGCCGTACAAAACGGCATAGACGTTGTAGGTACAGGTATTACGGAAGCCCTTGCCACATCAGGGGATGTTACCACTTATATGTGGCATGTCAGCCCTTTCAGTAAAAATCCCGAGGCGGCCATGCGGGTTCTGAACGTATTGTTCACCGACCCTGAGGCAGCACAGATTGCAGCAAACGGACTGGAAGGTCTTGAATATGTACTGGACGAAAATGGTCAAATGAGTTACCCCGAAGGAAAAACCATGGGCGACCTTGGCTGGCCGGCAGCCAGTATGGCATACTGGCCTAACGTTACCCTCTGCAAGACATGGAACTTCGAGCCTGAAAACATTTATGAACTGATGAAAGAAAAGAATAAGACAGCCAAAAAGTCTCTGGCCCTTGGATTCCAGTTTGATTCTACACCGGTAGCAGACCAGATGACTGCCTGCGCCAACGTAGTGGCACAGTTCTATACGCCTCTTATGTACGGAGAAGTTGATATTGACTCCACAGTGGAAGAATTCAACAAACAGTTGTATAATGCAGGGCTCCAGGACATTATCAATGAAAAGCAGACACAGTTGGATGCATGGCTTGCGGCTAATTAAGGATGAAATAAAAGCCAGATTATTGTAAGGAGGGGGAGGACCGATGGTCCTTCCCCTTTAATATAAGGAGAGTCCGCGAAGCATCTTTGGTAAACAGAGCAGAAACAGCAGAGAGGAAAAATATGGGATTATTAAGATTCAGCTTCAGGTCAGAGATTTTAAGTCTTCACTCCAACATCACAGTGACCTTTCCCACAGAGAACATGACCTATTATCCGCTTGCGGATGCAAAGAGAGAGGAAGGCGTTGCCCCAAGAAGACAGTGGGAATACCGTAAGGATATGAAGTATCAGACCGTTTATGTGTTGCATGGGGGCGGGGATGATGACACATGCGTGGTCCGCAAATCCAATCTGGAACGGTATGCGGAAGATAACTGCGTAATGACGGTAACAGCCCAGGTAAATGACAGTTTTTTTATGGACACCCAGTATGGCTATAAATATTTTACTTATATGACGGAAGAACTGCCAAAAGTGGTTCAGACGCTGTTCCCGTCCTCCCCGGAAAAAGAAGATAATTTTGTTCTGGGAATGGCCATGGGAGGAAACGGGGCCCTTGCGCTGGGGATTAAAAGACCGGATTTATATGCCGCCTGCGTGGATCTTTCCGGCGGCATTGGATGCAGTGTGGATACGGATGCATTCATTGAGGAACTCCGTACACTTAAAATGGAACGCCTTGGTGCCGCGTTTGGGAACCCGGATGATATCCGGGACGGGGAGTATGACCTTGGCGGGTACATACGGAGATATCTGGCAAAAGGCATAACGATTCCGAAACTGTTCATTGCAGTAGGGGAAAATGATTTTATCCGGGATACGGTGCGCAGGGACAGGGACGCCCTGCGCGGATATGGCATTGATTTTTATTATGAGGAAGCCGAAAAACATGCCCATGACTGGAATTTTTGGGATATTTACATAAAAAAAGCACTGGATGAGTGGCTTCCCCTAAAAAAGAAACCCATATACCAGTAAGATGGAATGATGCTGCAGGTATAAAAAGCAGTGCAGAAATGAGGTAAATATGAAAAAAACAGATATTATACTCCTTGCGGGCATACCCGATGATGATAACCGGGATTACCTCCCGGAGCGGCTTAAGGAAAGCCGGATCGTAGTGAATGAAAACGGAAATAATTCTCAGGTATATCCGCAAAGACTGAAAGAATGCAGGGAATGTCTGGTGGACGATTTTGAGGATGTGTGGTATGAGTATGTGCCGGAAAGTTACAGGCCTGACCGGAAAACCCCGCTGGTATTTTCCATGCACGGGGGCCTGATGACAGGATGGGGGCAGGCGGTATACACATCCTGGACACACGTGGCGGACAGGGAAGGATTCATTTGCATTTTCCCAAATGCACAGTTAAGAAGGTTCTGGACAATCGAATGTGAGGAAAGGCTGATAGAGCAATTGTCAGACCCTGCGCTTTCAGAGATTTATATGAATCCCTTCCCTAAAAATGTAGATGAAAATCATGACGTCAGAGTGGTATTTGCCCTGATTGAAAGGATGAAGAGAAACTATAATATCGACCCGGAAAGAATTTACATGCAGGGGATGTCTCTTGGCAATGCCATGACCACTATGATGGCAAGGCATTACGGCTTTCACTTTGCGGCAATGGCAGGCTCCGCAGGGCCGGGAACCATCGGCCTTATGTTTCATGCAGACGATACTCCCAACAATGAGGGAGGCCCCCTTCCTGTGATGCAGACAAGGATGGAGCTTGACGGGGCCCCTCCCGGAAGCGATGATACGCCGGAAGAAGTGGTGGTAAAAAACAGGGAATACTGGTGTATGGTAAATGGCTGCACCTGTGTGCCGGAAATTAAAATTGTGGGGGAAAATAATCTGGCATTCTATAAAGGAAAGAAAGCGGATTATATTTTCAGGGATGTGAAAAACCGGGACCATGGACAGACTTTTGACGACGCGGAATTTGTATGGGATTACCTGTTTTCAGGAACCAGAAGAAAGTCCGACGGAAGAATCGAATATATGGAATCTTTGGAGCAGCGCAGAGGGGATAACGTGTCTTTTGCCGCAGTGCCGGGCAGTTTTTTTGCATGGGCCAATAACGAAAAGGTTCGCCTCCACGGGGAAGTTTTTGTATGGAAGAAACTGAAATATCACGGCCTGAATGGGAAGGCTTTAGTCCGGGGAGAATACCCTATGGTGCCGGTCAGGGACCTAGCAGAAATTTTTAAGGCAGACTGTAGGGAAAAAGAGGGAAAGGCATGGATCCACATGCCCGATGGCAGAAGTCTGCAGTTTGCCAGAGGATGTATTGGCTGTACCATTAACAACCGGATCCGCTCCATGTCCTGCGAGGCTGTTGAAAGAGAAGGGATTCTCTATATTTCTTCGGAATGGTTCTGCAGGGAGATCTGCAGGCTTCAGGTATCGGAATGTAACGGCGTTATCTATGCAACGGACCATGACAGCGCCCTGTCATCCCACATGGCCAGGCTGATCCGGGATTTATTAAAATAGGAGGGTACAGGGATTTTTATGAAAGGAAAAATAAGACTCCGACCGGGAATACCAGACGATGATAACCGGGATTATCTTCCAGAAAAATTAAAAGACGGTATTCACACGGTAAATGAAAACGGCAACGATTCCCAGATATATCCGGAGCGGCTGAAAAAATACAGGGACTTTCTTGCAGACGGTGTGGAAGATACCTGGTATGAATATGTGCCAGAGCGCTATGATCCGGCGAAAAAAACGCCTCTTGTAGTATCCTGCCACGGGGGCCTGATGACAGGATGGGGGCAGGCAGTCTATACATCCTGGACGCTGGTGGCGGACCGGGAGGGATTTATCGTAGTTTTTCCTGACGCCTTTGAAAACAGGGTATGGATGCTGGAATGCGACTGGGAAAAAGTAGTGGAAACCTCTAAGGACATGCCGCCGGAAGTCCCTATGTTGCCGAAGCCGGAAAAAAGGGTGGAGGATTATCATGATGTCAGAAAAATCGCCGCCCTGATTGAAAAAATGAAGGAGAAATACCGGATTGACCCGGGAAGGATCTATCTACAGGGAATGTCTATGGGCAATGCAGCAGCCAGCCAGTTTGCAAGATATCTGGGGCATCTGCTGGCAGGGGCGGCAGGCTCGGGATGCCCCACCAATACGGCACTGTTGTTTGATGGAGGGGGCAGGGCAGTAAACCGGGGCGGTCCACTGGCGGTCTGGCAGTCGCGCCTTGAACTGGATCAGGTGCCGCCCCACTACCGTGAGGGGAATAAGGCCACCATTGCCGGGAATATTGCCTACTGGAATCAGGTAAACGGATGCAGAAAGCTTCCACAGATCCGCATAGAAGGAAATAATAATCTGGCGTTTTTTGAAGGGGAAAATGGTGTGACGGTGTTTATGGAAGTCAAAAACCGGGACCATGGACAGACCTTTGATGACGCGGAGCTGGTCTGGGATTATCTGTTTTCCGGCTGCTATAAAGATGAAAACGGGATCTTAAGAAAAGAAGCGCCCCAAAAGAAAAGAGAGGGTGATGGCTTTGGAGCCGCGATTGTGGAGGGAAGCAGCAGGGCCTTTGTAAATGGACATATCAAGCAGATGGAGGCGCAGGCGTTCCGGTGGAGAAAACTGAAATACCATGGACTGAAGGGAAATGCCCTGGTAAGAAGCGAATATCTGTACGCACCTGTGGGTTTCCTTGCAAAACTGTTTCAGGCAGAAGTTGAGATCTCCGAGGAAGGTGCGGTGGCAGACCTTACCCTTAAAGACGGCACCTGCATCCAGTTTGCCGGGGGAAATACAGGCTGTGTGGTGGACAACAGGATAGAAGCCATGTATTGTGAAGGGGTGGTGCGGGAGGGAATTTTATTTATTTCTTCCGAGTGGTTTGCGGAAAGGTTTTATGGGATGCATACCTCTTTCTGCGAAGGGGTGCTGTATATGACGGACCACAAGGCTTCACTTTCCAGAAATATGGCGTACCTGATACAGGATATAACCGCCTCTTAGCGCGTATTTGAAAGTTTATTAACGCTACCTGCCGGTCCCGCCTGGCGCGGTATCTGGAGGCAAGCATTTTCCAAACACGTGCTGGTAAGAAGGGGCGGATACATAGCATAATCATACAGGGACAAAAGCCGGGGCGTGGAGATTTGGAAAAAAGGAAACGCGCTCCGCAGAAAGGCGGTATATATGAGTTTACAGATCAATGACAGGCTGTTATGGCCAGGCGGGAAGAAAAAAGCACTGACCTTAAGCTATGACGACGGAATCAGCCAGGACAGAAGGCTTTTGAAGCTGCTTAATGAACAGGGAGTGAAATGTACCTTTAATCTGAATTCCGGCCTGCTGGGCATGGAAGGGCGCGTATCGGCAGGGAAAAAAGAGGTTTCCCACAACAAAATCGGAAAAGAGGAAATCGTTTCCCTTTATGCAGGCCATGAAATCGCGTCCCATGGCAGATTCCATACATCCCTGACCGGTATGGACTCTGCCAGATGCGTACAGGAAATTCTCCCATGCAGACAGGAACTGGAAGAAATTACAGGGCAGCCTCTGACAGGATATGCCTATGCCTTCGGGGCATTTGATGATACCATCATTTCCGCCTTAAAAAGCTGCGGCATTGTTTATGCAAGGACCATAGAAGCAACCCACAGGTTTGATATTCCTTCCGATTTTTTCAGGTGGAATCCTACCTGCCATCATGATGATGAAAATCTGTCAGGACTGGTGAAGGAATTTTTATCAGATGATAAGTACTTTTCTTTTTACAGTCCGGCCAAGCTTTTTTTCCTCTGGGGCCACAGCTATGAGTTTGATCAGAATGACAACTGGGAACATATGGAAGGATTTATAAAGGAGACAGCAGGCAGGGAAGACGTTTATTATGCCACAAACGCAGAGATCTGCCAGTACGTGGAAGCATACAGAAGGCTGGTGTTTTCTGCGGATAGTTCCATGGTATACAATCCTTCCTGCATAACCCTCTGGCTTGGGGGAACCTTTACAGAGGAAACTTTGGAGGTAAAACCCGGAGCCATTGTAAAACTGCAAGAACCTGTGGACATGTAAGGCCGGGGCTGTAAAGGGGTATCCTTTAAAAAAATCTTTACACACGGGGAAAAGTGTGCTATTATAATCCGGTATGAAATCAGCCGCTGCTCAGAATTCAGGACACTCCGGCCAATTCCTGGCAGCAGGCGTTTGAAAAAACAGGAGGAAACAGAATGATTTCTAAAGAAAAGAAAACAGCTATCATGAAAGAGTATGCAAGATGCGAGGGTGACACAGGTTCACCGGAAGTGCAGATTGCAGTATTATCAGCAAGGATTCAGGAGCTTACAGAGCATCTGAAAGAGCATCCCAAGGATAACCATTCCAGAAGAGGTATGTTTAAGATGGTAGGTCAGAGGCGCGGTCTTCTTAGTTATCTGAAAGAAAAAGATATTGAAAGATATCGTGCTTTGATTGAAAAACTGGGACTTAGAAAGTAAAAATGGCAGTTTTAGGGCGGAGCATGCCGAGGGATTCGGGGTCTCCGCCTTTTTTGTGAATGTCCGGGAAAAAGCGGTATTTACGCCGGCAGACCCACCGGCAAAAGGCCCCGGCAGGGGCGTGGTGTAAGCAGTATTGCGCGGAGATATCCTCTGCGCTTAAAATTCATTTGGCTGTATAAAAAAGCCGGTAAGACTAAGAAAAGGAGAGAGATTATGTACAAGACGTTTTCAATGGAACTTGCAGGCCGTACCTTAAGCGTGGATGTAGGCAGGGTAGGCAAGCAGGCAAACGGATGCGCGTTTATGCATTATGGTGATACCACGGTATTATCCACAGCGACAGCATCGGACAAGCCGCGGGAGGGGATCGACTTCTTCCCCTTAAGCGTGGAATATGAAGAAAAATTATATGCAGTTGGAAAGATTCCCGGCGGATTTAACAAAAGGGAGGGAAAGGCGTCCGAGAACGCAGTGCTCACAAGCCGGGTAATCGACAGGCCCATGCGTCCCCTGTTCCCCAAGGATTACAGAAATGACGTTACATTAAACAACATGGTCATGAGCGTTGATCCACAGTGCCGTCCGGAACTGGTTGCCATGCTTGGAGCGGCCATTGCCACCAGCATTTCCGATATTCCCTTTGACGGCCCCTGTGCCATGACCCAGGTAGGCATGATAGACGGGGAGTTTGTTATCAACCCTTCCCAGGAACAGTGGAAAATCGGAGATTTGAACCTGACAGTGGCTTCCACTTCAGAAAAAGTCATTATGATCGAGGCAGGTGCCAATGAAGTTCCGGAAGATAAGATGATCGAAGCCATTTACAAGGCCCATGAAATCAACCAGACGATTATTGAATTCATCAATAAAATCACAGCCGAGGCAGGAAGAGAGAAACATGAATACACAAGCTGCGCAGTTCCTGAAGAACTGTTTGCGGCTATAAAGGAAATTGTGCCTCCAGAGCAGATGGAGGAAGCTGTTTTCACGGATGAAAAACAGGTCCGTGAGGAGAATATAAAGAACATTACACAGAAGCTGGAAGAAGCTTTTGCGGAAAACGAGGAATGGATTTCCGTGCTGGGAGAAGCAATTTACCAGTATGAGAAGAAAACCGTGCGGAAAATGATTTTAAAAGACCATAAGCGTCCCGACGGCCGTGAAATTACCCAGATTCGGCCGCTTGCCGCAGAAGTTGACATTATTCCCAGAGTACACGGATCAGCAATGTTTACCCGGGGACAGACCCAGATATGCAATGTCTGCACACTGGCTCCTTTGTCCGAACAGCAGAGGATTGACGGTCTGGATGAGAATGAAGTGAGCAAGCGTTATATGCATCACTATAATTTCCCTTCCTATTCCGTAGGTGAGACGAAACCCTCCAGAGGACCGGGAAGAAGGGAAATCGGACATGGGGCACTGGCAGAGAGGGCCTTGATACCGGTACTTCCCACAGAGGAAGAATTCCCTTATGCAATCCGCACCGTTTCCGAGACTTTTGAGTCCAACGGTTCTACTTCCATGGCCTCTACCTGCGCATCCTGTATGTCACTGATGGCGGCAGGAGTACCCATCAAAAAGATGGTTGCCGGTATTTCATGCGGTCTGGTAACTGGGGAGGGGGACGATGATTTTGTACTCCTTACAGACATTCAGGGACTGGAAGATTTCTTTGGCGACATGGACTTTAAGGTGACAGGAACTACGGAAGGAATCACAGCCATTCAGATGGACATCAAAATCCACGGTCTTACAAGACCTATTGTGGAAGGAGCCATTGCAAGATGCCGTGAGGCAAGGATGTTTATCATGGACACCTGCATGAAGAAAGCCATTTCCGAACCGAGACCGGAAGTAGGCCCTTATGCGCCCAAGATTATCTCCATCCAGATTGACCCTGAAAAGATTGGCGATGTGGTAGGGCAGAGAGGAAAGACGATCAATGAGATCATTGCCCGTACAGGGGTTAAGATTGATATCACTGATGACGGTAACGTATCTGTATGCGGTACAGAGACAGCCATGATGGACAAGGCTGTGGAATACATCAAGACCATTGTCACAGACTATCAGGAAGGACAGATCTTCCAGGGCATTGTAGTGAGCATCAAAGAGTTCGGCGCATTTATTGAGTTTGCACCGGGTAAAGAAGGCATGGTGCACATTTCCAAGATTGCCAAAGAGAGAATCAACAGGGTAGAAGATATTCTCACACTTGGTGACAAAGTAACGGTTGTATGCCTTGGCAAGGATAAGATGGGCAGGATGAGCTTCTCCATGAAGGACGTGGCACAGGTATAAGAAATACAGAAATAAGATAACCGACATATATGCTTGCATCTGATAAAAATTCAGAGGGCTACAGACTTATGAAAGACCGCTATACGGAATTAAAGGTTATACTGACTTCTTTCGGCATTGACTTGACAGAATTTGATAAAATAAAAGAGTGAATAATAAATATTGGCAGTACAAATTGAAGAAGAGGCGCTTATTGGGAGATACCAATAGGCGCCTTTTAACGTAACAATAAGTCGGCCCGTACCAGATTTTTGTCTTACCGGGCTGTTTAGAGAGTGTTTGAAAACCCGTAGTCATAACTTGGACAAATTATCATATATTGGGATAAGAGGTGATTGTAATGAAAAAAAGAGATGACATCATGCGGATCTTTCCCGACGCCATGAAAGAACGGTGGGAGCAGGTTTTGCGGCGGGCAGACAAATTACAGGAAATCCGTCTTGCTGTGGGACAGCCGGTGAGAATAAAATTTGCAGGCAGTGAGCAGTTTTTATCCGAAGACGGGAATTTGTCCGGGAGCTGTGAGAGGGCCTGGTATATTACGGAATGGGAAATGGATGAAATCATTAAAAATATATGCCGTTATTCCATGTATGCATTTGAAAATGAAATCAGGCAGGGATTTCTTACCATGCCGGGAGGACACAGAATCGGCATGGCAGGACAGGTTGTTTTAAATGAAAAGGGAACCATACGGAATATTACCCATATCCGCTTTATGAATATCAGAATTTCCCATGAGATTATCGGGGCGGCAGGGGAGGCGATTCCCTATCTGTATAAAGACAGCCGCTTTTTAAATACGCTGCTGGTTTCCCCGCCGGGATGCGGTAAAACGACCCTTCTTAGGGATATTGTGCGTCAGGTTTCGGAGGGGAACCGTTACGGGAAGGGAAGGCAGGTAGGAGTGGTGGACGAGCGATCTGAAATTGCAGGCAGCTTTATGGGCATCCCACAGAATCATGTAGGGATGCGCACGGATGTGCTGGACGGGTGCCCCAAGGTGCAGGGCATGATGCTTCTGATGCGCTCCATGGCGCCTTCTGTGGTGGCAGTGGATGAAATTGGCGGCAGTGAGGATCTGAGGGCGCTTTTGCAGGTATTACAGTGCGGCAGCAGTGTGGTGGCGACCATGCATGGGGATTCCATGGAGGATGTGGAGGAACGGATTTTTGACCGATATCTGTTTCTGGAAAAAAGAAAAGGGGTGTGCGGCATCAGGGAGATTTTTGATAAGAGCGGAAAGCGGATTTATCTGGCAAAGGCGGAGAGATTATGCTGCGGTTAGCGGGCTGCATACTGGTCATAAGCGGATGTGCAGGATTTGCGGGAAGTCTGTGCAGGGATGAAAACATGCGCCTTAAGCTTTTGAAACAGATACGCAGTATTTATGAAAACTTAAAATACTATATTGCCTATCAGAAGGCGGCCGTCCCGGAAGCGTTGCGAAGGATCGCAGGGAAAGGGCAGGAGCCTTTTGCTCCGGTTTTTGAGGAGATTTACCAGAAAACATATGAGGAAGGGGAAAATTTTCCGCTAGTCTGGAAGCGGTATATGGAAAAAGCGATGGAGGGGACGCCTCTTACCAAAGCCGAAAAGAAGCTGGTTTTAGATTTTCCTGCCTGTCTGGGATTTATGGAGGAACAGGCACAGGCAGGAGCGCTGGACGAGGTGTTAAGAGAAGTGAATTTACATATTGAGGAGCTTGAGAAGGGAAAAAAGGATAAAAATAAAGTGATTATGAGCCTTGGAGTGGCAGTCGGTGTTCTGGTATCCATTCTGCTGCTGTAGCTTAAGTGCGTGGAGGAAATATGGGGATAAACCTGATTTTTAAAATAGCGGCGGTGGGGATACTGATAACCATTCTGGGCCAGATATTAAAACACAGCGGAAGGGAAGAACATGCCTTTTTGATCAGCCTGGCGGGACTGATTCTGGTGCTGACCTGGATTTTGCCCTATATCTATGAACTGTTTGTGATGATACAGGATTTGTTCAGTCTGTAGGGGAGGCGTGGAAGATGGAAATTATGAAAATAGGACTCCTTGGGGTTGCAGGGGTCATGCTGGCCCTCCAGTTTAAATCAAACAGGCCGGAATACGGACTGTATATGGGAGCGGCTCTATGTCTTTTGATTTTCGGTTTTTCCGTAAGCGGCCTTAAGGTATTGCTGGAGCGGGTAAGGGAGCTGGAAGGCTATCTGAAAGGCAGCGGGAGTTATCTGGGATTTTTATTTAAGGCAGTGGGAATCACTTATGTCTGTGAGTTTTGTTCTTCTATCTGTAAAGACGCAGGTTACGGCGCGGTGGCAGGACAGATAGAAATATTTGGAAAACTGTCGGTTCTTTTAATGGGAATCCCCGTTCTTATGGCAGTGATTGAAAACATCAATGCTATAGCGGGATGAATGGAGACAGGAAATGAAAATAGTAATAAAGGTGGCTCTGTTCCTTTTGGGATTTGTTTTTTGCAGCCTGGCATGGGGGATGGAAGCCCAGGCCGGTGAAAAAGAGAATAACGGCTTTTCCTATATCGAGGACTGGCTTTCCACCTGTGACCTTGGACAGATAAATAAGGGAATGGACAGTCTTTTTCCGGGGATAGAGATTGACGCAAAAGAATGCCTTTCCCTGATCATTGGTGGAGAAATCCAGGAGGCATTTAAAAGAGTCTTTCAGGGAGTGAAGGAGGGGCTTGCAGGAGAAGTTTCCGGTATCAGGCAGATTTTTATTTATATTCTGATCCTGGGAATCGTTTCTGCACTTTTTGCAGAATTTTCGGACCTGTTTGCGGGGCAGCAGATTGCCCAGGCAGGATTTTATTTCCTGTATCTGTTTCTGATGGTCATTCTTACAAAGGTATTTCTTTTTGTATCCCAGACGGCGGCTGCGGCAATGGAGGATATCGTGCTGTTTATCAAACTGTTTATTCCGACTTATTTTGTGGCGGTGGGCACTGCCCAGGGGAGTGCATCGGCGGTGTATTACTATCAGCTTATGCTGATAATTGCTTATCTGGTGGAAAGCTTTCTGAACCGGATGCTGGTCCCCTTTATCTACAGTTACGTGATGCTGGCTCTGCTAAACGGTTTGTGGGCCGAGGAAAAACTGACCCTCTTACTGGAATTTCTGGAAAAGGGAATTGTTTTGGCGCTAAAGGTATCCATGGGGGCTGTCACAGGTTTAAGTCTGGTTCAGGCTGTTATTGTTCCGGTGGCATCCCGTCTGAAAATTTCCGCCATGCGTAAGGCGGTTTCTGTGATTCCGGGTATCGGGGGCGTGGCGGAAGGGGTGACGGAACTGATGCTTGGTTCGGCGGTACTTATCAAAAACAGCATGGGAGTTTTTCTTCTGATCCTTCTGCTCTGTGCCTGCATCATGCCCCTTTTTAAGATACTGGTGGTGACAGGAACGGTAAAACTGGCGGCGGCGCTGACCGGAATTGTAAGTGACAAGCGGCTTTCCCTGTGTGCCGACAGGGTAGGGGAGGGGTGCTTTCTTCTGTTCAGATGTGTATTCACTTCTGTGGCGCTGTTTATTATTGTGATCGCGGTGGTGTCTTATACGATTTCAGCATAGGGCATTTTCAGGTACGTTTCAGGAGGAGCTATGGTTGATGCGGTCAAAGAAGTCTGTATTTTTATGATTATTGCCCAGGCGATCCTTTTTTTTGTGCCGGGCAGTACCTATATGAAATATGTCAGAGTGCTGGTGGGGATCATCATGATTATCCGTATTATGGAACCGGTCTTAGGGCTTTTTCCGGGGGAAGAGACACAGCAGGAGATCAGGCAGGCAATCGCCATGCTGGAAAACAGTATCCGTTCAGAGAGTCCGGGAGTTGAGATACAGGACCAAGAAACGGAAATATACAAAAATATAGAGGAGGAAGTGCTGGAAAAATTAAACGCCTGTGACAGCAGCTACAGAGCCGTAGGCGTGGATATCGGGGATACGGTGATAATAAGGGTGCAGTCCCGGAAGGAAGAAGCGCCAGGGATGGTGGAGATCGCGCCGGTAAGGCTGGAAGGGGAAACAGAAGAAAAGCAGGCCAAAAGACAGGAAGGATTTGAAAAACTTAAAAAAATTTATGGAAGCTGTCTGGGGGTGGAGGAGAATAAAATTGAAATTATTGAGGAATAAAATAAAGTTTACCAGGGATAACTTTCTGATCATATTTCTTGCAGGGATTCTCCTTCTGGTGATTGTATGGCCTCTGGAGGATAAAACAGATTCAAAGTCCGGTCAATGGGACAGTGAAGATGGTATAATAGGTCTAAATTCAGATTCTTTATCAAAGGCAGCAGACCTGATGAGTGATACAGATGCCAATGCCATGGGAGCTTATGCCGCAGAACTGGAAAGGTCTCTGGAGGAGATCCTTGGTACCATGGAGGGCGTGGGAAAGGTGAAAGTGATGGTAACGCTGGAAGGTTCCGGGGAAGCGCTGGTGGAGAAGGATACGGATACATCCAGAAAGGGGACTACAGAGGTGGATTCGGCAGGGGGCAGCAGGAATACCACAGACATAAGCGGCAGTGAACAGACCGTGTTCGCAGGCAGCAGTACCCCTTATGTTAAGAAAGTGCTTTCCCCTAAAGTGGAAGGCGTGGTGGTATCAGCCCAGGGCGGCCATAATGTAAAAACGGCCCAAAATATAACAGAAGCAATTCAGGCATTATTTGGCATTGAAGCACATAAAATTAAAATAGTTAAAATGATATCACAATAAGAAGGAGAAACGGACTTGAAAAATATGGTGAAGAAGAATCAGATCATGATTACGGCTTTGGCAATTATGATTGCAGTTGCAGGGTATCTGAATTTTGCCGGAAGCAGAATTACGGAAGAAGAAATTATGACAGCAGGATCTGATACAGTGGTGGCTGGCCAGCAGGATATTGCAGAGGCCGATGAGGATGTGGCGGCTTTGTTTGAAATATCCGACGAGGATATGGAGCAGGCCCAGTATGGGGAAATCGAAAGCATGGACTCCGATATGGTTTTACAGGAAGAAAATTATCTGGACGAAACCATGGAGGAAGTTATGGCGGAAAATACAGCCCAGGATATAACGCCTGAAGTGGAGAACCAGCTCTCAGACGGAGAAACTCCTGGGGAAGCAGTCTTTACCTCATCCGCCAGCCTTAACACTCTTTCAGGAGCAAGGCTTTTAAAGGAACAGACCAGAGCCAGAAATAAAGAAACCCTGCTGGAAATTATCAACAATGTAAATATCGGTGAGGAACAGAAGCAGGAAGCAGTGGATAATATGATTGCCATTACAGACATAGCGGAAAAGGAAACGGCTGCGGAAATCCTGCTGGAGAGCAAAGGATTTGACGATGTTGTGGTAAGCATTACAGATGAAACCGTGGATGTGGTGGTGAATGCCGCCGAGCTTTCAGAGGCACAGCGTGCCCAGATAGAGGATATCATTATCCGCAAAACAGGCGCATCTCCCGAGGCCATTATTATCAGTACATTAGCCGGTGAATAGCGCGTGCTGCGGGGAATGGAGGGTGCAGTGACACAGGGGGAGAGAGCAGAATTATTCATTAGAATAAATAGATGCTATATTTAAAAAAATGTGGTATCCTATTACAGGTAATAACAAACGCCGTCATGCTCCGCGAGACGTCTTATTGTAACACAAACGCCGTCATGCTCCGCGAGATATTTTGTTATAACAATGGATGTCGGGCTGGGAGAGACATCCTTATGTTGAAAAAGACGGCGGTGCCTTGCGGGCCGGTTTATTGAACGAAGGGCCGGATTGGAAAATCCGGCGGGAAGAAGAAAGGGATACCCTATGAAAAGAGTTTTTTTAATTGTTTTGGACAGTGTGGGAATAGGTGCAATGGAAGATGCAGCGGAATTTGGCGATGCCGGGACCAACACCCTGCGTTCTGCATCCAAAGGCTCCTGTTTCCACATGCCTAATATGGAGAAGATGGGATTATTTAATATTGACGGCATAGACTGGCGGGAGGGAACAGACCGGCCGGCAGCCCTTTATGGAAGAATGAGGGAAGCGTCAAAAGGGAAGGATACTACTATCGGGCATTGGGAAATCGCAGGCGTCATATCTAAAAGCCCTCTGCCTGTTTATCCGGAGGGATTTCCCAAAGAAATTTTAGAGCCGTTCTGCCAGATGACCGGAAGGGGAGTTTTATGCAATCGTCCTTATTCGGGAACAGAGGTTATAAAGGCATACGGGGACGAACATGTAAGGACAGGGGATTTGATCGTATATACATCGGCTGACAGTGTATTCCAGATAGCCGCTCATGAGGATGTGGTTCCGGTGGAGACATTATATGAGTACTGCCGGATGGCAAGGGAGCTTTTAAGAGGACCGCACAGCGTGGGCAGAGTGATAGCAAGACCTTTTTCAGGGGAGAACGGAAATTATCAGCGGACTTCAGGAAGGCATGATTATTCCCTGGAACCGCCGGCGGATACCATGCTGGATATGATCCAGAAGGCTGGGAAAGAAGTCATTGGTGTTGGGAAAATCAAAGATATTTTTGCAGGAAGGGGAATCACTTCCTATGTATACACGAAAGGAAATACGGAAGGGATTGCACGGATAAGAGACTATCTGGACCAGGATTTTGAAGGTCTGTGTTTTATTAATCTGGTGGATTATGACATGCTTTACGGGCACAGAAATGATATAGAAGGCTATGCAAAGGCTTTAGCGGAGTTTGATGATGCGCTGCCCGGCATACTGGCAAAGCTTGGGGAAGAAGATTTGCTGATGATCACGGCAGACCACGGCTGTGATCCGGGCTATACCGTATCCACCGACCATTCCCGGGAATATACGCCGTTACTTGTTTATGGAAAAGGTATAGAGCCGGGCAATCTGGGAACCAGGGAAACCTTTGCGGATATCGGGGCAACCGTGCTCAAAGTTCTGGGGATTTCCGGCAATATAGCAGGAGAATCCGTGCTGTAAGGAACTGTAGGAAGAAAGGGATCAGTTTCTTAAGATACATTTGGAATCATTGGAGGAAGAACACGTGGACAATTACAGACAGGAAATAAACAGAAGAAGGACCTTTGCAATCATTTCGCATCCCGATGCAGGGAAGACGACTCTGACTGAAAAATTTCTCCTATACGGGGGAGCCATAAATCTGGCAGGAAGCGTAAAAGGAAAGGCAACTGCCAGACATGCGGTGTCTGACTGGATGGAAATTGAAAAGGAGAGAGGAATTTCAGTCACCTCCTCTGTGCTCCAGTTTGAGTACGGGGGATTCTGCATTAATATTCTGGACACACCCGGGCATCAGGACTTTTCCGAGGACACGTACCGGACGCTGATGGCGGCGGATTCGGCGGTGATGGTCATTGATGCGTCCAAAGGCGTGGAGGCACAGACTCGTAAACTTTTTAAGGTTTGTGTTATGCGCAGAATACCGATTTTTACTTTTATCAATAAAATGGACAGGGATGCCAATGATACCTTTGAACTGCTGGATGAAATTGAAAAGGAACTGGGGATAGCCACCTGTCCGGTTAACTGGCCTATAGGATCCGGGAAGAATTTCAAAGGGGTATATGACAGGAAAAGGCAGTGTGTCATTACTTATTCAGACACGGAAAAGGGAACAAAAGAAGGGGAAAGTATGGAGATACCCGCCTCTGACAAAGATAAGCTGTCTCTGGAGATCGGGGAAGAAGCGACAGGTACTTTGACGGATGAGATCGAACTTTTAGACGGTGCCAGCGCAGAGTTTGATTTAGAGCTGGTACAGGCCGGGAAACTGACACCGGTATTTTTCGGGTCAGCCCTTACTAACTTCGGCGTGGAGTTTTTCTTACAGCATTTTCTTGATATGACCACAGAACCTTTGCCGCGGAAAGCAGATACCGGATTGATTTCTCCGGTGGAGAATGGATTTTCGGCTTTTGTATTTAAGATTCAGGCGAATATGAATAAGGCCCACAGGGACAGGATTGCCTTTATGCGGATATGCTCCGGCAAATATGAAGCAAGCATGGAGGTGAAGCATGTACAGGGAGGACGTGTACTGCGCCTTTCCCAGCCCCAGCAGATTATGGCCAGTGAGAGGAAAATACTTGAGGAAGCCTATGCGGGTGACATCATCGGTGTATTTGACCCGGGGATATTTTCCATAGGGGATACGCTGTGCATGCCAAAAGAGCAGTTCTGCTACGAAGGGATTCCTACTTTTGCACCGGAGCATTTTGCAAGGGTAAGGCAAATCGACACCATGAAGCGGAAGCAGTTCGTAAAGGGGATCAACCAGATTGCCCAGGAAGGCGCAATTCAGATTTTCCAGGAATTTAACACAGGTATGGAAGAAATTATTGTGGGAGTGGTAGGCGTACTCCAGTTTGATGTGCTCAAATACCGGCTGGAAAATGAATATAATGTGGAAATAAAGCTGGAAAATCTGCCCTATGAACATATCCGGTGGATTGAAAATAAAGAGATTGATTTAAATAAGCTGGTGGGAACCTCCGATATGAAGAAGGTCAGGGATTTAAAGGGAAATCCTCTTTTATTGTTTGTCAACGCATGGAGCGTGGGGATGACTCTGGACCGGAACGAAGGATTGGTACTTTCAGAGTTTGGACGTGATTAAATGAAAATAAGACAGAGTATATTGTTGGTTTCTGTATGTATGCTGCTCCTTTTAGGATGTAGTTTCCTGACAGAGATGGACAGGCCCATAGAGGGCGCGGCACAGGTGAATAGGGAAGAACAGTCGGGCAGGGAATTCATGCCGGATGAAAACGCTAAACAGGAAACAGATTCCGGTGAGGTGGAAAGTATTTTCGGCATACCCGAAGAGGAAACTGCCAGCATCAGAAAGCAGCAGACGGGGCTTTTTCACTATGAAAGACTCAATGAGGACGAAAAGGTCATATACGCGGAAATATTGAAGATACTTCAGGATTTCGGCGAAGGAATCGCTCTTTCCTGTACAGAAACGGACAGAATTGAGAAGGTCTTCCAGTGTGTGCTCAATGACCATCCTGAAATCTTCTATGTGGACGGCTATACATTTACCAGATATACTCTGGGAGAGGTGGTTAAAAAGATTACCTTTTCAGGCACCTACAATGTGACAGAGCAGGAAGCAGCCATCAGGGAAGAAAAGATTGCAGAATATACGGCCCAGTGTCTGGAAGGCATGGAAAGCAGTCTGGATCAGTATGAAAAGGTGAAGTATATTTATGAATATATTATTAACCAGACAGAGTATGACGCGGCTGTTTTGGACAACCAGAATATCTGCTCTGTTTTTATCAGCCAGAAAAGCGTGTGTCAGGGGTATGCCAAAGCTACCCAGTATCTTTTAGGAAAAGCAGGAATTGAGTCAACTCTCATTATGGGAAGGGTTTCCGGCGGAGAAGGACATGCATGGAATCTGGTAAAGCTGGATGGAAATTATTATTATGTAGATACTACATGGGGGGACGCCTCTTACCAGATTGTGGAGGGAAGCAGCGAGCAGATGCCGGAAAGTATTCCGCCCATCAATTATGATTATCTGTGCGTTACGACTGCCCAGCTTGAGAAAACCCATATAATTGATCCTATTGTGGAAATTCCGGAGTGCAATTCCATGGAAGACAATTATTATGTCAGGGAAGGGCTTTACTTTACGGAAGTTGACAAAGAAAAACTTGCCCAGGTATTTACTTCGGCTTACGAGAGGGGAAGCTCCTATGTAACGCTGAAATGTGCAGACAGTGCAATTTATAAAGATATGATTTACCATCTTATAGAAGAACAGGGAATTTTCAAATATTTAAGCGCCCAGGAGGGAACTGTTTCCTATGCGGAAAACGAGGAACAGCAGAGTTTAAGCTTCTGGCTTTAAAGCATTTGGCGGTAATTGTATTTTGGGTAATTTTACGGCTGGGGCTATGCAAAAAGCGTAATTTTTGGTATCATAGGGAATAATGAGACTTGCAGTTAAAGGAAAGAAAGGGTATTGTTTATGGAAAAAACGTTGGAACAGAACACATATGTATTGCAGGAAGATGAGGACCTTGGTACAGTTAAGATTGCCGATGATGTGGTGGCAATGATTGCAGGTCTTGCAGCTACCGAGGTGGAAGGTGTTGCGGCCATGGCCGGGAACATCAGTCATGAACTGATGAGCAAAATGGGCGTAAAGGGCCTTACCAAAGGCGTAAAAGTAGAAGTCATCGGTAAGCGGGTGAAAGCAGAGCTTGTTCTGATAGTTGAATATGGTTACAATATACCGGCAGTTTCCCAGAAGGTACAGGAGCGGGTGAAATCAACGGTTGAAAATATGACAGGGCTGGAGGTGTCCGATGTGGACGTCCGTATAGCCGGCGTAAATATGCAAAAAGGATAATCATACAGGGTGGAGACTCATGAGCAGAAGAGAAATGAGAGAGCAGCTCTTTAAACTGCTGTTCCGTGTAGAATTTAACCCAAGGGAAGAACTGGCGCAGCAGGAAGCCTTTTTTTTCGAGGATGAAGAAAACAGTATGGCGTTTGGAGAAAATGCCCAGATTAGCGGGAAATTTAATAAGATTATCGAAAAACTGGATGGAATTGACACAGCATTGAACGAAAAGGTCCAGGGATGGAACACCGGCCGGATGGGAAAGGTGGATCTTACGATTTTAAGGCTTGCAGTTTATGAAATCATGTATGATGAAGATATTCCTACCAGCGTTGCCATTAACGAGGCTGTAGAGCTTGCCAAGAAATTCGGGCAGGATTCGTCCCCCTCTTTTGTTAACGGGGTGCTGGCAAAGTTTGCATAGGCGGATGATAATATGCAGAATGTATATACGGTTGGTCAGATAAATTCATACATTAAAAATATGTTCGCGCAGGATTTTCTGTTGCAGGAGCTGTCTGTCAAGGGCGAGGTCAGCAACTGTAAATATCATTCTTCCGGGCATATTTATTTTACGTTAAAGGATGAAAAAGGAACGATTTCCTGTGTGATGTTTGCAGGAAACCGTTCCGGTCTTGTATTTCGGATGTCTGAGGGGATGCAGGTAATTGTCAGGGGCACTGTGGATGTATACGAGAGAGACGGAAAGTACCAGATGTATGCAAAGCGCATCACCCAGGACGGCGCAGGAGAGCTTTACGAGAGATTTATGCATTTAAAGCAGGAACTGCAGGACAGAGGAATGTTTGCGCCGGAATATAAAAAACAGATTCCGAAATTTATTAAAACGTTAGGTGTCGTGACAGCGCCCACAGGGGCGGCTGTCAGAGATATCATTCATATTGCCGCAAGAAGAAATCCTTATGTGCAGATAATCCTCTATCCGGCAGTTGTACAGGGGGAGGCCGCGCCGGCAAGTATTGTCCGCGGAATCCGGGCCTTAGAACAGGCAGGGGTGGATGTGATGATTGTAGGCAGGGGCGGCGGCTCCATAGAAGATCTGTGGGCTTTTAATGAGGAGATAGTGGCCCAGGCAGTCTTTGACTGCTTTATTCCGGTCATTTCGGCGGTGGGTCACGAGACAGATACCACAATCATAGACTATGTGTCTGACCTGCGGGCGCCGACACCTTCGGCAGCGGCAGAACTGGCTGTTTATGACATCTCTCTTTTGCTAAATCAGATGGAGGGAATGAAAATGGCCATGAACCGGCAGATGCAGGGGAGGATCAGGCTGGGGAAGACAAAGATACAGGCCCTCTATGCCGGACTGAAAATGAACAGCCCCATGGGAAAAATCAGAGAAAAAAGAACCTATGCCATGAATCTGGAAGACCGTCTTCTGGCGGCTGTGAAAAACCAGATCACAGGCCAGAGGCACCGGCTGGCAATTTATATAGAAAAATTGAAAGGCTTATCTCCTTTGGATAAGCTGAACCAGGGCTATTCCTATGTTTCGGACAGTAAGGGAAAGACGGTAGCGGATATAGAAAAGGTTGCCTTAGGCGATTGCCTCCAGATTTACGTTAAAAACGGCAGGATGGAAGCACAGGTAACGAAAAAGTATCCCGGGGAAATAGTCTAAGCAAGTCTGCCTGAAAGGTATTATCAGGGTGATTTCTAAAGAAAAGGCATGGAAGCGGGCTGCAAAAAGAAAGCGGAAGGAGAATTGGTATGCAAAAGCAGGAGGATGAGGAGCTTAATCTTGAGGAAGCTTTTGATAAGCTTGAAGAGACTGTTTTGGCACTGGAACAGGAAGACATTTCTTTGGAAGAGTCTTTCCAGATATATAAAAGCGGTATGGAACTGTTAAAAAAGTGCAATCAGGCCATTGACCAGGTGGAAAAAAAGGTGCTGGTTTTAAATGAAGATGGAGAAACTCATGAATTTTGATGAAATACAAAGGGACAAAGTAAAACATGCGGAAGAAGTCCTGAGAAAATACCTCCCTAAAGAGCAGGGCTTCCAGAAAAAGGTCCTGGAGGCAATGAACTACAGCGTCATGGCAGGCGGAAAGAGGCTGCGGCCCATATTGATGGAAGAAAGCTTTTTTTTGTTTGGCGGCAAAGGAACCCTTGTGGAACCTTTTATGGCGGCACTTGAAATGATTCACAATTATTCTCTTGTCCATGACGATCTTCCGGCAATGGATAACGACGAATACAGAAGAGGGCGCAAAACTACGTGGAACGAATATGGGGATGGTATGGCGGTGCTGGCAGGGGACGGACTGTTAAATCTTGCCTTTGAGACGGCAGCGTCAGCTTTTGATATGGCGGCAGGCGCAAAAGAAATGAAAAGGGCGGCGCTGGCTTTAAAGATCCTTGCAAACAAAGCAGGCGTTTATGGAATGATAGGAGGCCAGTGCGCTGACATAGAAGCCGGATCGGGGCAGGAGATGACAAAGGAGCTCCTTTTGTTTATCCATGAAAATAAGACTGCGGCCCTGATCCAGGCTGCCTTTATGATAGGCGCTGTGTTAGCCGGAGCGGAGGAAAGTGCTGTTGCAGCCATGGAAAAGGCGGCTTACAATATAGGAATTGCTTTTCAGATCCAGGATGACATACTGGATGTGACCAGTTCGGAAGAGATACTGGGTAAGCCTGTGGGCAGTGACGAAAGAAACCATAAACTGACCTATGTGACCCTTCACGGACTGGAGCAATCCAGAAAAGAGGTAAGGGAACTGTCACGGGAAGCCCTTGACATTCTTGGCTCTTTTGAAAAAAGGAACAGATTTCTTGAGGAACTTGTAAACTCCCTGATTACCAGAGAGAAATAAAAAGGGACAGAAGAAAAGAAGGTTGATAAAATGTTGCTTGACAATATCAAAAATGTAAATGACATTAAAAATGTAAATGCATCCGATTATCCGGCCCTTGCACAGGAGATAAGGGAATTCCTGATTGAAAAGATCTCCCGCACAGGCGGTCATTTAGGCTCCAATTTAGGAGCGGTGGAACTGACTATGGCGCTGCATCTTTTTTTGAACCTTCCCGAAGACAAGCTGATATGGGACGTGGGGCATCAGTCTTATACCCATAAGCTTTTGACAGGCAGAAGGGAAGGATTTGAAAATTTGCGGAAATTCGGCGGTATGAGCGGCTTTCCCAAGCGCAAGGAAAGTGACTGCGACTGTTTTGACACAGGGCACAGTTCCACTTCCATCTCGGCAGGCTTAGGACTGGTCAAGGCAAGGGATATTCAGGGGGGGACAAACACGGTTGTTTCTGTGATTGGGGACGGTTCCTTAACCGGCGGCATGGCCTATGAGGCTCTCAACAACGCAGCCAAGCTGGAGACAAATTTCATTATTGTCTTGAATGATAACAATATGTCCATATCGGAAAACGTAGGCGGTGTGTCCAAATATCTGAACAATATCAGGACGGCCAATGCCTATCTGGATATAAAAGAAGGGGTATATAATACCTTAAAGGATATCCCGAAAGGGGCAAAGGTGGTGGAAGGCATCCGAAAGGCTAAGAGCAGTTTCAAGCATCTTGTGGTGCCGGGGATGTTCTTTGAGGATATGGGGATCACCTATTTAGGCCCCGTTGACGGACACAACATTTCTGCCATGCTGCGGGTATTCCAGGAGGCGAAGCGCACCAGAAATGCGGTGCTGGTCCATGTGATCACCGAAAAAGGAAAAGGGTTTGCCCCGGCAGAGCGGCACCCGGCCAGATTCCACGGAGCAGAGCCCTTTGACATAGAAACAGGGCTTCCCACAAAGCCCAGGACAACAGCAAACTATACAGATATTTTTTCTACGGTCATGACCAAGCTGGGCGCAAGGGACGAAAAAATTGTTGCTATCACAGCAGCCATGCCTGACGGGACTGGCCTTAAGCGATTCAGAAATATGTATCCGGACCGTTTTTTTGATGTGGGTATTGCGGAGGAACATGCAGTTACTTTTGCGGCGGGACTGGCAGCGGGAGGGCTGCGTCCTGTGGTAGCTGTTTATTCTTCTTTTTTGCAGCGTGCATACGACCAGATTCTTCATGATGTCTGTATTCAGAATCTTCCTGTGATATTTGCCATTGACAGGGCGGGACTGGTAGGAAGCGACGGAGAAACCCATCAGGGGATTTTTGATCTTTCTTATCTGTCTTCCATTCCCAATATGCATATTATGGCGCCTAAAAATAAATGGGAGCTTTCCGATATGATGAAATTTGCGGCAGCTTTTGACGGGCCCATTGCCGTTCGTTATCCAAGGGGGGATGCCTATGCGGGACTGAAAGGGTATCGGGCGCCCATTGAACTTGGCAGGTCAGAACTTCTCTATGCGGAAGGCGAGATATGCCTGATGGCGGCAGGAAGCATGGTAAAGACTGCGGAGGAAGTTAAGGCGCAGCTTAACAGGGAAGGATATAAGTGCAGTATCATAAATGCCAGATTTGTAAAACCCATCGATGAAGAATCAGTGAAATGGGCAGCCACAAACCATAAACTTGTAGTTTCCATGGAGGAAAATGTAGCCAGCGGCGGTTACGGTGAAAAGGTCAGGGACGTAATGGGGAATCTGAAATTGTCCGCAGGATTTATCCAGATTGCCATTCCTGATGAATATGTGGAACACGGCAATGTGGATCTGCTTAAGAAAGAGATCGGCATAGATGCGGAAAGCATTGTAGAAAGAATCAAGAAAGAAATGGAAAACTGACTATGAAAGAACGTCTGGACATATTGTTGGTAAAGAAGGGGTTTTGTCCTTCCAGGGAAAAGGCAAAAGCCGTTATCATGTCGGGAAATGTATTCATAGACGGACAGCGGGAAGATAAAGCGGGCACCTCTTTCGACCCGGAGAAAATCCATATCGAAGTAAGAGGCAGCGGACAGAAGTATGTAAGCCGGGGAGGGCTTAAGCTGGAAAAAGCAATTGACAATTTCGGCATAAAGCTGGAAAATTGTATTTGCATGGATATCGGTGCTTCCACCGGAGGGTTTACCGACTGTATGCTGCAAAACGGGGCAGTAAAGGTCTATGCGGTGGATGTAGGCCATGGGCAGCTTGACTGGAAGCTGCGCAATGACGGAAGGGTCGTCTGCATGGAAAAGACAAATTTCCGGTATATGGCCCGAGAGGATATTGATGACACCCTGGATTTTGCTTCTGTGGACGTGTCTTTTATCTCCCTTACCAAAATTCTGCTTCCGGCTCGTGCCCTTTTAGCGCCTTTTGGGGAGATGGTCTGCCTGATCAAGCCCCAGTTTGAAGCAGGCCGGGACAAGGTAGGGAAAAAGGGAGTCGTCCGGGATGCGGAAGTCCATGAAGGAGTGATAAGGAAAGTCATTGACTATACAGACTATATAGGCTTTGACATACTGCATCTTACCTTTTCACCCATCAAAGGGCCGGAAGGGAATATAGAATATCTTATCCACATAAAGAAAAATGAGGATAAGATAAAAGCTACAGAAGAAATTGCGGAACCGGAGGCGGAAGAAGAAGCACGGAAAATTACCGGAAGCAGGACTGGATATTCCTTTCAGGAAAAGATTTCCCGGTTAGTTTCGGAAACCGTCGAAGCGGCCCATGGCAGCCTGGATCTGCAGGGAGGATTTGGTAGCTAGAGCGTACCTGAAAATGAGGAAGAACCAATGGAGTTTTTTTATGTGATAACGAATCCCACCAAGGATGCGGAACTAAGGACTGCCCGGTCTATCAAGGATTATCTGACCAGGCACGGGAAAACCTGCATTGTGGATGTGGGTATGAAAAAGCCCGGGAAAGAACGGTATACATATAAAGAACAAGTAAAACCGGATGTGGACTGCATCATTGTGCTGGGCGGAGACGGGACGCTTTTGCAGGCCGCAGTGGACCTTGCGGACCGGGATATTCCTTTTCTAGGCATCAACTTAGGCACGCTCGGGTTTCTGGCGGAGATAAACAGATCCGGGACGGAAGATGCCTTAGATAAGCTTATCAGGGGGGAATATGAAATAGAGAAGCGCATGATGATTTCCGGCCAGAGTTTTGGTAAGATGGGAGAAAAGGATCATGCCAGGGCTTTAAATGATATTGTAATTACAAGAAAAGGTTCCCTGCAGATACTTAATTTTAATATTTATGTCAACGGTCAGTTCCTCCATCATTATCATGCAGACGGGATGATTGTTTCTACTCCTACAGGATCCACGGGATATAACCTTTCTACAGGGGGGCCTATTGTGGAACCTAAGGCAGAGCTGATCCTTCTTTCGCCTATCTGTCCCCATTCCATGCACAGCAGGAGCATTGTGTTGTCCCCAGAGGATACTGTCACAGTGGGAATAGAGAGCAGCAGGGACGGGGAAATACAGGAAGTAGAAGCCATATTTGATGGGTGTCACAAGACCATCCTGCGCACAGGCGAAAGGATCGAAATAAAAAAATCTGATAAGACGACCGGAATTGTCAAGTTGAGCCAGGTAAGCTTTCTGGAAGTTCTTCACAGAAAAATGATCGATTAGTTTTACTACTTTGTTATACGGAAGGGCATTATGAAAAAGAGCAGGCATCAGAAAATAAAGGAACTAGTGGAACAGTTTGAAATTGAGACCCAGGAGGAGCTGGCAGATAAACTGAAAGAAGCCGGATACACAGTCACCCAGGCAACGGTATCCAGGGATATCAGGGAATTAAAGCTGTCAAAGGTTCCTATGGGGGATGGACGGCAGAAATACACGGTTTTAGTCAACCACGACCATTTTTTAGGGGAAAAGTATATACGGGTGTTAAAGGATGGATTTATTTCCATGGACATGGCACAGAATATTCTTGTGGTAAAGACCGTATCAGGCATGGCAATGGCGGTAGCGGCAGCCATAGACGCCATGAAGCTTAAGGAAATTGTAGGGTCCATTGCGGGGGACGATACCATTATGATGGCTCTTAGGTCTGCGGAGGATACCCAGGCTGTTATGAGAAAAATCCGCAGCGTACTGGAGGAGTAACCGATTATGCGCTTGAGAGAAGGGGCATAAGGAGGAAGCATATGCTGGAAAGTTTACACGTGAAAAATTTAGCGCTGATTGATGAACAGGAGGTGACATTCTCCAAGGGAATGAATATACTCACAGGGGAAACCGGAGCGGGGAAGTCTATCATCATCGGCTCCATTAATCTGGCGCTGGGGGCAAAGGCCGACAAGGATTATATCCGCACCGGCGCCGATTATGCGCTGGTGGAGCTGGTATTTTCCTTAGACGGGCACAGTTGTGACAAAATTAGGGAGATGGATCTGCCCATAGAAGAGGATGGTACCTTGATTCTGCAGAGAAAAATCATGGCAGGACGCAGTATCTGCCGGGCAAACGGGGAGACCATTACCGCCGGACAGCTTAAGGGCCTGTCGGGATATCTGCTGGATATGTACGGCCAGCATGAGCATCAGTCATTGCTAAAGCCAGCGGCATATAAGAAAATGCTGGACGACTATGTGGGAGAAAAGATTGATGAAAACAAAGCCCGTTTGAAAGAAAAGCTGGCAGATTACAGGAAGTGCCAAGAGGAACTGGAGAGCCAGAATACGGATGAGGCCATGCGGGTGCGGGAGGCAAAACTTCTTGAATTTGAGGTCAATGAAATAGAAGCGGCGGCTCTAAACCCGGAGGAAGATGAGCAGGTAGAAAAAAAGTACCGCAGGATGGTAAACGCAAAAAAAATGAAGGAGACGGTTTATCAGGTCCATGGACTTACGGGATATGAGGAGGAGGGAAGCGCAGGGCTGGCAGTGGGGTATGCACTAAAAGAGCTGAAAACGATTGCAGCCTACGATGAAGAAAGCGGACCCCTTATAGACCAGTTGACAGATATTGACGATTTGTTAAATGATTTTAACCGTTCCATGGCACAGTATAGGGACAGTCTTGCATTTGATGAGGAAGAATTTGCTTATCTGGAGGAGCGCCTTAACACCCTGAATCACTTAAAGGATAAATATGGAAATTCCATTGCCGAAATTTTAAAAGCGCAGGAGGAAAAGCAGAAAGCTCTTGAAAAGCTGAATCATTTTGAGTCTTATATGGAACAATTAAAAATACAGGCGAAAGCGCAGGAGGAAGAAATCCTTAAATTGTGCCGTAAGATCTCAAATTTAAGAAAAAAAGCGGCAGCTCCCCTTGCAGATCAGCTAAGGGAGGCTATGATTGATCTAAATTTTCTTGACGTAGAGTTTTCAATAGCCATAACCGCCCAGGAAGAATTCACGGCAGAGGGTTTTGACAAAGTAGAGTTTTTGATTTCAACCAATCCGGGTGAGAAGCCCAAGCCCTTGTGGCAGATCGCCAGCGGCGGTGAACTTTCCCGGATCATGCTTGCATTTAAGACTGTCTTTGCGGATAAGGACGAGACGGATACGCTGGTTTTTGATGAAATAGACACCGGAATCAGCGGCAAGACGGCCTGGAAGGTTTCAGAAAAATTAGGAAAACTGTCCAAAAACCACCAGATTATCTGCATTACCCACCTGCCCCAGATTGCCTCCATGGCGGATGCTCATTTTTTGATTGAAAAGGGTGTTAAAAATGAAAGGACCGTAACAGGAATCAGGGAACTTGGCGAAGAAGAGGGCTTGGGTGAGCTGGCAAGGCTGCTGGGAAGCGGGAAGCTGACAGCGGCAGTCCTTGAAAATGCCCGGGAAATGAAGGAAACTGCACAAAAAGTCAAAGAATAGTAACATTTGGAAGTAAAAAAATGAAATTCTGAAAGTAAAAATGAAAGTTTTCCACATACTAAAAAAGGCATACGGTCAGTATGTCTTTTTTAGTACAGACCTGTACAAAGGAAAGATACAGATACAATTTTTTATAAAAAGGATGTGGAAACTTGGAACGTTTATATGAACCGAATTGCAGGAGGGTTCTGATTTATAAAAAATTCTTATATGTGATGCTGGTATTCGGCGTTTTGTCAGTACTTTTTTCCCTGTATTATTTTATGTGGCTCAGTGTTCCGTCCACCATTATGATAAAAGCGGGGGTGGACCAGAAATTGGATTTTAAAGTGCCGGCTACAGGAGAACTTTATAAAGAAGCAGTGGAGGTAAGCGGAGGCACAAATGTAAGTCCGGCCGTTTCTGAAAGTATTTTCATTGATTTCGGGCGGGCTGTCACGGTAAAGGCCAGCCAGATAGACCAGTATAAAATCCAGTTAAAACTTTTTGGGCTGATTCCATTAAAAGAAGTGGATGTGGAAGTCATTCAGGACTTGATGCTGAAACCGGCAGGAATTCCCATCGGTATTTACGTAAAAACCCAGGGAGTGCTGGTAGTGGGGACAGGTGAATTTGAAGGAGATGACGGCCAGAAATATAATCCGGGAAAATATGTTTTTCAGACGGGGGATTATATTCTGGAAATCAATGATGAAGAAATCAATGAAAAGAAAACGCTGATTGAGAGAATCAACCACAGCGAAGGGCAGGAGCTGGTGTTTAAAGTCAAAAGGGGAGACGGGATCATTGATGTGAAAGCCAGACCCCAGCTCAACCAGAACGGGGAATACAAAATGGGCATATGGGTCAGGGATAATGCCCAGGGCGTGGGAACTATGACCTATATTGACGAGCAGGGAAATTTCGGGGCGCTGGGACACGGCATCAACGATATAGACACCAGTACCCTGATGACTTTGTCAAAGGGAACATTGTACCATACGGAAATCATCGGGATCACAAGAGGGGAAAGCGGTGTGCCAGGGGAACTGACAGGATTTATCGAGTATGATGACAGAAACGTAATGGGGAATATTACAGACAATACCTCCCGGGGCATATTTGGGGTATGCAGCCCGGAAATTGCCATGGATGATACCTACGGTTTCCTGCCTCTTGGATTAAAACAGGAAATTGAAAAAGGCCCTGCCCAGATCATCTGCTCGCTCGGACAGGGAACACAGATGTACGATGTGGAAATCATTGACATCAATCTTGAAAATGATAACGTCAACAGAGGGATCGTGCTTAAAATTACAGACCCGGAACTTCTTATGGCCACAGGAGGAATCGTACAGGGCATGAGCGGCAGCCCCATCATACAGGATGGGAAACTGATAGGGGCAGTGACACACGTGCTGGTACAGGATCCCACAAAAGGATACGGGATATTTATCGAGTCTATGCTTATGCATTAACGGCGGCTTTAGCAGGCAGGAAATTTGAAAAAGTTTCCTGCTTTTTTTCCTTAAATGTTGTTTTGTCAGGAAAGTGTGATAAAATAGTGTAAAGTATCAAATTAATTTCAGGGAGGGGCAGACATGAATAAAATAAAAAAGAGATATGTTCTATTATATGCGGGACTACTGCTCTTTCTGATATGTCTGTCTGCTTACGGGATACAGGCAAAAGCCGCTGATAAAGAAGGAAGAATCCTTTTTATAAGTTCCTATTCCTATAGCTGGGAGACGGTACAAAGACAGATAAGCGGTGTAGAAAACCGGGTTGGAAACAATATTGTAGTGGATTATGAATTTATGGATACCAAGCGGATAAATGATGAGGTATCAAGCCGTCAGTTCTATGAAGGGCTTGCCTACCGCCTCTCGAAGGTAGAGCCTTATGACGCAGTCATTCTTGGAGATGACCCTGCCCTTTTGTTCGGCCTTCAGTATCGGGAAGAATTGTTTGACGAAATTCCGTTGATATTTGAGGGCGTAAATGATACAGAGCTGGCAATCAGCGCGGCACAGGACCCTATGATCACAGGGATAATCGAGAAGCTTTCCATTGCTAATAATATCGAACTGGGCATGAAATTAAACCCTTCTGCCAAGAAAGTTGCCGTGATCCTGGATAACAGTATTACAGGTATGGCAGTGAAGCGGGAATATTACCGCTATGCCAGAGAGTATCCGGAACTGGAATTTACAGATATCAACGCCTCGGAGCTTACTTTAAATCAACTGCGTCAGAAAATCAGCATGGTAGGGAAAAACACGATCCTGATTTATGTGCTGATGACGGAAAATGCCAGCGGAAAGCAGTACAGTGAAAAAGAAGCCATCCATTTTATCATGAATAACGCAAAGGTTCCTGTTTTCAGTATGCTGGAAGGCGGTATCGGGGATGGATTTATAGGCGGCAATGTGGCATCCATGTATAAGTCAGGAGAGATAGCGGCAGAAATTGCCGTGGGCATTATAAACGGGGCAAAAATCAGGGAAATGGGTGTGAAGGAAAGTCCCAATATTTACTGTATTGACCAGCTTGTGGTAAAGAAATTCGGCCTTACTATGCCGGATATGCCGGAAAATTCCGAGATTATAAACTATCAGCCGACTTTTTTGGAACGCAATAAGGAAGTGGTTATTCCAGCCGCGGTACTTATTTTTACCATGCTCTCGGTTGTATGCTGGGCGATGTATGATAATCTGAAACGCCGGAAACTGATGGAAGAACTGGAGGAAGCACGGAAAATCATGGAAGCCGCTTCCCAGCATGATTTCCTTACGGGGCTGGGCAACAGAAGCAAGTTTATGGAGGATATTGAAAATCTGATAGATACCAATACGCCCTGTTCCATTATGATGCTGGATATTGATCATTTTAAACATATCAATGATACCTATGGACATACCGCAGGGGATGAGGCCCTTAAGCAGCTTGCAGAAAGGCTTAAAGGAATGCAGACCCCGATTCTTACGCCTTACCGCTTTGCCGGGGATGAATTTATCATCATACTTAAAAGCAGCCAGAACAAGATCAAGGAAAAGTCTGCAATACAGTGCCACCAGCTTTTTGGTGAACCTTTTATGCTTGCAGGGGAAAAAAGAAAAGTGGGCGGAAGTATAGGCATTGCTTCTTATCCGGCAGATGCCGGGAGTATAGAGCAGTTGATTATTTGTGCCGATGACGCCATGTATCAGGTGAAAAAGAGAGGCAGGAATAATTTTGCATTTTATAAAACTAATGTAAATGAAACACAAGAAAATGAAAATGGAGGATCGTTATGTACGAAATGAAAGAGGAATACCTGACAGGTATTGAGTTTATTGATAAGGAGCACAGGAGACTTTTTGAGATAGCGGAGGAGACATACCAGCTAAAAAACGATGAATTCATTCCCGACAAGTATGATCAGATTCAAAATCTGCTAAATGAGCTGAAGGATTATACCGCAATGCATTTTGCCCATGAGGAGGAGTACATGCAGTCTATAGGGTATAAGAAGCTGTTTTCCCAGAAGGTGCAGCATGAAACCTTTGTAAACTGGCTGGAGGAGCACAATCTGGATCGAATTGATGAAGGTGTGGAAGATCAGGATGAAGTAGTGGGCCAAATCCTTACCTATCTGACAGACTGGCTTGTGGAACATATCCTTTTCACTGATAAGCAGATCCCGGCCGTTTAAACCGGGAGCATATACTGGGACAGGACTTCTCTTGCAACATAGAGGGTTCTGTCCTTTCTTACGGAGGTGGACCATTTGGCAAGGGTGATCATTCCCCTGTCAATTTCCATGCAGGTAATGCACCGGGGATGGATGCAGCTTCCGGTGTTCATGTAGTAGGGGGAGTCGGCGCTTAACCGGGGTCTGTGGGTATGGCCTGTTATAAGCGGCCTGTTGTTCGCTTTGGCATATTCACTGAGCCTTAGTTCGGTTTTGTCCTTAAAGGTATAGTTTTTGGCAGCGCTGGTAGGGTCAAGTACGCCGAAGTGCTCTAAAGGCTTCCAGAGATATCTGACCAGAAAGCGAGCAAGTCTCCAGCAGGAAGAATTCAGGAAATCGGCCTGATGCCCGTGAGTCAAATAGAGCCGGTAATCCTGGCGGGGGCTTTCTAAAATCAATCCTTCGTAAAAATTGAGGCCGGGGAACAGAGGCTGCATACACTGGGATTCCGTACAGAAATAAGCGGAGCAGTACCCGTCACTGTATCCTTTCTTTTTCTTTTCCATGTCGTGATTCCCATAAAGCATATATAAGCGGTTCTGCCTGTAAAACAGGGAGAGGAGCCAGAATACATTGTTATGGATTTCAATAATCTGGCTCATCTTTCTGTTTTCCCACAGCTCATCCCCGTCGCCAAGCTCTATATAGGTGAATCCCTGACTGTAGTAATGATTCAGTGCAGTAAAATACAGGTTGTGGTTTTTCAGAAAATTGTCGTTGGAATTTCCGCTGCCTCTGTGGCAGTCACTGATGATCATATAGCGGCTCCTTCTGGTCAGAGGTAATACAGGGGCATTCTGGAAAGCTTTGGACAAACGGGAATGATAACTCATTGATTTTTTCCTTTACATTGATTATTCTTTGATTTTTTTACAAACAGGGAGCCGGACTTCCTGCGGCCGGACTGATCAATGGCGGCGGGCCGCTTTGCACTTACAATATCTGCGTGGCCGTAACATTCTGCGGAATGCGAAAGGCAGCAGGTAGTACAGGTAAAGAAGCCTGTCGATGGTAGAGCAGAAATACCGGGTAAGGAACAGGTATATTTTGCAGAAAATCCGGTTCCAGAACTGCGCCCATTTCCGGACAAGCCGGGTAAAGCATCCATATTTCCTATGTTGGGGGCCGCCGAACTGGATGTGTACGGTGGTGCAGCAAACTCTTACACATTCCTTTAAAATGCCGGTCCGCAGCAGGGAATCCAGAAAGCTCTGCATCATTTCACAGTCAGGAAAATGGATGGAACAGTTCATATAGAGCTGGGAAGGTTTTGAAAACAGTCCCATTTTAAAAGCAGTGAGCCACCAGGTCACTTTTGAGAGGGACGCAAGAGGGCAGTTTTCTTTCATAAGTGTGAAAGAAACAGGCAGCATATCCTTATCCTCCACTGCCGCGAACAGGGCAGTTGGAAGTTCCTCCTCTGTAAGGAGACGATCGGAATAATAAACGCCGATCTCAGCCCCGGTGTTGATACCATACTGGCCTTTCCAGAACTCGATCAGCCAGGTTTTGTGCTGATAGGGAAAGTAAACGGGAAGGTAGTCAAATACCATGTTGAAATAAGGGGCGGCGCGGTCGTACAGAGAAGTATATCCGGCTTCCCGCTGCCAGGCATCGTTCCGGGATGAGATGATATCTTCTTTTTCATTGTAGCAGTAACCAAAGGGTTCTATCAGAGAAGAAAGAAGTCTGCATTTTTCTACAGAGTCCATGGAACAGACCTTTTTAATTGCATGACGCCTGCGGCAGGTGCCGGAGACAATAATGATTAGGATCAAAAAAATTAAAATTCCTATGGAAAAGTACATAAAATGAATCCTCATGTGTTTTACTATATAATATGTAACTATCAGCTGGAGCGTGTTTGAAAATTCATTTCCCCAATCTGCACGCCCCGCTTTGCGGTATCTTTGGGTCAAATTCAGGTTACAAAGCTCAAAGGTTCAATTTCTGACCGGATGGAGTACTAGGGGGGACGCTTGAAAAAAATAGGAAATGAAGTATAATAGATAGTAGTATGACAAAGCAGCAGGCAAAAAGGAGCGTTAATGAAAAAATCTGACAAAGTAAGAACGGAGGATTGTTATGATAATTGAACAGGTCTTAAAGCAATTGGATGAATTATTTGCACAGCATAAAGTGGACCAGGTGGAAGCTTTTCTTCTGCGCCGGATCGATGAGGCGTCTGCAGAAAAAGACACCAGTTCCCTGATCACTCTGTTAAACGAGATCATAGGCCATTACAGGGAAACAGGGGAGTTCGACAAGTCTGTTTCTGCATGCAGGGAATTGCTGGTACTGATAGAGGAAGCAGGTCTAAAGGGAAGCACGGCGTATGCAACCTCCCTGCTCAATGTGGCCAATGCCTGCAGGGCAGCAGGGCTTTTGCGGGAGTCCATGATTTATTACCAGGAGGTGAAAGGGATTTATGCACAAAAGCTGGATACTTCTGATTTCAGATATGCCAGCCTTTATAATAATATGAGCCTTCTGTTTCAGGAAATGGGGGATTATGAGAGTGCCTGTGACTGTCTGGAACGTGCCCTCTCCATCGTATCTTTGTACAGTGAGGCCCGGATCGAGACGGCGGTAACGTACACGAACCTTGCCGCATCCCAGTTAAAACTGGGGCGTTTCTATGAGGCTATTGACAATTTAAAGAAAGCCTTTGCCATTTTTGAGATGGACGAGGATAAGGATTACCACTACAGCGGCGCTCTTTCGGCTATGGGCGAAGCCCAGTATCTGGCAGGAAATTTAGAGGAGTCTGCCCGGTATTATAAGCTGGCGTTGAATGAAATAGAAAGGAATGTGGGCAGAAGCAGGGCCTATGAGATCACTTTGCAGAATTTAAATGCGGTGGCGGAAAAAATACGGCAGCTTCCGGTAAAGAACAGACAGTTCCGAAATGGCATGGAGCTATGCCAGGCATTTTATGAGGAATTCGGGAAACCCATGATACAGAAGAAATTCCCGGAATATGAGCAGATGATAGCAGTAGGCCTTGTGGGGGAAGGGTCGGAATGTTTCGGTTTTGACGACCAGGTATCCAGGGACCACGATTTCGGCCCGGGCTTCTGCATGTGGCTGACGGACACGGTGTATGACGAGATAGGGGAAGAACTGCAAAGAGCCTATGAAGAATTGCCCTCCACCTATATGGGGATTACCCGTTTCACCACACTGAAAGCGCAAAAGCGGGTGGGCGTGTTTAAAATCGGTGATTTCTATGAAAGCCTTATTGGGTTAAAGGATGTGCCTACCACCCAGAACCAGTGGCTGTTTCTGGAAGATTACCGACTTGCGGCGGCCACAAACGGAAAAATTTTCCGGGATGATTTAGGAGAGTTTACCAGAATCAGACAGGGAATACTTTCTTATTATCCGGAGGAAGTGAGGATCAAGAAGATTGCACGGGAAGCGGCGCTTATGGCACAATCCGGCCAGTACAACTATTCCCGTATGTCTGGCAGGGGGGAAAAGGTTACAGCTTCCATTGCCCTTTCGGAGTTCATGAAACACACCATGGCCATGGTATATCTTCTAAACCGTACCTTTGCGCCTTTTTATAAATGGATGCACAGAGGAATGGAAAGACTGGCAGTACTGCCGGAAATCCGGGATATATTAAATGCCCTGGTGGATTTCCCGGCAGGGGATGAAAGGATTCCCCAGACCATAGAGATCATTGTTGCCCTGATCATTGCGGAGATGAAGAAGCAGGGGCTGACCAGCGGGGAGGACAATTATCTGGACAACCATACGGACAATATTTTAAGAAGCATTCCCCAGAAGGAAACAAAGGATGAATCGTTTAAAGCCGCTCTGGTAAATGAGATTGTGTCCCTTGAATGGGAGGCTTTTGACAAGGTGGAAAATGAAGGCGGGCGGGCAGACTGCCAGAATGACTTTAACACTTTTTCCATAATGCGCAAGAGCCAGTATTACGCCTGGACGGAGGATATGCTTAAGAGTTATATCAGCGATTTCAGGAGAGCCAATGCAAGGGGATGGAATCTGATCACGGAAAAATACGGGCGGATGATGGAAAGCACAACCCCTGCCAAATATGCCAAAATCAAGGACTCTTTCCCGGAAATACCGGAGATGAAGAAGAAAATCATAGAGGAAATCGTCAGAATTCAGGTGGGCTGGATGGAAGAATTTGCCGCAGAGTACCCGAAAGCGGCGGGTAATGCGCGGAGCATCCACACTTTGGAGGATACACCCTTTAACACTTCCTATGAAACTTATCTGCGGGGAGAGATTTCCACCTATTCTGATGAAACGCTGGATCTATATGGAAGATTTATTGCACAGCTTTGCAGAAAGAACAAGAATCTGGCAAAAATAATTATGGGAAATACCGCTTTTCTGTATGGATACGGTTCGCTGGAGGAGCTGGAAGAAAAATTATAAAAAAGTGTTGCCGGTAAAGTATAAGACGGTGTTTAAAAATGCGTCGGCGGGCAGGGAAAACCATGTCCGCCGGCGTTAGAGCGTGTTCATAGGGCAGTCATCATAAGGAAAGAGATTTTTTAATATGCTCAGTATTTAGCAGATGAATGGGAAAGATATTTGCATATGCCGGCACTACAGGGACATTAGGATACCGTCGGCAATTGCCTGTGCGATTTCCTGAAAGCGGCTGTCGAAAATCATATTGTCCCTGTCAGTGTTGATGAATCCGATTTCCAGAAGGACGGCAGGCATATTCGTACGGCGGAGTATGGCAAGGTTCTGGCGTTCGTTGACGCCGTGATTGACGAAGCCCGCCCGTTCCAACTGCCGGTTTATATTTTCTGCCATGTCTGTGGCTGGCCCATAGCGGTTATAAACCAGGGATTCCACGCCGGTGTACTGGTTGGGACGGGGGCTGGAATTGCGGTGTATGGAAACAAGGTAATCGGCGTTGGAAGCGTTTCCTTCTTCGGCTTTCTGGGCAGGGGTCTCATAGACATCGCCGGTGCGGGTGTATAATACATTGACTCCGGCATCCTGAAGAATACTGCCCACTGCAAGGGCAAGCCTTAAGGTGTCATCTTTTTCCATGCGGTCAAGGTAAGTGGCACCGAAATCGGACCCCCCGTGTCCGGCATCTAAAATAACTGTAGCCATAAGCAACCTCATGAAAGAAATTTTATACTAATATATGAATCAGGTGAAAGGTATGTGATAAGAATGGAAAAGAAGATGCAGAAAACTTACGAAATGGATATGTGCAGCGGTCCGCTGTTCGGGAAAATCCTGCTCTTTACCCTGCCTCTCATGCTGTCCGGCATTTTGCAGTTATTTTTCAATGCGGCGGATGTGGTGGTGGTTGGGAGGTTTGCCGGGAATGAGGCCCTGGCAGCGGTTGGCTCTACGGGTTCCCTTACCAATCTGCTGGTAAATCTGTTTATCGGTCTGTCGGTAGGGGCCAATGTACTTGTGGCAAGGGATTACGGCGCAAAAAAGGAATGGGAAGTAAGCCAGACAGTGCACACTTCCATGATTGTAAGCGCAGCCGGGGGGATTTTGCTTTCCGTTTTGGGAATTGTGGCGGCAAGGCCTCTGCTTTTACTGATGGACACGCCTGCCAATGTGATTGAACATTCCGTGCTCTACATGCGGATATACTTTCTGGGAATGCCCGTGATGCTGCTTTTTAATTTCGGAAGCGCTATCCTGCGGGCAATAGGGGATACCAGAAGACCACTTTTTTATCTGATCATTGCGGGGGTCACTAATGTGGCCCTGAATCTTTGCTTTGTCATTGCCTTTCATATGGGGGTGGCCGGGGTGGCGCTTGCCACGGTCCTTTCCCAGTGTGTGTCCACCACGCTGATTATCCGTTGTCTGGTCCGCAGTGAAGGATGTTTTAAGCTGTGCTTTGACAAGCTCCATATGAACTGGAATAAATTCAGGAAGATTGCCGCTATCGGGCTTCCGGCAGGGATACAGGGATCTTTGTTTTCCGTCTCCAATGTGCTGATCCAGTCCTCCGTCAATTCTTTCGGCTCTGTGGCCATGGCAGGGAATACGGCAGGCAGCAATATAGAAGGCTTTGTTTATACGGCAATGAACTCTGTACATCAGACGGCTGTCAGTTTCACCGGGCAGAACTTAGGGGGAAAGCAGTATGAACGGATCAATAAAATACTGGCAGAGTGTCTTATCTTTGTAGTTATAATTGGACTTGTCATGGGAAATGGGGCAGTTTTATTTGGAAACCAGATTCTTGGCTTTTATTCCTCTGACCCGGAAGTGATTGCTTATGGATTACAGCGGATGAAGGTAATCTGCACTTTTTATTGTTTATGTGGCATTATGGATGTATTGGTGGGAAGTATCCGGGGACTGGGATATGCGGTGATGCCTATGATTGTTTCTCTCCTGGGGGCCTGTGCTTTCCGGGTGGTCTGGATTTACACCATATTTCAGTGGGACAGGACACTGTACACCCTGTATATATCTTACCCGGTGTCATGGACTCTTACGGCTCTGGTTCATGGGGTATGTTTTGTGGTCGTGAGAAGAAAAATAGCAGGCTGCGGAAGGCAGCAGAAGGGAGAAGGTCATGAAAAATTATGACGGTGTTATTTTTGATTTGGATGGTACCCTGCTGAATACGCTGGAGGATTTAATGGACAGTGTGAATTATGGTTTGAAGGCGCATCATATGCCTGAGAGGAGTCTGGAGGAGATCAGGTGTTTCGTGGGAAACGGAGTGGAGCGGCTGATAGAGCTGGCAGTGCCTGAGGGAACCGGGGATCTGGAGAGGGAGAAGGTTTTTGCGCAGTTTAAGGCCCATTATAAAATTCACTGTAATGACAAGACAGGACTATATCCGGGAGTAGAAGAACTGCTTGCCCGGTTGAAGGAGGAAGGCTTTGCAATGGCAATCGTGTCCAATAAACTGCAGGAAGGGGTAGATGCATTGAATAAGCAGTATTTTGACAGGTATGTGGAGACTGCAATCGGTGCAAGAGAAGGCATCCGCAAGAAACCTGCGCCGGATACGGTTATGGAGGCCCTGCGGATTCTGGATCTGCCAAAAGAACGGGTGGTTTATGTGGGGGATTCGGAGGTGGATATCGCAACAGCACAGAATGCGGGGATGGACTGTATTAATGTGGCCTGGGGGTTCAGGACCAGGAAGGAGCAGGAAAAAGCCGGGGCTAAAGTGTTTGTGGAAAGGCCGGAGGAGATTGTGGAGTTGCTGTATCATGATATGGGGGATTAAGAATCGGGAATGCATCATTTATGCATTTGTCTTTTTTCGAAAAGGATGTCTGGTGAAGCCTGACATCCTTTTTTTGAATAAAAATATATATTGACACTAGAGTGTATATATGATATATACATTATATAAACATATTTAGAGAGCTATATTTGAAAGAGGTAGTAGATGGATATTATAATTAGTAATTCTGGTGAAAAGCCGATTTATGAGCAGATTACGGTCCAAATCAAGACTATGGTCATGAATGGAAGGCTGAAGGAAGGGGATTTGCTACCCTCCATGCGGACACTGGCGAAGGAGCTCCGGGTTAGTGTGATTACCACGAAGCGGGCTTATGAGGATCTGGAGCGTGACGGTTTTATCACTACGGTGGTAGGCAGAGGGAGTTTTGTGAAGGCAGCAGATACCAGACTGATGCGGGAGGAGAAGCTAAAGCAGATCGAGGAACTGCTTTCCCAGGCGGTTACCCTTGCAAGGCAGAGCGGCATCAGCAGAGGGGAGCTGGAGGAGATTATTGAGATTTTGTATCAGGATTAGAAGGCTTAATACAGGAGGAGCGTAAAATGGGTGCAGAAAATGCGATTACAGTTGAGAATTTGACCAAGGTATATGATGGATTTGTCCTAAAGGATGTGAGTTTTAAGGTTCCGACAGGCTCTATTGTGGGATTCATTGGGGAAAACGGAGCGGGCAAGAGCACGACTATCAAGGCCATTCTGGGGCTGATACCGGTAGATAAAGGACAGGTGGAGGTCCTGGGACATAATATTTTTATTGAGGAAAAGGATGTAACATGGCGGGAACAGATTGGGGTAGTATTTGACGAGTGTAATTTTCCCTTGGGGCTTAAGGGGAAGGATGTCCAGAATATGCTGAAAAATATTTACCGGACATGGGATGCTAAAAAATTCCTGGATTATATGGACCGGTTTGAGATTTCAATGAATAAGAAAATAAAGGATTTGTCCAAGGGGATGAAGATGAAGCTTTCCATTGCCGCAGCCCTGTCCCATGGCAGCCGGCTTCTGATTCTGGACGAGGCTACCAGCGGTTTAGACCCGGTGGTGCGCAGTGAGATCCTTGATATCTTCAGAGAGTTTATCGAGGATGAGCAGCATACCATCTTTCTCTCCTCCCACATCACATCTGACATTGAAAAAATTGCAGATTATGTGATGCTGATTCATAAAGGAAGGCTTCTTTTTACGGAAGATAAGGATGAACTTTTATATAATTACGGCATTATCCGGTGCAGTAAAAAGCAGGCGGAACGGATTCCTGAAAACTTGATTGTGGGAAAAGAAGTAAGGGAATATGAGACAAGTGTTCTTATAAGGAACAAGAGCAGGCTGGAGGAGAGCGGATTTTTCAGAGAAGCCCAGCGGCAGGAGGGCAATACCTGTGTGGTGGACCGGGCAGCCATAGAAGATATGCTTTTATATATAGTGAAATCAAACGGACAAAAAAGGTAAAGGAGTAAAGGGAAGATGAAGGGACTTTTATTAAAAGAATTATATATATTAAAAGGATTTGGAAAGCAGTATCTGTTGATTCTGGCATTTTTGCTTATCTGGGCAATATCCACAAAATCATTTTCTTTCATTATAATATATGTAGCCCTGATAGGAAGCCAGATTGCCATGAGCACTATGGCAGCTGACGAGGCGGTTTCTTTCAGCCGATATGCCCTGACCATGCCCATAGACCGGAAAATGCTGATCAAAACAAAATACATGCTGTTTTTGGGGACGATTTTAGGAGGGACCGTGGTAAGCGTTGTTCTAAATCTCCTGTTTTTTATGACATCGTTTGGGGCGGACAACTATTTTTCGTGGGAAGGTCTTGCGGCAGTAGTCTGTGTTTTCGTGGTGGGAAATTCGATCAGTATGCCTGTCATGTTTAAAGCAGGCGTGGAAAAAGCAAGATATGTGACCATTTTTACTATGCTGCTTATGTCAGGTGTCTTTGTGGCTGGCATCAAGCTGGGAGGACTGGAGAGCAAACTGGAAAATTACAGCGGCGGGGGCTGGTACTTACTTCCTATCGTTGTTGCAGTACTGTCCATTGTTCTATCCTATTTTGCAGCAGTTAAGATAACAAAGAATAAAGAGTGGTAGTGTAAATGTCCCGTAAAACCTTTGCGGGACATTTTTATGACAGTAAATTTCTCATTGGCAGGATGGCAAAAAATTGGTATAGTAGTAGAAGATGAAAAGGGTTTTAGGATATAGCAGGGAGAATGGAATGGACAGCGGTATTTTATATGTAAGTGATTTGGACGGGACTTTATTAAACACCCGGGACAGAATTAGTCCTTACAGTTTAAATGTTATCAATACACTGATTGAAAAAGGAATGAAGTTTACTTATGCCACGGCAAGGTCGCTGGTTTCGGCATCCAGAGTGGCAGAAGGGCTTACCCTTCACATTCCTGTAATTGTTTATAATGGCGCGTTTATTATGGAGGCGGATACGGGGAAAATTCTGTACTCTGCTAAGATGGCGGAGAAAGAGAGCAGATTTCTTGAAGAATATTTTAACCGGGCCGGGCTTTTTCCACTGGTATATACTTTCCGGGAGGGACAGGAAAAAGTACGCTGGTATCCTTCCCGTGAAAATTATGGGATCAAACGGTATCTTTCCATGCGCAAAGACGACAGAAGGATGGAGCCTGTGGCGGACAATGAGAGCCTTTATCAGGGGGAAATGTTTTATTTTACCTGTATAGGGGAAAAGGAAGAATTGGAAGGAGCTTATGGGGAACTGAAAAAGGACGGCCGTTTCCGGGTGACATTACAGCAGGAGCTTTACAGGCCGGAATACTGGCTGGAAGTAATGCCAGCCAGGGCGTCCAAGGCAGCAGCCATAGGGGAACTTAAGAAAATATGGAAGTGCGGGAAGGTGATATCCTTTGGGGATGCTGTCAATGACATTCCCATGTTTGAGATTTCGGATGAAGCATATGCAGTGGAAAATGCCGTAGAAGAATTGAAAAGCTATGCGTCAGACGTGATTTTGTCCAATGAGGAGGACGGTGTGGCGAAATGGCTGCAACAGAGATATCAGTCATAAAAGGGTGGATGAGGATGGCAGGATGGAAAAATATCAGGTAAGAAAGATAGAACAGATAGAAGAAATTCAGGTGCGCGTACCGGGGTCAAAGAGCATTACGAACCGCGCTTTGCTCCTTGCAGCCTTGTCGGATAAGCGCTGCGTGCTCCGGGGGGTCTTATTCAGCGATGATTCAAGGGCGCTTCTGGACAGCCTTGTAAAGCTTGGCTTTCGGGTAGAGACAGATGAGGATTCTAAGGATGTGGTTATCTGGGGGATGGGGGGAGAGATTCCCAACCGACAGGCGGCCATTCATGTAAGAAGTGCAGGTACGGCTGCAAGGTTTCTGACTGTGATGCTGGCTTTAGCCGGGGGAGAATACCAACTGGACGCATCTGTCCAGATGTGCAGGCGTCCCATGCAGCCTCTTTTAGATGTTTTAAAGGATGCGGGAGTGGCTTTTGAATTTTTTGGGGAAGAGAATCATTTTCCTTTTAGGATGAAGTCAGATTGCATTTCCTTAGATGAGGTGAGTATTGACACGAAAGTCAGCAGCCAGTTTGCCAGCGCCCTTTTTATGTCCGGGGTGCTTCTAAAAAAGGGACTTAAGGTGAACCTTCTGGGAGACAGGGCAGAAGGCTCTTATATTAAAATGACGCTGGCAGTAATGGAGCAGTTTGGAATTAAAGTCAGTCGGGAAGGAAATGTCTGCCGGATTCCCTATAAGCCGGATTTCGGGCTGGCGGAATATCAGGTGGAGCCGGATGTATCCGGGGCCTGCTATTTCTATGCCATGGCACCCCTTCTTAAGACAGAAGTCGTTGTCAGGGATGTGCATATGAATTCCATGCAGGGGGATATTAAATTTGTAGAAGCCCTAAAAGACATGGGGTGTGCTGTTACAGAACAAGAAGAGGGCGTGCAGGTATCGGGAAAGGAGCTGGGGATCTATCCGGGGCTGGAACTGTCCATGAAAGACTTTTCGGACCAGACCATGACCGTGGCAGCCCTTGCGCCTTTTGCACATGGGGCGACAGTCATTAAAAATATTGGGCACATCCGGTTCCAGGAGTCCGACAGAGTCCGGGGGATTCTGACGGAGCTTAGGAGGATGGGGGTTCGGTGCGAAGAAGAGCCGGAGCTGGACGGCATCAAAATTTATCCCGGCGAAATAAAGGAGACGGAAGTGGAAACCTATGAGGACCACAGGATGGCAATGGCCTTTACCCTTGTTGGACTTAGGACGGGAAAGATCACAATCAAAAATCCGGGATGCTGCCGAAAGACCTTTGAAAATTATTTTGAACTGATAGACAGCCTTTATAAGCAGACAGGAATTTTGGGCTGCCGGGCGTCTGGTCCGCAGACGGAAAAATTTGAAACGGAGGAGTAATGGAAGAACAATTAACAGATACAGAGAGTGCATATGAGCGAGTATTGCTGGTGGGTGTGGACGATGGGAGCACGGAGGTGGACTTTGAAGGTTCTATGGAGGAATTAAAAAGTCTGGCGAAAGCCTGTTTTATGGAGCCGGTAGGGATGATCACCCAGAGGATGGAATCGGTCAATAATGGTCTGTATATCGGGACAGGAAAGGTGCAGGAGGTGAAGGAAGCGGCGGAGCTGCTGGAGGCCGAGGTGATTGTATTTGACGATACCCTGACGCCCTCCCAGCTTCGGAATCTCCAAAAAGAGCTGGACCTGGCGATTCTGGACCGGACCACATTGATTCTGGATATCTTTGAGACAAGGGCGAGAACAAGAGAGGCAAAATTGCAGGTGGAATCTGCCAGATTGAAGTATCTTCTGCCAAGGCTGGTGGGGATGCACAAAGCGCTGACCAGACAGGGAGGCACCAGCGGCAGCATGAGCAGCAGGGGCGCCGGGGAGAAGAAGCTGGAGCTTGACAGGCGGAGGATTGAGCACCGCATATCGGAATTGTCCAAAGAGCTGGAGGAGGTTTCAAGAGAAAGGCGGGTGCAGCGTAAGAAGCGGAACAGCTCCAGGATACCGCTGGTAGCTTTGGTTGGATATACCAATGCGGGGAAATCAACGATTATGAATTCACTGGTGGATAAGTACGTGAAGGAGGAAGAAAAAAGGGTTTTGGAAAAGGATATGCTTTTTGCTACTCTGGACACCACGGTAAGGAGAATCAATACAGGCAGCAATAAGGACTTTCTGTTGTCAGATACGGTGGGGTTTATCCATAAACTTCCCCATGGGCTGATAAAGGCTTTTCATTCTACGTTAGAAGAGGTGGAAGGCGCAGACCTGCTTTTGCAGGTGGTGGATTATTCCGATCCTTACTATAAGGAGCAGATGGAAACCACAGGGAAAACCCTGCTGGAGCTGAAGGCTGGGGACATACCAATGATAACGGTATTCAACAAGGCAGATAAGTGCGGGGAGAAAATCAGCTACCCTAAAATCGTGGGAAAGGATAAGATTTATCTTTCCGCCAAAGAGGATGTCTCCATAGATCTGCTGACAGACATGATACTGGACCGTATCTATGAGGATTATGAGCCTGCAGAATTTCTGATACCCTATGAGGATGGACGCACTCTTTCTTATTTTATGGAAAATGCCCATGTGACGGATAAGGAATATCAGGAAAAGGGAACTTTGATAAAAGTAAAATGCCATAAGGCAGACCGGGATAAATATAAAGATTATCTGCTGGCGGAATAATACTTTTGATAAAATTTTTAACATATAGAAAATAACGATATACACAAGGGAGTCCGGCGGGAAACAGTCCGGGAGGGAGAAAAGAATGGAGAAGGAACGGTTGAATAAATATCTGGCTTCCTGCGGCCTGTGTTCCCGCAGGGAAGCCGACAGGATGATAGAGGAAGGCCGGGTGAAAGTAAACGGCGAAAGGGCTGAAGCCGGAATGAAGGTGGATGGAAGGGATAAAATACTGGTAAATGGAAAGCCCGTCCACGGAAAAGATGAAAAGGTAGTGCTGGCTTACTATAAGCCGGTAGGTGTGACCTGTACAGAAAAAGACAGGTTTGCTGACAAGAAAATCACGGACATGGTGAAATTTCCTGTCCGTGTAACCTACGCCGGAAGGCTGGATAAAGATTCAGAAGGGCTGATGCTGCTTTCCAATGACGGGGAGCTGATCAACGCCATGATGCGGGGCAGTGCCGGACATGAAAAGGAATACATGGTAAGAGTCAACAGGGAAATCACACAGGAATTTATCCGGAAAATGGAGGCCGGGGTTTATCTGTCAGAACTTAATCTTGCCACGAAGCCCTGCAAAGTGGAGAAGACCGGGAAGTTTACCTTTAAAATTGTTTTGACACAGGGAATCAACAGACAGATTAAGAGGATGACCAGAGAGCTTGGCGTCCATGTAATTTCCATCAAGAGGATCCGGGTGGTGAATATCCGCCTTGAGAAACTAAGGCCGGGTGAATACCGGAAGCTTTCGGAAGAAGAACTGGAAATGCTGTATCATTTATGTAGGAAGTAAAATCTTTAAATGGGAGATAGAAAGACATGGAAGAGTATAAGCGCAGGTGCGGGGAGCTGGTAAGGCGTCTGAATGAGGCGTCTGAAGCCTATTATAATGGAAGGGAAGAGATTATGTCCAACTATGAGTGGGACGCTCTTTTTGACGAGCTTGCCGCCCTGGAGGAGGAAACAGGATATATCCTGCCGGAGAGCCCCACCCAGAACACCGGATATGAAGAAAATAACGGGGACAGGGAGCCCCATGAATTCCCGGCGCTTTCTTTAGCAAAAACCAAGCAGGTAGCGGAATTGCAGAAATGGGCGGAAGATAAAAAGGTGTGGCTTTCCTGGAAACTGGACGGTTTGACACTGGTGCTGACCTATGACGGAGGGAAACTGGCCAAAATAGTTACGCGGGGAAACGGCACGGTGGGAACCAACATTACTTACCTGAAAAATTCAATCAAAGGCTTTCCCCTTAGAATAAAATATAAAGGCCATATGGTAGTCCGGGGGGAAGCTGTCATCTCTTATACGGATTTTGAACTAATTAACGATACCATAGAGGACGATGATGAGAAATACGCCAATCCCCGCAATTTGGCTTCCGGTACTTTAAGCCTTGACGACCCGGAAAAGGTCAAAGAAAGATGTGTGCGTTTCCATGCATTTACCCTTGTTTACAGGGAGGAAGACATCCGGTCATGGGGAGAGCGCATGGATTTTCTTGAGAAGGAAGGCTTCACTGTGGTGGAGCGGGAAGAACTGACTGCCGGGGAACTCCCGGCGGCGATTGACGCATGGACCCGGAAAGTGGAAAGCAAAGCCATGGACCTGCCGGTAGACGGCCTGGTCATCTGTTACGATGATACGGAATATGCTTCCTCTGGAAGCGTTACGGGCCATCACGCTACCAAAGCAGGATACGCTTTCAAATGGCAGGATGTATCTGCTGAGTCGGAACTTTTGTATGTGGAATGGTCCTGTGCGGCTTCCACGATTTCGCCTGTGGCGGTTTTTGAACCGGTACAGTTGGAAGGGACCACTGTATCCCGCGCCTCTCTTTGCAATATCAGCGAGATGGAAAGGCTGGGCATTGGAAAACAGTGCACCCTGGAGGTCATCAAGGCAAATAAGATTATTCCCAAATGCATTGCAGTTAAAAAGGCAGAAGGAACCTTTGAGATCCCCGACAAATGTCCGGTGTGCGGCGCGCAGACACAGATCCGCACCAGCCCGAAAAGTAAGACAAAAACTTTACACTGTACCAACCCTGACTGTACCGCAAAGCATGTAAAGAAGTTTACCCGTTTTGTCAGCAAATCCGGCATGGACATTGACGGCCTGTCTATACAGACTATGTTGAAGTTTATGAATGAAGGCTTTATAAAAGAGTTTGCGGATATTTACCACCTGGCAGAACATGCCGGCGTTATCCGGGAGATGGAAGGCTTCGGGGAGAAATCCTGCGAGAATATGATGCGCGCCATTGAAAAGAGCAGACAGGTGCATCCTGTGAACTTCATTTATGCCCTGTGCATTCCCATGCTGGGCATTGACGCAGGCAAGAAGATTATTGCAAAGAGTGGTTTTGAGGGATTCCTGGAAAGGCTGGATAACAAACAGGGATTTGAGGATATCGACGGTATCGGCCCTGAAAAATCCAGATCAGCCATGGAGTGGTACGAGGATGATAAGAACCAGTCTTCTTTAAAAGCACTTTTGGGGGAGGTAACAATAGAAAAGGTGGACATTACCCCTGACGCAGAGGGAAAATGCGCCGGCCTTACCTTTGTGATCACCGGAGATGTCCATTATTATAAAAACAGGGATGAGTTCAAAGCCTATGTGGAGGCAGCAGGGGGGAAAGTGACCGGAAGCGTCACCTCTAGGACGAACTATCTTGTGAATAATAATGACCAGTCAACATCCTCTAAAAACCGGAAAGCAAGAGAGCTTGGGGTTCCTATTATTACGGAAGACCAGTTTGTGGACCAGTTCGGGGAATAAGGATGCATGTATATGCAGCCGGAAATGGCGGATCATTTGTAATAGTACATCTGCTGTGGGCGTGCATACCCGGCTGCCTGCGGCGATGTTACGACTGATAATATTGATGAGAAATGGAGTAGAAAAGATATGCCGATAAAAGTTCAAAGCGATTTGCCAGCAAAGGGGATACTGGAAAATGAAAATATATTTGTGATGGATGAATACCGTGCCCTGCATCAGGATATCCGTCCCCTTAAAATCTGTATTTTAAATCTTATGCCTGTCAAGCAGGATACGGAATTACAGCTTTTGCGGGCACTGTCCAATACCCCCCTTCATATTGACGTGACTTTCATGAAAATGAACAGCCATGTCTCCTTAAACACGCCAATCCAGCATTTGAACCGCTTCTACAATACTTTCGACGAGATGCGGGATAAGAAGTTTGACGGGCTGATGATCACAGGCGCTCCGGTGGAGCAGATTCCCTTTGAAGAAGTAGACTACTGGCCGGAATTGTGTGAGATCATGGAATGGACCAAAAGCCATGTAACTTCCACTCTGCATATCTGCTGGGGGGCGCAGGCAGGACTGTACTATCACTTTGGACTGGAAAAGGTTCTGCTTCCACAGAAATTATTCGGCGTTTACAGGCATAAAGTGATGAACCGGAAAATACCGCTGGTGCGGGGCTTTGATGATTACTTTATGATTCCCCACAGCAGGCATACCGCAGTCCGTGCTCAGGACATACATAACTGCCGGGAACTAACAGTTCTGGCCGAGTCCGATGAGGCAGGCGTGCTCCTTTGCATGACGGAAGGGGGCAGACAGATTTTTGTCATGGGACATCCGGAATATGACAGATATACTCTCCAAAATGAATACCTCAGGGATAAGAATAAAGGACTGACCATACAGCCGCCGGTGAATTATTACCCGGATGATGATGACAGCCAACGGCCGGATTTGCAGTGGCGGTCGCATAGCAACAATCTTTATTCTAACTGGCTGAATTATTACGTTTATCAGGTGACTCCTTATGAATTGTAAGATAACATGTGTTATGAATGAGGAAAACCCAGCGAAATCAAGGGTTTCACGGTTCCTGGCAGATGCAGAAAGTATCACATGATTTCACATAGATTCCTGTAGTTTTTCGGTAAAATGGTGTATAAATGGCGTACTTTTAGCTCCAGATGGCGTAAAAATGGCGTACTTTTTGGAGCAATGGCGTATGGGTAGGAGGATGCATTGAGCGGGTGCGGTAAAAAAACGAATGAAAAGTATGAAAAAAACTGAAAAGAGAGATTTCGTATGAGTTTTATGGATCTTATCGTAATTTAACTGGCACTTATAATAAGGCTATTGTATTTTTACGTGACAGGCAGGAATTTATATGAAACTATCATATACCAATGGATGTGGATTCTGTAGTTGAATGTGATTTAGAACCTGACATATATTGTCAGGTTCTTTTTTAAATTAAAATGATTTTTTTATGATAACAGGGACTTTTTTGAAGGTGTTTCGGTCGTGCACAAAAAAGAAATAATTTCCATAACGGATGAATAAATTATATTAAGGTGAACGGAAGATATTCTGTTCTGCAAAACGAGTACGATCCTCTTATGTAAAAAGGAGTTACAAATTCTAAGGCAACGGCGGCAGTACTGGTATATACATACCAGTGCATCCCGCAACTATATGGTTTTGCAGATGATACTCACAGAAAGAATATGTGACGGACACCATCTCCTAAAGTCGAAAAAATGTTTGTGAAGGCAGCCTTGTATTGAGGCTGCTTTTTTGCGTTTGGATCAGGGAAGCTGTGAGGTGATTTATTGCGGTGTGCTTTCTTTGGTTTGTAATGAAACAGTACATTTTTACAGACAGTGCCATACAGAATCAGTTATGTGCGGTCATAAGCTGTTATACTTCTGATACTTAAAAAGAGAACAAAAATATTTATGGGGACTGGAGAGATCTGGTTCCTTTTTGATATGCAGGTTATAAATACAGCGGATTTATCTATAATGGAAGGACGGAACATAAGGAAACTGCAAAACAGTTTATATTGAAAGGAAAAATAACAATGAATGGTAAATTAAATAAAATAACAATTAAAGAGGGAACAATTATAAAAGGAAAAGAACTGAAGGGGTATACTCTGTGCAAAATTCTTTCAGAAGATCTGTGCATGAGGGGATTCCAGTATAAGATGGGGATGAATGTTGACGTAAACCCGCTGGCTGTAAGAGGAAGCTGTAAAGCAGGCCTGTATTTCTGCCTTATAAAAGATATATGTGATTACCTTGATTACGGAACAAATCTGGCAATTGTAAAAGTCCCTGATGATGAGAAAGTCTATGTGGATAAAGATAAATTCCGTACACACAGGCTTGAAATTCAGAAAATAATGCCGCTTGGTGAAGTTACAGCATGGGAGTATATGCATAAAAGGGGACTGAAAATTATGCACAACTGCGACTATGCAGTTATAAAGGCTGCAGTTACAGGAAGCCTTGAAGTCATCAGATACCTGCATGAAAACGGTGCAGATATAACAGCGGATAACAACAGTGCATTTTTACAGGCATCCTGTAACGACCATCTGGAAGTAGTAAAATATCTGCATGGGAATGGTGCAGACATAACAGACTGCAGTAATGAGGCAGTCTGCCAGGCATCAGCAAATGGTTATCTGGAGGTGGTAAAATACCTGCATAAAAATGGTGCAGACATAAAGACATATAGTAACGAAGCAGTCCGTCTGGCATCAGCGAACGGCCATCTGGAGGTGGTAAAATACCTGCATAAAAATGGTGCAGACATAAAGACATATAGTAACGAAGCAGTCCGTCTGGCATCAGCGAACGGCCATCTGGAAGTAGTAAAATATCTGCATGGGAATGGTGCGGATATAACGGAGTGTAATAATGAGGCAGTCTGCCAGGCATCAGCCAACGGTTATCTGGATGTGGTAGAATACCTGCATAAAAATGGTGCAGATATCACAGCAGATAACAATTATGCAGTTAAATGGGCATTGGAAAACGGCCATCTGGAAGTAGTAAAATATCTGCATGAGAACGGGGCAGATGTAACAGGGAATGATAATTATGCAGTCATGCATGCAGCCGAAAACGGGTATTCGGATGTTGTGAGATACCTGAAAGCAAAAATGCAGTAGATTATGGGAACTGGAGAGATCTGGTTCCTTTTTTCAAAATATTTATCAGCATATAATAAAGAACCGTCTGCTGGATGCAGACGGTCCCATAATATCACATAAATTTCAGGGGTAAGTTTAAACACGTTCATAAGTTATACTTTTCTTTCAACGGGTAGCAGATGTAATCCACATGGATATCATTCCAGTACTGCCTTGGGATCCTCATATTCTGGAAAAATCTGTCCCGTCTGGTGAGGCCTGATTTTTCCTGTCTGGCATAGTCATAGCCCTGTCCGTTTTCTTTATCCCGTAAAGAAAGAATCCTGTCTGCGTCGGACATGTATACCTGCAGGGTTATCTTTGGGAAAAAACCAAGATACCTTTCCAGCATGAGATAAATACAGATGATGTTCTCATAAATTTTCTTTAAGTACATATTGTTGCATTTATCGAAAATACCAATGGTGATATTTTCCCCTGCTGGTTTCCCGATGAAGAAGAACCCTGCGGCTGTCATATTGAAAAGGGAATAGTAGTTTCTCCTGTATTCCTTTGGGGAAGAAATCAGATTCCTTTCTCTTTCCAACTGCTCTTTTATATCCAGATAATCAGAATAGTCATCGTCTGTTTTATATCCGAGGAAGTTACACTGGTGATGGTACAGATCAGCAGTGATCTTATAGTAATCATCCATAAAATCAGACCTGCGGGGGAAGCCAGAGGCGATAAGTTCCCTGTCTTTGATGGGAAATTTATCATACAGGTTTCCATATAACTGATAAACTGACATCTGGTTTTCTGTTGTAAAAATAGAGATGCAGTAGTCCGTTAAAAAGTTTAAAAGATTCTGCAGAGTCATCTCTATGCCAAGCTGCTCCATAAAAAGGACAGCCTGTCTGATAATAAATTCAGTCCTGTAAATATTGTGCCAGATCTTTCTGTTATTCAACCTGACAGAGCAGGAATCCCTTGTGCTACAATCGTGGTATATGGCGAGGGGAAACTTTGTCATGATATAAAGGCAGGTTTTTGTGTCCGTGGCCTGTTTCTTAATAAGTAGGCCGTGGGAGAGCAGGTCGGCAATCATATCGTTGGCCTTGTGCTCATTTACTTGATAGAAAATCCTTGCCAGTGTGACCATCTGCTTTTTCAGCATGAATCCATTTCCAATGTAGAAGAGTATATTCAATATGGGAATATTCCTGTTAAAACATTCTTCCTTTGCCAGCCTGCTTTTGGTTCTGGCAGAAATATTTTCGTTCCTGTACATATGTGATTTCACACTCCTTTTTATCTGTCTGTAAGCACTTGGAGGCTTACCTTACATCATAGATAAAAGAAGGGGATTGATAATCTGGCGGATAGATAGAGGGATATGTTACAAAATACTATTAGGGGAAATAAAGACAGGCAGAATAAAAGCCCCTCGGAGGAGGGGCGGTGGACACAAGGGTATCTTATTCTTCTGTCATCAGAGAAATAAGATTGTCAGGAAGAATTGCTTTAACTATTCCCTGTTGATAGTCTTTCAGATTTCTTGTAATAATGTAATCCATATCTGCTTTTGCAGATACTCTTTCAACTATAGCATCCTCATAATCATTGACAGGCGATGCAAGGGCATCAACACATTCATCACCTGACACAGAGAGTATCCCAACAAGGGAATAGAGTTTGCCCATAACCTGTTTAGTGGAGTCAGCGCTGTGAAGATGTTTTCTGACCAAATAATAAATATCCGTAGCAGAACTTGCCGTAATGTACATATCCATCATATGATTGGCGGCCATAATAAAGATCGCTTCAGCATTTTTGTTCCAGGGCTCTCTGGATGTCAGTGCATCAATGATCACATTGGTATCTCAATTTTGCCTTCTTTTTCAATTTCATCAAATAAAGTACACATAGTAACATCTCTCTTTTTGGATAATGCATTATAATCAATCTTACGGTTTGTGGCACCTGCCACAGACATGACCACTGTTTCGTCTACGTTATGTTTTAATGCATATTCTATGACTTTTTCCTTTGCTTCATTCTTTGTTATGCTTTTATTAAGAACTATCTTCAGCATATCAAAAAAGGCGATATTTGTCATGTTGTGGAATATCAGATCGTTCTGCCCTGCTTCAACAAGGAGCATTTAGTAATCGTTGACAAAGGGTTTCATCCTTGAAAGATATTCGTCCTCAGTCATTCCGTTCTTTTTCTGATATTTCTTTGCATTGCTGTCATACTGCATTTTGTATGTGCCGTAATCATAACCCATAACCCGCATCGGCATGGCATAGTGTATATGCTCCTGAGATTCTATGCCGAGCATGACAAATTCCACGCCATGAGTCAGGGATTTCTTGCAGACCTTTACGCTGTCTCTGGAGGCATTGATGCTCTCGGCATATTCCCTATGCTCAAGAACAGAAGATTCCTCCGTGTCTGCATCCTCCAGCTCATCAGGGGAAATCACCTGTTCGCGCCAAACAGGACTGCATTAAAGATATCGGCAAACTGTCCGTTGTCATTCCAGTAATTCTTTAGTACTGTATCAGGCTTTAAGTCCTGTGTTTTCTTTGCCGTCTGGTATTTCCTTTCTTTTGTATAGTTATAGTATACGATCAAATAATTATGGTTTCAAGCGTATCTGGGGGAATAGTGGGGACCAGCCTGTACGCTGAATCCCCCTGTATATTTGTCCCTTATAATAGAATTCTTCAAAGATCTTTTCACATTCTTCAGCAGATTTCAGATTGTAATGACCATGATTCAAATTTTGTACGGCGTCATTCTATGAACTCCATACGGCGTAAGTACCGCTGAATTTCTTTGCTGATACCATAAAGAGACGGGCATCATCTGGATGGCTGGACTTGCTTCTGATCTCCAATACTGTGTATTGGGGAAGGTTCTCTTTGAAGTAGATTTCTATATGTCCCCTTACTCCATATAAATTTATGTTCATAAAATTTTGTCCTCCTGTTTTCAGATTAAAGGCAGCCTATAAAAGGAATCCCCCATGAATTTGAGAAGTGTCTGGGCTTTCCTCTTATTGCAGGTGATCATAAAATGGTAGAATACAAGCCATGAGAATGTCTGCTGTAAAGTCCTGTGGTCCGCTGCCATTATTTTTGCAACTTCTTCCATCTTAGGGTTGCTGATCATTGCTATCTTTTTTGCAATAAAAGGAATTTCGGCAAGCCGTCTGCCTGTCAGTGCGGATTTCTTATTCCGTAGGTCTGTTTCGTAGGCGGGGGCTGATAAGATCCTTATCCAGCAAAGGTCTAAATCTTTCATAAGGCGTGAGGTTCTCAGTTCCTCCGCAGCCGCTTTAGGCTTGAAGAACATATTGTTTACTTCACGGGAAAAGTAGGATGCGATCTCCTGTGGGGTTGCTGTTTTTAAATCAATCATAGATTTCTCCCTTCTTTTATGCTCTGGTCAGTTTTTCTATTTCAGTTTCCTGTTTTTCTTTAAACTTTATTTCCACGGAGCCATATTTTGCCCGTATATAGGACATAGAGGCTGGCCGTGAAGAGAATTTGTGGAAGTCATCGAAATGCTTATACCACATCTGTTTCTGGCTGGCCCATCGGAAACCCAGAGCTTTCAGTTCTTTTCTGTATGGGATGCAGTCTGATACCCATATCCAGACACCGATAACTTCAACGGTAATATCCCTGAATCTGGAAAGCTGCATAAGCGTCTCCCTGATCTGGGCATCTTTCTGCCAGTCGTATGACTGTTTCTGCTTATCCGTGGCTTTGCTGTATGTATCCTCATGTTCATAGTCATATTTCAGGCTTTTAAACAGGCGGTCATATTCGGCATTGATCTCTTTGATCACATCTTCTGGGCCGCCGTTATCGGGGTGGTGCTTTACGACAAGCCGCCGATATTCTTTTCGTAGTTCTTTTAATGTAGTAATTCCCTGAAACCATTCCATACCGATCCTCCCTGTCAGAGCAGTTTACTGAGATGACACGCGATGAGAAATCGCCTGCGCGAATTTCTCATCTGCGTTCAGGGCAATCCACGGCTCTGGCTCAAATTGCCGATTGAAAAATCAGTACATCAGCATGATTTTTCAATCTGTTTTCAACATTTATAAGAGTTTTGCTTCTTTGAAACTTAGATAAGAACCCTGCCCGATGATGATATGGTCTGCCAGACGGATATTTAATAGTTCCCCGCCAGCTTTCAGCCGTTTTGTCAGTTCCATATCACATTTGCTGGGAACAGGGTTCCCCGAAGGGTGGTTGTGGCAGAGGATGATCTGTACAGCTCCGATGAGTGCCGCCCGTATAAATATTTCCCTTGGGCTGGCAGGGCTTTCAGATACAGTCCCTTTGGATATAAGGAACATCCCTAAAATTTTGCAGGTATGATTAAGTGCAATCATATAAACATATTCTTCTGCCAGCTCGTCCATATGCAGGAGGGTTTTTAACATTCTGGATATTTCTTTAGGGCAGTCTGTTTTCTGGGATTGGCAGTTGATGCCCTTTTCTTTTACTAAAATGGTTCTGGAATCATCTGTAATCCTTGCATCATAGAAGTTGATCCGCATGGCCCTGGCTCCTTTCAGTATTCATCTGGAAGCAGCAGGGTATAATGATCCCCGTCATGGATGATTCAGAATGCTGTTTCCGCCCCGTCAGGATACACATATTTAAATGTCTGAAGGTAATCTGCACCATGGGGATATGTTTCCATGATCAGACAGATTGCAGCAGATGCTATCTGGCGGGATTCATTCCCGAAAACATTTTGAAAACCAGCAGTCATATATCTTTTCCGTATGGAAAAATCAGAGTTCCCTGTACATTCCTGTTCGTTTAATATTACTTTTCCTTTTAAAAACATTTTTATATCCTCCAGTATTTTAAATTCAAATATCGTCTGTATTCCTGCATAACAGGGACACCGCCAGTGCGGCATCCCTGAAACAGGTTTATTCAGTGTCATGGCTGGCTTCTTCGGGAGGCTTTTCTTCCCCGTCGGGCCAGCCGCTTTCTTCCTGTCTGGATGCAGGATGGGAAGCAGTTTCCCCAGCATCTGAATCACAGACAGCTTCTCTGGGCTCTTTTTCATTCAGAGGATCATCATCTGTCCCGCCAGTCCCCATGAAAGGCGTGACACCATCTGGCTGGGCAGTCCCATTGGGGGATAGTGTTTCTCCCAATGAAGGGATATCCAGTCCAGCATCATCTTCCAGTTCAAAATACCTTCTAAGGGAGTTTTCCATAATATCAATTCTTTTTAAAGTCTTTTCTTTCTTGATACTGCCAGAAGAACAGTACTGCTTGTAGTTCTCATAACATTCATCAAAAAAGTAGGAGAACCACTGCCTGAAATACATTGGTCCTACCCGATAGATGCCTTTTGTGGAATCGTAATTGCTTCCCATTGCAGTAACGGCGGTGAGCATGACGATTGGGATATTGATCTTTTTGAGCATCTTGTCTTTTTCAGGAAATACCTTTTCCAGATAGTCAATGATGTCATAAAGACGTTCTTTCTGCTTCTCCGAATAATTATTTTTGATATGTGCGGCATACCTCATAATTTCATCCGCAGAAATGGAGGAAAATTCATAGCCCTCATGCCTGCTGTCCAGAAGCATCATGGACTGCAGCAGGGTACACATGTCGTCAGATTTCCTTCTCTGCAGGGCGGAGAACTGGCAGATCTCCGAAAAGAACCTGTCAGATAAGAGTGATTTGATGAACCTTGCATTTTCAACGCCGCATAAAGGCATGGCTTTCTGGGGTTTTGATAATGGTGTGCTGTTGTTGAGCCTGAAAAAGATCTCTTCTATCAGGTCATCATCCGCATCTTCAAACCCATAGATCGTGAACTTGAACCGCAGGATCTCCTGCTGGCATTCCGTATCAAGGTCTGTAAAATATTTACCGCCTAATTCATAGGCAACATCATCAATGACAACAGACGGTGTTTCTTCATCAAGCGGATATCTTCCATCTATATAGTCGAAAGCGGCGGAGAGCCTCTGTTTTCCGTCCAAAATTGAATAAGAAAAATTCTTCTCGTCCAGTGGTTCCTTTAAGCAATAAATGGGAGGAACAGGGTAGTTTGCAAGAAGGCTGTGTATCAGCAGGCTCTTTTTTAGCCGCTCCCCCTCCCATTGTCCAGACTGGCGTTGGATTACGTGGTCCATCTGAAGGGTGCTTTTCCCATCATACATATTCTTTAAGTTTTTTACCGTCCAGTTTAAAGTTGTTTTGATCATAGTGGTTTCTCCTTTGCAAAATGGATTTTTATATCCATAAAAATGGAATGTTCCAATTAGGTTATTGGGATGCCATATTTACGGGCTGCCTCGCTGGCGATTTCAATGCAGTCCTGTATGACAGATGCAGAATCAGCATACAGCAGCCTTAGAATGTGATCGCCTGTATCATCCAGACTTCCCAAAGCGGAAAGATAATCCTTCCGCTTGTCCGTCAGTGTAGATACAGCCTTGTTGAAAAGCCCCTCTGTATCAAGGTTTTGGGATCCTGTATTGATGCAGTTTGTTTTCCTTCTGCCATCCCCTGGTATTGGCCTTCAAACATCCTGCCTTTTCATTTCCAGAAATTCCAGTGATTCAATTACGATTTCATTGGAATATATTTTCTTCCCATTTTTCTCATAATTGTTGTTTTTCAGCTTCCCAGAAATGAGAAGCTTCGTGCCTTTAAAGCAGTGCATTTCCACAATTTCTGCCAGTATGTTCCAACAGGTACACCTGAAAAAGTCAGTAGGATAGTTCCCATGTTCATCCTTTTTCATAGACATATCTGGTACGGCAAAATTAAATACGGCGTGTGCTACGGGTTCAGTACCCATACTGTAAGTTACTTTTGGGTCTTCCGTAAGCCTTCCTGTCAGTGTGATATGATTCATACTTCATCCCTGCGCGCCAGAAGGCGTGCTTATCCTTTCTTTAAATTTTCTGTATAAACATTTTCAGTTTCCCCTTATAAACAAACGCTGCCATACCATAACATATGTTATGGTACATGGCGTTCCTTCCTTAAAAAACAAAGCCACTGCCCCTGCGGTAGAAATAGGCTTTTGTGCCCAGGACCTCGTCAGGTTTTACCTTTGTGGCATTCACTTCCAGGTTTATATCTGTGATACTGCTGAGCTGGCTGTCATCAGGGGAAGGAATCAGAAGGATCTCATGGACGGAAGAAAATATGGCACAGAAATCCCCGTGTTTTTCTGCAAAACCTTCCAGTACATCGCCAAACAGGGCAGCGGATGCACCGAACAGCTTCTGCCTGTTGGTGAGCACCCACATAAATTCCTGCACGCCTTCTGCGTCCATCCATGGGGCAAGCTCCTTCATAACTTCGGATATGGGACGTATGTCAGCGCCGCCCCTGCGTCTGGTACAGCCAAGGGCAAGGGAGAGAAGTGCCTCCCTGTTACTGTTCCACATTTTCATGTTGTTTTTTGTCAAGCACTTTTCCCTAAAAAAAGCGTCTAAATTCCCTTTTTTCAGCAAGGGATATTCCCTACTTT
>QXWO01000088.1 GCA_009911035.1 Lachnospiraceae bacterium
TGCCGGAAATGACAAAATTCTTTGTGATACTTGAAGTTGCCATGATAAACACCTCCTTTGTTAGTATGGTTCTTCCGTTGTAATTCATACTTTTCTATCTCTATTTTATTATTTTATATCGGCTTATGCAACAAAACATTTATGAATTTTTTATAATCTCTTTTTCCGCTTGCTATCCCGCCAAAACGGAGGTAATATCTGACACCACGGAAGGAGGGATTGGATTGGAAAAAGATTCTGCATTGTACCAGCTGATGGGCATCCGCATGAACAGTGTCATGAATGGCATCACAAACAGTGACGGGGAATATCAAGCGATCATCCGAAAGTCAGACGAATATTCAGACAAACTGGATGGGATGGAACTGCCGAAGGAAGTCCGGCTTCTGATTGACGGCTACGTTAGCGAACAGAACGCTCTCGGCTCCCGATATGGGATGCTCGCCTACTTACTCGGCTATTCTGACTGCAAGGAGATGCTTTTGGAAAAATGCCTGTCTACAGAACCACAACAGATGTCCTAAAAAATCATGAAAAAAGGGCTTGAAACAAAGGCTCTTTTTTCGTTTCCTCACTCGTAGTAAAACCGTAGTAACCTGTTTTCCCAACTGCCGCAGTTTGCCCCGTTTTGCCCCACAAGTGCCGCCAATTCCCGGCTGTCCGACGTGCTGCCGTGGCACACGAAAAGTATTTTTATCATATCTTTTATATCCCTTCATAAGCCTTCAATCCTTGATATTTCAAGCTTTCCGGCGCTTTTTTCATTTTTTGTGTCTTGCTCCAAATTCACGCATTTCTTTATAAATCTACGCAAATTTATGAGCAAATGGTGTAGTAATTGGTGTAGTGATTTGATTCATTTTCAACCTGATTTTCTCTGTTTCCCTTGCGTATCGGCTTTGAAGTCTAAAATTTTTGTCATCTGTTCCGCTGCGCGGTCATAGCTGGCATGAGTGTAGACATTCAGTGTAACACCTACATCAGAGTGTCCCATCACATACTGCAAAGTCTTTATATCCATGCCCGCATTTGCCATGTTGGTACAGAACGTATGCCGGAATACATGAGGTGTGATATGCGGCAATGGTTTTTCAGGATAAAGTTTCTTGTATTTCTTCATTGCCCACCGCATCTCGTTTTCGATATGTAATGCCACTTTCGGGTGATTGTCTTTGTCAATCAGAAGAAAACCGCTGTAGCCGTCTATGATTGCTTCTGTTTTCAATTTCGGACGGTTGGCAAGGATATTCTTCAAGCTGTGATATACTTCCTCCGTCATTGGGATAAAACGGCATCCGCACTCTGTTTTTGTTTCCTCCACATAATACTTTCCGCCCCGTTCCCTGACAAGCTGATGATCCACACGGATTTTCCGGCTTTCAAAGTCCAAATCACTTTTTGTCAAGCCACAAAACTCACTGACACGCATTCCTGTTCCCAGTAGCACAACAAACTCATCATAATACTTTGTATAGGTTTTATCTTTACGAATAAACCCCATCCAAAGTTCCTGTTGCTCCTCTGTCATGGCGATACGTTTTTGTGAATCGTTTGGAACAACGTCTACCAGCTTAAAATCAAATGGATTCCTGCGGATAATGTCTTCATTATATGCCATTTGAAAAGCAGGCTTGACAACACCTCGAACACTTGTAATCGTGCTGTATCCTTTACCGTCACTATGCAGCTTCATGATCCACTGCTGGGCATCCGACACCTTAATATCCCTTATATGCCGATAACCAAACTTTTCTTTCTTAATCAGATTCAGCACAAAATTGTATCCGACTTTGGTATTGTAGCGCACACCCTGTTTCAAACTGATATAGCGTTCCAATAGAGCGATAACCGTAACTTCTCCAGCGGCATAATCAATCCCATCATCAAACTGCTTTTGAATGACCTTTTCTTTTTCTCGCAGTTCCTTCAAATCAGAGGAATAAATAGTCTGCCGCTTTCCATGAACATCCGTGTACCGATATTGATAAATCAGGGCTTTTCTCTGGCTCTCTCCTGTCTTTAAGACTCGTCCTTTATTGTCTTTCCGTTTTTCAGACATTTTCAAACTCCTTTCCGTGGTGGAAAGAGCCTTGATATGACTCATTCATTGTACCATATCAAAGCCGATTTTACACCATAGGATTCGTAAAAACTGCAAGAAATGAGATAATCTCCATTGTCAGATAGAATATTCCTGCTCGATATATTGATCGAACAGTCGGCGTTTGATTAACCGCTTATTGCCAACCCACAAAACGAATCGGCAGTTTCTCTCGTTGGTAAGCTCACGTAGCTTATTTACACCAATCCCTGAATAAGCGGCGGCTTCTTCCAGACTTAGATTACTCTTTTCCCAAATGGGAACTTCTTTCATTGGCTTTCGCCTCCCTCCATCAGCTTTTTAAGGCGTTCCATTTTCTGCTGTGCTGTTATTCTGCGGAAATCGCCACCCGTAAAGCAGACAGGCACACACATTTCAAGCAGCCTGCCATAAATGCGTGCGTGCGGCACGTTCTCCGGATTCCTAAGTTGCTCCGGTGTAAGGTTCGTCGTTGCAATTAACGGTTTTTTGCTGATATACCGGCTGTCTATCACGTTGTAAACCTGCTCAAGCCCATATTCCGTACCCCTCTCCATGCCAAAATCATCAAGGATAAGCAAGGGATAGGAGCAGAGCCTTACGATATATTCATTCCTGTTTTCCGCCCCGTAGAAAAGGTTGTTCAGTATCGTTGCAAAGTTCGTCATGCAGACGGGTATTTCCTTCTCCATGAGGGCGTTGGCGATACAGCCTGCAAAATAACTTTTGCCCGATCCGACATTCCCCCACAGCAGGTAGCCGAGGTTTTCAGAGCGCACCGTTTCCCACTTCTCCACATAGGAGTGCGCTTTCCCTATCTGCGGACATTTCCCATTATCATTTTCAAAAGTCCAGTGCCGCATGGCAGGATTGGAAAAGCCCTCCCGTTTCAGGCGTTCCACTTCGGCATTGTGCTTTTCGTCCGCATCCTTTTTCTCCTGCCTTTCACGTTCTGCCCTGCGGCAGTCACATTCAGACGGGTGTCGGTCACGACCGAATAAAGCCCTGCCTTTCGGGAAATAGGCTTCTTTTGGTTTATGGCATTTCCCACAGTGCAGCAGTCCGTCCTCCCCCACGTAATCCTCCTGCTCCGGCATAGTGTCCATCATCTGTAAAATTGTGTCAGTCAAACCGTTCATAAGCTGTCCTCCTCACTGTATGAATAATCGGGTATTCCCTTTTTCAGTGCATTTCCTGTGATTGCTGCCTTTTCAGTGTCCTCCTGCGCCCATTTGTAAATCGTGGCGGCATGGTTATGGTACTGTTTTCCGCTTGAAGCAATATGTACGGATAAGCGGTCAATGTAATATTCCCATTTGTCGGGCAGTTCCGCTTTCAGGCTGTCAACCTCCGCATCAGAGAGGAAAATATTATTAAACTTCCCATAAACGGCGGGGACGGGGATTCCGTTCTCTCCCTCTTTCTCTATCTCTTTATCTCTCTCTATCTCTAACTCTCTCTCTACGCGGCAAATCTGTTTCAGATTGTTGCAGTCTGTTTCATTTGTGTTGCATTGCAACACTTCCTGTTCAAGCGCAAGCTGTTTTTTCCGTACCCTGCACTCCCTTGAACGTATGGTTGACGCTGTTTCCGAGCCGATGATTGTCGGCACTTCTGTGAGATGGTACTCGTCATCATCACCAATCTCTATCAGCCCGTGCCGCTGTAAAAATGCAAGCGTCAGCTTCACATTCTCTGCGTCCTCGTCAAGCGCAAGGGCAATCTCCGAAGCGAAGCTGTCCTCCACGCCCTCAAAGTAAAGTTTCCCCTCGTCCTTCAGCGAAAGCAGCATCATTTTCAGATAGATAATTGTGTGCGTATCGCCGCCCGCTATGGAGCGTAACTTCTTGATGCGCTTGTTTGAAAACCAGTCGGCTTTCAGTTTCAGCCAGTAATACCTCTTTGCCATAAATGCCTCCCTTAAACGCGCAAAAAGGACAGCCCAGACTTTTCCCATAAGTCTGTGACTGCCCTTGCGCTGTGTTTGATAATAAATATTCAGAATCCCTTAAAACCTTTTCTGCAAACAGTTGGGAAGAATTGCAGAATCATATGTGGGATTATGTATTCAGTTTTTGATATTTTTGTTCTAAATTTTCAGTTTGTCTGCACCGTATTTGTGAATGATGCGGAAAAGGATTTCTTTCTCTTTCCCCTCTGCTTTATCATATAAACAACACAGGGTTTTCTGTTCCGTCAGTGTCAGGGTATTGGTATAAGGCTTGTAATTTTCTGTAATGAAACCCCCGCCGCCCTCGCCCGGCTTTGTATAAACAGGGTAATCAAAAGACAATGCGATAACATCATTCATTATCGTGCGCCTTGAAACATCCAGTTCCCATGCAAGCTCCCTCATTGTCGTATGCCCTCTGGTGGATAAAATGCTGATGATTTCCATTCTCCGGTGTGCAGTGTCCATGCCACACCTCCCGTCATTTTCTATGTAAAACTTCCGCAGTACGGTCCAAATTCATGTATAATTGACAGGACAATCTTCCTGTCCTCTGAACCACAGGTCACAGCCATTTTTTCCAAGCATTCCAACTGTTCCTGCGTGAGCGTGTTCTGGTGCTGTCCCACACCGTCCGCAAGGAGATAGCCACCGTCATATCCCTGCTTTGTGATAACGGGGAGTTCTTCGCCTATGATGTCAAAATCCCTGCGTATGGCTTTCCTGCCGACACCGTACATCTTCATCATTTGTGATGTAGTCAGCTTTTTCCCCGACAGCAGCATACGCTCCATATCACGCCGCCGCTGGAATGCGTTGTCCTTCATGGTTCACCTCCTTCCGCTGTTTGATTCCCTGTGGGTATTATAGAAAAAGTAATGTTCCCCCTATGGCTACCTTCCTCAAAAAAATCTGATTATTTTTTCAAAAACGGTAAAAGTTATCCCGACTTTTTTCTGAACGAATCCCGTATTTATCAGCACTGCCAAAAGAAGTCGGGATAACGAATAGCAAGCACTGCCTGTGTTCCCTCACAGGCTGATTTTTTACAATTTTCCAAAAGACGGAAACTTGTAAAAAATGCTTGTAGGGGGAAGTTTCCCCCTAGCCCCCTCTGCGCTCAAAAATCACGAAATGTCCTAATGGAATTTCTGATTTTTTTCACTCATTTTTTTGCACAAATATCCCCCGTAACGGGATAGAAGATAGTGTAAAATCTTTTCATCAATCCATTACAGAAAGGACATAAAAAATGGCAAACAGAGAACGCAAAAACGAGTTAAAAATATATCTAAGTGACGATGAGCAGTACATACTGGAACAGAAAGTAAAAGCCTCCGGCATGAAAAGCAAATCCGCTTTCCTGCGCCGCCAAATCCTTTACGGTTTTGTCTATGACATTGACTATTCTGAACTTCGGGAATACAATACCGCACTCGGAAAAATCGGCGGCAATCTGAACCAGATAGCAAAGCGCATGAACGCCACAGGAAACGTCTATGCCGCCGATGTAAAGGAAGTAAAGGAGCTGATGAAAAAAGTGTGGGATACACAAAAGTCCATGCTCTCAAAACAGCCATACATGAAGTTGTAAACAGAATCTGAAACCCTGTCAAAGCAACAAAACCTCAGCCTGTTTTTCTTCGCAAATATACGAAAAAAAACCGCAAAAAAATTTGAAAACACTCAAAATTCGACATTAAAAAGGTGTATCGTCTTGAAGTTTTTGCTTCATTTCGATACACCTTAATGTGTCAATCTTCCAATATTCTTTTGTTCGATACTTATGTATTTTTCGTTTTATTTTCATTCTGTATCTTTCCCCAATCTGAATGTAATTCCTATTCAAAACAATGAATACACTTGCGGTGCAATAGGAAAACGGTAGCAACTCCGGCTACCGTTCCTTATCTAAAAAGTGAGAATAGCTGTTACAATAAATACGGTTATTTTACTATATACCAACTCATTCCTCTGTATATAATCATGTGCCACAAATTACTTAACGCCCATCCATGAAGATATAACCATTCTCTGTACTTCACTTGTACCCTCATAAATCTCCGTAATCTTTGCATCACGCATTAAACGCTCAAACGGAAACTCTCTTGAATATCCGTCATAACCTGCAAGCTGGGCGCAACGGCGTGTAACATTTGTAGCGGCTTCTGCCGCATATAATTTTCCCATAGCCGCAAGATGTGAGAACGGCTCATGATCCTGCTTTGCCTGTGCAGCACGATATACTAATAATCGGGCTGCATCAACCCTCGCCTGCATATCAGCAAGTTCAAACTGCGTAAACTGATATTGCGAAATTCTTAGCTCCCCCTGCATATGTTCCGTAACATATTTTTTGCAGTGGTCAATCGCTCCCTGCGCTATGCCTAATGCCTGTGCCGCTACTCCAATACGTCCTCCGTCCAAGGTCATAAGAGCCATTTTGAAACCTTTTCCCAATTCCCCCAATAAATTTTCTTTTGGAATTTTACAGTCTGTGAAAACTAATTCATATGTGGCAGAACCACGAATACCCATTTTCTTTTCCTTTGTTCCAAAAGTAAAGCCGGGAGTTCCTTTTTCTACGATAAAGCCGGATATACCCCTGCTGCGTTGGCTTTTATCTGTCATGGCTGTTACAAAATAGGTATCAGCATAGAATCCATTTGTAATAAAGATTTTTGAACCATTCAGCAACCAATAATCCCCTTTATCAACGGCTGATGTCTGCTGGTTGCCTAAATCACTGCCCGCAGACGGTTCTGTTACCGCAAATGCCCCAAGCTTTTCTCCCTTCAGAAGCGGCACAAGGTATTTCTGCTTTTGTTCTTCTGTACCAAACTCTGAAATAGGGAAAGAACCTAAAGAGTGGTGGTCAGACAGCATAACCGATGTAGTGGAACAGTGTTTTGCCAATTCCTCAATTACTGCAATATAAGCAAGATAGGAGTGTCCTCCTCCACCGTATTCTTTCGGGTAACAAATCCCCATCATGCCAAGTTCGGCTAACCTTTTCCTGTTTTCTTCGGGAAAACGCTCCTGCTCGTCAATCTCTGCCGCCAATGGTGCAACCTCATTCGCACCAAATTCATGAATAAGGTCAATTACTTTCTGCTCGTCCTCGTTAAACTTAAAATTCATATATAACCTCCTTGAAAACTGATTGCTATTTCCTGCCTGCTGTTTTATAATAACACAAGAAATGCAATTAAAAAATTTAATAATTTCGATATCTTAATTCGATATATTGAATGCATTAAGGAGTGATAAAAGGTGAATACAAAAAGTTTGGTTACATTCAAAACAATCCTTGAAGTGGGAAGTTTTCAAAAAGCGGCAGATAAGTTAGGTTATACGCAGTCTACGGTCACATTCCAAATAAAACAACTTGAAGAAGAATTAGCTTTGAAATTATTCGAGAAAATAGGCAGACGCATGGAACTTACACAGGCAGGGAAAGATATTATGCCTTATATTGATATGATTTTGCAGGGTGCAGAGCAAATCAGCAATTATGGCAAAAGCCTGTCTGAAATATCCGGCTCATTAAAGCTGGCAATTCCAGATTCCATTTTGATATACAATATGCAGCCATTCATGCAGGCATTTACACATGAAGCCCCCAACGTGCAGCTTATAGTCAATTCCATACAATCAGGGGAAATCAATCCGTCTATTGCGGACGGTACTGCCGACATAGGCATAAATTGTGAAAAAGACAGTTATCCCGATAGCGTAGTGCATAAAAAACTCGGCAAATATAAGGCAGTTCTCGTTGCTTCTCCTTTTGCCAATAATAATCTGCTTGATTTTATCACACCACACCAACGTAAACCGATTAGCCTAATCTGTAATGAGCCGGACGGCTATTACCAGTTGGATATGGATAAATACCTTTCCGAAAAGGATATTCTTCTTAATCCGCCCATGAAAGTGCAGAGTATAGAAGCTGTAAAAAGGTGTGTTATGAATAATTTAGGAATTGCAGTTGTTCCCACTTATTCCATTGGGGAAGAATTGAAAAATGGTTCTCTTATGCCAATCAAAACGGAACTTGATGAAAAAACATATGACTCTTTTTATATTTATCATAAAAACAAATGGATAAGCCCGCAAATGGAGCTGGCATTAAATTTACTGAAAAAATATGTAGGAACGGATAATCCATAAGAACTCAATGATTACATTGTGAAACCCGCATCATGGAAATATGCATTACTGTCTATTGCGTCATGAGAAACTTTATTCACAGGATATGTTAAAGCAAAATGAAGTTTTTTCATATCCTGCGCCTAGCCTTTCCTTGATGATTATACTATGCTTCTCCTTTTCTATATGCATGAGTAATGCGATAAATTGCCATTGAATCTCTTTATATAAGAGGCAATCCAATTGACTGCCTCTTTATAATTGAATGATATTCTCCCATGGATAGTCGGGATTGGTAAAATGCCCATATGTAGATGTTGGCATGAATTTAGTTTTTCGCAAGTTTAATCGTTCAATTATTGCTTGAGGACGAAAATCAAAATTTGTTTCAACAATATTCTTAATCTGAGAAGAGTAAATTCCATCTGTAATCACATATAGCATTGTTGGTTGTTCTTTTCCAAATTCGTAGGCTACAGAAATACAACATTCTTTTGCAAATCCGTTTGCTACAATATTTTTTGCTACAAACCTACACATATAGGCAGCACTACGATCAACTTTTGTGGGATCTTTCCCTGAAAAAGCACCACCACCATGTGGAGCTAATCCCCCATAAGTATCAATGATTATTTTTCTTCCTGTAAGTCCTGTATCATTTGTAAATCCACCACAAACAAATTCACCATCCTCATTGATATATACATTTGTCTTATCTATATCATAAAGAACATTTTCTTGAATATCCATTCTTAATTGTTCCATATCAATATCTGGTAGATGTTGAACATTGATTGTTAATTTGCTAATAACATTTTCTGAAATTATAACTTGTACTTTTCCATCAGATAAAAATTTCTCTGATTTTTCACGATAACTATCCAGCCTTTTTGCAATTTTATTTACTAACCAATATCCATAAGGTAAATAATTGTATTTATTATCACATGCGTATCCATACATTATTCCCTGATCACTAGCACCACCATTTTCAACTGCCATTCTTAACTGACTAGACTGTTGGGATAATAAATTTACAACACTTATAGAGGATATCCCTGTTATTTTTTGATAAAGCTTTTTGCAATATTCTTCAACTGGAACAGTTATTACACTATTTACTTCTCCGGCAACTATGAGTGTATTGGAAGTTCCTAAACATTCAATAGCTGTATGAGCATAAGAATCCTTTTCTAAATACTGATCTAGCAGTCCATCACTAATTTGATCACAAATTTTATCTGGATGCCCCTTTAATACACTTTCAACTGTATAAGCAGAACTATTACATTTCATACCGTGCTTTTATATCCTCCCATTCTTTTGATAACCTTTTATTAAGTTTTTTGTATATAGAATCGCTCAACGGAGCCTTATTATATGCCAAAGTCGTTTCATAATCTAAAAATAGTAATACTGCTTCCTGTAAAATTTGTTTATCATCAGCTTTTTTTGAGAAAAACTCTTTAAATCTTTCAAAAAGCTGATTCAATTTTGCTATGAAATTGATATGATGTACCAACTCAGTAAGAAACAACGTGGAAAGCAAAATCTGTAATATTGGTATTGCAATTAAATTATCCTTAATTCCCCAATATGCAATGCATAAAAAGGCTATGGCACATACTGCATTTTTAATTATTATCTGTGGAATCATAGCCTTGGCAATATTATATGTAAAATAGCAATTTTCACCGCAATTTACAATCATTTTATATGGCCCTAAATCTAGGTTATCGTTTGTATAATATCCTTTTACTGGCTTTTCAAGAAATTTCGATCCAAGTGAATTATCAATAAATCCTTTTCTTCTTTTACGAGCTGTCGCTGGATAAAGAAAGGTTTCCGTATAAATATTCAATATATAGTATGCGATAATAATAACAAAATAAATCAAATTTATGCATGTATAAATCATTTTCACAATAAAATTAGCAGAAAAAAAGTTAAAAACTGGAAGTAGCATAGAACAAATTCCAATAACACTCAAACCAATATTTTCCCAATTTCGGCATTTTTTTAATAAGCTATAATCCGCCTCATATGGCAGAAATCGCTGAGCACCTTTACTTTTCATAAATATCCCTCCAACTTATTATGGTTAATCAAAACAAAAAAGTTACCCCGCATAGCAGAATATCTTAATTTTATTATAACCCTTTTGCTATATCAAGAATAAATTTTATAACTCTGCTATTTGACGCAGAATTTTGCTGTTTGTTTTTCACAACCTATTATAATGTTTTCCACATATCCTCAATATTGACTCCATAAATATTTCAAGTTTTATTGACGCAATGAGTAATCTGCTTCAAGTTATAGATAACATTCTTCAAGATCCATACTAATTTCTAAACTTAGAATAAAGGATTTACTTTTTCTTTATATAATATCACATCAAGGCTCTTTCAAAAATGGTGTAGTAGTGGTGTAGTAAGCACCTCATTGAGCCGTACAATCATTGATTTTATGGGCTTTTCCGGGATTCTTCAAGATACTGCCGTGGCAGACGAAAAGTATCGAAATCATGTTATTTCTCCTTCCTAAAATGCTCTGATTTGCCGTGTTTTGGCGCGATTTGCGAGGTTTGCCTTTTCGATGGAAATTGTTAAAAATGTAACGGAAATGGCAAATCGGGGCAAAACGGGGCATATTGATTCCGTCAATCGTAGTAAAAACGTAGTAGGAATTGGGGGTTTTTACTACTGTGGGGTTTTCCAAAATAATAGTATCACTTCAATGTATATATTTCTGATTGTCCATCAAATTTTATTTTCTTCGATTGACAAATGTCTCGAATAATATCCACATACCACTGTGGAGCTAACGGATGAACCATTACACCTTCTAAAAACTCAGATATATCTCCAGCATCCTCTATTCTGACATTGTTATCACCATTTCTGTTCCAATCTGGTCTCTGCGCACAAATTTTATTAGTTACATATTCAATAATTTCTTCATCAGTTTTATTTTTTACTTGCTCCTCAATTTTAAACTTCACACCAAAACTTGAAAAACCTTCCGCACTGTATAAACTGTTATCCGCAATCAACAAGCGATATTCTCCCTCGTGCCTAAACGCAGGTCTTTTATGGAAATACGTTTCATGCGCCAACAGGCTGTCCTTCATTTGCCTAATTTGTTGTTCCAATACAGATTTTTTATTCAAATCATAACTTACTTTTCCCAGATAAACACTAAATTGTTCCTTGTCAGGAAAAATCTTTTCAGTATGTACCAAAAGTTTATCATCTCTTGTTCTTATCCTGATTGCCCTATTCCCATACGAATAGCATCTCCACATAGCATCTGTTTCTGGATGTTTTGACCAACATTGAGCATAAGTAAACCACTTGCTATGCCACATTCGAAAATAGTTATCAGGAATAGCATAATAATTTCTTGGACACAAATTATAATACATTTCGCTCACTATTTGATGGACATCTTCGGTTGTTTCCATATGGGAGAATAAATACCCCTCATACTTATCTTCCCAAGAAGATGGACGAACAAATCTGTCTTTATTATTTATGGCGAGATTTATAAAATCCTCAAAGCCAATATATCTAAAAAGTTTCTTACTCACTCAATACCTCCCTGAATATTATCCCCCTTGGGAGCCACCAGTTTCCCGCTTCAGAGCCACCCGGAAATTTCTTTCTTGAGAGCCACC
>QXWO01000089.1 GCA_009911035.1 Lachnospiraceae bacterium
TTGTAAAAGACCTCCGCACCCGGCACGAATCCGACAAGACCACTGCCGAGCCGGAAACCCCCGCAGCGGATTTTGCCCGGAACATCCCGGTGATACTGCTGGACGCCCTCATGCACAAAGGCACGGCAGACGAAAAACGGGCGTTTACCATCTGCCGGGTATTTGGCATAGATTACACGAGCCTTCCGGAAGATGAGCGCATCACCCTTGCCCGTGTATTTAAAAAATCCCCACTGCTGCCCGTGTCCGCAAGCCAGCGTGGCAAATCAAAGCTGCTGTCCCTGTTTGGCAAGAAAAAAGCGAAAGAATAACGCAAAAAGGGCTGCCATTCCCGCAAAATCCGGGTTAGCAGTCCTCTTTACCATATCGTGTGTTCCATGTTCAATTTTCCGGCTTTAGAGCCACTTTTTCCAGACAGGAGCCAGCCGCATTACGCATAGACCAGTTCCGCATAAATAATTTCCTCCGCCCGGTTGCGGATAGAATTGCAGCGGCGCACCCATTCAAGCTGGTCATCCGCTTTCAATTTCTCTGTCACGCCCTCGGCGGCTTTCATCTGCTCCATGATAAGGTCAAGCCGTTCCTGTGCCTGTTCGTTCATATCGGCAAGGTGCGTCCAGAGTTTCCCGGATAACAGCAGGCTGCAATAAAGGGCGGGACGGGCTTCTTCCAGATAGGCTTTACGCCTGCGCCCCCAATGCCCGATAGGGCGGGATTCCTCCGTCAGCCGCAGGGCGGGAATGTAATAATCACCTACAAGAACATAGTCAAGACCGTTGGTATCGTCATGGATTCTTTCTGGCAGTTCTTTCATTTGTGACCTCCTGTATTCAGTTTTTCCAGAATCCAGTTGTTCGTGTCCCTGTCCATGCGAATTTGTTAGGCAACTGAACTCTTCACGAACAAGTATGGCATATCTTTTCCGAGTTTCTGGTAATTTACCCCCATGCTGCGCTGGCTTCCCCGCGTGTCGGAGGTGTTGAAAAGGTCGATGGTTTCCTTTCCCAGCGTTTCCGAAATCTCTTTCAGGGTGCTGCGCTCCTTGCCGCCCAAAAACAGGACGCAGGAGCAGTTGCCGATGATGGTTTCCGCATGGTCTTTGTAGACGGCCTTTAACTGGCTCTGCGTCTGCACCACAATATGGGCGGAAATCTCGCGGCTTCGGATAACGGAAATCAGGTGCTGGAAGTTGGGGATTTTCTGGTTGGCAAACTCGTCCAGCAGGCAGGTAACATGGGTTTTCAGTGCGCCGCCGTTTTCCAGCGCCTTGTCGCACAGGACGTTGAACATCTGCGTATAAACCATCGCAGAAATGAAATTGAATGTCATATCCGTGTCGGACACGATACAGAACAGCGCCGTCTTGCGGTCGCCAATCTTTTCAAGTTCCAGTTCGTCGCCCTCCATCAGTTCCCGCACCTCCCGGATGTCAAAGGGAGCCATTCTTGCGCCGCAGCTAATCAGGATCGATTTTGCTGTTTTGCCCGCCGCCATTTTGTATTTCTTATACTGGCGCACCGCAAAATGTTGTGGGTCGCGTTTTTCCAGCGCGTCAAACATCAGGTCAACGGCGTTTTTGAAGTTTTCATCATCCTCCCGCACCTCGGACGCATTGAGCATTTCCAGCAGGGTGGTCATGTTTTTTTCTTCCTCCGGCGCTTCGTACCAGATGTAGGCGATCAGCGCCTGATAGTAGAGGGCTTCGGCTTTTGTCCAAAAATCTTCACCGCCCTTGCTGTCCTCGCCCTTGGTGTTCTCCATAATGCAGTTGACCAGCTTCAAAATGTCGTTCTCGCAGTAGATATAGCGGAATGGGTTGTACTTCATGGACTGCTTAAAATCAATCGTATTGAGTATTTTTATCTCATACCCGCCGCGCTGAAGCATTTTCCCACATTCCAGAACGACCGTGCCTTTTGGGTCAGTCACGATATAGCTGGCGTTCATCTGCATGAGGTTGGGCTTAATGTGGAAGCGGGTCTTGCCGGAGCCGGAACCGCCGATCACCAGCACATTTTTGTTGATATTGTACTTGGGGATTTTGTTTCTCCCCACCATGACGCGCTCTGTCTGCGTCAGGAGAATGTTCTGGTCGAATTGGGGATTGATGAAAGGCTTAATATCGTCGGAATTTCCCCAACGCGCCGAACCATACTCAACTCCGTGGCGGTATTTCTTGGCGTTTTTCGCCTTGAAATAAACCACGGCCCGGATAATGACCGCGCCGGCAGCGCCAAATAGCAGATCGCGTGGGTGGAAGCTGGGCAGCGGGTTTTTGGAAATCAGCGTCCCCAGGCCCGATACCGCGCCCATTGCCTTTGTCACCATATCCGCGCCCTCTGCCAGCCGGCAGCCCTCCGCCACACGGTTGAAAAACCAGAAGATGAACACATAAGGCAGGTTAGGGAGCAGGATTTTCTTTACATCCAGTTTCACAGTTCAACGCCCCCTTTCTCCCGGTTTTTGGCGGTATCCCGCGTCAGGTTCTTTGCAATCTCCTTGAAATGGGAAAGCTGGCCTAACAGTGACGGCTTCTTCTGCGCGGAGCGGTTCAGGCTTTTCCCGGCATACTCGGCAAAGGCGGCGTTCAGTGCATCCGCGTCCCGTGCCTTGAAAAAGACAAGGTATTTCCCCTGCGCCGGGTCTTTTTTCAGCGCAAAGTCCACCCCGTATTTCCGCGCCACACGCTCAAAGGACTTGATATTTTTGCCGGTAATCTCAATGTTTTGAACGCCTGCGCCCTGGCTTACAAGCTGCTTTACGGTCTGCTTGCCGTGGTGGATTTTGGGGTTTTGGGCCTGCGCCAGATACTTCCGAATGGCCCATTTCAGCAGGCCGGCGGTCAGCCTGCCGCCTGCTTTGCCGACCTTGATGGTGAGAGCCACCGATTTTTCGCGTACTTCATCCTGCATGGTAAAACCTCCTCTCTTTGCAGGCTGGGACTAAATTGGTGTGCGCTAAGGCGGAACCAGCAGGCGGCGGAGCAGGTATTTCATGCGCCGGCCTCCATGCCGCCCCATTTGGTCAGCACCACGGATTCGCCGCTTGCCATGCCGCCCCAAAGCCTGCCAGCGGTTTCAGCAAACTCGGCAGGCGAAGCGCAGATGTGGTCTGCCCCCAGCATCATAAACTCGCCGGGGCTGGCAAAAAGGCGCTGAAACTCGGCTTGCCGGGCAGGGGAAAGGGAGCAGAAGCCCTCCCCGTCTGAAAGCCCGCACAGCAGGAATGTACCGCTGATACACTCGTTCACAAAGGGATTGCAGCGGTTGGGCGGCAGTCCCTGGCGGCTGGCGTCCTCGTTGTAGAGCAGCATGACCCGCTGGGGCAGGAAACAGCCCATTGCCAGCTCACCGCCGACAAGCTGTGAAAAAGTTTCCAGCGAGCTGTCCACCCGCGCCGGTCTGGGCGGTCTGCCCGGTTCCACCACCAGAATGTTGATTTCATGTTCCATGCAAAAGTCCTCCTTTGGTTTGATTGATGTATTGCAAAGCGCCGGGCGGCTTAACCGTCCAGCAGCCCGTGCGCCATATCGTGGCTGACAAGGGATGTGTAATACTGCCCCATCGTGACGGGGGCGTTGTAGAGTGCTGCCAGCGTGTATGCTTTGATATTGCCGATTTTGGCAGTATTGCTTTTCAGGCTGTCCATGACGTAGCCAATATGTTCGCTGTTCAGCTTCAGGAACCGGCTTTTGACAACTTCGGTGGGTACTTCCTGCCCGCAGATACGGACAGATTGCCGTGTGGAGCAGCAGATTTCAAGCATTAACTCCACATAGCCGTCCAGCAAGTCCTTGTCCCAGGGGTTCCGTTCCAGAAGAATGTCATAGTCAATATTTTCTAAAATCAGTTCGCGGTAGCTTTCCATCTCATCCAATCCCATCCTGCGCGGAGCGCGTTTACCAGCAGGGGAAGAAACCGCTGAGGGGGCAGGGGGTGTGATGGATAGATCAGTATCGCTTTTTTCAGTTTTATTTATATCAGTATTATTAGGGGCGGAAATTCCGCACTCTTGACCGCTGGTTTTCAGGGGTGCAGACTGCGGTTTTTCAGCAGTCTTGACTGCGGCACTGTCAAGCGGTCTTGACTGCTGGTTTTCCGCAGTCTGAACCGGCGCAGAGTGTTCCGGCTCCAGAATGAAGTTCTTAACGTAAATCCGGGCGGGGTGTCCCTGGCCCTGCTTTTTCCGTTCTATCAGACCAATGCCCTCCAATTCGCGGAACAGCTTTGTCGCCTTGTCCTTGCCGCAGTCCAGCATGGCCATAGCTTCCTCCTGGGTGAAGTAGAGGAACACGCGCCCGTTATCGTCCAGCCAGCCATTGCGGGCGGACAGCCCCATGCGGTCAAGCATCAGGCCGTACAGCACCTTTGCTTCCAGCGATACGCCCTTGTAGCGGCGGTCGGTCAATAGGATTTTGGGGATACGGTAGAAGCTGTACTGGTCGGCTTCATTCCCGTAGTAGTAATTCAGATTCAAAGTTTCCGGCATTTTCAAAGCCTCCTATCCAAATAAAAAAGCCCCGGCGATCTGTGTCGTCGGGGCAAAGTGATCTATAACAAAAAAGCCGCGCAGTAGCTGATTGTTCGTCAGTTACTGCACGGCTTGTGGTTTCGATATTCGGTTTTTTTGTGGTGTGTGCCAGAGTAGGCCACTTTTTCTACATTTTTTGTCGGAGTTTTGACAGATAATCGGGCATTTTCCCTGTTTTTCTCGGCGTTTTCCTCTACGTCTATTCGTCTGGTCGTCAGATGACGAGTTACAGGGCGAGAGCAACAGCATATCCAACCCAAAGGCAATGTTAGAGGATTATGCAGAAAAAACGGCTTTACAGGCATACGCCATTTTACCGATGACGGAATATCGGGCACGACCTTTGAGCGTAAGGGATTACAAGCCATGCTTGCAGAGGTTGAGAAAGGTGATATTGGCACTATCATTGTGAAAGACATGAGCCGACTGGGAAGAAACTATGTGCAGATGGGAATGTTACGGGAACAGCTACGCAGGGCGAATGTAAGACTGATCGCAGTCAATGAGGGCGTTGACACGGGTTCGGGATTTGATGATGATTTCCTTCCGTTCCGCGATGTAATCAATGAATACTACGCAAAGGACATCAGCAAGAAAATCAAGTCCACCTTTAAGGCAAAAGGCGAAAGCGGAAAGCACGTTGCGGGCAGTCCGCCATACGGTTATCTGAAAGACAGCGGCGACAAAAACCAATGGTTAATCTTTGAGGACACTCATACGCCGATTATCGACCAGGAAACCTTTGATAATGTTCAGCGTATCAGAGGACAGGTAAGGCGTTATCCCGACGGCTGGGGCGAAGCGCACCCACTCACAGGATTGATGTATTGCACTGATTGCGGTGGCAAAATGTATGTCCACAGGGTAAGGTAAACAACGGAAAGCGTGTCCCCATGTATGTGTGCGGTAATTATGCGAAACAGCCAGTCGGCGCACCGTATCAAAGCGGATCACGTCATGGAGATAGTTGCAAAGACCATAAAAGATGGTTATACAGTATGCTGGTCTTGATAAAGGGCATTTTGCGGAAGAAATACAGTCGCATATTGAGAACAGGCAGTAATGTAAAAATAATTTTGTGCGAAAAAATAAAAATTCAAACATATGAAACTTTTTGCTGTTTTTTCCGTCTAATGTATGTAGGATGAAGACGAAGGACACTTTGAAAGATTCCGAATCAAATTGTGCGCACAGGAGGAACTGCTACAATGCAGGAAAATAAAACAGAATATTTGGTAAAAAAAGCAAGAAGGCATGATCCGGACGCCTTCTCGCAGTTGATACAACTTTATAAGAAAGATATGTATCGGGTTGCCTTGGCTATCCTTGTGAATGATGAGGACGCTTCAGATGCAATTCAAGATACAATCCTTGCTTGCTGGGAAAAAATACATAGCTTGAGGCAGGTGGAATATTTTAAGACATGGATGACAAGGATACTGATAAATAAGTGTTATGATATCCGTAGAAATAGAGAACTGACTACAAGCCTTGTGGAGTATGAAGAACCAGCACGGGAAGATAATTATAATCTTGAATTAAAAGAAGCACTGTCGGCATTAAATGAGAAATACCGTATCATTTTAACTCTCTTTTATAGTGAAGGTTATCATATTGATGAAATTGCGAAAATTTTGAAGCTTTCTCCAAATACGGTTAAGACAAGACTCAGGCGGGGGAAAGAGAAACTTGCAAAAGATTATTATTATAACGAGAATGAAAGGGGAAAATGATATGAAAAACAAGGAAGAAAATATTTTTTTGAAAGATATAGAAATGCCGGGAATCGTGGACGAGAAAATAGCCGAGACATTATTAAAGATTAAAATGGAGGAAAAGGACATTATGAGAAAAAAAGAAAATGCAGATGCAATAAAGAACGGTACAATCAGGAAATTTGTCAAACCAATGATTGCTGTTGCAGCCTGCTTAATACTGGTTGCTGCAGTTTCGACCAGCAGAAATATCAGAAGCAGGACGCAGGATATATCAATGGTTCCTGATTCTGATGAATCCAGTTTACAAAAGGATATCCAGTCAAAGAGCCCGTTTTGGGATTTTTCCATCACTGCTTATGCGAAAGAACTTGATGTTGCCAGAACCGATGACGGAAGCATAACTTTTGTTGATGCCGGCATAGGCTCTGATGGGTATACGGGGATTATGTTTAACATACAGGGAGATGAGATTTCTGACATTGAAATTTCAGTGGATAAAGGAGAATTATATTCAGCATCCATTGAAGACACAACAGAGGATGCACTGAATAAATGGGTAGCACAAGGAATGCCGGATATGGACGGAAATCCGGATACATACACCATCGTTGAAACGCCTGCCATAGAAGAAGGAGAAGACGCTCCGGATATCCGCAGTGCAAGGCTGTATCATTGTACAAAACGCAGTGCGCTTATCAGGGACAAATATGACAGGGAGAAATATTATGGATTTTATATTCCAGAACAGGCTGTGTCCACAATCAATGATGAAACAGATTTGGCAGAGGCTTACCATGATATGCTGAATATATTTGACGGAGCAGTAATGACTGTCAAAGTTTCCTATTCGGATGGAAGCAGTTTAAAAAGAGAATATGAATTATCAGCAGCAAAGCTCACTCAGGATGAAAATGGAACAATAACACAGGAAGAATGGACAGGGGGAGATGAGGGCGCTTTTGTTTATGGAATAATTGGAAGAGAACAAAAATAAGAACTATCATATTAAGGCAAAATGAAAATATAAAAAAGCGGAATATTGTTGCTATTGGCAGTTGTTTATCCTAACGGAAAATTAGCTGCCATTTTTATTTTCGGGAACTATCACACGGCAAAGAAAGGACGAGGTATCAGAAATGATTGAGAACAGAAACGGAACAAGCAAAAGCGTGGAAAAAGCACTAAAGAACTATACGCAGGCAAAACAGCGTATAGCCAACGAAAAGAAAAAGCAGAACGGGAAGAAACGGAAAGACGGAGGCTGTAAAAAATCTTGTGTCTAAGGATGAATAATCGTAAGCGCTTAGTAATCCTACGAATAGACAAAATAAAGCAGCCCCTATAATAGAATGTAGGAACTGCAAGTATTTTGCGCTATCCAGTCTTGCAAGACGCAAGCATTTTACTCTACATTGCGCCGGAGCACTTGCTGATGACATCCGGATCCCATGGAGCCAGCCGGGATAATTCACTATCTGTCATCTTTGTCCCCGGCAGATGTTCCAGCAGATGGTTCAGATATTTATAGATGTTCAGGTTATGGGCTTTTGCCATCTCCACCATAGTATAGACAATAGCGCTGGCTTCCGCTCCTTTCGGTGTATCACTGAACAGCCAGTTGCGGCGGCCCACGGTGAACGGACGGATAGCATTCTCGCTTAAGTTATTCGAAAAACTGCACCTGCCGTCCTCCAGGTATGCCATAAATCCGGCTTTGTGATTTTGGGCATAGTTCACCGCTTTCTCAAAGCGCGTCCCCTTCCCCGGTGACTGCTCTGAAACCCATTCCCAGAAAGCATCCAACACTGGCTTGTCTTTTTTTAGCCGGTATTCTTTCCGCTGTTCATAGCTATGCCCTTTTTCACGGGATTGCCTCTCATACTCAAACAGCTTATTGCAGTACTGCACCCCCTGGGCGGCCGGATTGCTGTAATCCAATTCTTTCCCCTTAGGGACTGCTTCCACAAAGTACCTGCGCAGATGCGCCCAGCAGCAGCACCTCTTTACCTCCGGCAGGGAGTTGTAGCCCTGGTAGCAGTCCGTTTCCAGATAGCCCTTGAAGCCTTTCAGGAAATCCGCCGCGTTAAAGCCCGCCCTGGTCTGCGTGTATTTATAAAGGATGATGGGCGGGGAGCCGTCCTCCCCTGTGCGGAACAGCCACATAAACGAATCCATTTCCGCATTCCGCCCCGGCTCTTTGAGCACCTGCACCCTTGTCTCATCCGCCATTAAGAACTGCCTCTTTATAAGTTCCCGGTGGAAGTAATCATACAGCGGGGAAAAATAATTCTCCGCACAGTACACAATCCAGTCTGCGAGTGTCGCCCGGTTCAGAGTGACTCCCATCTGCTTCCAGTCCTGCCCCTGTCTGTATAAAGGCATGGAATTCGCATATTTCTGGTACATCGTCCATGCCACGGCGGAGGCGGATGCATAGCTGTGGGGAATCAGGGCTTCCGGCACATGGGCCTTGACAAAGGAAACCGCTTTTTCCATGGCAGGGGCTTCGGAACACACCGGGCACTTTGCCGTCTCACGGTAGATGTTGACGACCTCGCCCTTTGCAGGGGTGAACCGGAATTCCCGGCGGATAAACTCCCTGCCGATGACCTCCATTTCTGCGCCGCAGTCTCCGCAATGCTTCTGGCCTTCAGAAAGCAGGATGACTTCATCCTTTGCAGGTACTCCCTTGAAAAGCTCCGCATACGTGCCCTTTGCCTTACGGTCATGCTCCCTGACAACGGTTTCTTCCGCCGCTGGTTCCCCGTAAGCCCCTGCTTCCTGCTCCGCTTCATCAAAAAGGCCGAGCTGTCCTCCACATTTTTGGATTTTTCACTGGACGTGCCGAAGAGCTTCTTGGTAAGGTAATCGACTTTTTCATTCAGCACAGTTATTATCTCGTGATTCGCGTCAATGGTCTGGCGCAGGGAAACGATGATTTCATTCTGGCTTTTAACCGTCATGTTCAGTTGGCTGATTGTGTCCTTATACTCCATGATTTTGGAGTCTATCGGGTCTTTCGCCATTTCTTTCCGCTCCCTTCTATATGCTTTTATTATACGACAAAAAGTGGCTTTGGAAAAGCGGAAAACATGCAGTTTTACAGGGCTTTGGGATGTTTTGGACGGCTTTCAGGAAGCCCTTGGACCCAAGGCATTACCAGTATTTTCCGGCGGCCGGAAGGCCTTGGGCTGTTCGACCTCCAGCCCCGACATGAGCCAGTCAAACTGCTGCCAGCAGATGGCCCCGGCCTCTTCGCAATTCCTTGTCCACCGAAAACGCCCCTGGGCCTCCATCCTCTTATATAGGAGCAGGAAACCGTCTCCCTCCCATAAAAGAGCTTTGATTCTGTCGCAGCGCCTGCCGCAGAAGAGGTACAGGGCACTGCGGCGGGGATCCATGTGGAGCTTCTCCTGCACGATCCCGCACAGGCCGTCGATGGAACGCCTCATATCCGTGTAGCCGCAGACGATGTAGATCTCATCCGCGGCCGGGATATCCCCTAACATGGCCCTTCCTTCAGCAGGCAGACTGCCTGCCGCAGCAGTTCCGGGTCTGTCCCGTTCGGAACACGGAGCACAAATCCGCCTACAGACAGTTCCATGACGGATGAGGGTGACGTAGGGATTGGAGAAATGAAAGGAAAGGCTTCCGGCAGGGCAGGGGCCTGCGTCCCGATCCTGACCACCTCCTGCCTGGCGCCTCCCCACTGGCTGTGTGCCGACTCCGGTATGTTTTCATATCCTTTCTGGCGGAGCCTGCGCACCCAGCCGTAGAAAGTACTCGGGCAGATGCCCTTCTCCACGTACCACTGGTAATCAGTCAGGCCGCTGGAGCGGCATTCCAGGACCAGGCGGTATTGTACCTTTGATTTAATTGGCTTTGCTGGCATATATTGGCCTCCATAGGTATAGTAAAATGCTTGCATTTTCACTATCCATTATGGAATGGGATCAAGCGTTTGTCACTCCGTCAGGATATTTTGCGCTTACGATTTTGTTCCCGTCCCTGTCAAGAATGTACTCCTTTTTCTGCTTCGCTCCCCACTCGCCGCCCTCGTAAAGGGCGCATACGTCAGCTACCGAGCAGAGGGAACGGGCAAGGCAGATGATGATTGGACAGAATAGAGCAATAGGACGGAAAGATTATCCAGAGAATTAGATAGAATATGTGAATATTTAAAAATAATTTTAAATAGTTCTTGACTGTTCCATACACATTTCGTATGATCTATTTAAAGATTTATTGAAATAGGAGGCGGTATATTGGCGGTAAATGAGATACTTGCAGCATTGGCAGATGAAAACCGAAGAAGAATTTTGCATAAATTAAAGGAGGGAAAAATAAATTCTGGCGATTTAGCAAATGCCCTAAGCATGACACCGCAAGCCCTGTCATATCACTTGTCAAAATTAAAAAAGGCAGATTTGATCTATGAAACAAAATATAAAAATTATATTTATTATGAACTGAATTTGTCTGTACTTGATGAAACTATCATGTGGATCAATGAGTTAAGAGGAGGTCAGAAATGAATAAAAAGAAAACAGTATGTTATATTTTGATGTATCTTCCATTAGTAGTTGTTTTGATTGTATTGCCACATCTTCCCGAAAAAATCCCTGCACATTATGGGTTTGATAATCAGGTTGACCGTTGGGGAAGTAAATATGAGGCTTTGTTATTTCCGGTAGTAAGTATTTTAATGGGATATTGCGGCAGGCAAAAGAGGAAACGACAATTCCCCTTCGCAAGTAATGAAAAAAGTTAATATTGCAATGGTAATCATAGGATTGATTATTATTCTGTTTGTCGCATTTTGTCCATTAGCAGAAAGCAAAAGTATGGCATGGAGAATTTCAATCGGCTTAGTAGGTTATTTTTCGCTTGTTTCAGGTGTGTATAAGATAGTCTGCAAAAATAAATTTCCATGTAACTAAATATTATTACCACAATCACAACAAAATAGTCATACAGCGTCAGAGCGTATATAAAATCTATGCGCTCTATTTTATTGTAAAGGAGTAGATTTATGGACAAAGGTAGCAAGACAGGTAACAAAGTAAAGTTAAGCGGAGAAAGGAAGAATTGTAAAATAATGCGCAACTGTTATTTGCTTTTTAGCACTTAGCAAATTCTTTATTCTAATTGCCGTATATCTTATAATGGCAATTAGGAGGGTGATTAGTGTGAAAGAACGTAGAGGACAGCCGATAAATGGCACACTTAAACAAGCTATCATAGGGTAGCTTTGCAAAAGAATATATGTTTGGATA
>QXWO01000090.1 GCA_009911035.1 Lachnospiraceae bacterium
TTTGTATATCAGGATGCCTGACCTGATGCGTAACTTTGAGAACCAGAGCGACAACCTCAGGGAACTTACAAAATACAGGAAAAGGATCGGTAACTATCAGATCCTCATCCTTGATGAATGGCTGAATTATAAACTTACTGAAAAGGATGCCAAGAACCTCTATGAGCTGTTTGAACAACGCAGTGGTAATAACTCAACAATCTTTGTCGGACAGTATCCTGTGGATGAATGGCATAACAGGCTCGGCGGAGGGACGCAGGCGGATTCCATCATGGACAGGATTATCCATAATGCCTATGAAATCCCTACAAATGAAACAAACCTGAGAAAGCTGTATGATTCAAAGAAGCTCAAAAGGCTTGTTGACGAGATAGAAGCATAATCATCTGAACATCATTAGACCTAATATTGCCTCTGTTGTATTTTCAAGCGACAGGGGCAGTATTACTATATCTTGTGTCTGAGGTAGCTCTCAAGAAAGAAATTTCCGGGTGGCTCTGAAGCGGGAAACTGGTGGCTCCCAAGGGGGATAATATTCACGTCAACCGGGGCAGCATATCCGGCATAAAGAATTTCTAAAATAACCCACAGCTATCTTTGAAGTTTTGACGGTTCACTGTATAATAGGTGCAGGAACGGAGGAATCTGCGATGTCAAAGAAGAAAAACCGCCCACACGGGCATTACTGTAAAATATGCGGCGAATATAAAGCAAATGAGAAATTTTCCGGGAAAGGCCATGCAGCCCATATCTGCAAAGCCTGCTCCCGTTTAAGCGCTGCGGAAAAAGCGGCGGCAATGGATATAAACCGGTTGATGAGTTTCCCAATGAGGCGGCTTTCAGAGGGGGAGAAGAAATGGCTGAATGCCAAAATGGAGGATGACTGCCCGGAAGTGGCAGAAACGGCACGGGAGGTTTTCAATGTCTGCTTTCCCCATGCGGAGCGAAATGCCATGAAAATGCAGCTGGTCATCAATACATTATCTTTTGAAGTGCATACGGAGGTTTACGATGGGTATGGCGATATGGAAATGGCTGACTGCCGTTTTACCATTGACCGGAAAAGCCGTGTTCTTACAATGACGGAATTTCAAGCAGAGGGCGAGGGGCAGTCTGTCACGTTGGAGGGCGGTCAGATGGTGAAGCTGTTGCGGTATATCGTGCATACATTGGAAATTTTTATGTGGGAGCAAGACTATTCCCTGCGTCCTGATGAGGGGGATTATGACCCATTTTTTGATGGGGAAGAAGATTTTTTCATGGAAGATTTGAAGAATGGATTGGAAGTACAGTCAACAAAGGAACCGGAGAGAAATCCGTCATGGCGGGTGCAGGTGGAATACACAAACCATACAGAGCAGGATATTTGCAGCTATGAGGGTCATATGCCAGATCGTCCAGAAGAATTGTATCTTTCCCTGTTGGAATATTTTGAGCCGGAGGATGAGGTCTTTTAATGGGAAAAACGGAGTATGGTAAAAACTTAAACTAAAAATGTTGAATCGACATGAAGCGGAGGCATCTCATTCAGGCAAATATTTTCCAGATTATTTTGGAGATAAAAGTTGACAGTATTCTTTAAAACTTTTATAATTAAACCTTGAGTTCAATTATGAGGAGGCAGACAATGGCACGGAGAAAAAAAGAGCCGAAAAGTGTACACCGGGAAAAAATTGCTTCCGCTGCGTCAGTATTGTTCATGGAGAGAGGCATAGCGGCAACCTCTATGGACGATATAGCCAAAGCAGCCGGATACAGCAAAGCGACTTTATACGTGTATTTTGAGAACAAAGAAGAAATTGTTGGTATCTTAGTGCTGGACAGCATGAAAAAACTTTATCATTACATCGCTTCTGCACTGGAGCAGCAGCAAACCACAAAAGAACAGTACAATTTCATTTGTCGTGGATTGGTTCAGTATCAGGAAGAATTTCCGTTCTACTTTAAAATGGTATTGGATAAAATCAATATTGATTTTGAGCGCCACGATTATCTTCCCGAAGAAAAAGAAACTTATCAAATAGGGGAAGAAATAAACGAAAAGATAAAGGAATTTTTAATATCCGGCATAGATAAAGGCGATCTGCGAAGCAATCTGAAAATCATGCCTACTATTTTTGTTTTCTGGGGTATGTTGTCCGGGCTTATTCAGCTTGCAGAAAATAAAGAAGAATATATTAAAAAAGCAATGGGATTATCAAAAGTCAAGTTTTTAGAACATGGTTTTCATATGTTGTATTGTTCTATTGCAGATAGTGGAGAGTGATGAAGTGAGAATATCGAAAAAGAAAACAGTATTATTTGTTATCATGTTTCTTTTGCTTGTCGGTTTCGTTTTGGGAATCCTCTACCTTAAAAGTGTTGCGGACTATAAACAGGCAGTAAGGGAAACCACCTTTGAAGATATAAATATTTCTGATATTCCTGACGGAGTTTATGTTGGTGAATATGACGTGGATTTCATATATGCCAAAGTGGAAGTTACCATGCAAAATGGAGAAATCACAAATATTAACATTTTGGAGCACAGGCATGAACGTGGAAAGACCGCAGAAGTTATCACTGACAGTATAGTTGCTGAACAGAAAATAGATGTAGATGCAATATCAGGCGCAACAAATTCAAGCACTGTCATAAAAAAAGCGGTTGAGAACGCTCTGAAAAGCAGGAAATTGACCACTTTTTGACTTATTTGCAGTATCATATTCTGGGAGAGGAGGTTATTATGGCATACAAAATACTCATTGTTGATGATGAAAAAATGCTGACAGAGTTATTGTCAAGTCACTTACAGAAGTGTGGATATGAGGTTTTTGTAGCGGAAAATGCACAGCAGACAATATCCATGCTGAATGTCTATCCGGATTTGATTCTGCTTGACATCAATATGCCGGAAATAGATGGATTGGAGTTATGTAAAATGATCCGCCAGAATGTCGTCTGCCCCATTTTGTTTCTGACAGCCCGGATTACGGAACAGGACAAAATAAACGGCTTGCAGGTTGGCGGTGATGATTACATAACCAAGCCGTTCAGCCTGAAAGAGTTGACTGCAAGAGTGGCGGCTCACCTGCGAAGGGATGAACGAAGCAAGTGTACGCCTAAAATCGTTTCTTCCCAGGGCTTGATTGTAAATCTTGCGGAACATACAATTTTTTATGGGGAAAGGCCGCTGAACTTGTCAAACCGTGAGTTTGATATTGTGGAGTTTCTGATGCGTAACGCCAATCAGATATTCGACAGGGAGCGGATCTATGAAGCCGTGTGGGGGCTGAATGCCGAAGGAGATAGTGGAGTCATAAAAGAGCATATCCGAAAGATCAGGAATAAACTGAAGGAAGCTACGGGCAGGGAATATATTGAAACAGTCTGGGGGATGGGTTACAGATGGAAAAAATGAGGAAACCCGGATCAATGAAAAGAGCTTTTATCTGTGCGGTAGCTGCTACAATGTTTCTTGTTTTTGCGGCATCTGTCCTGACGATTTATGGATGCTATCGTATACAGAAAGTGATACTTCCCGATTCTCAGGAGGTCTGGCTGAATATCCGGACGGTCACAGCGGACGGGAGGGTATTAGAGGGAGGGCAGAGGGTTATCCTTGACGAACCTGCCCAGGTGGGTATGCTCGTTCCTACTGGAGTGGATGTAACTTTGGAGAATACGGAATTCGTAATAGAGAAAATTGAGTCTGGCTTCGTGGCGCTTCGCCCAAAGCAAAAGTTCGTATACAGAATGGCAGGCATTTCTATGGTGCTGTTTCCTTTTGTCTATTCCATTACAGGTATCATGCTGTGCGCATGGTGGTTTTACAGGAAAGAACTGTCACCGCCCATTCAGGTTCTTGCCGATGCAACAAAACATATTCGGGAGCAAGACCTTGATTTTACGGTTGATTATAACAGGAATGATGAATTAGGGAGGCTCTGCACCGCTTTTGAAGAAATGCGGCAGGCGCTCTATGATAACAACCGTCAGCTATGGAACATGATTGAGCAGCGCAGAATCCTGCAGGCATCAGTGGCACATGACCTCAGAAATCCCATTGCGATTGTTGAGGGATATGTGGAATATATGCAGCAATGCCTGGCAGATGGAAATATGAATGACGAAGAATTGCGGCATACACTGTCTAACCTTGCGGTAACGGCAAAACGGCTTGAACATTATACAGATTATATCCGTGACCTGAATGCGATTGAAGAAACGGAAACAAAGTATTCCGTAGTTCAGTTACCGGACTTTTTAAGAAGAGCGACGGAAAGTCTTTCGTTTCTTGCAGAACAACATAGCCTGGAGATTGCATACCATTCCACCATATCCGAATGTCAGGTGAAATTAGACGAGCAGATATTTTACCGTATTGTCGAGAATATCTTTTCTAATGCCATTCGATATGCCAAAAGCAAGGTGAATTTTGGGTACTCCCTTACCGATGGTATGCTTATGATAACCATATCAGACGATGGCAAAGGTTTTTCAAGGGCAATGCTCCGTAAAAAGAACACCTTTCTTTATTCTGAGGATAAAACGGGAGAGCATATGGGCCTGGGATTGGCTACAAGCCGTGTCCTTAGCCAGAAACACGGCGGAAGTTTAGAACTTTCAAATATTGCTTCTGGTGGAGCTTGTGTAACAATTAAACTTGCAGTCCACAAAATGAATTGATATTTTCAGTTATATCTATTTTGGTAAGTGTATGTTTTTGTATAGTTGTGATGAAAGGAAGCCAAATTGAGCCAGCTTATAAAACCAAAAAAATTGCAAGTGTAATATATAATGTATTATTGATTTCACCCATAATAGCAACTATCACTTTTTTCATATTGTTTTCTACTGTCTTAAAAAGGCGATTGATTGAAAGAAGTTCACATGCCCTAATTGTTTTTGTATTATGGGTTTATGGAACGGCATTTTATGTTAATATATTGAAGTTCTTTAAGAATAAGATTTTATTATTTACCTGCTTAATAGGAATGATTACTTCTATTGTATCTGCAATTATCCTTACGCCGCTTGATAGATATTGCATTCTAATGTTCAATTCAATACATCAAATGGCTTATTTATTGGGTGGGTTTATGATTATTTTATGGTATATAACTAATTTGAAATATGGAAACAAGAAAATTTTCAGAAAGTAATATTAAGGTAATAAGTCTATTCTAGTTTGACATACCGAAAAATTTGAATTTGGAGAATTAGGACATGAATAAAAAGCAAATAACTGTCATGGCAATCTTAACATTGGTTTTAGCTTTTATGGACATATCCGGCCTGCCTGCGGTATTGTTTGTACATTTCAGTTTATCCGATGTGACGCCATATATCATTAGTCTGCTGGCAAATTTTCTAATCATAGGATTTCTCACGGGGTTTGTCCTGAAATCATTTGGAAAAGATTGGCCGCTTGGATTTCACACTTCCGGCTTGGTAGAGGGATTAAAAAAGTACGCTTTTGCGGGCGTTGCAGCGGGTATTTTTTCTTGTGTTGCATTTATCATTGGGCTTGCCCCTTTTGACTATAAGCCAAGTGTATGGAAAATCCTGATTGAAGGCGTTTTATATTATTTCGGTGTAGCGATTATCGAGGAGCTATATGTCAGAGGATTGTTCCTTAACATTGTTGATAGAATTGCTCACAAAAAGGAGCATCATGCGGTCATTGCCATATGGGTATCATCAGTCGTTTTCGGATTGGGACATATTCCTGGTATGATTGGCATGGAACCAATAGTAATCTTATTTAAAGTAATTTCGACTATCGGAATGGGCTTGTATTTTGGGGCGATATACACAAGGACGAATAATCTGTGGGTGCCAATTATCCTGCATGGCTTTATTGATATATGCGCCCTGCCGTACTGCTTTACTACATTCAGCGGATATAAAACAATAAGCCTAATCGGACTTGTTATCATATATATGCTATTAGGTATATATAGCATTGCTCTGATGAAAACGGAAAAACGCTAAATTCCAGTTTTAAGGAGGATTAGATGTTAAAAAACTACAAGTTAAGTTTTGAAATTTGGGGATTGCTGCTATTCTTGATTGTTATGATACCGAATTTTATTTGGTTTGCTATCCCTGCGCCAAACGATATACTAAGAGCAGAATCAATTTCAGAAATGGTCGATACAGCAGCTTCTGTATGTCAAATATTGATGATTGTTTCTATATGTATTTTTAGAAACAGAGAGAGTAAAAAGTTGTGTATATCCCCTTTTGTTATTATGGTAACAGTTTGCTATTTGCTGTATGTGGCAAGCTGGATAGCTTACTATAATGGTATGACAAATGCGGTTGTAATATTAGGATTGACTGTTCCGCCCTGTTTAACATTTTTGTTTTTTGCGATTGATAGAAAAAATAGTATAGCTTTAATCCCTATTTCAATTTTTACAATTTGTCATTTGATATATGGAGTAGTAAATTTTATAGTTTGATAAATTTCAAATTTGGAGGCACGAAAAATATGAAAAAGTGGGCATCTGTTTTGGCTGTTTGCGTTGTTGCCTGTATTTGCTTTATTCTTTTCTTAGACGGGTATATTCGCAGTGAAAACCTGAATTTATAAGCGTTACTGATACAAATTTTCGGAGGGAATGTTTATGTTTTTTTCAGTAGTATTAATCTTGTTGATTGCCATTGTATTCAGAAAACGGAAAATGGACAAAACAGGACAACAGAAATCTGATGAAATAGAATATTTGTCTAAAAATAAAAAGGAACTCATTTTCGGCTTAGCATGGTATATATTCTATTTTATGCTGTCTTACATAAGCTGTGCTTTTCAGGTCGATATAATAAGTGAATTATCAAACTGGTTGTTTCTGGTTCTCTTTCCCCTCCTGATTATCGCTGTTTTGAGAAAAGAGAAAGTGATACAAACCCTGAAAGAATCAGGCTTAAAACATTTTGACAGAAAAACAGTATTAAGGATACTATTGATTTGTGCTGCATATCAAGGTGTTATTATCCTTGTCTTTGGTTTAGGGGGATTTTGTTTTAATATAACGAATATTCTCCACATATTAGTAAAACTTCCGGTATTTTTTTGCCTGATGATACTTACAGCAGCGTTTACGGAAGAATTTTTTTTCAGGGGCATTCTGCAAAAAACTATGATGGATTCACTAAAAAAGCCATATCTGGTCATACTGCTTACGGGCATTCTGTTTGGGTTGTACCATTTTCCGTTTGCATATTATCTATGGGGCAATACGGCAGGGAGCATTATGAATTCACTCAAAATAGTTATGACGGAACATGTTCTTACTGGCTGCGCTTATGGCTTTCTCTACTATAAATCCAATAAAAACCTGTGGAGCAATATCATTTTGCATGCTTTCTACAATGCGGCTATTATGGCTCTCGGCACTGTATTTTCGACATAAACAGAGTATTCAGAACTTATGACAGAGTTTTTAACAGCACAGACCAATCAAAATCTAAATTGATGGAGGAGATAAGCCATACGAGGAATGCAAAAATAATGACGATTTGGTTTTGTTTCTTTCAAAGAATTTGTGAGGTGACAACTTCCAGTTGTGCGCCCAGCAAAGGGCAATTAACCTAACAGGTGCAAATCCTGTCTGCGAAGGTCTAGCCAACCAGCAGTAGCGAGTCTTGCGCGGCAGTCAGTAATGGCTGGTGCGAAGCGTAGACAGCGAGCAAGCAGGGATGCAATGCGATTGAGCCTCGAAATGTTGAAGTTCAGAGGGCTGACGTCTTAACTGGTGCGGAAAGCAATATCGGGCAGTTCGTATAAGGCGAGAACTGTCCGGCACTGCGGGGTCAAAGAGCCAGTCATGCTTGACATTGTGGTTAATTGTCAACTGGGGAGAGCCTGCTGCTTCTTGGAAACAAGTACGTTTTATCAACTAGAAGATGGAGATAAGCGGATGGGTGGCAGGCAGTCGGATAGTCTCATAGTACCATGGAAGCCGGGTAATGCCGGTGGAGGGAAGGGGGCTACATGGTAACGGTCTTTCTGAGGACACATCAACCGTGCACAGGAACGGAGGTATTGATGGGAACAAAATTAGAAAGGATAGCAGAAATATCGGCGACAACGCCGAAGCCAGAGTTCACTTCTCTGTACCATCTGATAAATGCTGAAATGCTCATGCAGTGCCATAAGGAACTGGATGGGAAGAAGGCAGCAGGGATTGACAGGGTAACAAAAGCAGAGTATGAAGAACACCTGGAAGAGAACATCACAAATCTGGTGGAGCGGTTAAAGAACAAGGCATACAAGCCACTGCCGTCGCTAAGGGTGTATATACCGAAAAGCAACGGGAAGATGAGGCCGCTGGGGATTGCCTCTTACGAGGACAAGATTGTGCAGCTTGCGGTAAAGAAAATACTGGAAGCGATTTATGAACCGAGATTCCTTAACTGTATGTATGGGTTCAGACCAAACAGAGGATGCCATGATGCGATAAAGGAAGTCCACCGTCAATTACAGAACGAATGGATTAACTATGTGGTGGACGCAGACATCAGGGGATTCTTTGACCACATGAGCCATGAATGGCTTATGAAGTTTCTGGGGCTGTATATTAAGGACAGAAATCTTCTGTGGCTGATAAACAAATATCTGAAAGCCGGAGTGGTAGCAGAAGGTGTCTATGAAGCAGGCGAGGAAGGTTCAACGCAGGGAAATACCATCAGCCCGATTCTGGCAAATATCTATATGCACAATGTATTAACGCTGTGGTACAAATTTGTAGTACTGAAAGAGACAGAAGGGAAGTGCTTTCTGGCGGTGTATGCAGATGATTTTATTGCGGGATTCCAGCACAAGTCAGACGCAGAGAGATATTATACCGCACTGAAGGAAAGGCTGGGGAAATTCAATCTTGAGCTGGAGGAGAGTAAGAGCCGACTGATAGAGTTTGGAAGGTACGCGGAGAGCAACAGCAGACGCAGATATGGAAAGAAGCCGGAGACATTTGATTTTCTGGGTTTTACTTTCTACTGTGGGAAAGGCAGGAAGAGGGGAAATTTCTGTGTGAAGCTGAAAACAAGCAGAAAGAAATATGCACAGAAACTAAAAGGCATGAAGGAATGGCTGTATGCCAATAACGACCTGCCTGTGAAGGAACTGATAGAAAAGCTGAATAAGAAGCTGGTAGGGCACTATAGGTATTATGGTGTCTCCTATAATGGCAAGAAGCTGGGTTCTTTTCTGCATTTCACCCAAAGATATCTGTGTAAAGCACTGAACAGGCGAAGCCAGAAGAAAAGCTATACATGGGATGGGTTTGCCGATATGCTAAAAGTTTATCCCTTAGCAAAACCAAAGATTTATGTGAGGTTATTCTAAAAGTGAATGTTACTATGAGGAGCCGTGTGCGTGAAAGGCGCACGCACGGATCTGTGAGGGGCTTGCGGCGTGAGCCGCTTGTCTACTCGACTGCTGGGAAGATGTAGGAAGAAAATTGGGGTTTTACGGAGGAATTAAATGGATTCAAAACTTTTCTATAAAGCAATGTCAGAATTTTATGATTTAATAGATATTGTCTATTTTAGAGATTACGATAACAGTCCAAGAAAGGTAGTATTTGAAAGTATTGGCAATGAAGAAAAGGTTTTAGATTTGTGTACTGGTACAGCGACAAATGCATTAAAAATTGCAAAATCAAAGCCTTTGTCTGAAATAATTGGTATAGACTTATCAAAGGATATGTTGAAAATTGCTCAAGGTAAAGTTAAGAAGTCTAAAGTGCAAAATATAAAATTATACCATATGGATGCAACCAATATGAGGTTTCAAGATAAGTTTTTTGACAAGATACTTCTTTCGTTAGTTTTACATGAGGTTGAGGAAAATCTGGCAGAAAAAATTCTTACTGAAGCTAAAAGAGTATTAAAAGATGATGGTGAGATTATTGTTACAGAATGGGAAAAAAGCAGGAAATTTTCTCGCAGAGCATTATTTCTACCTATAGATATTTTAGAACCAAAGCCTTTTAAGTCATTTATAGAAAAAGATTTATATCGCTATTTTGAACGATATGGTTTGAAAGTGGTGTCAGAAGTACATTGTGATTATTCAAGAGTATTAAAACTCAAAAGGTCAGAGTATTGAGTTAAACAACTTGGAATTTAAGAGGTGATTAGGTGATGGAAGATAATATCTATATCAAAATAAAAGCAGTATTAAAGCATAAGCCAAAGGAGCTGTCAAATTTAGACCAATGGCTTTTTGTAGCAGTTAATACAGCTAAATCAATCATTGACAATACGAGTAAAAATAATTTAGGCGATGTGATGAAGTTATCCGAGTGCAACAGTACCAGTCAAATTCAGCATGAGTTTGATATTATACAAGCTTAAATTTGGGCGAGAGGGTTTTTCCAAACGGTACAGTCCTGTTTACCTTTATCTTTGCTATTTAGTGGCTAATTTCCCTAATCAAGAGCTTTCAGATAAGGATAAAGAATTGATAAGGCAATATAGTATTGTTAAAACTTATTTGTTATACGAAATTTAGAAATAAAGAACTCGACAAATCGGAATGTATCTCTTAATGACATATATGAAAACGGCGTATTTCTTGCTTTTTTAATTATCAACTGTTGGTTGAGTGCATTATTGCGGAGTTTTTCTGAAATATCAACTGTTGGTCTGTGGTATAATTTAGACCTATATTATAGCATTAGTAGCGAAAGGAGGGTTCCCAAAAATGAATCAAGAAAAAATAGGAAAGTTTATTGCATCTTGCAGAAAAGAATGCGGATTCACTCAGGCATCACTTGCCGAAAAACTTGGAATAACTGACAGAGCAGTTTCTAAGTGGGAAACAGGAAAAAGTATACCCGATGCATCTATAATGCTTGAACTGTGTAATCTATTGGAAATAAGTGTCAATGAACTTCTAACAGGGGAACATATTGCTATGGAAAACTATATAGAAAAGGCAGAAGAGAATTTACTCGAATTACAAGAAAAAAAGGTAAAAGCACAAAAAAGCCTGTTCCGAATAGAGCTGCTATGGATAGCGATTGCAATTCTTCTTGCACCTGTACATTTGGTGATAAATTACTACTACCCTAATAATAGCGGGACGGGTGTTGGATTATTGCTTGCAATTATCGGAATCATTATGTTTGTAATTTATTTTTTTCGCTATTACGAGATAAAGCTCAAGTAAAAATTTTAGATTTATGCAGCGTCAAATTCCAGTTTTTCTGGCAGAATCACTGCGCTCAGAGCCAACAGACTTGTGAGAAATTACAGTTTGTTGGCTCTCTTTATGTGTAAACGGTAGATAGCGAGTACCTATACAAAACAAGAGCAAACCTGTATGATAGAAACAGATTTGCTCCCGCCTTT
>QXWO01000091.1 GCA_009911035.1 Lachnospiraceae bacterium
GTGGCTCATTCATCTGAGATATGTAACTAAAAATTCCTTGAAAAATAAGGAAAAAAGACTTGACTAAATAGGGAGGATGGTGCTATGTCAAAGATTATAGATTACAGTTTTTTGTTTCAAAGTATGTTTGGAACACCAAAGAAGAGTGCGATTGGCAGTTTCCAACTGTCTCAGTTAAACAGTGGTTCGGTGCAGGTGCAATTAAGAGCAGCGGGGATTGACACAAACAGCGCCCAATACAGGGCTGCAATAAAAGAAATGATGCAGAATGGGAACGGTGCAATGTACACAAATATACAAAGTATTAAAAATTCGATGAAATGCTACGATAAAGATGGGGATTTTATCAATCCAAGAAACGGGCTTGCTGGCCTTGTGCTGACGGATGAAAATGCAGGCCGTCAGAAGCGTATCGTTTCCATCCCGGAAAGCAGCAAGGATGAGATGCTTGAGCAGACAAAGAAAGAATTCCTACGCGAAAATGGCATGCTGAATGGCGATACGACAAGGCGCAGGGATGTATACGACAATCTGTATAGAAAGACAAAGAAGGATGACCGGCTGGCGGCGGCATATTATCAGTACAGTATGCAGGCATATTGGGATTTCATGAACAAGAAATAAATTTCAATAGACGCATATCCCCGATAAGCCACAGCCCGACAAGGCAGGGCGGGCATCCCCGGCTTTCCAACCGAACAGGAGATTTTGAAATGAATATTACAGGAATAGCAAAAAGCCGCCATGCGGACATCCAAAAGGCGGGAAAGGCATCATCCAAGCTGTCCGATTCCCTCCGGGAGAAGCTAGCAGGATGCGGTGCAGAATGTCTATATGGGTAATAAGTTCCTCGCCCTGCGCAAAAACGAGGTCGCCAAAGTCGCGCCGAATAGGGCAGGCATCCCTGAATTTCTGGCAGAACGGGAATCGGGGAGCAGGGGTGGCAATGTGGTAAAAATTTAGTTAATAAAATGTATGTATGGGAGGTTCAAAATGAGAAAACAAGGTAAAATACTAAAAATAATTTGGTGGATGTATATTGCCTTATTGTTTGTCTTTGTCGTTGTTAAGTTCAAAGGTTCATTTTATGAATTAACTGATAGGATTAGTACTTATTCAATGCAAGGTTCAATAAACTATAATCTTATTCCATTCAGAAGTATGTCCACTCAGATTGAGCGTATTACCCAGTGGTGGGCATTAAAAAACTTATTGGGAAATATAATTCCATTTATCCCGTTTGGCTTTCTTTTGCCTATTACATACAAAAAATTCAGTTCAACGATAAGAGTTTTCTTTACTGGCCTGGTACTCCGTACTCAAATTTCTTGTGTAAATATTCTGGTCTATTTTCCCGATAGCACAGGTCAAAAATACTCAACGTAGCCCGCTACGCCTCCGTTTTTTGACCTGTACCCTCGAAAAAATATCCTCAGAAATTTACACAGAAATTTAAAGTACGAAGTACTAGCTTCGATACTGTTAATAGAGATTTTTCAATTCTTTATTAAACTTGGTACTTTTGATGTAGATGATATAATTCTTAATATGATAGGAATTGTTTGCGGGTATTTGATGTTTTTGGTCATTAAACGTATTTTTGTAAGAGAGAAAGGGCTATAAACGATACCGCATTGTAAAAACTGTTATGGATTTTACGGAAATCGGGGAACAGGCAGAAAATCTATAGTGAACAAACGATAAAAGGGAACCGAGCAGAGCGTAGTTGTCATTTGTCTGGTTCCCTTGTTGCATATCAGTACGGGAAGGCGGAAAATAAGGCCGGTTACTGGCCGGAGTGGAGTAAAGGAGGAGGCGGCAGATGGAAGCGATCAGATGCCCCAACCCCAAATGAAGGCGGCGCATTTTGGACGATGAGGGAACAGAGACGGAGTGGACGGCCCTTGAGATCAAATGCCAACACTGCGGAAAACTGGTAAGGCTGCGCTTCGGCCTGGAAGGGATAGAAGCGGGTATATATGAGAGGAAAAAACGGCGGAGGTGATTCTGATGTTTTTTTATGCATTCCGTGATTAAGGGGCGGATTTCCGGGCCATACAGGGAACAGGTAATGGAAATTTTTGGTAATTTCCACCGATGGGACGTTTTATGCTGAGTGCATAACATGGCTTTGTCATCCAAAACAGGCTGTGGAGGTATACGGTATAACGGAACGCCTAAAGGAAGAAAACGCCTTAGAATGGACAGGGTGGCTCAATAACATAAGGACGTGGGCGAGAGATTGTGAATGAGGAAATTATTTATACATAATAGGTTGGCGGCTGAAAATGCCGCCTTCCTAAATTTCTAACAGATAAATTTATTTTGTATAACTAAAATCCTAACTTTCCTTATTTTATGCGGCTTGGCGGTATGCCTTGCCACCCTATATGTATCCTTTTCCCTTGTTTTTGCCCTTATGAGGTATCTACAAGGGAAAGTTTTTGTTATTCGATTTTATTCTCCAGCCACCTTATCAAGTAGTCGGGCTGAGTTTCGTTTACCCTCTCGGTTAGCGTGTGCGTAGACATTCATAGTGGTACTTACATCCGAGTGTCCGAGTAATTCCTGCACATCCTTTGGTGCTGCTCCGTTTGAGAGCAGGTTTGTTGTATAGGTGTGTCGCAGAGTGTGGAAGTGGAAATTATCATCAAGCTCCGACAATCGTTTCCTTGCTGTCCTTAAAGCTGTCTCTACCGTTGCAGGAGCTTCGTATGCTCCGTCCGGTCTGATACATACAAGGTCAATCTCGTTGTAATCAAGCGGAATTTCCTCTGTGCCATCCAAATGGTAAAGCTCATAGTAGACACGATTCTTTTCCTTAACTTCCCTGTAGTAGTTCCTCTGATAGAGTTCTCCGTAACTGAATATCTGCTTTCTGTGTTCCTTTTTCGCTTTCTTTAAGATGTCAGCGAGCGTATCACAGAAATCTACGCTACGGACTTTCTTTCGCTTTGTCGGACCAATCTCGGTCTTGTGCCTTGCTCCGTTGTAACGGACACTTCTTCGTACTGTCAGATACTGTTCCTCAAAGTTAATGTCACTCCAAGTCAGTCCGCATACCTCTCCAAGTCTAAGACCTGTGTAGTATGCTATCTGTACCGGCAGGATAGCAGGCTTGTTTCTTTCTTCCAGATACTCCATAAGCGTCTGATACTGCTCTGGTGTAATCGGGTTGATAGCCTCTGCATCCTCATCATTATCAGAAAACAAATCCACATCTTCCTCGGCTTTCCTACGCATTACCACATACTGCATTGGATTAAATGTGATGTACTGCTTTGGAAAGACTGCAAATCGGAAGGACTGTTGCAGGACTGCGTGGAAAGAACGGATATAGTCGATGGTGTAACCCTTTGACTTAAAATTTCCTTCCTCACCGCCAAATGCAAGCAAATCCATAAACTTCTGCAAATGCTCCGAAGTGACTGTCTTTAGTTTTCTGTTCCCGATTGGGTGCTGCTTAATCCTGTTTACCGCCTGTAAATAGTTACCAACTGTACCATTGCTAAGTGAACCTGTTTTCAAATCTTCCTCTGCCCATACATCAAGCATCTGTCCGAGTGTGAGATTGTCTGCTTTGGCTAGAAAATTCTTTGCGTCATAATCCTCCATAGCCTTGCGTAACATTCTCTCTGTCTCTGATTTGCTCTCCGTACCTGCAAATTCTTTTTGAACCAAGTTACCGCTTGCGTCCTCTACATAGAAGCGATAGTACCATTTCTTGCCTTTCTTTCTTATAGATCCTTTTGCCATAATTGTGACTCCTTTCGTTGTCGGCAATCGGAACTGATGAAATGCTTCTTGCGTGTAGGCATCTTGCAAGCATAGCTTGCAAGCCAATTCGTCGCTCGTCAATCAGATAAATCTGTTGACTCACTTGCACTCATTGTATCATAGCTTCGATTACCGTACTATACCGAATCGGGTTCTTTTTCTGATAAAAGATTGGATAGTCGATTTTTCGCTGCTTCAGGATTTTTGGAATACAGTCTTACAATATCGCCCATATCATTAAATGCGTTGATGGTGTGGGTGATTTCTCTAAGGAACATAATTTCATTGTATTCCTTATTGGATTCAAACCCCATTGTCTGAGCGAGCATTTTGTTGTCTGCATTTCCTTTGAAATTTTTGCAAGCGGACTGGAACGAATCCACGAACAGCTCGTATTCCTGTAACATCAGTAGCAGCAGGTCTTTGGAAAAGTCACTTTCGGACTGTTCCATATCATAAGGGAGCTTATTCAGAATGGAAGTCATTACATCACGAATCTGTAATTCTCTTTTATCCGTAATGTCTGTTTCGTATTCGTCTGTCTCACCTTTCAGCCATTCCACAGATACATGAAGTGCATCTGCCAGACCTTCTAAGGTCATCTTCTTGGTGTTATCAATCGTTCCTGCTTCGTATCTCTGAATGGTGGAAGCGGTCACGCCCATCTTTTCAGCGACATAAGGCTGGTTTAATCCTAACTCCTGTCTGCGGCTTTTTGCTCTGCTACCGATTGTCTTTCGCAATTCTTTATCTTTCAACATACTTGCGACCTCCTTTTTCGGTATGACAATACTATACCACATAACACGATGTATTGCAATACGTAATTCAATAATAATTATTAAAATATCGTAATGCTTGACAAGATAAAATAAAAGCTGTATAGTTACTATACAAAGAAATTGCGTAACGCAAGTTTTGAAAATGAAATAAAATGCACAAGACTTGTAATCCTACGCAGGAATGAGGTGATCGAATGACAGAATTAAAGTTTGCTCTCTCCATTGAAGAAGCTGCCGACTACACAGGCATTGGAAGAAACACTCTTAGAAATCTTGTGGAATGGGAAAAGCTGCCAATCCTTAGAGTTGGAAGAAAAATCTTAATCCGCAGGGAACGATTAGACGAGTTTCTGATTCTCAATGAGGGGAAAGATTTACGAGACAGACACGCAGTAAAAGCGGTCAAGGGAAGCTTAAAAAATGAATAAGGGACAGTCGCTAAGACCATCCCTCTGGTATGTATCTGACTAAAAGCCATGATATACCTACACGCAAATAGATTATATCACGAGCAAGTCCTCAGATACAACCAGAACTTTTGGAAAATGAGGACAAGATGGATGTGAGTGGGTGCAATCGTCCACCCAGATGGTAGGACAAGTCCACCCAAGATGCAAAAGGTGTTATGAAATGTCCACCCACTTCAAAAAATGAAGAAATAAGATGGGTGCGATCATCCCCCAAGTGGTAAGACAAGTCCACCCAACTTATAAAAAGTGCTGTAACAAGTCCACCCAAGTGTAGCTAATAAAAAAACTGACCGACCTATGACAAAGGTTGTACGCTGCTATGAAAAAAGGTGTCCACACTTCGGGATTCTGCTATAAAATTAACTGTCCATTTTTCGGGGTACAGCTTAAAGTCGCCAAACAATAGAACAGTGCTATTGTCAGGGCGAAAAAGCTAACGGATCGTGCTATTGTTAAAGCAAAAGTGCTAACGAATTCGTCTATTGTTTCGCTGATTTTCATAGCAATCTTCTAGCATTCCTGTTAAGAAAAAGGAGTGTCGGATACGGCACATAAAAAGCGTGCCATTTAAGGCACAAAATTAGGTGCTGAGGGAACAATTAGAGCTAAAAGTGGACTTCATAAGCAAGCCCTCGGCGTTTGAGAGCGAAATACACCCATCGCACAAATCTTCGATTTGTACTCTGTGTATTTCGCTCTGCGAGGCTTAGCCGCCACAAGGCGGATGTGTTCGCAAGATGGGTGCCTATGCACCCGCTCACAGGGGAAGTTATTCTATCACAACTCACCTATCTTATCTGTCCTCTTTTCCAAAATCAAAACTGGAAAAGGAGGAATCACAATGCCAAGAAATTCATTTGTGCAGATGTCAAAGCTCCATAATGTTCGTGGAAGAATCTATTATATCTCCAGTGATAAAAAGCAGGAAAATCTCTATGCGGTATATGAAACCACAGACCGTAAATTTTGGAGGGAACTTGCCAAGTGCAACCAGACAGAATTTAAGAAAAGTGGTACAGATGGAAAATGTATCGAAGCAAGAGAATTTATCATTGCTCTGCCGGAATCCTTTGTGGATTATCCGCCAGACGGACTATTGAAATATATGACGGATAAATTCAAAAGTCGGTATGGTGTAGACTGTATCGCAGCACTCCACCACAACAAGAAAAAGACGAATTATCATATCCATCTTATCTTTGCAGAACGAAATTATCTTGAAAAACCGATAGAAAAGATTGCCACCAGAAATATGTTTTATGATGAAAAAGGTAATCATGTCCGTACCAAGAAAGAAATCCTAGACGAGAATGGAAATATCCGCAAAAGGTGTAAGGTCATCAAGAAAGGCGAAGTTTACGAAAGACAAATATTTACCATTAAAGAAAAACTCTTTAAGCAGGAAAATTTCTTAGATGAGGTCAAGGTATTTTATACCGATCTGATGAATGGACTTGTCAAAGATGAGAAAGAAAAACTGTCCGTATTCAAGCGTGGGGATGTCTATCTTGCCACCAAGAAAATCGGAAAGAACAATCCCAAGGCAGATAAGATTGCACTCAATAACAAGGTCATACAGGACTGGAATCGCACTGTGGATCATGCTCTTGTATCGGGTATGGAGAGAAAGGAAATTCTAAAGGTAAAGCAGGAACAGATTTCAACTCCGATCAAGGAATCCATACAAAAATATGGCAATCATCCGGAGTTTCTGTTTGTGATCATATTTAGAGCAATCGAACTGTTGAAGGAACTCATAAAGCTGCTGATACAGAAACAGGAACAGATGAAAACTAGAATCTCTGACTTTATGGAGCGTAGAAACGAAAACAAGGATAAGCAACCTGCTCATACTGCTACACAGGCAGACAACCAGACTGCACCTAGCGTAGACACAACGATCAAAGCACCTGCCACTACTACCGTAGAAAAGACCGTTATCCCGCTAAGACCGAGAATGTCCGAACTTGCACACGCCTATGAGATGCGTCTGGAAGAGATTATGGAGAAACTCAAACGCCAAAACAGAGCCATTCACACGCAGGAAATGGAGAAAGAACTGATTGACGAGGAGTTGGAGAACTGTACAGGATTATTCCAAGGAAAGAGACGAAAGGAATTGCAGGCACAGTCTGACAGGTATGCACAAACGATAAAGACTATGAAACAGGGATTATCCCATATCGTACAGGATTACAAATATCCAACGGTAGATGCGTTCCTGCAAGACTACAAGCAAGGCAAGTCCGAGTATGAAGCCTATGTCAAAGCGACAAAGGACTGGGAATCAAAGTATGGAGAAAAATCCACCCACAGAAAGCTTGCAGAAAAGCAGGCAGAAGTTCAGAAACGGGAACAGGACAGAGTTTTTAACTATCGTTCGCCAGCAGACAGAGGAGCTAGATAATCTAATTAAATTTAAAAAAGATAAAGACCATCAAATTCTTTATCTTTTTTGAATATTTATGAAAAGTCATCCTACTATTTTGTAAAGCGTCTCATTAGATTTTTAATTGTTTCGACTATCGTTAGAATAACTACGCAACAAAAGGAATAAAACAATGTGGTATTCATCTTCGTGTTCCCAATTTTATAAAACAGCAAAAGCCCAATACTAACAATTACCACAGAAATAAATTTATGTATCCACTTTTGTTTGGCAGATAAACATATTTTATGGTTACTTATAGGTGCAAATAATATACACATAAGGACAAGTATCAAATATCCTAGTACAGTTGGCTTTAAATAGATTATAGCCCACTTATCAAGACAACCGAGAAAAAAGCTGCCTAAGATACATGTTAACTGCGTTGGAGCATGGGCACCTCCGGTATAATGCCGTAACAATGAAAAGGTAATTACCCAAATTAGGGTATAGCCGAGTGTATGTGATAAAACTCCCCATACGAACAATAACACTATGGTTATAAAAGTATTCAAGAAACATTCTAAGCCATATATGTATATTTCTAATTGATCCGCAGAAACATCCTCCCCTGATAGTTCTGCTAACTTATTAGCAATAGATGTAGCCCACTTCGTAATCATTCAAAATCCCCGCTTGTATCAAATCTTGTTGTATATTTGGCGAAAGCACTTATCACATCTTTGGAATAAGAACGTGCAATTTGTGTAGTCAGATGATTTGACAATTCAATCGTTCCTGATGTAATACGATAGATATGTGCCATATTTACAATATAAGAACGATGGGTTCGGATAAATTCACTTGGCAAATGGACAATAATCTTATTTAGGGTAGACATTTGTTCATAGCATTTGCCGTCTACAGTCAATATATCAACATAATGTAATCTGCTCGAAAATGTCAATATATCTGTGTAGGGAATACTTACAATTTCTTGCTTGTTTCGGTAAATGTATGTATTATTAGATAACTCTTTCGCAATTTCATCCAAACACAGAAAAAGAGTATTTTCTTTGACGGGTTTAAGCAAGTAGTTTAAAGCTCTGACTTCATATCCTCGGAATACATATTCTCTAAAGGCTGTTAAAAATACAATAATCCCATGATACCCAGATTCCCGAAGGCGTTTAGCGACCTCAATTCCATTCATTTGCCCTATTTGTATGTCAAGGAAAAATGCTGAAGCCTGTATAGTGGTGCATTCGGAGTTTTTTGAAAAATATTCTTCGCCCGATTTGTATTCGTCAATTTCAATATCCCAATCATATTGCTGCCCATATTTTCTTATTCCATTTTTCAGTCGTTCTAATTCAATCACAGAATCTTCCAGTATGGTTATTTTCATTTTCATAGTAGTTTGTCATTCTCCTTATCTGGTATCATAATATGCACGGAAAAAATTTTATTATCAGATGTAATCTGCAATACGCCATCTGCCTTTTCTACAAGCTCTTTTACTCGTCTTATCCCCAGTCCATGTTCTTTTCCTTGTTTGACACTCAAAATGTCTCCATCAATGCTACATTTTATCACACCATCATAATTATTTTCAATGTGGATCAGTATCATATTCTGGTAAGGTTTAATATAAAAATAAATGTACGGATGCTCGGTTGGATTAGAGATTATAAGTCTTTCTCCTGCTTCAATGGAATTATTCCATATATTTCCAAGTATGGATGAAAGTTCAACAGAATCAAGCGGAAAATTTTCAGGAGCCATAATAGAATATTCTGTCTTAATTCCGTGTTTTTCAGCATAATAAAGTTTGGCGGTAAGTATACAGTCAATAGCAATATTTCCCGTTGCTATGGCACTTTGCGTAGTTGTAAGAGTGTTATGGTATTGCTCTGTATATGCTATAAGTTCATCCCATTTCTTGTCTTTTGCTAATACGTTGATTGCATCCACATAAATCTGCATATCGTGTTTCATTTTTCGTAATCGTTCTGCTGTCTCAGATAAGCTATTGAACTCAGTCCTTTCCAGCTCATAAATCTTTTGTTCTTCCAATAATCGTATGTTTTCTTCTTTTGAATATCCTAGCAGATAAATGTATTGCATCAATGCCAAAAACAAAACAATAAAAAATAAGTTAATCAAAGAGAGTCTTGCCGAAAAGGAAGAATCATCAAATTTATCAACAGATTCCAAAGTCAGCCTTAATATGTAGTGTCCGATTGCAAGTCCAGAAATTGCGATACAAATATATGCAACTTTTTGGAAAGAGGAAAGAGATATGTCTTTATTTCCAATATAATGAAATAACAATACAAAAATCGCTATCATTGCCAAGTACAGCATAGTATATGGCTTTCGCAATTCCCCACCTGATAACAATTCCAAAGATGCTCCTTTATAAAGCGTTACTGGAATAAAGAATGTAATCTGTTCTGCAACTAAACATATAATGGAATATGAGAATCCCCAAAAGATACGGAGAATCAAATTATCACGATAAAACAAAATTGCATATACAATATCTAATACACAAGATGATATCAGGGTGACATAGGATGATATTCCCATTTTATTGAGCGTACATAAAACAGCAAACTGAATGGATACGAAAAGAAACATCCAAACTGCTTGATGTTTATAATTTGCTCGAATATGCAATTTTGTATGGATAAATATTAGAAACAAAGCCAGTTCTAAGAAATTAACAATATATTCCCACATTGAATCAATATATAGCATAGTTTCCACTTCCTTAAATTATTTTTCAAATATAATTTTATCATCAATAAAATGGGTACACAACATAATATGCTACCGTTCGTGCATGTTGGGCTACCATTCGTGCATAGAGGGATTGAAAAAATTAAATACTCTGTTATATTAAGCACATACCATGGTAAACAAATAAAGTTGCCTGAAATTGTCAGACAATTAAGGAGGGGGTGAAAACGATGGACAATAAACAAGTGAACAAGGCACCCCAGAAAAATGCCCATCTCGTACTTCAAGCGGTGACAGCTATTGCTCGAAGTAATGCAAATTCATTGTGTCGTGGTTTGTTGTATGAACCAAAAGTACCAACGCAGTTAAAAAAATAAAATCAGGAGGAAGTTATCATGAAGAGAATCAAGCAAATGGCATTATCATTAATTATGGCTGCAAGTTTATTGGGAAGTATTCCGTTGACAGCCAATGCAGCAACTGTTTCAACTTCAGAATTTGGAACAATGAACTATTCACTGACAAGAAGTGGTTCAACTGTTACAGCTAAAACTTCTGTTACAAAGACAGCTAACAAATTGATTACAGGTGTTGAGATTCAGGTTAATGCAACAGGTGCAACAGTTGCTACAGCAAGTGTTACAAAGAATAATGCAAAGGTCAACGATGTTATCAAAGTAACCAATTACTCAAGCAGTACTAAACTTGCTTGTTTTTCAAGCCATGAGGCTAGGGGAACAGGTAGCGTTGCTAAATATTTAGCAGAAACATTTTAGCCGTAGTGTCAATATTTGGAGAAGTAGCCGCAAGGGAATAATACTCTTGCGACTATTTTTGTTAGGAGGAATGAAATAATGAAACATATTCGATATATAGTAATGGTGTATGTGATGGTAATTTGTATGGTTTTCTGTAGCGGGTGTACTAGTAATCATAACTCATCATCAGATTTGAATCCCAGGAGGGTACATTCCCCGATGCTTGCATCGCAACAAACTTTTCCCTAAACGAAAACGGTGATATAA
>QXWO01000092.1 GCA_009911035.1 Lachnospiraceae bacterium
TCTTACCTTGTTTCGCTCATCAAAAAGCAGGGAGGGGAGTGCGGCATCACGGAATATGCCTCTGCCGATGCGTACCTTTCGGACGGTAAGGAGCATGACATTATATTTCTGGACATAGAGATGGGAGGCTCTAGCGCAGGTATGGACGGCATGGGGTTGGCAAGGCGTATCCGGGGCATGGAGGCGCAGAAACAGCCCATCATCATTTTTGTGACAGGGTATGAAAAATATGTGTATGATGCATTTGACGTAGGGGCGTTCCAGTATCTGGTAAAGCCCGTGGACGAGCAGAAATTTGCAGAGGTGTTCGGACGGGCGGCGGGGCAGGTTTTATCCGAGGCGGAGCAGCGGAAGAAAAAACTTGTGATCCAGTATGGCGGCGAGGGAAAGGCGATACCGCTGAATGACATTTATTACATGGAAAGCCGGAACCACAATATCATCCTGTACTTAAAAAGCGGAAATATAGAATACTATGCGAAGATCGGGGATTTGGAGGAGGAGCTGGCGGGGCAGTTCTACCGCATCCACCGGGGATACCTTATCAACCTTTTCCATGTAGAGGGTTACGATAAGACGGAGGTAAGGATGGCGAATGGGGATAAGCTGCTTCTTTCAAGGTATAAATATGACGGCTTTGTGCAGGCATACATGGATTACATTTCGGAGGAAAGCCTATGAGCCAGCCAGCGTTTGAAATAGTGAATAGCATCTTGGATATATGGAAGATTGCCATACAAGCAATTATGTTCCTTGTTTTGTGGGCGGCGGCTTTCAGGGAGAAAAAATCAAAAAGGGATGGCATTGCGGCAGTACTGTTTATCCTTGCCAATATAGGGATAGGGTTCCTTCCGTGTGCCGCTTGGGTGCGGTATGGCGTTTCAGCTTTTGTAATAATGGGTTATGCCGGGATATGTTATAAAAAGCAGATTGGAAAAGCAGTATTTGTGATGCTTGCTTTTTATAACCTCCATTGTCTGAGTTTTCTGATTGCAAACAGCATTTACATGAAGATAACGGGTGTGATGATGAAAAGCCTTGATGCAATGCAGGAAAGCTATATGCAACAGGTATACCAATGTTTGTCGGTCGGTATGGCGGTTTCCGCTCTCTTTTATATGGTACTGTATGTGGCAATGGCAGTTATTTTTCACAGCCTCATTAAAGGGGAAGCCGTAATGGCCTGGCAGGACATCATCCTGCTTTCCATTCTAAATTTTGTTGGGAGCATGATTGCAAACGTGGTCAACGGCCTGCTTATTGTAAGAATAAATACAGATGCTTTTGTGCTGTTTGATGAAAAGCCAGACCTGCTTTGGAAGATTCCCATGATAGCGGTTCTCATATTTGCGGGAGAGGCCGCCCTGATCTATTTCTGGCAGAGATACCGCATCCTGCTTGCCGAGAGGCAGAAACATTTCGTGGAGGAACAGCAAGTGAAGGCTATGAGGGAGCGCCTGGAGGAAGCAGAGAATTTTTATGGCAGCATCCGCAAGGTAAGGCATGAGATGAAAAACCACATGGCGAACATTAAAGGGCTGACAGAAGCAGGGGAGTATGGAGAGATAGAGGAATACGTCCGCAGGATGGATGAGACCATGCAGGAACTGGAATATAAGTATGTGACGGGGAATGCAGTGACGGATGTCATCATCAATGACAAATGCCGCAGGGCGGAAAAGGCGGGAATCCGGTTTGGTGCAGATTTCCGGTATGGCGGGGAAATTCCCGTGTTTGATATGGGGATTATATTGAACAATCTTCTGGATAATGCCATAGAAGCCTGTGAGAAACTGGAACCGGGAAAAGGATTCATACGCCTTTCGTTAAAGCGAAAAAAGCAGTTTTTGATACTGTATGTGGAAAATAGCTTTGACGGCGCTGTCCCTGTAAGCAAAGGCAGTTCACTCCCGCCTACAACGAAACAGAGTATCCTGCCGGGAATCATTACGGAGCATGGGATAGGGCTTGAAAATGTGCGGGATATTGCAGAGAGGTATTTCGGCGGTGTAAACATAAAAGTGAAAGGGGATGTGTTCCATGTGACGGTAATGCTGCAGCAGGGGGAGGTGGGGAAGGTAAGTAAATGACCTTGCACTAAATGAAACTCAAAAACAGATTAAAACGGAGGATTAAAAATGGCTATCGGTGGAATAGGACAAAATTATTATCAGAACAATGTGGAAACAAAGAGAAATACGAAAAATGTGAACGGTACGGAAAAATTCGCACTGGAAAAAACAGGCAGTACACAGGAACTATCGGAAGCGGAAGAAATGGAGCTGTTTAAGAAAGAGTTTTATCAGGAGTTGTCTCAGATTACTACGCACGCAACAGTAAGTAATGCGGCAGTTAATGTGACTGAGGCTGCTTTTAAGAGAATGAAAGACGATCCTGAATATAAGCAGCAGGTTTTAAGTTGGATTAAGCATGATTTAGGAGCTTCATATGGTTCAAGGAATGCGTCTGTAATGTTGACAGTTGGTGAAACGCTAGAACAATGTAGGGGTGATGCTTGGCCGGTTTCCGCAGATTCTGAATTTGGTATTCGCTCACAAGATAGTTTTTATAAAAGTAGCAATGAAAGAAAAGAGAGACAGAAAGAATTATTGGAGGAATATTTACAAAAGCGTCAAGCGGCAAAACAAATTCAGCAGGAACTTTTGGATGAAAAGATTGCAAAGGCGGAGCAGGAGAGAAGCAGGCTGGCAAAGGCGTGGGCTGGTGAAAGGCAGATGGAGGCGGCATCCAATGCTTATGATGCAAATGTCATGACGGAGACAGCGGCAGGCGGTGATTCGCTGCTTGGTTAATGAAGGGCATCATGCCCGGACTTACCGCAAGGGGGCATGGGCGGCTCCGAATGACAGAGGGGCCGCAGCAGATAAGAGAAATGAAACTTTTTTGAGGGCCGGTTCGTATTATCAGCAGATGGCCGGTTCCTTCAATTTATGGAGGAGGACATGAAAAATGCGTGTCAGCAGAATAACGGCATTACTTATTACGGCAATGATGATTCCCGCAATCAGCGGATGCACCACACAGGGAAGCCCCGCCCCGGATGCCGTGCATCAGATTGAGGATGGCGGTCCGGCGGTCTATGATGATGACCCGATAGCGGTGGAGCCGCAGCTTGACGAAGATGAGCTGGACGGGGATTCGGATGAGTCCAACGTGCAGGGGGAGAGCATTTCGGCGGAACCGCATAAAGGGAGTGCGGATTGAAAAAAGTGATTGCAGTAATTTCAGCGAAGAGAGGTGCTGGTCATGAAGTTTGACAGGGGAAGTTAGGCGGTATGTCTGCATGGAAGTAATGAATTGCTCGGACTTATTATAAGGGAGCGGATGTGGCTCTGAATGACAGAGGAGCTGCAATAATAAAAATTATGGAGGACATTTGGAGATGAGTGTAAATGGAATAGGAGCGGGTTATCCCGCATGGCGTGAAATGGGAAAGGCACAGAGGAATGGTTCGGGAACGGGCTTTGCAGGCAGGATGGCAGATGCAGATATGGTGAGAGAGGGTTTGGGTAAAAATTTCATTTATTCAAAAGCAGGAGAAAGGTTTTCTGCATATGATGCATACTCCATAATGGGCAATATGGGTTCAAGATTTCATACAAATAATCTTAAGGCAGAAACAAAGCAGCCAGTTGAAAAAGTAGAAAGTGAGCGGTATCTAATTGAACCGTCCGATGAGATAACTGGATATTGGCGTATATATGATAAGAAACTTGATAAATCATTTGAGTTTGATCCCAATAATACATCGGTACAAACAGATGGCAATTCGGGTAAAAATTACATTGTGGCGACTGACCCAAGGGGAGGGCTGATGGATGTCGTGCCTGCTGGCAGTGAGCTTATGGAGACATTGGCACAGTTTTTAAATGTCGATAATGCAGACAGTATTCCTACATCATCCTTAAATGAAAAATACACGATAGAGGTGAATGCGTTTACAGGAATAGAGTGCCTGAAAATCAAAGGGAACGAAGGCGGCGGTTCATGGCTCATGGTCAGCGATGAGCAGCAGATGGGGAAATTGCGGGAACTGGCGGATATGTATAAGGAAAAGTATCCTAACCTTATAAAATCAGAAAGTGTGGCAATGGGATTTGCACAGGCCGAAGTAGCAGGTCAGGCTGTCAGGACAGAACATGGAATCATGATGATTACCTGTAATGGGATGAACTATATGGATGATGCCAATCCATCCAGGAGCTGGGCTGTCATGTTTCCAATAGGGGCAACGCATATGTATATGGAAATTATGAATGCAATGGCGGAGGGGTATATAGAAGCGAAAGACATCAAGGAATATTCAAAGTGGGAGAAATATTTTGAAGAAAGAGGACTGGAATTTGAAAGAATCTTATCAGATGAGGAATTGGAGCAGGTAGATAAACAGGAATCTGAATCAAAGACAGATATTATTGTTAAGCCAGATGGTTCAAGGGTGCTTGTAATGACAATGAGTATTGGCGGAATGGAAACTACAATGAGTTTGGAAATTTCCAAGCCGACAGAAGTGCTAAATGAAAATTCAGAGCATGATACCGATAATAATATGCCATCTGATGATACCGGAATGGATACAGTATCGGATGAAGTGTCGAATATTTCAACGGAGGCTTAGAAAGCGTGGGCAGCTTTAAAAATACTGGTAGCTGTGCAAGAACAGATATGGTCTGACTGACAGAGGGGCTACAATAAAAAATAATGGAGGACATTTGGAGATGAGTGTAAATGGAATAGGGACAGCGGGATATCCGCTGACAGGATACACGGTAAGGAAAATAGAAAGAAGCGTGGAACCCGGAACGGTGGGATTCATGGAAGCGGTGGAGGATAAGGCGGCGCAGGGCAGAGCAACCGATTATGATGAAAAAGCCTTTGAGATGGTCGGCCCCAATGCCCCGCAGGAAGTGAAGGATGCGTGGATGGATGCGGCGAAAGAAGTAAATGCGAATGGCATGGGAATCCGGGGCAACGGGATGATGAGCCACATATCGCAGATGATGGTGCAGCGGCTTAATAAACAGCTTAAGGGCGAGACGGAGAATTTTGACATCCTTGGAAGCACGGTGGAATCTGCGATCCAGGCAACGAAAGAGGCGCTGTACGATCTGGAGCATCCAAGGGTGTATACGCCCAGGAGCATAGAGGTTCAGCAGGCCCGCATTAAAGAGGGGGAATTTTACAGGGCGTTTTTGGAGAGGCTGGAGCAGTTATAATAGATTTACAGAGGAAGGTGGAATAATGCAGGTTAATTCGTCAAATGGTTCATTACAGAACAGATATTTTTCAGGAACAGGAAGCATAGGCGGTATCCATCTGCCCGACTTCAATGACAAATATGTTTTCTCCAAAAAGAAAAGCGGCATCAGTGATGAGGAATACCGGAAGCAGATTCGGGAACAGGCATATGAGGATTTTGCAAAAGGACAGTTCCAAAACAAATCCGAAGGATTTAACAGGCTGATGAAAAGCTACACATCGGAAGTGTCCCCGGACAGAAAAGGGATCATCACTTCCGGGCTGAAAGCTGTCTCTGGGAACAGGCAGAATGTGCTTAAGCCCATAGACTTTGTGGCGACGCTGCTGGAAGGGAAAGTGAAATATCAGAAACTGCCGTCAGGAAACAGCGATTACATAGAGTTTTACGATAAGAACGGGGAAATGGTGGCGACTTATTCTAATAATGGGTGGACGATGTATACCACCAATGCGGAGGCTTCCAGACAGACGGAAATGTGCATGATCTATAACGAGGCATGGGGAAATGCAAAGAGGGGCATTCCGCTGGCGGATAAAGAAGCGGTTAATGCGGAGAATCCACAGAATAGCTTTGATGCAAAGGCATAGAAGGAAATGAAGCTACGGCTGGATATCTCCGATAAACCACAATCTGACAAGGCAGGGCAGGTATCCACGGTTTCCAACTGAACAGTAGGTTTTGAAATGGATATAACAGGAATAGCAAAAAGCCATCAAGTGGGAATCCAAAAGCCGGGAAGGGCACCATCCAAATTGTCTGATTCCCTCTGGAAGAAGGTAATAGGATGCGGCGCAGAACGTCTATATGGGAAATAAATTCCTTGCCCTGCGGAAAAGCGAAGTTGCCAAAGTCGCGCCGGACAGGGCTGCACTGATGGGGAAGAACGATATGAAGGAAATACGGAAGATTGATGAACAGTGGAAGGGATGACATTTATGGATATTTTGAGGACTGAGGGCCTGACCAGGCAGTATGGGGTGGGGCAGGCAATAGTGACGGCTTTAGACCATGTAGACCTGCAGGTGGAAAGGGGGCAGTTCGTTGCCATCATCGGGGCGTCCGGCTCTGGCAAGTCAACACTGCTCCATCTGCTGGGAGGCGTTGACCGCCCTGACGGCGGGAAGATATTTGTGGAAGATGTGGACATAGCGACATTTGGGGAGGAACGGCTGGCGCAGTACCGCAGGCGCAAGGTGGGGCTTATCTACCAGTTTTATAACCTTATCCCCACGCTCAGTGTGAAGAAGAACATCTGTCTGCCCATGCTCCTAGATAATAAGGAGCCGGGTAAGGAACGGTTTGATGACATTGTAAGGACATTAGGGCTGGGCGACAGGCTGGAACACCTGCCGGGGCAGCTTTCCGGGGGACAGCAGCAGAGGGCGGCAATCGGACGCGCCTTGATCTACCAGCCCGCGATCCTGCTGGCGGACGAGCCGACAGGGAACCTTGACCGGAAGAATACGGAGGAGATCATTTCACTGCTGAAACTGTCCAACCGCCAGTATAAACAGACCATCCTGCTGGTCACCCACGATGAGAATGTGGCGCTGGAGGCAGACCGCATCATTAAGATAGAGGATGGGAAGATCATCTCGGATAAGGCGGTGCGGCCATGAACATCATACGGGAATACAGCTTAGACCAGGTGCGTAAAAACCGCCGCACCTCCATTTCCATTATGGTTGCGGTTCTGATTGCTTCCACGTTCTTATGTGCATTGCTTGTTTTTGCGCAGAGTTTCTGGAACCAGATGGTACAGCAGGAGATTTATATTGGCGGGGATTGGGATGCGGAGCTTATGGATGTCCCGGCAGACAGGCTTGGCATGGTGAGGGATAATGCGGGCGTAAAAGCCATGTTTGTGAAAGGGGACAACCAGACCGCATTCCTGCCGGAAGGGACGGCGCTCCCCCGCCTGCTGATACAGAATTGTGACATCGGCTATTGGGATGCCATGTATGAAAAGAATATGCTCCTGCGGGGGCGCATTCCGCAGGCTCCCGGCGAGGTCGTGGTCAGCAAGGATTTCTTTTTGCAGAACCCGGCATATGGCATTGGTGACACGCTCGCCGTGGAAATAGGCGGCGGGGAAGGAAGCCAGCAGAAGGACGCAGACAGCCTGACCATTGTGGGGGAACTGGATGTGTCCGTTTCCTCCGGCTATGAAGGATACCTTGCCTATGGCTTTATGGAGCCGGATGAGCTTTCGCCGGACAGTGAGGTGGTAGTCTACCTCCAGATGGAGCGGAGGGGGAAAGTATATACGGCAGTCCCACAGATTGCACAGGCGATAGGGCTTCCGAAGGATGAATACGGGAACTACCCGTGCCGCTACCATGCCGCGCTGCTTGCATGGCACGGGGTATATGCGCCGGGGAGTTTTTTCCAGAGTGATGTGCCGAAGCTGTTCTTGGGACTCCTGCTTGCGGCAGGCGCATCGATGGCGGTATTTGCCTATATCATAAGGGGCGCTTTCGGGATTTCGGCGAAACAGAAGATCCATCAGCTTGGCATCCTGAAATCTGTGGGGGCGGGGCCGAAGCAGATAGGAAGGACGGTCATTTATGAGGCGTGTATCCTTTCGGTTATTCCCATCCTGCTTTCAATGGTTCTGGGATACCTGTTTTCCCTCGGCGTCCTGTCTGCCTATTCCGATATGACCAGTGAAGTGTTCGGGAGCAGGATGGAGGTTTATTTTTCCCCGGCAGCGGCGCTCATGGCGGCAGTGCTTTCCTTTGTTACGGTCCTGCTTGCCGCGCACGGGCCGGCGAAACAGATGTCAAAGGTTCTGCCCATAGAGGCAGTGCGCGGGGAGCAGTACAGCATTTCCGTAAAGAAAGCAAAAAGCCATCCCGTATTGGCAAAGCACTTCGGATTCCTTGGGGAGATAGCGGCAAACTCGGTAAATGCGGGCAGAAAACTGTACCATACCTGCATGGTGACGCTTTCCCTGTGTATGCTCCTTGCCTTTGGGTTCTTGGCAGCGTTCACGGTTTCCGATATCAGCAATGCGCAGGCGGAAAACAGGAATCATTTTGATGTAAATATCACGTTGAGGACAGGGGAGCGGATAGACGGTGCGCTCCTTGCAGAACTGAAAGCCATGCAGGGGGTACAGGGAATATCTGTTTATGCAAGGGCGAACTGCGCTGTCTGGCTTTCCGGGAGTGACCAGTCGGCAGAATTCCTGCAGGCAGGAGGTTTTGATGCCGCAGACGGCTATATCGTGGAGCGGGACGGGCGTTACCGTGTGCCTTGTGTGTTGGTAGGGATGGAGCAGGATGCCTATGAAAGCGTTCTGCGGGAAGCAGGTGCGGAGGCTTTGTCGGAATCTTACGCTATCATTGTAAACAGTGTGGCAAAGAACCCCGGTGCAAGGGATTATGCGGCAATGCAGGAAACAGTCCCTTACCTGAATTTCCGGCAGGGGCAGAGGGTGGAGCTGACAGAGGAGTATTCTGATGATGTCCAGGGCGACTATGAATTTACCGTGGATGTTGCGGCAGTGCTCACGTCAATGCCGGAGATCGGGCTTGATCCTTCGTTTTATACGCTTCCTGTTATCGTGCCGATGGAGGAATATTATGCCATTATCGAGAATTTCAGTGATGAGATGGCGGTTTATAATTACAGGAACTATGTAAATTATGCTGTGCCAGATGGAATGGATGAAGAAATTCAGGGCGAAGCGGAAAGGATATGCGGCGCATATCTGGGCAGCAGTGATTATATGACTTCCAGTAAGACGGAACGGATGAGAAACCGTGGGAGGATGACAGGCGCGACAATGTTTATCGTGTGCAGCCTTGCGGCGCTGTTCGGGGTTGTGGGCATTTCCTCGGTGCTTTCTGCAATTCTGAACAGCTTAGGCCAGAGGAGGAAGGAATTTGCCATGTTCCGTTCGGTAGGAGTGGATGAAAAAGGAATCCGGCGGCTGCTTGGGATGGAAGGGTTTCTGCTGTCAGTCAGGCCAATATTGATTGGACTTCCGCTGCTCATCATTGTATGCGCCGCACAGTGCTATATAGAGGGAGTGTCCGTAGTGGAATTCCTATATGCCTTTCCGGTATGGGCATTGGTGGCGTATATTATACTGGTGCTGTTTGTAATCAATGCGATTTATATGCTGGCATCTAAGAAAATCAGGGATGATGTCATTGTGGCAGCGATCAAGGACGATACGGTATAAATCAAAAGCAGTGATAAGATATAGAGGACAGATAGTTTTTCGGCAGGTAAGTGAATCGGAGAGCAGGAAAAGCATCATTTAAAAAGGAATGGAAGCTGTCCGATTCCCTTCGGGAGAAGATAACAGGATGTCTATATGGGGAATAAGTTCCTCGCCCTGCGGAAAAGCGAGGTCGCCAAAGTCGCGCCGGACAGGGCAGGCATTCCGGCAGATCAGTGAGAGGAGGTGAAGGCCGGTATGGAATTTGGCCGGGGAGGTTAACAGGCATATTTGCATGGAGACAGTGAACTGCTCGGACTTATTACAAGGGAGCAGATGCGGCTCTGAACGACAGAGGGGCTGACAAAAATAATGGAGGAGATTAAGAAAATGAATGTAAATGGAATAGGAGCAGGATACCCGGCGGCAGGGTATGAGACAAGAAGGACGGAAAGGAATGTGACAGGAGGGAAATGTCTTAATCTTGTTTCATATCACCAATAAGCCACAGTGGATGGATAGGGCAGGTCTCCCCGGTTTTCTGGTAGATTGGGGAATCGGGGAGCAGTAAGAGGAGGTGTTGCCGTGGAACGTAGATAAAGTGTTTCTGTATGAAGGAGTAAACTGCTCGGATTTACTATGAGAGAGCAGAGGCGGCTCTGATCGACAGAGGGGCCGCAATATTAAAATTGTGGAGGATTAAAGATAATGAGCATTAGTGGAATTGGAACTTCACACTATCCTGCATGGCAGGAAGCGGGAAGGGGACAAAAGAATAATTCGGGAGTAGGATTTGCAAGCAGGATGGCAGATATAGTTGGTGCGAATACTTCCGAAAGTGGAAGGAAAACGAATGCCGTTTCTGGGCGCGACAATTATGTAGGAGGGGATGCAGCCAGTGTTTATGACATGGGCGTGTATTCAAGGAAAGATATATCGGTATCACAGAACCTAAATCTGCCAATCGAAACGGAACGGTATAAGATTGAGGATGCCAGCTATGTGGACGGGGTTCCAGCATATGAGATCATGGATAAGGAAACAGGAAGAGGGCTGTACATAAGGGAAGACCAGTTGATGATACAGAAGGATGAAAAGACCGGACTGGAATTTGTCATCAATATGGATCAGCCGTTTTCCTGTAATGTGCCAATGACGGGAGAACTTAAAGGGATTTTGAATGAGATAGCCGGGAAAAGAGGGATTGATCTGAAGGAAGTGCCGTTGCAAGGCGGACTGATAGTGAACCAAGACCCTAGAACCGGACTGCGCTATTTATCCATACAGGGCAATGAGGCAAAGGGGATGTCTGTTGTTGCGACATCGAAAGAGGACTTGGAGATTATTGAAAAGCTGGCTGATGAATTTACCAAGTATTCAGTCAGTTCACAGCGTTCTACAGCAGGGCTGTATGCACTGCTTGAAATATCCGGCAACCTGAAACGGGAAGGGGAAGGGATGACGTTCCTGACACCGAATGGCATTACTTATATCCCTTATGATGGCGATAAGGATAAGGCATGGGAAATTGAAATCCCAAGTTCGGATTATAGTGTAGCACGGAAATACTGTTGCTACCCATCTATCCTGCCCGAAAATTAATCAGATTGATTGTCACAGAATGAGCCGATATAATGGCA
>QXWO01000093.1 GCA_009911035.1 Lachnospiraceae bacterium
GCCTTCATTTCAACCTGTATAAATTTTTCAAAGTTCACAAATTTCTGCTTGACTTTTTATTTGCAGACTTTCATTGGTAAACCAGAGCTAATTGTTGCGATAGGCAAATCATTACACTTCGACAATTTCCGTCTCAGAGAACTCTTGCCACTGAACACCTTAACTTCTATGTGGTCATCATATATTCGACTCAGCTTTGTCGGATCGCCGGTATAAATATAATGAAGGTGGATTCCGGCTTCGCTCTTGCTTAACTCTGCATAAGTCGGCGGCCATTTACTTGCTGCTTCGAGATTCTTTTCAAAGGATTTATTACCATCCTCATCAGGAATGTCAAAGTCAATAACTATGTGGTTCTCAGGAACTTTGACATAATGGAGCCTTGATGTGTCGAGATCAGACAATTTTGTTGTGACTTCTTCCCATTTCTTTGTCGGGGTCTCTTTCGAGCTGGCATATTGAGCTGGGAAATCGGAACATTTATTATCGAAAATGCTCTTAAAAACTACAACGCCATCGTCGTCGATTCTATCAAAGACCCACGACACGTCAGTTTCATTTGTTTTCCCATTTTCACCCGCCGGATTTTTTTCGGGTTCAAATTTGTCTGCTCTAAACCCGGAATAGTAACTGCGGACTCTCGAACCATCATCGAGATTGAACCGTTCGTCATAGTTCCTGAAATAGTTCTTGAGTTCCTCTTTAAATGCCCTTTGCGGCAGAGAATATAAAACTTTTGCCTCATCGCAATAGGTCTTATACATTTCCCAAGCCGCTTTTAATGTTGTTCCGTCCTCCCTCTTGAACACGTGGTACGAATCAATGATGTAGTTGTAGAAATCATTCGATGCTCCGAGCATACTGATCGGAATATAGTCATCGAACATACCTGGGTCACTCAAATATACTTCCTGACAATGATGCGCAATCGCACCAAGTTCAAACCCAACCTGCTTTACAATAGTCTTGTATTCCTTAGCATCCAGCTTATTACCGCTCGGAGATACATCAATCAGTCTTCTGATAAGACCGGACTTCGCATCCGTAATCTTTACCGGCTTGTTCGTACCCATAAAGAGAAAACACTTAAAACGATTGGCATAAGTAGATTTGAACTTCTCATTTACAGTCATTAACTCATGAGAAACCAAACTATTCAGTCGTGTGTTATCCTCTATCCTTGACAAATCTCCATCGTGTTGAATAGCCACAAGAGGATTGCTCTTAAACGCCTCCAATGCAAACGAATTACTTGCAGAACCAAGAGCCTTAGCATCAAACACAGAATAATATCCCTCGAAAAGCTGCTGGATAATGTTCAGAACAGTAGATTTACCCGTTCCTGCCGCCCCATACAAAACCATAAACTTCTGCAACTTCTTTGAATCACCAGACACAATAGAACCGATTGCCCATTCAATTTTGCGTCTTTCTTCCTCAGAATATAATACAGACATCAGCTTGTCATAAGCAGACAAATCGCCAGCTTCAAGCGGATAATTCAGCTTTTTACTGGCGTAATCTTTTTTATTCGTTGGCGTGTTTGAAAATATAAGTTTTTCGTCCAGCATATGGAAGGAATCTCTTAACTGCTTCTGACAATATTTATGCCACGAATCAATCATGCCGGACTCAGCGTCCCACATATGTAGGACCTTAATAATATCGGAGTCAAAGCGTTGGCGGTTTTCTTCAGCATACCTATCCAGTTCGCGGTCGATGAGCTGTAATGCATCCTGCTCATCCGTAGACCATAAACCGCGTTCTTCAATCCAGATAGCGTAGAAATCACCGCCTCTTATCATAAGATCGCCGCTTTTTTTGATAATGAACTTTGGATAGATTTCTATAACACCACGCTTTTTACTACGTGTCGAAATCGTTAAAAAGTCAATCATTTCATTACCTTTTCTCCTTTCCTCCATTGATAAAACTTTTGGCGGTTTCAAACCTCCAATCGTATTTTCCGTTGTAGGTGAATATGAATTCCTGCTTATTTGTCTGCCTTATGCGTATGCTGTTCCTGCCATTTGGAAACCATATCTCTATGTTTTCACCTGCATATTGCGGAAAATATAATTCAAACCATTTGTATACATCTCCATGTGCCATCCAGTACCTCCGAATTCATACAAATTTATCCAGATACCAACACATCTGATACCAGATTTCAACCGTCCGCAAATCCCGGCCGCAATGCTCTACGGTGAACAAACCGCCCTCGCCATTCTGTGCGTATCGCCGTTCCAGAAACCGTTCAATTACTTCGTTTGCATAATCTTCATCAAATTTTGCGTCCGTCATAGAACCCAAACCGAGATTTACAACCATGTTCCAAAACCACTGACCCGTCCTGTTTCCGATATCCGGGTCATCCATGATATGTTCTTCACAACGAATAGCGAGGGCAATCATCATCTCCAAAACACTACAGGGCCGATTATCCAGATATGTTGCGATTTCAGAATTCTTGTATGAATTCTCGTAACCGAAACGATACCGTAAGTCTATCCCATCACCCTCCCGGTTTCCGTCCATAGGAATCGTATAAGAAAAATCCACACGATTCAGAAATCGTAAAAGTTTACGATAGGATAAACTTTTGGAATATCGCCGATCCAATACGAGCTGGCACATCCAGTTAAAATATTTGCTATTCAGCTCGCTCCTTGTCATTTATGCCTCCCTCTGGTGCGGGCGTTCTTTCTGGGCTTCTGAATAAGTCCTTTCGTCCATAAGAATCTCGTAGTCGCACTTCAACCTGTCGTTTCTCACAAAGACAGAATCGTCCTCGTACTCACCGAAATGAGTTAATGATTCCATGCCGACTACATCGTCCACATCCTCAATCTTGTCGCCTCCATCATCTACCAGGATCTGATCCGCATAGTATGTAAGGCTTATTGTGTCATAGTCCTCAAACTCGCCAAACTCATCCGGCGATATTACATAAGGCTTGTTTTCTGCCATTTCTGTTCCCTCCGGTACATAACCCTCGTTTTTCAATATCCCCGCATAAGTAGAAATATCAGGCTTAGCTTCAAATTTCTCCAGTCTTGCTTCCGCACTTGACTGTGGTTCGACAGTTATTTCAACGTCAGAGAAGTTCTGTTCCCTCTTTGAGAATATCTCTTTTACAGAGTTAATCTCTTCCTCGGCAATCTGCTCATATTTCTTTTTTGCAAACTGCCATGTCACAGCAGAACCCATTGCAGCTCCAAGGGCAAACATGATAAGTCCCGTTACTTTACTCACCGTTCATATCCTCCCTTCTTATTGTCATCACTGTAAGTGCCAGCCCCGTAAACAGCATGGACACACTTAAAAGGATACCTCCAGTGATGTGTCTTTTCTTTGGGGTATCCAGTACATAATCCAATATTGATATTGTTCTTTCAAATCCTTCCATCATCCTACGCCCTCCTGCCATCTGATAAAAGCGCAACTCCGCCGACAAAGCAAACCCCGGCCAATGCCGCAAGGGTATAAGATACGATTGCTGATAAAAAATTACTCATAATTGTTCTCCTTTCATTCATAGCTTGAAAAATAGTGGTTTCCTAATTGGAACATCGGGACGCCATATTTGCTGTACTCTCCGGCTGTGAAGAATATAACATCCATGTTTGTGCGGGACCGCAATTCCTCCATAACAAGCTGGCAAATATCATCCCTCACTTCGCATCGGTCAATACGTCCGTTCCAAATTGACGAGAATTGATTTTCCTGATAGACAACATCATATGTGTTGTTTGGGAAATGTTCAGAATCTATACGGTTCAGAATCGTATCAATCACAAGACGTTTCCCTTCTTCGCATTCACCCTCAGCTTCTGCCATCGTAATGAGCGCAATTAAAGAAATATCCTCGTATGGTAAAAGCTTTTTCTCTTCTCCCAAAGGTTTTACAGTTACTATCGGTGACACATCAACAAATATTGGTTCAGGAGTCACACTATGTACCGTAATATTACCCGCATACACGGTTTTATCCTCTACGGGAATATCACTTTGTAAAAACACGAGAACCGATAAAAGAAGAGCAGCGATCATAGTTACTTTACGCATGTGAAAACTCCTTTCAAATATAACAGGCTATCCTCATCTCTTTTGAGCCAAGACAAGGATAGTCCGTCATTGTTCGGTGCCAATCCCCTGAACCGATACTGTCGGTTCCGTCCATTCACATCATCTCCCAAATATTACCGTCAACATTGAAATCTAACAAAATTGCCGGATCGAGCCCATTCACAAAGTCAGAGTAGCTCAGATTGTCCGTATACAATCCAAAATCAACGTAATTGTCTCCGACAGGATTATCTTTGTCGTAAACCCAGCCTACAACCTGGCCAGCTTTGGTTTGAGGAAGACCCAGCATCTCATACACATCATTCAGGAACAGTCGCTTCTTTGCCTTGAGTAAATCATTTGCATAGCTCTCCTGTGCCTTTATGAACATGATGTTGTATTCATTATTCGGCTCCCAGTGGGGATTCAGAATTGAATTGCCATCCTCATCAACCGTATACTTCTCAAAGAACCTGGCGTAGCCGCTCACATCAGATGGATTCACCACAAAGGTATTCTTTTTGACCTTTTTCTCTTTTTCTGTTTCCTCATCCACCTCTGTAGCCGTTACCTTTTCGGCTTTGATGTTGTATTTCAGTTCACGGTCAATCTCCTGACCAAATTTCTCGATCACCCGGTTGCGGTATTCTTTGAAGCTCTTATCAACCGTTGCGTAAGCCGCTGCCAGTGCCACGTTCCTCTTCCGAAGAATATTGTTCGATGCAAGGATGCTTGTGATTGACAAAGCTCCAATTACAACCGCAGGCGCATAAATCTTTGCAAGCTTGAGACCTGTTTGTGCATAGACAATCGCCGTATCCTTCTTCGCATCTTCGATAAAGTAATCCTCTCCGGATTCTGTAGCTCCATCTTCCTCAGCCTTATGAATCTTATCCATTTTCTCTTTAGTCTCATCCATGACTGCATCGACTTTAAGAGTCGCCTTGCACGCCATAACAGCGCTCACAACTACACCAGCCACACCAGCCACCATAAGAATTTCCGGGCTGTGTTTCTTCATCTTAAAGCTAATATTGCTAAAAGCTCCGCTCATCTTATTCATGATTTCATCTTTTTTCATTTTTACTTATTCTCCTTTTCCTGAATTTCTCCGCCTAATGCAGCGTATCCACAAATATCAATCCAGTTGTCTTCTTTATAGACACCAGATGCGTTACGCGCTACCTTCATTAAAACCATCATGTTGGCAACGTCCGTAGGCGTGACATCATACTTTAAATATGCACTCCACAATGCACCGATAGAAGCAAAGCTGTCCTCTGCTTTTCCATATGTACCCTCACGTTCTCCATTGATGATGGTCTTGGCAGCATCCAAAATCTGATCACGTCTTAATGTTACATCAGCCATTATATAGTTCCTCCTTAATTCAGCGGGTACGCTTTCGGCAATTTGAGAATATAACCGTCACGCACCCTAACCGCCTTACATCCGGCGATATCTGTCCAGCCATACTTATTTACAGCAAAATTATCAGTAGACACAGCAGCAAGATCATACAAATCACCCACACTTACAACCCCATACTGGCTAATGATCTCATTCATGGCATCCAGAACTGACTCGGCATCGCCACGAGTTTCAAATATAATCTCATCATAGTCGAAACCGCTCCTTCCAGATTGCCTGTAACTATTGCTTCGCTGCTCCTGTTCTCTGCTACTCCCATAATACTTTCCGTAAGAAACCTTTGTTGTATTAGAGTTCTTCTTCTGTCTGGTTTCTCCGTAAAGAATCATATCAACACCGTTTGTCACAATGTCAGAGATGGCTTTCTTTACTGCCGGAACAAGCACCTCCATGAAAATATAATTTTTTACATTTCCGACATCTTCCGAAATAAAAACGTCAGCAAATTTCTGCATCTCGCCCTTTTTCTTAGATTTGGCAGAACCACTGATAACTTTTTCAACTTTCTTTTCCTCTGATGATTTGTCGGGAAGAGCTTTCCGTTCGTCTTTCATTTTGTGAGAATTTCCTCCGTATTTCTCCATCGTCTTCTCCTTTCTACACCATTTTAAACATTACGTCTCTCGCATTCTGTGTCCCGGCGATAGTCTGCGCAATAGACCTGTAAATTCTTGAAACATTACTGAGGTTTGAATTGAAATCCTCCAGAATATCATCAAGCTTATTGTCAAACTTTGCAGCTATCTGTTCTTTCGCCTTAGCAACAACATCTTTACGCAGATCATCTTCGTCAATCTTAGCCACCTTCTCTGCGATTGCGTCAGTAACTTTTTCCGAAATTTTCTTTCGTTCATCCGATACAACAGTAGAAACTTCACTGTAGATATCAGACTTTATCTTGCTGATGACGTCTGCCGCAGCTTTATCCACCGCATAACAAGCCCGTCTTTCAGCAGCTCTTTCTACCGCCTGGTCGATCACCTCTTTCGGAATGTCAATGGGAACATCGTTCGACAAATCATCAATCGTTGTATCCAGCTTTTCGCAAAGTTTCCTCATCTTACAATGGATGCCGAGTCCATACCCAATTCCAATAAGACCGGCTACCATCATTCCAAAACCAAATATCCAGTCACAATCACTTTTTCTCATGCTTTTCTCCTTTCCAAATCTCCACCAGTTTTCCTGGAAGAGTTATTCTTGTTGCGGCTATTTTGTTGTATTGTCTTTTATATTGATAAGCCAGATTGCTCCTTGCTTTCCTTTCAGATGTAGCATAGGTAGTTCCTTCCCAGTTATTTGAAACGCACTGTTCAAATTCCATGACAGGTCCTTTATAACTATATCTGTTCATAAAAACACCTCCAGTCCGTTCCAAACAACAAAAGGGAAAGCACCTTGTTACAGATACTTTCCCTCGTCTGATCTGATCCACCGAATATCATTTCTCGGATTCTTCTTCGGACTCCTCTTCCTTGTCGTCAAAGTGGTCGTCATCAAAATCGTCCTCTTCCGAATCAATCACGGGCGTTGCTTTCCGCGCCTTGATTTTGGCTATGATCGGTTTAGACAGTTTGCAGATAGCTATACCTGCAAGAATGCCTAAGCCGAAACCAGCCGCCGTCTTAAAGCCGCATCCAGAACTCGCTTTAACGATCTCTTCCGTAGCCGTTTCAATAACTTCCTCATTTTCCATAATTTCATTAGGTTCCATAATTGTTCTCCTTTCATAAATAGAAAATTTAGTGGTTCTCTCCATTAAAGTGCTTGTAAAATTTGCGAATTCTTAGCCGTTACGGAAATCGTATCTGGGTTCGACATGATAATCGATTACCAAACAAGGCGTTCCGTCGTCAGCAATCTGTGAACTGAACCGCAGTTCTAAATATCCGGTGTCAATGTTCCATCCAAGGTCATCCCCCATACTCATATGTGGAAGCCCAACCTCATAATTGAAATCATTCCAAGATATAAACATCTCATCTCGCATCCGCCGATTCAACTCATTCTCAGCTTTTTTCAGCTTCTCCATATCCGATTTAAAATATCTTCCAGATGCAGAGTCATAGCAAAGAGTATTTCCTCTTTCCGTGATGATGACCTGCTGCGTGCTCACGGGACGCTGCTCAATCTTTTCTTTGGCTACCGCGTCTCGTATAGTTTCTTCTTTCTTTTCACCCATCGCCTCGATGACTTTATCCTGATACTCACGGAATGCCGATTCAGATAGGCTGTATGCAGTTGCCAATGCCGCTCTTCTTCGGACATTTACAGAACTTGCCCCAATGAGACAAAGTACAGATGCCGTACCGATCGCCGTTGCAGGAATATAACACTTCCATGTTGCAAGAATCAGCTCTTTCGGCGGTAGTTTCTCCGTTTCCAGTTCTTCTTTCTTCTCATCGATACAAGCCAGCGCTTTTGGGGTTGCCCGGACTGCCAGAACTGTCGTTGTAATCATTCCAGCAATACCGATTCCGGTAAGTATCTCCGGACTATGTTTTCTAAGAGCGTCTTCCATGTTTCGGAGAGCCTTAGATACTGGTTTCATGTTCATGCGTTTTCTCCTTTCAAAAATATAACCGCCCACAAGGGGCGGAGATTAACCTAACCGGAAGAGCGGACGAACCCCGGAAGAGTTCGAGGCGGTGGCGGAGTTCGCATGGCCACGGCTGTTCACAAGAGCGAAATTAGCCGAAGAATTCTTCACTTTATTCTGCAACCAGCCCCACTCGTAGGCTTCTCCTTCACGGATTGCGATGCGGTTCTTGCGGTCTTTCATAAGAGCCCACTGTTTCTTACCGCTGGGTTCATAATCGTCGTCATCGCCGAAGAACTCCTCTGCATATGGGATACGAAGCAAATCACCATTCTTAAACGGAACCATCATTCCCCGGACAGAATCGAAGATTTCCAGAATACTGTTTTTCTGAAGTTCCGTGCGCAGGTCGCTCGCTTCATAGCCGCCCTCGTTCGTATTCTCACGATTCATCTTGAACGGCTCATCCAAATATTGATCCAAAAGGAAAAGTGCCCCTTTCCTGGTTACTTTCTGGCAGGTAGCGGTATACTTTCCAACTTCGATCTGGTCGCCAACCTTAAACTCATTTGCTGCCTGAATTGCTACTTCCTGTTTTCTTAATGTTTTCATCTTTTTCTCCTTTCATTTCATCGCATTTAAAATGTCTAAAATATCAGTCCCTACTTCATATGCCACATAGAAAATTCGAGCATCATCCTTATCATCATGATCCATGAGTGCAAAATTCTTCATCTTGATACTGAAATCAGAAATTACATCAATAGATTCATGAAGAGACAATGTTTGTTTAACAAGTTCTAAAATCTCTTCTGCGGCCCATCTTGAAAAACTTACCTGTTTAAAATAATACTTAGGCCAGTTCCTTTGAGGATCTACCAAATCATAAATATAATCCTCAATAGCCGATACAACACGATTGTCCATGTTATCCTCCTGCAAACAGAAAAGAAGAGTCCCTGTTAGGACTCCTCGTCTTCTTTATCTCTTTTGGCAATCGCTTCATTGACTTTCTCTTCAATCTTTTCGTTCATCTGCTGGTCTTTAACCCAGTCGGATAACAAATTCGCTGCTAATCCAACCACAGTTACCACCGTTCCTATAACTTTAATCATACTGCTTTTTCTTCCCATAAAGCATTACCTCCTTTCCATAATAGTGGTTGTAGATTTTGCGACTTAAAAATATGTTACCGTAAGTCTATGGTCTCTATCGACGATTCTCCAAATCTCTCCGTTCTTTCTGGCAAGCCTTATCATAGTCTTCTGATACTGCTTTTTACCGCTGTCAACACCAAGCTTGTATGAGATGAATCCAGTTATGAATATAACTCCTGCTCCTACCGCAATATCCATAACCTCTTTCTTTGTTAATTTTTTATTTTGCATAAAGCTCAATCCTCCTTTACTTCTTCGAGTAATTTCTGTGAATCATTCAAATTTTGTAAGTGCCATAGTGTCTATAACGATACATTCCAGGCCATCTTCCAGAGTTGTTTTCTGATTGTCAAAATCCAACCAATAGCAGTCCATCTCTTCGATCATGTAACTTATATCCCATCCAAGCTCATCGCCCTTATCGATTTTCTCAACACCGAGGAACGACAAATATTCATTTAAAGAGCAATCCCCTCTTATTGAGAGATTACGATTTACATGATACTGAGCATTTAATACAGCCGCCATCGTTGTAGTAAAATATTTTTTCGATATAAGGTCATAGAAAAGTAACTGCTCACTATCAGGATCCATATCCATGTTATAAACCTGGTAACCCCAATCATATGAAGCAACTTGCGCATCTTTCGCCATTTCGGCATGAATTTTGTTATCGGCATCTTCGCCATAAACCTTTTTAGCCGCCTGCCGGTACTGCTTATAGGATTCATTAAGCATAGCGTAAGCACTGGATAATGCTGCCTGATTACGCCTATCCATCACACCAATGCCAATGATGCAGGTAACAGTGCCAACGCCGACCAAAGCAGACGGAATATAACACTTCCAAGTTGTTTGCACCAGTTCCATAGGAGTAAGTTTATCCGTTTTCAGATCATCTTTCTTGGCTTTGATAAGTTTTAATGCCTTAGGCGTTGCCCGAACAGCCGTTACAGCCGTGCTGACAACACCGACAATCCCTAAGACAGTTAAGATTGTTGGGGACGATTGTCGCAATCCAGTTGAAAATTTGCTCATTTTCTTCTCCTCTCTCAAAAAGGGGCACAAGGCCCCAAGATTTATCTAACCAGCCAGAACTCCGGACGAACCCCGCAAGAGTCCGAGGCGCCGTAGCAGTTCGTATCGCCACAGCTGCCCACACCAGCGAAACGAGCCGAAGAAAAACTCCCCTTTACCGCATTTCTGAGCCAACCCCATTCCCATTCATCATTGAGGTATGCTACACGATTCCTCCGCTCCTTCATAAGCGGAAGCTGCTCGTCTTCATCCGGCTCAAAATGCTCATTATCCCATTCGTCATCGTGACCGAACAATTCGCCTACTGTCGGAATAGACAGATCTGCAATCCGGCTTTTAAGCGCTTTGGGAAATGCCGCCAAGAGGACATTGTCAATCCACTTCTTTAAATCAGATTCCTCATAACCGCCCTCATTGGTTCTCTGGTTGTTCATCGGTCTGCTTGTAACGTACTCATCAAAAATAAAGAGGACGCCCTTGTCCGTAATTTTGTGAGCTGTTGCGGTAAAGTCTCCGATTTCTGCCAAGGATACCAAAATCTGATCCCCAACCATAATCTCCTTTGTTTCCATTTCCTGTCTCCTTGATACTTTGATGTTTTCCATTTCTTTTTCTCCTACTACAATATATTTATGGTTAATACCCCTTACAGCCAGTAAGGAATTACCCATCTTGTTGCTTAAGC
>QXWO01000094.1 GCA_009911035.1 Lachnospiraceae bacterium
AGGCGGGAGCAAATCTGTTTCTATCATACAGGTTTGCTCTTGTTTTGTATAGGTACTCGCTATCTACCGTTTACTTTTGGTCTAAGTCTTGATGGGACAAAGGAGAAACATGATTTAGCAAGAAAGTATAAAGACGGAAGAGGAACATATGATGACGTCATAAAAAATGTAAAAATTTGGTTGCAGGACTATCCAGATGCGGGAACTAAAGCTACTTTTTCACACGATGATTTAAAATATTTGAAGGATAGTATTATCCATCTTTGGAATTTGGGTATAAAAGATGTAATGGCTAATATTGTTTATGAGGATGTATGGAAGGACGGAGATGATATTATATATGAGGAACAATTAAGAGGACTTGCGGATTACATTATAGATAATGAATTATGGAATGAATATTCAGTTGCATTTTTTGATGAGACAATAGGACTTCCTTTAAGTCAAGAAGAATATATAAAAAATAGGTGTGGTGCGGGATATAAAACATTGGCTTTTGATGATGAAGGAAATATTTATCCCTGTATAAGATTTTTAGATATGTGTTCGGAAACGAAAAAAAAATATATTATTGGTCATGTATATACTGGTATTAATATGGATTTAGTAAGAGCATTATCATGTACCTCATTGAGAACGGTAAGTCCAGAAAAGTGCTTAGATTGTGAAGTAGGAACTGGTTGTGGATGGTGCGTTGCAAATAATTATGATGATGAAAAGACTAAAAGCATATTTAAGAGGACAACTTATTTATGTGATATGCATAAAGCAAATGCAAGGGCAAATCAGTATTTCTGGAATCAATATAGTATAAAGACAGGAAAAACATCCCCATATACAGTAGCAAAAGTTATGCGTGGAGCAGATTATTGTCTAAGGTATTTATATTTTATAACAGGAGATAATGCGCAGTCTCACTGTTGTTATAAAACCAACACAAATGAAACATGCATAATGGAAGAGAAAATTTTAAAAGGCGGACTAGACTTTTGCTTACAGAATAATTTGGCACCGATTTTTCTTGGTCGCATTAATCATGGATTAAATCATAAGGAGCATCTTTATTATGAAATAATAGATTATAAACAACTTGTTAAAGATGATACAGCTATGCCAATATATTATGGATTAGCAGATTTATCTGTGGAAGTAGAGAACAAGTCTTCGGTAGGAATTTTGCTGATTGACAAAGAAAATTTAAAGGATGTAGTCAAATGGACAAAAAAGCTTTGGCATATACACCATAGAATTAATTTATTTATTCAAGATAGTGATGATTGGGGAACAACTGATTTTGATGAGTACAGGCATCAACTAATGGAAATATCAGATATGGTATACGAAAGCTATGAGAGAGGTGAAAAAAATCAGATTAATGTATTGACAGATTTGATTTTTGCTACTAGAGCACAGGATTGTGGAGCAGGAGTGACAAGCATTGCGTTAGCACCTAATGGGAAATTTTATATTTGTCCAGGGTTTTATTATAATAATAAAGGAAAAGAAAAAGAGCTAGGTGATATAAATGGCAAGAATATACTCTTAGACAAACATTTTTTTAAAAGAAGTGCGTCAGAACCATGTATTGATTGTTCAATCCAAAACTGTAATAGATGTCGGTATTCAAATTTTATACACACTAATGAAATACATATACCAATCGATGCTCAATGTGAAATAAACTACATTAACGCAGAGATGTCTAATATTCTTCAGAAGAAGTTAAACAATAATGGCTATTTAAAAAATTATAAGAGAATAAATGATAGGCAAGTAGGAAAGTACAAAACAATACTTGAAAGAACAAAATAACAAGGAGATAAAAGTTGATAAAAATTGTTATTGAAAAAAAAGAAGTAGATGAAATGATATCAATGCAGGAACTTTATGATGCATATGAGACTCTTGCATGTATATTGAGCAGTAAAAGTGAAGTAAAAGATGAGTTTAAGTTTACGGACTCTCAAAAAGAAATGATGAAAAAAGAGTATAATGTGGCGTACGAGGAAATTGCAAAGTGGTGGAATAATATATGTGAAAAGTATGAACTGGATAATACTCTAATAGAAAAATTTTATTTAAATTATAATACTAATACAATACAGTATGATAATTAGATATATAAATTATTTAAAAAAATGAAATTTTCATTTTTAATAAAATACTAGGAGGTGAATTTATGGATTATTTACTAAAAAATGAAGAACAGAATGAAGTGCCAGGAACATATGCATTATGTAACTGTACAAGTTGTAAAGGCCAGTGCACTACTGGATGTAATGGGTGCGATGGCTGCTCTGGGTGCAAAGGTTGTAGAGGATCAAGATTATTTTCGTTTTAGTTTAGAAAGGATGGTAGTATGGATTATTTATTTGATAGTAACAGAGAGGCGACAAGTTATACATCTTCATGCACTTGTTCATCAGGATGTAAGGCAACTTGCAAAAATCAATGCGAAGGTTGTAGTGGATGTAAAGGATGTTCTGGAACATGTAGTGGAAGGTGTACAGGAGTCTTTATTTAAGGTTTAATTCATATATAGAACGATTTATCTTCCATACATATTGAGGTAAATCGTTCTATATAAAGAAAGGAATCATATGTGTGTTCTTAAAGTTACAAACTTATGCAAATCATATAAGAAAAAGCAGATTGTAAATAATATAAGTTTTGAAGTGGCACGTGGAGAAATGTGTGCGCTATTGGGGGCAAACGGCTCCGGGAAAACAACAATCACACACATGATAACTGACTTAACACACAAAAACAGCGGCAAAGTAGAGATTGCCGGATATGATTTAGACAGTGAATATAAGAAAGCAATCAGCCGGGTTGGAATGTGCTTTGACAAATTTATGCTGTTTGAAGATATGAGTGGTTATGAGAATTTAAAGCTTTGTACAAGCCTGTGCACTGGGGAGCATAGCAGTATAGAGGATATACTAGACTGTTTTGGCCTGACGGATGCCGCCGGAGAGAAAGTAAAAAATTATTCATCGGGTATGAAGCAGAAACTGGCGATTGCAAGGGCGGTCATTAAGAAGCCGGATTTATTGATAATGGATGAACCGGTAAATACGCTTGACCATAAAAGTGCAAAGGAATTATATCACACATTGTATCTGCTGAAGGAGCAGGGAATGTCAGTATTAATCATTACGCATCTGATTAAAGATATAGAGCCATATGCCGATTCTGTCGTCTTTATAAAAAACGGAGTCATTCAGTTAAAGGGGAAGGTAAAGGACATCATTAAAGAGAAAAATAAAGACATGGAAGAAATTTATGATGAGTTGTGCTGATAAGAAATTGATAAAGCTATGGCGTAAAAATAGGGCTGTTGTCAGAAAAAGTCGTCTGGTACCTGCTGAAATGGTGATAGTTTTGGCTATCTTTCTGAGCAATTTTTCATTGGATACCAGTAATAAAATTGGAGGTATTGACGAAGGGGTTTATATGTCAGTGGCATATTATTTAATGCCGCTGTTTTTGATAATACTATTTTTTAAAATATATTGGGAGGAGTTCAGCAGTGGGTATGTGATGATAGATTTGCTTTCCGGATATAGTCGGAGCGAAATGATTTGCGTAAAGTTACTGACAGGAGCAGGGTATTCCATTCTTATATTATTTCTTCCATTTGCACTGAACTACATAATTTTTTGTATCATAAGTTTTTCTGCCGGGCCGTTTTTGCAATTTATAAGTTTAGAATCCTTTGGAACAGCGTTAAGTGCATTTATAAATTATGCATTTTATTCTGTTTTCCTCAACACTTTGTTTCTGATAGTCTTTTTGGCGTTAAAACTAAAACCGGGCTTAAAGTATATTTTATGGATTATGGAAGCAGGGCTGTTTTTCCTTGTACATATCCGTTTTGCCGGGCGCACCAATTTATATGTAGAATATCTGCTGTTTGCTGTAATAACGGCGTTTAATATGGCAGTATTGATTCGGCTGTTTAAGGCAGTTGATTTATAGAGTAGAAGGAAGCACATCATGGAGAAAAAGCAGGGTTATCAAAAGCAGGTATTTTTTAATCAGAAGGCCGTACCGGGAAGGGGACTGGCATCTGGCATTTTAGGCGTGTTGTTTAGAAAGAAAATGAATATTTTGATTATAGGTGTCATGCCGCTGTATATTTTCTGCTTCGTATGCCGTAAGGTTGTGCTGGCTGGTATAAGTGGCTTTCTTCCTCTGGTTGATGTAAAAGTAATGAATTACTATCCGGTACTATTTATGGGGCAGATATTTAATATAATGCTTACATTTCTTTCTATATTTTACATATGTGCTGTATACGGAACTTATTTGGAGAATAAAAATATAATTTTACCGCTTTTTCATGGTTATACGAGGAAGGATATTTACAGGGCTTGCTGTGTAGGGGTAGCTATATTTATACTGTTTTTGTTTTTGGCCTGCTTCGTGGTAATCCAGGCTGGCGGAATACCACTGGAAGTATTATATCTATGCAACAAAGAAATTTTTCAGCAATATGGCGTTTTCAGGGCGCCGCTGGGGGTGGAGAACTTTAAGCTGTCCCTATGTTATCTTATTTGTCAATATGTTTCCATTTGTCCTGTCTTAAGTTTGTGTATACTGATAAATACAATTTTTCGGAGAAAGGTAATAGCAGGTGGAATTACTGGTATATGCTATATGATAATCCAGTTGTTTACCATGCAGTTTAAGGGACTTGGGAAGCTGTCGTGCTATTTCTACCAGGAAAATTTCATGAATGTGAGCATAAAAGGCGATGAGGTCTTTCTGACGTATCTGGCAGGAGGAAAAGAATATCTGGCAGGCGTGCTTGTCTGTATGTTGATATCAGTGCTTTTATTGAAAGTGGGTGAAAGATGTTTTGTCTTAACCGATTTTTAAGAGTAAGGTGATTTGCATATGAAAAAATGGATGGAAACTGTAAAAAGCTTATTATATTCAATTAAAATTGTTTTTAAAGCAGATAAACTAAGATTTTTATTAAGTGTGATTATTCAAATAGTGAACACACTTTTAGGATACCTACTTTTATATATTGGAAAATGTACAATAGATACGATTTTATATAGCATAAGCAATGACATAGAGTTTGAGAAAGCAGTATTTGGCGTTGGAAAATTAGTTATAGTTTCTTTTTCAATTTCTTTTTGCTTAATTATTTGTAATTTAAAGTATGAAATATTATTACAAAAACTGCAGTTGCAATTGGGACTTTACATAGATAAGGAAATGTCTGAACAGGTACTGAAGTTAGATATGTCTTATTTTGATAATTCGACATTTTATGATGATATTGCGTCGGCATTAGATGGAAAAAGTAAAATAAATTTTTTAATATATAGGGTAACTTTTTTTTGTGCGAATATTTTGAATATAGCAATTGCGGTATTTATAATATATTCTTGGAGTCTAAGTCCTTTGATAATTTTGTTATGCATATTCATATTTCCAGGAGTATTAATTAGAGAAAAGTATGTTACAGAGATTTATTTATATGAAAATAAAAATAGAGGGTTAGCTAGGAAGATTTCATATTTAATTTCTCTTATTTATGAAAAGTATGCAGCTAAGGAGATTAGGTATTATCAAATATCAGAGTGGATAGTAAGGAAATATAAGATAAATTGGGGGAGTTTTCTAAAAGGGCTAAAAAAAATTATTTATAAATTAGGAATTATTGATTCTTTAGTAAATACTTTACCTGAAATTGTAATAGGAATTGTAGTTTCTTATTTAGTTTGGGAAATAATTGAACAAAAATTAAGTATTGGTGATTTTACCTATTTATTAGGTATCTTTAGTGGACTAAAAGATAATATTTTAAATTTAGTAGGCGATTTGGCAAAATTGGAAGAAAGTAAATTAGCAATAAGAAATTATAAAAAATTTATGAGTTTTGAGTCTAAAGTTATAGGTGAAAGAGATATAAATCTTGAAAGTATTTTTAGTATAGAATTTAATAATGTAAGTTTTAAATATCCAAATACAGAAAAATACATTTTGGATCAAATTTCCTTTAAGATAGCAGGAAATGAAAAAATAGCTATAGTGGGAGTTAATGGTGCAGGAAAAAGTACAATTATAAAATTATTACTTAGGTTTTATGAACCAGACAATGGAGAAATTAGAATAAATGGTGAGAAAATTCAAAATTATCGTGTAGATAGTTTAAGGGCAAGATTTAGTATAATATTTCAAGATTTTATAACTTATTCTTTAAGTATTAAAGAAAATGTAATTATATCTGATTTGAAAAAAGAGAATGATGAGGATGAAGTATGGAGTGCTTTAAGGTATTCTGGAGTGTTAACATATTTTAAAGACAAAAAAATTACATTAGAAACAAATGTAGGAAAAGAGTATGATGACAATGGTATAGAGTTGTCAGGTGGTAACAGACAAAAATTAGCTATAGCAAGAGCTATTTTTCGCAAGGCAGACTTTTTAATAATGGATGAACCGAATTCGGCATTAGACATAACGGCAGAAAAAGATTTATTTGATAAAATTAAGATATTATATAAAGATAAAGGAATAATAATGATATCACATAGATTAGGTAATTTAGATTTTGTAGATAAAATTTATGTTGTAGAAAAAGGAAAAATTATAGAAGAAGGGAGCCAGAGTTCACTTATAAAAAAGAGAGGAAAATTTTATAAATTATTATCGATTCAAAAGAACAAAAAATGTTAAATAATAAAGGAATATTATGAAAAAGTTTTGTGAGAATATACGATTTTGTCTAATGCTATTATATAATGCAAATAAATTTAATTTTGCTATTCTTTTATTGGGAAATTTAATATCCTTATTAACCCCTTTTGTAAATCTTTATATTTCGAGATATTTAATAAATCAATTAGTCGAGATTGTATCGAAATTTAATCAAGAGAAAATAAATAGAATTTTTTGTGTAATAACGTTATATGTGCTCACAAATATGTTTATTAAGTTTTGGTCAAATATAATAGACAAGTTGATGGATTTACATTTACAGGACATGGTATCATATATTAATATGATGTTAATAAAAAAATCTGTTAATTTGGATATTTCCTATTTTGATATTCCGGAAAATTTTGATCATATATCTAAAAGTAGGGATAATGCCCAAGGGCTACATCAAGTAATTTTTTCTATATTTAAATTAATAAATAATTTTATAACGATTATAACATATTTTACCATTGCAGTTAGAACAAGTATATCCATGTCATTGATTGTTTTTTTCTTTTTTGTTCCTAGCTTTCTATTTAAGATTCAAATTGATAAAAAAACATATGGATTTAGCAAAAAACAAGTGAGAGATATACGTAAAAATAATTATATATACAATTTATTATTTAGCTGTGTGTCTGCAAAAGAGCTACGTTTTTTTTACCTTGGTGAAAGGTTTAGTAAAGAATATATAAAAAAAGCCAGAAGGTTGACAGAGGCTAAAATTAAATTTACAAGTGATAAAAAGCAATTTAGTACTTTATTGGATATACCTTCATATTTACTGCAAATTATTATTAATATTTATATTATTATAAAAATATTGACAAGAGAAAAAACATTAGGTGATTATATTTTTTTTACAGGGGTCTATAGTAATTTATACAGTGGATTACTGCAGATGGCAAATGTTCTAGCTGAATTTATGGCCTATAATAATAAAATTAATGATTTTAAACAATATTTTCTTTTGAATGAAAGTAATATAAAATGTGGTTCGATAAAATTGGATGAAATAGAAAAAATAGAATTTAAAAAAGTTTTTTTTGTATATCCTGGCTCAAAAGAGACGGTGTTAAAAGATATAAGTTTTATCTTAAAAAGAGGAGAATGGGCATTGCTCATAGGACAAAACGGATCTGGTAAAAGTACAATATGCAAACTTCTGGCAAGATTTTATGAACCTAGCTCGGGAGAAATTTTAATTAATGATGTAGATATATCCCTTTATAACTTAGACATATTAAGAAAAAAAATATCAATATTATTTCAAGATTATAATGTATACTCATTTACAATTAGGGAGAATGTTGCGATAAGTAATATAGACTTTAGGTGGAATGACTCTGACATAATGAGCGCTCTAACATCAGTCAATATTGATTATTTATTAACTAAACAAAATTCTGATTTAGATACGTATATAAGTAAAGTTTTTTCTGATGATGGTATAGAGTTATCTGGTGGTGAGAAGCAGAGACTAGCTTTGGCGAGAATATTTTTTAAAAATAATGGAGTCATTGTTCTTGATGAACCTACTGCAATGCTGGATGCATTATCTGAAAATAATATATTAAGTAAATTGCAAGAGGGAAAAAGGGACAAGATAATTATAATGGTTTCCCATAAGTTGTTACATGCGATATATGCAGATAAAGTTATTTTTTTCAAGAACGGAGAAATTATTGCACAAGGTACACATACTATTTTATATGAAGAAAATAATGAGTACAGGAAATTATTTAATTTACAACTAGATAAATATAGAACAACTGTGAGATGAGTTTAGTAATTTAACATCAATGTTTATGTTAAAAACAGAAAGTCTATAAGCTAAAACATACGAAAAATAATGTTGATGCAGATAATAAATACAGTACCACAAATAGTATTGTTTGTAGGAAACGATTGAAGATAAACAAGAAAGTGGTCAAAGGGACATTTGCTATGTGATACCAATGTGAAGGCAGGAGAAAAGTCAGAACTTCATTCAGAAAACGATTCCAGACGTTTTGCTGGGAAGGTATGATCAAAGGTGTTTTTAGTGGTGATTCCGAACAGGAAGATATAAAATCTTACAAGTAGAAAAATGTTATGATGGAAGTTAATAACGGGGAGAGAGGAGGTAAACCTTGACAATGAGAATCGATTATGAAACAGAACGGGCAGGCGGAGTCTATTCAGAAAGAATGTTAAGAAAAAGCCAGAGCATCTGGCAAATGCCCAGCACGCCGGAATCATTAAAGAAAGAAGAAACAGAGGCCCGGTTACGGGGAGTAGATGTAACGATTTCGCCTGAATCAATGGAATACATGGAAAAGGTGAATGAGAGGAAAGAAGCGGCACAAAAGGAAAGAGAGCGGTTACAAAAGGAATGGGAAATGCAAAACCCTCAAAATCCTTTTGGAAGAATGGGAACACAGTTTTCAATTATAAGTAATGCGCTTGCAGAACATGGATTTTATGACAATATGAGCGACGATGAAGTCCTTGAAATAGAAAATCTTTTAGTCAATATCACACACGGGATGAATAGTGTTTGTGGTACAGTTAAAGTGCTTTCTCCTGAGTCGGAGCAATTAACTTCCCAGGCAGCAAAATTTGAATTAGAGTCGTCAACGGCGGCATTAAGGCAATTTTCCCAAAAGTATGTTTCGGGGGAAATGCAGGACTTTTTTAATAATTTAGTAGACCAGTACTATGAGCATAATTCTAAAGTACTGGAAGGGTATCAGTCGTCAAGAGAAACATCCAATGAACTGCTTGCCGCAATTTACGAAAAAACTGCATCTAACAGAAGGGCTCCGCTTAGCGAAAATGAAAAGATGATTCAGATGGCAGGGAAAGTGAAGGTAGATGAAGAAGATGAGAAAGAGGCAATAAAAGAGTGGAGAAAATGTCTCAAGGCGTTGGCAGACGGAAAAGGCGAAGTAGGAGAAATGATGGGAAGAATGAGTGATATTTTGAAGATGCTTGCTTCTGGAAACAGTGAGAATAAACAACTGCTTAATTATGTAGAGCAGTGGAACTCTCCGGCTATTGAAAATGCAAGAAAATATTGGTCAGTACTGGTATAGAAATTACCGCCCTTCATCTGTTTGACTGAAACATGCGAAAACAATGTCCATATAATTAGCGGAAGGAAAGATTTTCTTTGATATACGCTTTACAGCATATCATAAAGAAATAGAAATGAAGTTCCTGATTAATTTGGAGGCACAAAAGTCCTCTGCGCCTGGTAAGTTAGGGTATCATTTAGAGAAAGGGGATGGAAAAGGCATAGAAAAGGGTATAGAGAAAGGCATTAAAAAAGAGCGGCTTAATGCCATTGGAAGGATGATTAAAGCCAATGTAACAAAAGAGCAGATTATTGCGTTTGGTTATACCGAAGAAGAATTTACAGAAGCAGGTAGTATTTTATATGCAAGTGTCTGAAGTTTTCGAAATATTCTTATAACTATTAAAAAGCTGTTCATGAAGTACAAACTTACCGGAAAATGATGGGAGCGTTTGGAAACATTATTATAATTAGCAAGTGTAAAATAATTTGTGTCTATGGAAAAAATACCTCTTTTTTGGTAAGAATCAAGATATGACAATTCTTACTAAAAAAGAGGATTTTTTATGCCAGTGGCAAAGGAACAGATTCGACAGATCATTGCAGATAATAACTTAAACGTAAACGGTAGATAGTGCGTACCTCGACTGATATGAAGAAGTATGGGAAAATAGACTATATTTCTATCACGAGTATC
>QXWO01000095.1 GCA_009911035.1 Lachnospiraceae bacterium
AACATTATAGTGAGAGCTTTGATGTATCTGGTACAGACATGGCATGATTATTTTGAGAGGACAAAGCAGAACCTGTACAAGAGCAAAAAAGTGCAGATGCCAATCCCGGAGATATACGTCATATTCACCGGAGAGAGAAAGACGAAGCCAGCAGAAATATCGTTGTCGCAGGAGTTTTTCGATGGAAAAGATTGTGGTATTGATGTAAAGGTAAAGATGATATACGATGGAAAAGAAGGGGATATTATCAACCAGTATGTCATATTCACAAAAGTATGTAATGAGCAGATGAAGAAATATGGGAGGACAAGAAAAGCAGTTCTGGAAGCAATCCGTATCTGCAAAGACAGGAATGTACTCAGGGAATATCTGAGTAGTAAAGAAAGCGAGGTAGTGGATATTATGATGGTATTGTATGATGAGGAAGAAATCATGCGTTCATATGTGGAAAGCGAGAGGTATGATGAGAAAATTGAGACAGCAAAAAGGTTGTTGCAAATGAAAAAATTTTCATATGATGATATTGCTGCTGGTTCAGGGCTTACAGTTGAGAAGGTTGAAGAGCTGGCAAGTGAATTACAGCCCGTATAGGAAACAGCAAATATGATAGTATCTGCAAGTAATGTGCTGAAAAATTTGTATTCATGAACGATATAAAGTGATAAAGGTTGCATACCAGCAATTAGGTATAGCGGGTATGCAACTTTTTTGTGCAATTTTTCATTTTTTTGTCGTACTATATAACATTTCAAATTTAACATAAGAATGGTTAGTCGTGCTTGGCATAAGAATGTTATTTTTTGATCATGTATGAAGTTGGTAATACCAAGATGCAGAGGGATACATTAATATAATAAGAGCAATAGTATTATATAGGGGGCTTCTTATATCTTTCGCAATATTCCACATATCCCTGTGCCGCACACAAATTCTCATTCAGAATATTGAAATTTGAAAAATCTTCCATCAGTTTATTAAAATAAGCTTTTAGAAAATTTGGTATATATTTAGTATTCCATTCTCTGGGAATGGTAACGGGATTGATATTGAGGTCAGCTAATTCTTTCAGGGTCTGCTTAAAGGCGAGCAACTCATTCTCTTGATAAGATGCTTTGGCCTTAGCAATACTGCGGCATTGACTGACATATTTTAATGTGTCTATGTAGCGTTGTTCCCGCTGGATGTTGAAATTTTTTGATTGTATGATCTGTACTGCTTCCGAAAGGGTATACCAATCGCCTTTTCCAATTACCTTTTCGTAATAACTGCTGATGATCTCAATACATGTTAAAGGGGCGAGAAGGCTTTTATATTTATTAGAACATTCATTTCCTGAATTTTCAGCTTTCTTATTAAGCGCATATGTTTTAAAATATTTACACTGTACTTCAAAACGGATGATGTCGTGAGAAGCATCAATAGTTTCTTGGGGAATTGGATCAAATCCCTTTTCTTCATTTTCCTGTGAACGATTTTGTAATTGTAGATATTTACTGTAATAATTTATATTTGCTGAATTGCTACACAGATAAAAACTTTCAGGTCTGCTTTTCTTCCTGTGTGAGGTGTCGTCATACTCCGTCCATTCTTTGTAATGGGGTGGTATATCACTTCTCTTGATTAGGTTCATTATTAGTTCAGGATCACATATGGGAATAAAATCACTCAAACAGATATTGATACAATAGTCTACCCGTTTTATTCTGTAATCGTTAAATGTTCCTAACAGAGATGAGATTTTTTTAGATTCATTGTTAAAATTAATGATTGCAATGTTCATATCACCATAGGTAGCTGCTGCCAGGTAATCAGTTATACCAGCAAGAAATTTTGGATTTATTGTTGTTTCAATAATGTACACCATACCTGAATAACGATCATCACTGTAGATGTGCCAGTGGATCCCCTTATACTTGCCATCAAAATAGATTTTGACATCCGTAGGAAGATAGTTTGGGGAGGAGTATGTTATGTATTGACCTTCTTTTAACCGGTACATTTTAAGAGCTGTAGTTTTGCTATATGCTATAAAATCCAATAATAATTTGTATACATCTGTGCCTGTTAAAGACATATCTAATGTCATTGTATGGAAACCTAAAGAAGACTGTAGCATTTGTTGTTCACTCCTTGTAATAGTTTTTGATCTACATACTGGAGAATATAAAAGTATTGTATATTGTTCACAGGTAAGTTCTGATGAAGGGAGTTTGTTATTTCAATGCAAGTATATCAGAAGGTGGCTCTTTGATATAAACAATAAATTGAAATAGGTATTGCATTATACAGATTAATACAATTAAGTGTATTTTAGTATTAATATATACAAAGTGATTTATCATAACTTACATTGTTACCATATAAATACTATTGTGATCATATAAGATCATTTTTTTATTCTCCATATATAGATATTAAATTGTATATTATATTTGATATTATTAGTAATCTTAATACGCAGTTTATGTATAAATGAAATAATATAAATATTTAATCTATAGTATGTATAAAATAGGGGTAATATAATATTTCAAATATATTTATATGTAATAAAGTTATATATATAATTAATATATATTATGTAAAATAGGATTGATAGAGATAGTAGTGGCGCAGGGGTTTTAACCTCTGCGTCAAACTTTTTTGTCTTATAAAAATATATAACTGTAATTTTGAAACAATATTGATTTTAAGGTAGCTTCTATTTTATGTGAGATTTGTAGTGATAGAAAAAAGTACCATTGTAAAAACGGCGGGAGTAATAAGATGTACCTATAGATTAAAAAGTCCGCTATAGAAAGTAAAAGTGCAGTAACTATTTTGTAAAAAATATTTGTATATTGGAGGAAAAGCATATGTATATAAATCAGATTTTTGAGTTGTCTATGGTACTGGATCATGAAAGATTCCATCAAGTTTTCAAGCACGTTCATAGTAAGATCGGATGTATGGAGAATGGAGAAGATGAATATATAGACCAATCCTTGGAAGAAAAGGGAATTACAGTTATATATCGTGATAGTCCATATAAGAAGAAAATCAAATTGATTGTTAATACAGGGCAGTTGCTGAATGGATGTGAGTTTGATGCTGAGAAAATTGTTCGGAGGCTAAATAAACATATAGGGGAGTATTTTGGTTTTAAGTACAAATTAGATGATTTCAATTTATCAGGAATGAGGCTTGTAACTGATATAAATGTAGGTACTCATGATGAGGTGGCGGCATATTTAAAAGTTTTTCGGAGAATTAGCAGAGTAAAAGGGTTTTCACCAGTCAGTTATGAGTGCTTTGAGGATGTTGACAGTTTTTGTTTGGATGGGAACAGCAATGGCATTGAGTTTATGATATATGATCTGGAAGACTTATATAGGAAACATTTCAATGAAGGTGATATAGGACGAAAGAGGTTTAAGGAACTGATTAAGAAATCGGAGGGGATTCTTCGTATAGAGGTATGGTTGGCAAAAACAAAAGCGGTGAGAGCATATGCTGGTGAAGAAGATATATTCAGGCAGATAATAAATCTTTGTGAAAAGTGTCAGGATATTTTTTTAGATATATTCGTTAAGATAATACCTTTTGGAGACTTTTATAAAAAGGGTAAGGCAGAAGAGATTATTCGGCAAGAGATTAAAGATACCAGATTAAGGAGAAGAATGCTGCGGTTGGTGGAGTTGATACCGGAAAAGAAATCATTGTATTTAGCGCAGAAAGCAATGGAATATAGAAATATGGAAAAAGTGGTGGAGGCGTTTGCTAAGATCAACTTATCACCTGTTACTATAAGCAAACGGCAGAATGTGAAATGGATGAAAAATATCTATGAATATATGTTGGACTAAAATTATCAATTGCTTATTGATAAAAAACTGGTGGCATAGGTGGCATATACCACCTATGCAGATTGGCTCCCTTAGTCTACTTTTGAAAAGATATGTTCATTTCTAGGGAAAAAGCAGTGCTTGTATAGGGGCAGAAAGAAGTGCTATAAAATTTTCCTGAGATTCGGGTGTGCTGGAAAAATCAATTTCGTTTTGATTATAAAACACTTTTTCACACATTTCGTTTAATATATCAAAGAAAATGGCTTCCCATTCATCTTCACCCCAGAAGCCACTGCATATCAAATCTTCAAGGAGTAAACAAAATGAAAAATCAAGTAAAAACCTAAGATTTGGAAATTCTTTTATGCAAAGTTCTAAATTCATGTAAGGTGGTAAATTAAAAAGGTCATTATATAATTTGGGAAAGTATATATTATTTAAAATAATAGACTTATATAAAGTATCTTCTCGTTCTGTTTGGCTTTTACAATTAAGCATACGATTTACTTCGCTTATGATAATATAAGGCCTATTTCTTTTTTCATATCTGTAAAGCAGTGTTCCAAGATATTCGGGCTTTTCGCTAATATAGGATAGAAATATCTCCTGAAGCTTTAAGTAATTCTCGTATTTGATTTTTTTAAGCTTTGATTCGAATTTTTTATAAGCATTTTGTAATTGCTCATTATAGTCATCTTTTTTTTCTATATTAAGTATTTTTTGTATGTCGTTATATAAGTTTCCTGTTCGTTTCAAAGTGTCTCTTATTATGTCAAAATCTTCAATCGTCATATTATGTTCTAATCTCCAAGTATCAACAGCAGGTGAAGGAGGAGTTTGAGAAAGAATGTGGTACAAATGCCATTCATATTCGAGATCACAGGGCATTATTGACCACTGGGGAAATTTGTCATACACAGGCCGAGAAGATAGCTTACGGTGCCTCTCTTTTCTAAAGGCGGCTGTTTCAATGTAAAAATAATCAGAATATTTATTCGGGGGACAATAATATAGGGAGCCTTCTTTATTATAGTAGTTTAGAGAATTGTCATAGGTAAATTGACTTAATGATTTTCGCTTACGTCGTTTTGAATAATATAAAAACAGACATAGCGCAGAATAAAGGCACGCTTCGTATGTGCTGTTATAAATACGTGATCCTTTGAGAAAGTAGGTAAATTCAAAATGACGCATAGTCGTAAGGCGATATATTTCGGAAAATAGTGTATTGATCAACTCTACATGTTTTTTCTGCTTCCGTAACTCCCATAGATTTGGTGTTATATTATTTTTTGCACGGCAAAGTTCTCTAAAAAAAAGTGATTTTTCTAAAGCACATTTTTCAAGTGCATTGAAATTCCAATAAAAGTTAGTTCCACATTTTATCAAATTGTACCATTCGGGATCAATATTCATTTTTGTCACGACTCCCTTTCATGTAAAGATTTATCATAAAGGAAATTGGCAGTCTGAGACAGGAATTTCCTAAATAAATTATATTCAGAGAGGATTTACATGTCAATATTTAGATAAAAGGATGGCCATGGCTGTCTGGCATCTAAGAAAGGGGGAGAATTTAATTGCCATTGTAAAGCAGATGGACTTATAGAAAACATCAATGTGCTTATTAGAAATATGCACAAAGATTCCACTGTGAGACAGACGAATGGCATTTATCCCAAAAAGGATGTGCTTAATAGATTATATAGTATAGTGAGTGCAAAGATTCCTTGGGAAAACGATCGTAACTTATTGAAATACTTTATTTATTACTAAAATTGTCAGTTTATAGCGTACAGAAGGAGGATTTTATGTCACTTATTTTTACAAATTATCCAGAGAGTTCGGATAGTGTTTTAGAGTCAGGGAAAAAAACCAAGACAAAAGAGGATAAGGAGATTAAGAAGCTTAAGAAAAAAGTCAAAAAGCTGGAAAAGATTGTTCGTAAAATGAAGAATATCTCTATGAATGAGAGCAAGCATGAATCAGAAGGTAGAAAAGAAGAGCGGAAACAAGAGAAAAAATTTAGAACGAAGATAGGCGATGCTATTTCGAAAATATTACCAAATATTTTTCAATTTACAATTAAAATGGCTATTACTACCTTTTTCGGGAGTATTGCGAAACAATTTGGAAAGGAACAGGTGGCGTAATGATGAAGTGGGACAATTATGAGAATGGGACTCATTTAACCTGCAATGGGGGATGTGAGTCAAATGAAGTCCCCATGATGGAACATTATGTACTGGAAAAGTTGGGGATTGCTCAAGTTGGAGATGAGGTAGTGTTTAGGGCAGGAGATCGGGTAATATCCCGGTCTCCCGCTGCAGAAATTGAACCCAAAATTGAATTAAGACAGCTTCCTTTTAGACTGGATATTGATACAAATCTGCCTGCTGATCAAGCATTTAAGGGAATGAGAAAACTTATTTGTCTTAGTCCTGAAATAGGTAGAATTCTCATAGCTCATGTAATTTCCGGCTTTATAAGAGCAGCATTTAGAAAAGCGGGATTGATTCCTCGTACTGTGTTGGTAGTAAAAGGCGAGTCGGGAATGCTTAAATCACATTACGTGCCGCATATTACCCAGCTTTATAATCGTGCTGATGAAATCAGATGCGACACCAGATTTAATTCAACACAGCGTTTCATTGAAGATACTATTAGCGAACACGATGAATGCACAGTGGTGATAGATGATTTGCATACTACAGGAGTAAAAAGTATTAAGCGGACAAATGAAGTTACGGCAGAAGAAATGATACGACGAATCAGTGATGATATAGGGCGTGGTCATAAAGAGGGGGAATCGGCGATACAACAAAAATTCGGTGGTAATGTTGTTTTTATTGGTGAATATATCATAGGCAAAGAGTCTACGGTGCCTCGTGTCTTGATTGTCAATCTTACCAAGAAAATTGACGGGGTTATTTTGGATGAATATCAGCGAAAGCAACCATTACTTGTATCGACTTTTTATTATTATTTTCTTCAATGGTACGTTGAATATTTTGAAGATATTTGTAAATGGATTGATGAGAGGCTTACTAAATTCCGTAAAGCAACTGTAAGTTCGTATATGCATGGCAGATTGCTGGATACGCAGTTCTATTTACAAACCTCCTATATGATTTTCTTGGAATTTTGTAAGGATTCAAAATTTATTTCGGAGGAAGATGCATTGGATGAGTATGATAGTTTTGGAGAACAACTCCATAGACTGATACTAGAGCAACAAAACCGATATAGACCAAGTAAAGTAACGGCAAAGGATATAGATTATTTGAAGCTTGTCCGTAAATTTTATAAAAAGGGGAAATTTCGATTGGCAGACAGTGCGGATACATTTCAACCTGAAAAACACGATGGCTTGATTTATTATGAATGCTTGTGCTTACGTCGAGAGAAACTTGAAAAAAGACTTCGTAAGATTTATCCGGAAATAGAAATTAATGATGTGATTAATGGGTTGGTAGAGAAGAAAGCTTTAAAACTTGTCAGAGAAAAGCGGACTGTAAAAATCTCCACACTTAATAAAGGTGTAGGCTCTATGAGGTTTTATGCCATATGGTTATATTTGTTAGAAAAATGAAAAATATTAAAAACCGTATTAGCCTATCAGTTTGTTATATAGTCTTAAATTTGAAAAGCTATATGTAATGGGATTGATAGCAAAGCAGTTTTCAAAAAGCACTATCGTTAAACTGGAACAATACTTATCATTTTTTAGATGACGTCTGCAAAAACAGGAGCCATTCCGGATGATTAGAGTCGGGAAGCTTGTGATGGTTTCCGGCAAGTCGTTTGATGGCTGGATCAATGCGGGATATATTGAAGATGAAATAAGTGAGATACTCAAAGGACGAAACAAATCTTTTGATACTAAATAGTATTCTTGAAAATAAGGTGTATTATGTAAAGTACGTTGATTGGTGTGGAAGTCTGTCCGAAATGGACAGACTTTGCCTATGTTTTTTAAATTCACTGATGAATCTCAATGAAATATGGTCAGAAAATTAATGTGAAATCCTAATATTAAGAAGAGAATAGGTTTTGGATTTTTTTCAAGAAAAGAAAGTTGATTTATCTGGTATTTTTCTTGTAATTTAAATAGCTATCATCTATAATAATAGTGCAAGGTCAAGGATACTATGTCGTAGGGCATTGAAATTTATTCTATAATAAGGCAAACACATCTAGCCCCCGACATAGAAAAATAAGACCTTGCAAGTAAGGATGCAGGGTCTTATTTTTGTCCTCGGGACTATCCTTTCCCCCGCATAAACACAGGATTTTTAGGAACGTACTGCATAGAAGATCACCATGGAGTAGGGGCACACTTTCACATGGTAAAGTGGATAAACGAAAGTGCCTTTTAGGTGCCTGATATAGAATAAATTGCAATGCCCTACGACATTGGGTACTCGCAGGCGAAAGTATTGAAGAATGGCTTAAAATCAAGGGTTTTAAGGTTTGGTGGGGTTCATCATGGTGGGTGGTGGGCCCCTATTTTTGTGTTTCTTGATGCCGCTGATAGGATGGCGATAGGGGATAAAATCGTACTATCAGGCAAAAGTATACTTTCACGCAAAAGTCAGGGGTTTCCGTGATAGTATAAAACGGAAAGGTAAAAAGGTGTAGGATATTGGCGGTTTTGGCTGAAAGGTGTATTAGCATGACGGAAAATGCTGTTGAAAAACGGGTGATATAATACAAACACGGAAACTGCCCGGAGTATTCGTGTTTGTATATGAGTTTCCGTGATAATATGGGGTTTTGCGTGTTAGTATACAGAAAAATTGAAAAATATTTGCAGGAGAAAAAGGGTTGTTCAATGTCTCTTTCATTTTGTCCTTCGATATGTTATAATATATTTTGTTTAATAAAACATATTCAAGGAGGAATCATGGAGCAGGTTTTATTGAAGATAGGAGAGCGGCTGAAAGAAATACGGAACACAAGGCAGCTTACGCTGGATGATGTTGCGGAACTGACTGGCGTGAGCAAGCCCATGTTAGGCCAGATCGAGCGTGGGCAGTCCTCACCCACCATCAACATATTATGGAAGATTTCAACAGGGCTGAAAATTCCATTGTCCTTTTTCTGCAAACAGGAAGAAGCGGAATACATGGTCGCCGGGCTTGATGGGGAAAATGTGATCACGGAGGAAAACGGAGGGATGCAGGCTTACCCGCTGTTTTCCTTTGACCCGGTGAGGAATGTGGAGGTGTTCTATATTGAGTTTGATGCAGGAGTGCGCCATGAATCACTTCCCCATGTGACGGGCGTGGAAGAATATGTTTTTCTGGTGCAGGGAACGCTGAAAATGGTAATAGGCGGGAAGGAAGTGCTGCTGCAGGAAAAGCAGTCAATACGCTTCCGGGCAGATGTTTCCCATGGATATCATAATGTTTCAGATAAAGCCTGCACCGCCTATAACGTGATATTCTATCCAAACAATTAAAGGAGGAAACGGAAAATGTATGAATTGGTCCAGGTCAGTGAGAAATGCTATTACATAAACTGCCCGGCGAAGATAGGCGTCTATGTTGCGGACAGGGATAATGTCTATCTGGTTGACAGCGGGAATGATAAGGATGCAGGGCGGAAGGTCAGGCAGATACTGGATAAGAACGGATGGCATCTGACCGCCATACTGAATACCCATTCCAATGCAGACCATATCGGCGGGAATAGATACCTGCAGGGGCAGACGGGATGTAAGGTTTATTCCGGCGGCATAGAGGCGGCCTTCACGAAATACCCGGTGCTGGAGCCGTCCTTCCTTTACGGCGGTTATCCGTGTAAGGACTTGCGGCACAAGTTCCTGATGGCGCAGGAAAGCGATGTGGCGGATTTCTCAGATGAAAGTTTCCCGAAGGAGATTGAAGTAATACCGCTGCCAGGGCATTTCTTTGACATGGTGGGGTTCCGTATGCCGGACAATGTGGTGTTCCTTGCGGACTGCATCAGCAGCAGGGAGACGCTGGATAAATATGCGGTTTCCTTCATTTATGATGTGGGTGCTTATCTGGAAACGCTGGACAAAGTAGTGCAGATGGAGGCGGCTATGTTCGTCCCCGCCCATGCGGATGCTTCGGCAGATGTGAAAGAGCTTGTTTGCTATAACAGGGACAAGGTGCATGAGGTGGCGGACAGGATTTTATCCATTTGCAAGGAGCCGATGTGCTTTGAGCGTATTTTGCAGGAAGTTTTCAAAGGCTATGGGCTTTCCATGAATTTCGAGCAGTATGTGCTGGTGGGAAGCACGGTGCGGTCTTACCTTTCATGGTTGAAGGATACCGGGAAAGTGTCGGCTGAATTTCGGGACAGTATGCTGCTCTGGCAAAGGGTATAAGAGGAAATGTGCAGACCGCCGCAGATGGCTTACCACCATATGCGGCGGTCTGCCGTTTTCGCAGGCAGGTTTGACAGCAGAAACCGCTTGGAAAGCGGGGAAATCAGAGTTAATATGCTTACACGGCGGTTTGCGTTTCCCCTATATCGGACGAATGGCGAAAAACTTTAGGGCTGATTTGGGCTTTCAAAAACAAAAAATCTGCGATTCACGTAGCC
>QXWO01000096.1 GCA_009911035.1 Lachnospiraceae bacterium
AATTGTCGTGGAAAAAATTCATATTAAAAATTTATAAAAAACCTGCTAAAAAGTCTTGACTTTTGTTAGCAGGTTTTCATGCAGATTATTTAAGGAAAGGGAAAGTATATGGAACTGAATGAAATGGAGAAACGGATGCTGTTCCAGACGGAAGGGAGCGAGCGTTATGCCATCCTGCACGAGATGCTGATGGCTTCACGGTATGCCAAAGACCTGGACAGGCGTAAGGCGGCGGACAGCCTGATGGAAAAGCTGCGCCCGCTGTCAGATAAGGAGTGTATGGAGATCGTGCATGATATCCGGAAAAATTACCGCCTGCCAAAAGGGGGAAAGACTGTCGGGGAGCTGATAGCGGAGGCAAGGCAGAAATCCGACGCTGAACAGTTAAAGGGGCATGACATCATGGCTCTGGAGCGTTTTGACCCGGAGACCCGCCACATGGTCATCTTTGAAGTGTTTTCAGGAGATTCCTTTGTGGGTGACAAGGGAGACAGGATGCGCCTGTTTTTAACGGATGCCGGATACCGGAAATTTCAGGAGAGGCAGGAAAATGGGGAGATAAAGATACAGGAGCATTTAAAGGTCGCATCGGACGGAAATTTTTATCATGACTACAACAGGAATGAAGAACACATCCGTTAGCGAATAAATTCGGAAAGGAGAGTTTGATTATGGCTGTATTTAGGGTAGAGAAAACAAAGGATTTTACTATCATGAGCAACTGCCATTTACGTGACGTGGAACTGTCGCTGAAGGCGAAGGGGCTTTTATCCCTGATGCTTTCGCTCCCGGAAGATTGGGATTACACCACGAAGGGGCTTGCTTGTATCTGCAGGGATGGCGTGGATTCCATCACCAGCGCATTAAAGGAACTAGAGAACCATGGATATCTTACCAGACAGCGCATCCGCTATGGAAACGGGCGGCTTGGGGATATCACGTACACGATACATGAAAGACCGGTAATTCAGGAAGCGAAGGAAGAAAAAGAAGAACAGCCCGAACAAGGAGAACCTGAACGGGAAAATCCAAGACAGGTAAACCCAGGACAGGCAAACCTTAAACAGGCAGAGCCTGAACAGGAAAGCACCGCACAATTAAATACTAAACAATCAAATACTGACGGATTAAATACTTATCAATCAATCTATCCGGAGGAGCCGGGAGCGGTGTGTTGTCAGGGCAGGACAGATGGGATTGATAGGATGGAGCTTGCAGACGCTTACCGTGAGATCATCTGTGAGAATATCGAGTACAGCATCCTTGCGGAGCGGCATGGGAAGCAGCGGATGGATGAAACAGTGGAGCTGATGCTTGAAGTCATTTTGTCTAAGCGCCCCTATATCCGCATTGCTGGAGACGATTTTCCAAGGGAGGTAGTAAGGAGCCGGTTTTTGAAGATCAATTCCAGCCATGTGGAGTATGTTTTTGACTGTATCGACAATAACACCACGAAGGTAGGGAACATCAAGGCATACCTGCTGACGGCGCTGTACAATGCCCCTGCGACAATGGGCAGCTACTACCGTGCGGAAGTGAACCATGATTTGTACGGCACATGAAACGGATGCCATATGAAAATCTAAGCATACAGAGGGGAGGTAACTTTGGACGAATACAGGATGAATGACGTGGACTTACCAGTGTTCCTGCATTCATTCAGGGATGGAGACGGAAAGCTGCCATCAGATTTTGAACATATGCAGTCAGGGGAACATTACCTGATCCATTGGGATTCGGAACGTGCATTCTGCCTGAAAGAAAGAGAAATATATTTAAAGGACACTATGGAGAACCTGCTGGCGAAGTCAATCTGCTTTTTCTCTGATATGCCTGTATCTTTTGCAGTCCACGTAAAAGAATCCGGCAGGGCAGACATAGAAGTGCTTGACAGCCGAAAATTATCCATGGAGATTAAAGTGAAACAGGTAAAGGGAAAATCCATCACTGTCAAATATAAGGACGGAACAACCGACAAAGGATCGCTGAAAACGGAGAAATATATCAAAGGACCGTTTGGCGAGACAGTAAATACTATCCACTACGCCTGTGTTGCAGATACCCTTTTGTCATTGCGGAGAGAAGTCTATTCCGCTTCCTACGAAGCAGAGAATGAACGCTCCCTTTCAGCGGCAGTCAGGGAAATCCATAGAAAGAGGGAGCGTACTTTTCCGGTAAAACCGCCGGGAGCATTGCAGGAAGAAATGAAGGATATGGGATTGCTTCTGGCGATCCGGCAGACCAGATATCTGCATGGATTACCGGATGAAAAACGTATTGCCGGGCTTAAGGAACAGATGAAAGAGGAAGATTACATAAAAGTATCCCCGGAGCTGGCGGCACAGGCGAAAAAATTTGGGCTGCCCAGATACGCCCTGCAGAAAAGTGGAGAAATCAATTATATTCATGACATATCGTCCAGAGACAAAAAAGGTTTGTTTTTGATGAAAAGAGACTGGCTGAAAATGCTGGACATCCTCATCAATGAAAAGCCGGTACAGTGTTCCAGGGAACTGCTTGTTGCCATGAAGATGGAGACAAAGTCGGAAGCATCAAGTGCAAAGACAGAAAGGGATGTGGCAGTCTTTTCCTCCATAAATGTCAAACTCTCCTGCTTTTTGGAAGCGGTAGACAGGCATAATCTGTCACATATCTTAGAAGGGCAGACAAAGGACTGGATGTTGCCGAGATTTATTTCAGCAGAGGAAAAGCAGAAACTATCCGGGCTGTACCGTTTCCCGGAGAGGGAGGCAATATCAGTAGCTGAAAGAAGTTTCCATTATCCCGAAGCCATGAGAAGGTAGGCTGGTGGAGAAGTGCGGCGGACAGCCGACACCTCCAAATACTTCCGCTTGGCTGTAACCTACCGGGGAGGGTGGGCGGTGTCAAGGATTTTCGGCTAGGACTAAAATACTTGACACCGCACGCACTCTCCGGTACACTCGCCGGGAGCGGAGTATTTGGGGAAGGGAGAAAAGCGTCAGGGTGCAGTCAAAAAAGCAGAAATTCATTTTTAGTGGTGTAAAAATCGGGCAGTTTGGCGTAAAGGAAGGGAAATTTGACACCCAACTGATGTTACGAAAAAGTGAGGAAAATTCACTGGCGTAAATTTTTTACTGATTGGCATCAGTGAAAATAAATTGGCGTAAAAAATAACCGGATTGGCGTCATGAAATAGAGAACTGGTGTCAGATTAGGTATATTTGGCGCTATTACCATAAAATAGGCGGATATCAAGGGGGTTCGGGGTACTCCCCGACAAGATTTGCATTTCGTGCCCACGAAATGCGTATCTTGCGGCGTTCCATAAACGCCCTCTCCCCGAAAAGGAAGGAGTGGCACATGGCAAGACCGAAAAGCGAAAATGTAATCAGGAAGCATTTCAAACTGACCGAAGAAACAGCAAAACTGTTAGCTGAACGTTCTAAAGCAGAAAATATGAACGAATCGGAATACATCCGCTTCCTGCTTTTGAATCAGCTAGTGCATCCAAGAAGCAGGGAATTGGAATTTGAGATCATGCGATTTCGGAACGAGATTAATAAGATTGGTGTGAATATTAATCAGATAGTGAAAAATAATAATTCCAACATATACAAGGAAGAGGATAAAAAGAAGTTAGAAGAATACCTAAAAGAGATAGTACTATTGCAAAAGACCATGCTTTCTTGTATGAATACATATTGAAGGATACTATTGACAATTATAGTATTTTTATCCCAAAAGTCATGATATAATTAGGCATAGAAAATTGCGGTAACATATGATTTATGATTTGAAAGGATGAACAGAGTATGGAAAATATTGATGGCATATACAAAGCAGAGTTGAATTTTGCAGAAGAATTTAATTTGAACCGTCATGGGATGATAAAAGAGATTGAGACAGAATTTAACATAATTAGGCTATGCATTCAAGAGATGGGAGAACTTGATGCAGAATATCATCCTATGCTTGACAGAATATTGGTTATGCCATTGAGAAAGCTGTTATGTGAAAGTGGTTCGGTGCTGTTAAATGTTTGTCCCAGCTTTAAAATGCCGCCGCTTGAAGGTTTACAGACCGTTCTTGAAGATGAACAGGTGCTGGTCAGACCGCCATACAAGGTAAAAGAAGTATCACAATGGATTCCTGTCCGAGAGTGGATGGAGCAAAGTATTTCATGGTTTGACAGGGATGTAAATAAAATGGCAGAAATTATACCACAGTATACATACGAGAGTATTTTAAATAAGATGAACGGTAAAAAGTTCAAAAGCTTAAAATTGCAATTTGAAGGATTGTATGGTAAAAAACAGGTCAAATTTAAAGGAGAAGTTTTAGAGGTATACTGCAAGCTGAATTCTACAGATGCAAATGCAAACCAGAAAATAAGTGATATTTTGGATGAAATAGGTTATAACAGACTTTCTGTATATGATTTCATTAAACACATGTCAGACAAAAGAGGAGCGCATATTGATGTAGGGCATTCGCTTGTTGTTGGTTTGGTTAATAGCAAAGATGTCATAGGGTTTACACCAATACATTATTTTGCAATTCAGATGATTTATGCGGCGAAAGTTCAAATTCCAGAATTGGCAGGATATTGGGTAGAAATGCCAGAATTGATAATAGAGGGGGAATGACTGTATGAATATAGTAATAGGTTTTTATTATTTTGTGTAATCCCGGAGGAAGGATAGATGAACATAACTAAAAAGCAGCATTATGTTTCGCAGGGGATTTTGAAACATTTTCTGAATGAACAGGGAAAAGTATTTGAATTATTGATTGAAAAGAAATTAATTATTCCGAAGCGCATTCAAGATACTATGGAGCAAAATTATGTATATGAACATCCAGCGTTTGAAACAAATGCATTGGAAAAAAAGTTTGGGGAAATAGAATCTGTAATATTCCCGCGGATGGATAAAATAATTGCTGATTTGGAACAGGTCTATAAGACAGAAAAGAATGCTGTTAAATATATTAGTGAAATAAAGAAAATGATGCCGCTTCTTCTGGTGTTTTACTTTAGGAGTGGTGCTTTGCTATACGAATATGAATTTTCATCGGATAAACCGAAGCTCGACAGGGTAGAAAGACTGATTGCTAATATCTTCAGTTCAAGATATATTAATGGTTTGTGTCGGACAGTCTGCAATTGTTATGAGGCGGCGATTATAGTAGATGAAACAGAACAGTTTCTTATCAGTGATCAATATATGTCAACAGTTGCATTAAAGTATAAGAATAGATTTTCCAATGCTTCAAATCGACAAATAGGAATGAAAGAAACCATGATTTTACTGCCATTGAGTGCTAAATTTTATATGGTATTTTATAATGGGCATAACCCAAGCTATATTATAAAAGATAAGATTTCTATACTGTCACTTGAAGAAGTGCAAAAGATAAATGATGCTGTAATCAGAAATTGTTACGTTGAATGTGTTGGAAAATATAAACAGGAATTAGAACGTGTAAAAGGGGATGAAATCATATCGTTTGGTCCAAGTAAATGTCTGATGAGGTACAGTGACGGAACGCTTAAAGATCATATTATTAAACGAGAGGTGTTCTATTATGAAGAGGATTGGGATTTAGACAGAAATTCTTATACATACATGGTTCAGTACCTAGAAAATATAAAAGGAAAGATTGGGCGTAATAGTTTATGTATTTGTGGTAGTGGAAAGAAATATAAGCATTGCTGTATGCATAAATATGATTTGGCAAAGGATATTCTTTTTGCCACTCAGAATGTAGGTGCTGTAAATTATAATATTTCAGGAGCAGTTGAGGCGGAAGCCGCAATAGAAGAATTTGCAGGCAAGGAAACAGAATTAACTAACCAGAGGGATAAGGAAGCGTTAAAGAAAATTGATGAGTTAATGGAAGAACAGAAGAGGAGATAGATGAAATGATGGAAAGCAAAATAATATAACAAAAAATTGAGGAGACATTTAATCGCAATCACAAAAATATCCTGCATCCACCAGACAGGAAAAAGATACATGGCTATGCACCTTGCAAATGCCATTTCCTACATTACAGACGAAGAGAAGACACAGAATGGCGTGCTGGTGGGTAGCCATAACTGCAACGCAGATACCGCCTTGCAGGAAATGCTTGCAACGAAAAGGAAGTTTGGAAAGATAGATAAGCGGCAGGGCTACCACTTTATCATATCTTTTAAAAAGCAGGAGGTAAGACCGGAAACCGCTATGGAGATCACACAGAAATTTATGGAGAGATATTTTGGTGACGATTTCCAGTGCCTGTATGCAACACATGACAACACAGAGCATGTTCACAGCCACATCCTTTTCAACAGTGTATCATGGCGCACTGGGAAGAAATACCGCTACGAAAAAGGGGATTGGGCAAGGGAAATACAGCCCATTGTCAATGAACTCTGTAAAGAGTACGGTCTTTCCATACAGGACATTGCGGTAGGCACAGAAGAAAAAACGCTAAAGAAATGGGATAAAACTAAACAGGGTATCTTCAGATGGAATCACCAGATCAGCCTTGATGTGGAGGATTCCATTTCTTTTGCAAACAGTTATGATAATTTCCTGAAATTAATGGAACTGAAAGGCTATGAGATAAAGAAGAAAAACGGAGAAACTTTTCTGAAACCTATGGGTGAAAAGAAGTTTCTCCATCTGACGGATATTTCAGCTTGTTATACAAAAGAAGTTATAGAGAACCAGATAGAAAAAGGCATCCAAAGAGAAACCAGCAGGAGCAAAAACCGTACTCCAAGGATTATAGGATGCAGAAAGAATTACAGAAAATATATCCCTCTGACATCATACCAGAAGGCTTTCCTTAAAAAGATGTACCGCACCGGACAATTAAAAAGGAAGCCTTACAGCCAGATGTGGCGTTACAAAGAGGAAGCTGCAAGGTTTGAAAAATTGCAGTCACAATATCTATACTTGTGCAGGCACAACATCCGCTCCGCAGGGGAATTAGAAAAACGGAAAAGGAATCTTGCTATCCGCATGGATGATCTGGATGAAGCAAGGCACCAGATATACAAAAAGAGATACCCACACAAACCAGCCCTTGCGTTATTAAAGATAATTGAAGAAAATGAAATTCGTGCTTCCTATTACAGAGAGGGAAGCACTTTTTATGCCCCGAATTATGAGAAATGGAAAGAAGCGGCAGAAGCGATTGTTCAGAAAGGATATACATTAGGGCAGATTTCAGAAATGAAGGAATCATTTCAGGCAGAGCTTGCATCCGTAGCGAAAGCAAAACGTGAACTGAAAAAAGAAGATAATCTGGTCAATGGTATTCTTTCAGAAAGAAGCAGGGTACGTGTAGTGGAGATTGCAGTGCCAGGGATAGAAGCACCATATAAAGTACAGGGAAATGGAAAAGAACCAGATGGCATACGGAAAGATATTTCCGTCAGGAAAGGGGGTGGTGCAAAAAAACTGAATCAATCCAGATAGAAATACCAGCCCATAGAGAGTCAGATCATTCAGAGAAGCAGCCAGCCCACAATGAAAAGCATAAACAGGCAAGATAATATATGGAAAGGAAACCAGATGGGAAAAAATTTAAGGGATATGACAAGACAGGAACAGGCTTCTTATTTTAAATCCAAGGACTATTGCGGGGAACAGCTTAAGGTAGTGATGGATGCAATCAGCTATGGCATCAGTGCAGATTATTTACAGCTTTTTGAAGATACCACCATCCCTGTAGAGACCATGGAAAATATGTTCACTGCCATGAAAGAAGATTACAGCGTAGAGGCGGCAGAATTTTTATCTATTGTCCATAAGGAAGAAGCCAGGCGTATTCTTCTGGAAGCATTGAAATCCGGTGTGCCGCTTACTAAATTACAGAAAATTTACCGGAAAGAGATGCTTCCTATAGAACTCCGGGAAAAGATACTCCCCCTCATGCAGGGCAGGGAGACAGTGCCGGAGAAGATCGGGGAAAGGATGGAATTCATTACGGAAGCGGTAAGGGAGCTGAAAGAGAGTTTTTTAAGGCAGAACAGTTTCATAGAAGATTTAAAGAAGTCTATGGAGGAAAAACAGGATATTCTTTCAGCGCAGGAGAAAGATACAGGAGCAGCGGCGGAGGGTATGGATGATCCTTATTATCTGGAACTGGAAGAGCATTTCCGGCAGGCAAGGGAGGATGCGGAGCGTCTTCTGGAAGAGAGGGAGGAAACAAACAGGAGATTAAGGGAACTGGAAGCAGAAAATAGGAATCTCCACGAGCAGTTATTGATCCAGAAGTCCTATGCGGCAGAATTGCAGGAAAAGCAGGCTGCATGGGGAAACAGAAATATACAGGAAAAACAGCAGTTAAATAGCCGCCCTGAAATGAAAGAATGCCGGAGGCAGGAAGCCGGGGCAAAAGAAAGAGAAAATAAAAAGCAGACCAGCTTTTTAGCTCCATTCAATTTCCCATTTGTCCGCAAAAAGCCGGGGCTATTAGAAAAGTTAGCCGGGGAACTGGATGCCGGGCAGATAGCAGAGATCCGCCTTGGCATTGAGGACGGTCTTACAGAAGGGCAGCTTGCCATTCTTGCAGATAAGGCTATGGATGCAGAAAAGATCAGGGAACTCCGCATGACCATGAAGATATTGAACGAAAGGGGGCAAGGGGCATGACACAGCAGTTACAGGAATTTATATATGCATCAGAGGATTTTAAGAGAAAAAGCGAAAAACTGGCGCAGTCCATAGAGATTAACAGTGTCCTTTTAGCTGACAGCAGTACGGAAAAAGCAGGTCAGAGAAACGCAGTCCTTGGTAAACTGTGCAGGCAGGCGGCACAGGCAAAGGAAGCCGGGAACGCCATGGAAACAGCAATGCAGAATCTTGAAAAAGAGCTTATGGCAGTGAAAGACCGCCAGTACCAGAGGCAGAAAGAAATACAGCAGTCGAAGGGCCAGGAGAGGGGAGATGGCAGATGAGCAGTGAGATCACAGATGCGGTACAGGTCATCCATATTTTGTTTGAAGGCACAGACCTTTTTCTTCGTGTCGCCGGTGTGGGCATAAAACCGTTGAAACAGCTTGCAAAGCTTATCATGGGGATTCTTGCAAAGGAGAAGATGGAAGGGAAAACTTCCATGAAAAATCTTCTAAAGCGTGGCGGCGATATGCAGGTATTCAAGTTTCCGCAGGAACAGCTTAAGAAGGTGGAGGCTATGGCAAAGAAATATGGCATCCTCTATTCCCTTCTCCCGGATTTCAATAAGGACGGTATGAGGGAGATCGTTTTCCATGCAGAATCCCTTCCCCGGATGAATGCCCTGATAGAAAAACTGAAAGCCGGGCAGGTTATGGGGATGGAGGAATATTTCCAGAATACTTCCGGCAGGGATATAGATAAATTTTATGAAGAAATGAAGGGAAGGGCAGTGGAAATGGGAACAAAGGAAGCAGAAAATATGCAGAGAAATATGGAAAATAAGGCATATTCTGTAAGCAGTATGGGAAAGGAGCAGAAGCCTGAATGGATGGAAACCGGATATTTGAAGATGAAAGATATTGAAGCAATCCCTTTAGACCAGCGGCTGAATATCCTGGATCATTACCAGTCCGGGGAATATGACCCCATCACGATCACGAGCAAGTTAGTTACCAAGCAGACAAAGGATTATGTGACGGTGCGGCTCCCAAGGCAGTCAGGCAAATTTATCCGCATCCCCATAGAGGATTTCTATTTCCCGGAAGGGAGCAGGACAGCGCTGGCATTCCTTAGGAAAAAAGAAGAGATGAAGGTATATACGGAATATGGAAGTGAAATGTTTACCATGAAAGGAAATGATATCTTCCATAATTATTTTGATACCGTCAATGCTAACATCCGCACTGCTGTAGAACATAAATCGGATGAAAGGGAGATGGAGCAGGGGAGCCGGGAAAGCAGTAAAGAAAGCAGCAGGGCAGAGAGAAGCAGCCCGCCGAAAACCGGGAAAACAGCTAAAGATACAGCAGAAAAAACGAGGAACACCGTAAAAGAAATAAAACAGCCAGTGAAAGGCAGGTGAGCATTTGAAGAGATTTAACGTGTTTACCTGTCTTTTTTATGGAACGGTGATTGCCGGATGTATCTATTTGGGACTTTTCCTTGGCAGTATTATTCATCCGAATATGACACTCTATACTTTTATTCCGGCACTTAAAGAGCAGATGGCAAATCCGCTGGAAATAAAAGTGACAGCCTATACTTCTTATACCATAATGGTGTTGCTACCCATCTATCCTGCCCGAAAATTAATCAGATTGATTGTCACAGAATGAGCCGATATAATGGCAT
>QXWO01000097.1 GCA_009911035.1 Lachnospiraceae bacterium
TTGTAAAAGACCTCCGCACCCGGCACGAATCCGACAAGACCACTGCCGAGCCGGAAACCCCCGCAGCGGATTTTGCCAGGAACATCCCGGTGATACTGCTGGACGCCCTCATGCACAAAGGCACGGCGGACGAAAAGCGGGCGTTTACCATCTGCCGGGTATTCGGCATTGACTATATGAGCCTCCCGGAAGAGGAACGTGCCACCCTTGCCCGTGTGTTCAAGAAATCCCCCCTTCTCCCCGTGTCTGCCAGCCAGCGTGGAAAATCAAAGCTGCTGTCCCTGTTTGGGAAGAAAAAAACGAAAGAATGACGCAAAAAGGGCTGCCATTCCCGTAAAATCCGGTTAGCAGTCCTCTTTACTGTATCGTGTGTCCTATGTTCAATTTTCCGGCTTTAGAGCCGCTTTTTCCAGACAGGAGCCAGCCGCATTACGCATAGACCAGTTCCGCATAGATAATTTCCTCCGCCCGGTTGCGGATAGAATTGCAGCGGCGCACCCATTCAAGCTGGTCATCCGCTTTCAATTTCTCCGTCACGCCCTCGGCGGCTTTCATCTGCTCCATGATAAGGTCAAGCCGCTCCTGTGCCTGCCCGTCCACGTCGGCAAGGTGCGTCCAGAGTTTCCCTGACAACAGCAGGCTGCAATAAAGGGCGGGGCGGGCTTCTTCCAGATAGGCTTTACGCCTGCGCCCCCAATGCCCGATTGGGCGGGATTCCTCCGTCAGCCGCAGGGCGGGAATGTAATAATCACCCACAAGAACGTAGTCAAGACCGTTGGTATCGTCATGGATTCTTTCTGGCAGTTCTTTCATTTGTGACCTCCTGTATTCAGTTTTCCAGAATCCAGTTGTTCGTGTCCCTGTTCATGCGAATTTATAAGGCAACTGAACTCTTCACGAACAAGTATGACATATCACGCCCAAGGACGTCATAATTCCTGCTGGAACTGCCCCGCTTTCCCAAGGTCTCCCCGCTGCTCCTTTTATCTATGGTGCTCTTCCCCAATAATTCACTGATATACTTATGGCTGGACTGCTCGTTTCCCCCAAGGTACACAAGGGTGTCCGCATTGCCGGGGATGGTCTCCCAACCATCCTTAAATAATTCCTTTATCTGTGCGATATTCTGCACCACGACCACATTTGAGATCTCCCTGCTCCGCATGGTGCTTAGAAAATTCAAATAGGAATCCGGCAGGGGCGTGTTGTAAAACTCGTCAAGGTACATGGTCACATGGATTGGGAGCCTGCCCCCGTATTTTGCGTCCGCCTGAAAATAAAGTTCCTGCATCAGCTGCTCATAGAGCATCCCGATAAGGAAAGCATAGGATTTGTCCGAATCCGGCGTGACGATAAACAGGGCTGTCCTGGTCTTTTTATCCCCGTTCCTGCCTGTGCCCAGCTCCCCGAAATGCAGCTCATCCGTTTCCAGCAGTTCCTTTATGGCTTTGTTTTCAAGAAAAGCGAGCCTTGCGTTTACGCTGATGATGATGCTCTTTATGGTATTGTCCGCCCCGTCCATGACCTTCCTGTACTGGCGCACCGCCGGATGTTCCTCCCCTAAAGGGCTGCTCCGTGCAAGCAGCTCAAAGCGGCAGTCAAGCCTGCTCGGCTCTCCCTTTTCCCTTTTTGCTTCCGATAGAAGCTCCAGCACGGAAACGATATTTTTCCTGCCCGGCGGCATTTCCATCCACACATAGTAAAACAGCGCCTGAAGGAAAAGGTTCTCCGCCTTCTCCCAGAAAGGATCATTGCTGCTGCTCTTCTTTGGCGTGGTATTTTTCATTAAATTTGTGATCAGCTTGATCACATCCGTCTCTGTCCTTAAATAGGAAAAGGGATTGTATTTATTGCTCTCCCCCGGATTTACCAGATTGAAAACTTTTATCTGATACCCGTTTGCTTTTAAATATTCCCCTGCGCTCCCAAGCAGCTCCCCTTTGGGATCGGTGGCGGCAAAACTCCCCTGCATCTCCATAAGGTTGCATTTGATCAGGAACATGCTCTTGCCCGCGCCGGAGCCTCCGATGCAGAAGACGTTGTTGTTCCGCATGGTCTTTCTGGTATTCATGGAAAGACGTAAATTTTGTGAAAGGATGCGGTGGTAACCATCCTTATCCCCTAACTGCTTTGTCAGTTCCGCCGCCTCCGCCCACCTTGCAGAGCCATGCTCCTTCCCAAAACGGTAATTCTTCCGGTTTGTCTTCTGCACCATAAGATATAAAAGCGCTGTGAGAAATACTGCCGCTGTGGTGTAGGGAGTACAGGCTGTCATCTTTAAACCAAACGGATGCGCCATCTGCTCCTTAAGCGCCGGAACAAATGTATACAGCGTCATGCCCGGAGAAACCACACTGCCGAGGAAAACCCCCAGATAAAAACATCCGGCTATGGAAGTTCCATAAAAAAGACAGGCAAACACTTTTAAATTTTTCAAATGCTCACCTGCCCTTCACCGGCTGTTTTAATTCTTTTCTCTCTTTTTGGGGATTCCCTGTTTTATCTGCTGTATGTCTTACCGCTTTTTCTGCCATATCCTTTGCCGCTTTCCTATCTTCCGGCGGGCTGGTCTTCTCTGCCCTTTCAGCCTCTTTCCTGATTTCCCGGTTTCCCTGTTCCATCTGCCTTTCATCCGCCTTATGCTCCATAGCAGTGCGGATATTTTTATTGACGGAATCAAAGTAATTGTGGTAAATGTCATTCCCTTTCATGGCAGACATTACGCTCCCAAGCTCCTTATCCGCATACACCTTCATTTCCTCTTTCTTCTTAAGGAACGCCAGCGCGGTCCTGCTCCCGTCAGGGAAATAAAAATCCTCCACAGGGATACGGATAAATTTGCCGGACTGCCTTGGGAGTCTCACTACCGCATGGTCTGTCTCCTTATGGACAATCAGCTTGGCTGTGATGGTAATGGGATCATATTCCCCGGACTGGTAATGGTTCAAAATGTTCAGCCTCTGGTCTAAGGGGATCGCTTCAATATCCTTCATTTTAAGGTAGCCGGTCTCCATCCATTCAGGCTTTGCCTCCTTTCCCATGCCGCTTACGGAATACCCTTTATTTCCCATATCTTTCTGCATCCCTCCTGTTTCCTTTCCTGCTGTTTCTCTTTCTGCCGCCCTGCCCTTTGGCATTTCCCCATAAAATTTGTCAATCTCCCCATCGGGAGTGTTCTGTATATATTCCTCCAAGCCCATGACCTGCCCGGCTTTCAGCTTTTCGATCAGGGCGTTCATACGGGGCAGAGATTCTGCATGGAAGACCATCTCCCGCATCCCGTCTTTGTTAAAATCCGGGAGCAGGGAATAGAGGATGCCATATTTTTTCGCCATAGCCTCCACTTTCTTTATCTGCCCCTGCGGGAACCGGAATACCTGCATATCGCCGCCGCGCTTTAAAAGGTTTTTCATGGAGGTCTTCCCTTCCATCTTCTCCTTTGCCAAAACCGCCATAAGAAGTTTTGTAAGCTGTTTCAATGGTTTTATTCCCACACCGGCGACACGAAGGAAAAGTTCCGTGCCCTCAAAAAGGATTCGGATGACCTGAACCGCATCCGTGATCTCACTGCTCATCTGCCATCCCCTTTCTCCTGCCCCTTCGCCTGCTGCATCTCTTTCTGATACTGGAACTGCCGCTCTTTATCTGCCGCAAGCTCCTTTTCAAGGCTCTGCATGGCTGCCTCCATGATTTTCCCGGCTTCCTTTGCCTCCGCCGCCTGCCTGCATAATTTACCAAGGGCGATATTCCTCTGCCCTGCCTTTTCCGTACTGTTATCCAAAAGGAGCACGCTGTTAATCTCTATGGACTGTGCCAGAGCGCCGCTCTTTTTCTTAAAATCCTCTGATGCAGATAAAAATTCCTGCAGCTTATGCGTCATACACTCTGCCCCCTTTCGTTTAATATCTTCATGGTCATACGCATCTCCCTGATCTTTTCCGCATCCATAGCCCTGTCTGCAAGGAGGATCAGCTGACTTTCGGTAAGACCGTCCTCAATGCCAAGGCGTATCTCCACAATCTGCCCGGCATCCAGCTCCCCGGCTAACTTTGCCAGCAGGTCCGGCTTCTTACGGATAAAAGGAAAGCGGAATGAAGCGGAAAACCCTTTCTGTTTTCTGGTCTGCGTACCTTTTCCCCTGACTTCCTGCCTCCGGCTTCTCTTTACTGCCTGACGGTTTTCCATTTCCGGGCTGTTACTTATCTGCTGCCTCTCCTGTGCATCCCTGCCCTCCCATGCCTTCTGCTTCTCCTTAAGCCCTTCCGTATAGGAACGCTGTACCAGCAGCTCTTCATGGAGATTTTTATTTTCAGTTTCCAGCTCCCTTATCCTCCTGCAGGTTTCCTCCCGCTCTTCCAGAAGACGCTCCGCATCCTGCCTTGCCTGCTGGAACTGCTCTTCCAATTCCAGATAGCAGGGATCGGCATCTGCCTCCGTATCTGCTTCCTTATCCTTTCCCTGTGCCGAAAAAAGATCCGGGTTTTCCTCCATGACCTTCCTTAATTCCTCAAGGAAGCTGTTCTGCTTTGAAAAATCTTCTTTCAGCTCCCTTACTGCTTCCGAGATGAACGCCATCTTTTCCCCGATTTTCTCCGGTATGGCTTCCCTTCCCCGCATAAGGGGAAGTATCTTCTCCCGCAGTTCTACGGGCAGCATCCCCTCTTCCCAAATCTCTTTTAATTCATGCAAAGGCACGCCTGACTTTAAGGCTTCCAGAAAGATGCAGCCATTTTCCGGCTGGCTGACAGCAGACAAAAATGCCACCGCTTCCACGCCATAGTCCTCTTTCATGGCAGTGAACATATTTTCCATGACCTCAGCAGGGATTCCCGTGTCATCAAACAGCCGGAGGTAGCTGACATCAATGCCATAGTCAAGGGCTGCCATCACCACCTTAAGCTGCTCCCCACGGTAGTCCTTAAATTTAAAATAAGAATGCACTTCCTGCCTTGTCATATCTTTTAAATTTTTCGCCATCTGTACTCCTTTCTTCTAATCTATTTCGCCTGTTCCGGCTGTTCCTGTTTTTTATGATGGGCTGGCTGTTTTTCTAAATAACCTGCTTCTGTATGGGCTGGTATTTCCGTCCTGTTCCATCCTGTTTTTTCTGCATCACCCCCTTTCCCGGCGGGAACATTTTTATTTTGCAGACAATCATTTCTGTGGTTTCCCGCAGTATCTGCTTCCCGTAAATTCTCCAGTGCTTTGTGCGGTGCTCCTGCTTCCGGCACTGTAATCTCTACCGCCCGTACCCTGCTTTTCCCTGAAAGGATTCCGTTAATCAGGTTTTCTTCCTTTCTAAGCCCGCGTTTTGCCTCCGCCACTGCCGCAAGCTCCCTCTGGTACATCTCCTTCATTTCCAAAACCTGCCCCAATGTGTAGCCCTTCCTAATAACCGCTTCTGCCGCTTCCTTCCATTTTTCATAATACGGGGCATAAAAAAGGCTTCCCTCTTTGTAATAGGAAGCACGGGTTTCATTCTCTTCAATTATTTTAAGCAGGGCAAGGACGCTCCTGTGCGGGTATCTTCTTTTGTATATCTGGTGCCTTGCATCATCCAGACCGTCCATGCGGATGGCAAGGTCCTGTTTCTGGTTTTCCAGTTCTTCTACGGAGCGGATGTTATGCCTGCAAAGGTACAGGTACTCCGACTGCAATTTCTCAAACTCTGCCGCCTCCCCTTTGTATTTCCACATCTGGCTGTAGGGCTTTCTCTTAAGCTGCCCGGTACGGTACATCTTCGCAAAGAATGCTTTCTGGTATGGGGATAACGGGATATATTTTCTATAGTTTTTCCTGCAACTAATGATTCTTGGCGTATCATTTTCATTTGGAATCATCCCATGCCGGATGCCTTTATCCAGCCGGGTTTCAACCGCCTCTTTGGTATAGTACGCTGAAATATCAGCAAGCCGGATAAACCGCTTCTCCCACATTGGCTTTAGATAGGCTTCCCCATCCTTCTGCCTTACCCCATAGCCTTTCAGCTCCAGTAATTTCAGGAAATTTTCATAGCTTGTGGCAAAAGAAATGGAATCCTCCACATCTAACCTGATCTGGTGATTCCATTTGAAAATGCCCTGTTTTGTTTTATCCCATTTCTTTAGGTTTTTTCCCTTTGTGCCTACCTCAATATCCTGTATGGAAAGACCGTACTCTCTGCACAGTTCATTGACAATGGGCTGGATCTCCCTTGCCCAATCCCCCTTTTCGTAACGGTATTTCTTCCCGGTGCGCCATGACACGCTGTTGAAAAGGATATGGGAGTGTACATGCTCCGTATTGTCGTGGGTGGCATACAGGCACTGGAAATCATCCCCGAAATACCTCTCCACAAACTTCTGTGTGATCTCCATAGCGGTCTCTGGTCTTACTTCCTGCTTTTTAAAGGATATGATAAAGTGGTAGCCCTGCCGCTTGTCTGCTTTTCCATACTTCCGCTTTGTTGCAAGCATCTCCTGTAATGCGGTGTCTGCGTTGCAGTTATGGCTTCCCACCAGCAAGCCGCCCTGCGTCTTTTCTTCGTCTGTGATGTAGGAAATGGCGTTTGCAAGGTGCATAGCCATGTAGCGTTTCCCTGTTTGGTGGATGCAGGATAGTTTGGTGATTGCGATTAGAAAACCTCCTTAATAAGCCGAACAAAATACATATATTTTGTTAAATTCATTCTTCTCTTTCTACTAAATTTATTCCTTCCATAAATTCTTCCGTTTTCATTAACATTGCATATTGAAAAGGTGTTGAATTAATGAAGTATCCATCAAAGCAATTTAATTCTAAAGGCTCATATTCACCACCAATAACCATACGCCATTCATTTTGCAACTTATATTGCATCCCTTTAACAAAATATCTATCTGTTATGCTTCCAGTAGTTCTATATGCTGACATATTGGAAAAATCAGATAAATCACGATATTTTACAATGCCTGCATCATATCCAAACTGTGGAATATGTATCTTCTTTGCCAACTTAATTTTTTCAAGGAATTCAGAAGACCAGAATATTAACGCATAGTCACCAAATTGTTTCATTTCCTTTTTGTATTCTTCTAACAATATCCAATGATTCTTTTCTTTTTCTTCCATAATTTCCTTTGTTATAGCTGAGGCGCAAAACATAAGAAAATTATCATCATTATATAACATTTGCGTTACTGTATTTGGTCTTGGTAAATAATCAAACATATTTTTCCCACTTTTATCATAGATGGCTATTGTTGAGGGGTCTATTGGTATTTTACCTTCCATATAATCTCCCCGATAGTCTGTTCCATCATTTCTGTATTTTTTAATAGCATTAAAGAATATCTTTCCATTCTTCAATTCTTCTAAATGTTCCTTCTTACCATACTTTGCCATTAAATAGCAACTATTCCCCATATGCACCTCCTATTAATCATCTTCTATGATTAGTTCAGGCATTTCCGCCCAATACCCCGCCAATTCAGGAATCTGTTTTTTTGCCGCATAAATCATCTGAATTGCAAAATAATGAATTGGTGTCAATCCAATAGCATCCTTACTATTAACCAATCCAACAACAAGCGAATGCCCTACATCAATATGCGCCCCTCTTTTATCCGACATATGTTTAATAAAATCATATATAGAAAGCCTATTGTAACCTATCTCATCTAAAATTTCATTTATTTTTTGATTTGCATCTGCATCCATAGGATTCAGTTTACGATACACTTCTAAAACTTCACCTTTAAATTGAACCTGCTTTTTATCATACATTTCTTCAAACTGCAATTTTAAGTTTTTGAACTTTTTACCGTTCATTTTATTTAAAATACTTTCATATGTATGCTGTGGTATAATTTCAGCCATTACATTTACATCCCTGTCAAACCATGAAATACTTTGCTCCATCCAATCGCGGACAGGAATCCATTTTGAAACTTCCTTAATCTTGTATGGTGGTCTGATCAATACCTGCCTGTCTTCAATAACAGTCGTCAAACCTTCAAGTGGCGGCATTTTAAAATCAGGACACACATTCAGCAGTACTGAACCATTTTCACATAGCAGCTTTCTCAAAGGCATAACCAATATTCTGTCAAGCATTGGGTGATACTCTGCATCCAATTCTCCCATCTCTTGAATACATAGTCTGATTATATTAAATTCTGTCTCAATCTCTTTTATCATACCGTGACGGTTTAAATTAAACTCTTCTACAAAATTCAGTTCTGCTTTGTATATCCCATCAATATTTTCCATACTATGTTTATCCTTTCAAATTATAAATCAATGTTGCACCATTATTATACTTGCTGATGCTTAATTATATCGTTACTTAGCCGATTTTTTAACCATACATTCCATTAAATCCGCTGCTTTATTTATCTGTGATTTTAATTCCATTTTATCATCTTCCCTATATATACGGGAATTACAATTTTCACGATCTGATTGACATTCACACCTATTTTGTTAATTTCATTCCGCAATCGCATCAGTTCCAACTCCTTACTCCTCGGATTCTCCGACTGGTTTAGGAGCAAGTAGCGGATATATTTTGATTCATTTATATTTTCAACTCTGGAACATTCCGCTAACAGTTTTGCTGTCTCTCCAATCAGCTTAAAGTGCTTCCGAAACATGTTTTCGTCTTTTGGTCTTGCCATGTATCTGATAAACAGCAATATGAAAAACTACTCCTTTATAAACGCTTTATCTGCTACGGGAATTCCGCCCTCATCAGATATATAACGCTCTACCTTCATATGCAGGTCATATTTCTCACGGAGTTCAGCAATTTTCCCCATCATGGGTGAAGCATGGTGAATATCTATCGAACGCTGGTCTTTCCAGCTATCGATCAAAAGAACTGTTTCTTCATCTGCCAGCGGGAAGAAATACTCATACCTGATATTTCCCTCTTCTGCACGGATATCATCAACCACCCCGCTTGCAATCATTTCCTCTGCAAATTTTTTTGCATTTCCATTTACACCTTTATAGTAGATGTTTACTGTAATAGCCATTTGATTTCCCTCCAATCTATCTGCGTATATAAATTAAATCTGTTATCCCGTTATATGTCTGCGTTTTCAGCAATTTCAATTTAATTTCTTTCTCCGTATTACCAAAAAGACGGATACCGGAACCTAAAATGGTTGGAATGACGGAAACATAAAATTGATCTATCAAATCATCTTTCATTAACTGCCGGACTATATTTGCCCCGCCGCATATCCAGATATTTTTTCCATCCTTTGATTTCAGCCTTTCCAAAAGGGTGGCTGGATTTTCATTTACAAAATGAATCTGCTCCGTAGAATCCATCTCCCTGTGGGTAAATACATAAGTGGTAAAATCACTGTATATCCATTCTGTCGGCGAAAGTTCCGTTGTAACCTGATCATATGTATTCCACCCCATTAAAACTGTGTCAATTCCCTTCACAAATTCAGAATACACATCTACATTTTCACTGTCACTGCCCTGCCCATGCAGCCAGCCGACTCCTCCGTTACAATCCGCAATAAACCCATCAAGGCTCATTGCGATAAATAATACTGTTTCTCTCATACTTACTTCCCATCCTGCTTAAACATAAAAATGTCCGGCAGATCCTGACATCCATTTAAAGTAACCTGTACAGCACCAACACCCCTGCAAACTGAAAACTGTTACTTCTTCTTGATAAGTTTCAATTTTATATTTCTTCTGTCGGCAATCTTTTGAAATACCTCTGCCACATACAGACATTGTGACTTAAATGGCAGTGAGGGCAGTTCGTCATTTGATTGTATTTGATCTATCGCTTCCTGTATCTCTGAAAGTTCTAATAAATTGACTGCCACACAAAAGAAATTCTTCCTGCGCCCATCATTATAATTAGAAAGCAAGTAGGAAAGAATTTGTATTTTTTCCTGCTGTTCCAAATTATATTGCTCAATGCCTATCCTTTGCGCTTTTTCTAAATCCGCCCTTCGCCGCCTGTGCGTAATAAAAGAATCATATTCCTCAATATGTTGATATTTTTCACATGGATATTGTTTACACTCATAGCAGTATTCAAGCATTCCATGTTCAAGACTGCATTTCGCAATTTTACATGACTGATTACCATTCCCGCAACCGCCACAGTAATTCCCTAAAAGCATAGTGCACAGCCCACAATTTAAGCCGCAAAGAGAAAATAATTGATTTTTCCGTTCAAATCCTTTCAAAATACCACCCCAATTCTGTTAATAACTTCATGAGCTGTCACAGATTCAACCTCACCTGCTGTCGTGAAATCACCCATTTTCCTGTCA
>QXWO01000012.1 GCA_009911035.1 Lachnospiraceae bacterium
AGAAAGTCAAGTGCTGTGAGAGGCGACGTAGGAGCCGCTCACAGTACTTGAGTGCTTGCACCGGGGTAGTTGATTTTAACAAGTATATTGCATTTTTTCTAATTACCATAATTAGATTACAAAAACAGCATTATAGTTATGGAATAAAATGGAATCAGTCGGAAATGGAGAGAACAAGAATAAAATTGCCGTTTTGTGTAGGAGAAGATGGAAGAAAAACACCGGACTGGAATTATATGGAAAGATTTATAAAATCATTACCTTTTAGTGAAGGTATATAAGTCAGAAAGCAATTTTTAAACATCCTCTGGAAAAATCAGGTAAGGTTATTAGCTTTTAAGGGAAAAAGGACGATAATAATTATAAGTATCAAAGCAGGCACAGGGATGTGTGAAAATAGTACAAGGATGTGATGAATTTGAAAATTGGAGAAGCACAGCAAATTTACAGGGCACAGGTAAAGGCCTATCAGGATCAGAAGGTGACGGTGTCAAAACAGCTCCAGGATGTAAGAACAAGGATGGAGGTTTCCGTTTCAAAGGAAGATAAAGAAAGGTATGCGTCAGAAGCCGCTACTTTGGAACTAACGCTGGATAAGCTGGATGAAAAGCAGTCAGAGTATCAGGAATATTTAAGCAAGCTTGCCGACCAGTACTGCGCATACTGGAATGCCACAGTAGCAGAGCAGCAGGCGGATGCGGCGAAGGAATACGGAGTTGAAATGGGAAAGCTCCTTGAAGTTGCCCGCCGCATTATGAAAGGTGCAATCGTTCCGGCAGCAGATGAGAAAAAGCTGATGGAATTTGACAACGACCTTTACCAGACGGCAAAGAGTATTGGCGCAATGGTTAGACGCCAGAAGAAAGAAAAATATGACAGCCTGTGGGGGGATGAGGAAAAGAAGGAATACGATGATCCCCGAGAGGTGGCAGAGAATGCCACAGCCTCGACACAGGGGCCGGAGATAGTGGATGTTGCCGATACAATGGCATCAGCGACACAGCCTGTACAATAAGGACGGATAAAAAGGAATCCATGTGGTGGATTCCTTTTTTAAAGATATAAAAGGTATTTGAAAATAATGAGAAAAGGATTTATTTATGGTATACTGGTACCTGATTGATCATGTAACAAAAAATAGAAAAGACAATAAGGGGGAAGGAAAAAATGGAACGGGATATTGCAAAAGAAGCCAGTAAGTTTTTTAAAGAGATGGGACTGGAAGATGAAATGGCAAAACTCACAGAGGTGTTTGTTGATAATTTTATGATCCGAGGTGAAGAAACAGAAGACTTGAAGGAAGCACTGCACAGAGCTCCGGATTCCCTGCTTGACACGATCTGGGGAAAAATTTCAGGGAAAGAACCAGAGGAAGGGATAAGCCGTCAGCAGAAGGAGGATAGTCTTTATGAAGATATACCGGGGTACTTTGCTTCCAGATTTGAACTGCTGGATATCAGAAAAATCAAACTGCTGGTCCGCATTATGAATAATTATCCTACTAATGATTTAGAAGCAGCAGAAGTGATGGAAGAATTTGTTCCTTATGGCTGGGTGTTTTCCTTTGCAGAAAACCAAAGCAGCGTTTTTGTGGTGATGAACGAAGTGAGGGATATCATCATGACGCTGGATAAGCCGGAAGTTAAAGAGCGAATATCTTTTATGAGCGGAATACGTTTTATCATAAATACCTGCCTTGGTTTATATGGTGTATCCACTATAGAACAGATACATAATATTTTTTGCAGTACGGGAACTGACGAAGATGGTAGGGAAAAAATGGTTAGTCATCTGGATGAGGTTATACAGGAATTTCTTCCTTATTTAGAAGAACAGAAGGTGCTATGGACAGATGGGAAATATATTGTCAGTCCGTATTTCAATACAAAAGAAGAATACAAAAGGCTGCTGCGTGTACAGAAAAGGGATTATTATGTGCCTGATGATGATATGATCAGAAGCTACGGCTTAGGGAAAATGGTGGTTAAAAATGAGGAATATGAAACCGTATTTAAGCTGCTTTCCAGAGAAATCAAAGACCAGGAGCAGGCGGAGGAAATGCTGGAAGCAATATCCGGGTATGTGGTGAGGAAAGATTGGGAAGTTTCTCAAATTATGAATTGTCTGTATGACTGGGATGTGGTTTTTACAAGTGAAAGGGAGACACAAAAGCTGATAAAGGCGTTGGATGAATGGCTTCATGTAATCCGCAGGTGGAGCGAATGCGGTCATTGCAGAAAAGAAATTTATGGTAAAAAAACAAATTTCTATTTCGGTCTGCCTGCCAATAAAAATGGAGCGGTAAAGGAGACTTTACAGAAGATATACCCTAATGACCCCTGTCCCTGCGGTTCCGGGGAAAAATATAAAAAATGCTGTGGACGGAAATAGTAGTTTGTCCGAAGCACTGGCAAAAGGAGCTTCCGCACCAGTGACAAGAATCACTGTTTTAGTGCGGAAGCCCCTTTTGGTTTCAGAAGTGGTATTCTCCAGGCTGGTAAATAAAAGTGCGGATCAGTTTGTCACGGCCATAAGTGGTGGTATGGCACTCCATAGAAGCTTTCCGTGTTTCCTCCGTGGCTTTATCCAGAATCTGGGCAAAACATCCGCTGGAATTTTGTCCGTTGGTCCCGGAATGGGAATGATTCTGATGATCCCGTTTTACTTTACCGATACTGGGAACAGCCGCTACTGACTGCACCATAAAAATACCTGAAAATCCTTTTGCTGCGTCAATCCCTCCCTGGAAATGTATTTCAATAGTGAACGTTTCTGTTACTATATATTTCGTATAAAAAGGTGAAAAAGTTTAGGTTTTTTACAGGAATTGATGCTCCTAATATGGTAAAATTTTATATGGTCTAATGACCTGTAACAATTACATTTTTCCCTAAAATATGAAAGAAGAGGACGCCGCAAATGGACATAATAGAAAGAGATATTTTTGCACTGATATGCAGCAGCGATGGAATGCGGGCAAAAGACATAGCGAATAAGTTAAAGAAAGACAGAAAAGTTATCAATCATTATCTATACGCTTCACCGTACATGCATGAACTATGTTACAGGGATAAAGACTATAACTGGCACGGTTACATTAGACAGGCAAGGCCGCACAAGGGACTGGAGGACTTTTGCGGTTATTATTCCACCGTGAGAGAATTTCTTGCACTTACAAAAGAGGAATGGTTTGAAATCCTTAAGGAGGGATGCAGGCGGATCGGACGCAATCTGAATGATACCAGAGGGCTTTTTCATTCTTTTAAAGATACTGCCGCGGTTATGCGGGATTTGTTTGGGGACTTGGGCGGGATAGATTATGAAGATTGGGAAATTGCGTTTGAGCTGCGCATTAAAAAGTCCCGGGCGGTCAGGATTTACGCGGATGTCCTTGTAATTACGGAAAAGTATGTGTTTTCACTTGAGTTTAAAATGAAGGACAGGATAGAGGAAGACGAGGTTTTTCAGGCGGCGAAATACAGCGCCTATCAGGAGGTACTGTTCGGTCCAAAGTACGATGTAATACCGGTTCTGGTACTGACAAAAGCACAAGACCTATATAAATATGTTCCTTTGGGGGAAAGTACGGCGGAAATTCCGGTGTGCTCCGGGGACATGCTGTTTAACATATTTGATGAATATCTGGGGTTTCTGGAGGGTGTTTGAAAATTCATTTCCCCAATCTGTACGCCCCGCTTTGCGTGATATTTGCGTCAAATTCGGTCAACGCAGCCTGCTAATAATTTTTCAATCTATCTTCATATGAAATTCATAAGGCTGTGCTACAATTATTATATAAAAGGCAAAGGCATTGATGCAGCACTGTAAGCACAGCCTGCCATATGCGGGGGGACCGGGATGAGGAAAATGCGGATTTTATTTTTGGAAGATGAGCCTACCATACGGGAAGTGCTGACGGAATATATGAAGATGCAGGACTATGAGGTGACGGAGGCCGGGGATGGGGAGAAGGCCCTGGCCCTGCTTAAGGAACAGGACTTTGACATGGCTGTGCTGGACATTATGGTGCCCAGGGTGAGCGGCCTTGAAGTTCTGACTTATATCAAGGAGCACCGGCCGGATATGGCAACGATTATGCTGACGGCGCTGGACGATGAAAAGACCCAGGTCAGGGCATTTAATCTTTATGCGGATGATTATGTGGTCAAGCCGGTCTCTCCCATTATTCTGCTGAAAAGAATGGAAACTATCCTGCGGAGAGTAAAAAGGATGGAGCAGCAGGAGGAAAAGGGACTGTTTATCTGCGGGGATTCCTACCAGGCCTTTTATGACGGGGTTCCTTTAGAACTTACCTTAAGTGAATTTCTGTTGCTGCAGGTGCTTAAGAGTGAGCCGAAAAGGGCTTTTACAAGGGAACAGTTGATTTTGCGTATATTTAATGAAGACTATGTGGGCAATGACAGGATTATTGATGCCCATGTGAAAAATTTGCGCAAAAAACTGCCTGTAAATTACATTAAAACGGTAATTGGAATTGGTTATCAGTTCCAGGAGGGGGATTGATCATGGGTCTGTCAAAAAAAACATTTCTTTACAGTATTATTCTTGCAGTTATTATGACCGTTTTTATTCTGGGATATTTCGTGTTGATGCTGCCTTCCCTGTATGTGGATTATGTGATGGATAGCAATTTGAAGTTGGTTATGGAGATACAGGAAGGGTATATGGAGGACAGAACCTATGATGGTCTGGCTGTCAAAAATCCTTCCTCAGTCTATACCATGGAAATTCCTGATGAAGGGACGGAAATTTATGTGTCCGGTAAGTTTTTTAAAATGACGGTAAAGATTCAGGATGAAGAACTGCTGGTCATGCTGGACAGCGTTAGAAAAATGATGGATGACATGGGGGATAACGGCATAACCGGAGGAACAGCCAAAGAGAAAGGCGAAAGCACAACCGGAGGGGAAAACGGATCTGCAGATGGGGAAAATACAGGTAGAAAACCGGACTATTTATTAAAACTGTGGGAGCAGATAAAGGGAAAATTTACCGAAGAAAATCTTTTTGCAGAAAACTGCCCGGTTGCGGTGCAGGTGGAGGGAAAAGAAAAGCAGGGAATATACCGGGAGGAATATTCCAAAATCCACAGGACGGAAGGGAATTCTTTTGTGTATGAGGGCGGCGTAAGCGATGGTGATTACAGCTATACCACTTATGTGGCCATGGGAAGGGTGAAGGATGCTTTTATTATAACGGTACTGCCTACCATGACGCCACGGATGGAAGAAATCAGACCGGTAGTGATGGGAAGCCTGCCCATGATTGGGGCGGTGATGTTCCTGCTGGTTCTGCTTGCCTCCCGCTTCTTTTCGGGGAAAATAGTAAACCCCATTATCCGTCTGGCAGGCTATGCGGAAAGCGTCAGGGCTTTGGACGGTTATGAATCGGAGGCATTTATATCGGACAGTGAGGATGAAATCGGTGCCCTTGGCAGAGCCCTTCATGAACTTTACAGGGAACTTAGTGAGAAATATCAGGAGCTGGAATTGAAAAACAAGGCGCTGGAAGAAGAAAATGAAAGACAGGAAGTATTCCTGCGGGCTACCTCCCATCAGTTGAAAACCCCGGTCACAGCGGCGCTGCTGGTAGTTGAGGGAATGATGAATGAGGTGGGCAAGTATAAAAATACAAAAGAATACCTCCCAGAGGTAAAGAAGCACCTTTTATCCATGCGGAAAATCGTGGAAGATATTCTGTATTTGAATTATCATGCAGAAAATATGCAGAAGGAAGAATTGGCACTGGAAGCTTTGGTGCAGGAGCTTATAAGGACTTATAAGGTTCAGGCTGATGATAAGGGGCTGGATGTGTCTGTAAGGGGCAGCGGGATGGTAAAGGCCGACCGGGAAATGATGAAGAAAATTGTGGATAACATTCTTTCCAATGCCGTGCAGTATACACCGGAGGGACAGAGGATTGAAATAGAAGCCGGAACAGGAGAACTGTATGTTAAAAATTACGGGGTGTCCATTGACCCACAAATACTTCCGAATATTTTTGAACCTTTTGTCAGCAGTGATGAAAGCAGGAAGGGGAAAGGACTGGGACTTTATGTGGCTTCCTATTACAGCAGACTTTCAGGGTGTGAGCTGAAAGTGGAAAATATAGAGAACGGAGTGCAGGCCAGACTGAAATTTTTGTAGGCGGCCCAGGCATGGGGAATGGTGCTTCAAAGGCGGTTCTTATAGATTAGGAAAAGAGGGAACGGAAATGTTAATGACAATCAGGCAGCTCCGGGTGAAGTATGGAAATCAGATGGCGCTGGATATTGAAAAGCCCGTTACATTTGAAAAGGGAGAGCGTATTGGCGTTATCGGGTCTAACGGGGCGGGGAAATCCACGCTGGTGAAGGCTCTGCTGGGGCTTGTCCGTTACGAGGGAAATGTGGTAACACAGTTAAAGCCGGAGCAGATGGCGGTGCATATGCAGTTTAATGAGTATGTAACTTCCATGCCTGTCAGGTATATTATGGAAGCCATATTGGACACGAAAATCAAAAGGAATAGAGAGCTGCAGGAGCTAATTTCATTTTTTGACTTTGAACCCTGTCTGCCCAAGCGGTTTAATGCCCTGTCGGGAGGGCAGAAGCAGAAGTTCACCATCATAATGGTAATGTTCCAGAAAGCGGAACTGACTTTTTTCGATGAAGTCACTTCGGGGCTGGATTTTGAAACCAGACAGAAGCTGGTGGAAAAGCTGGCCCGGTGGTACCGGGACAAGGGAGATACCCTGGTGATGATCTCCCACTATTATGAGGAACTGGAACAGCTTGCAGATAAGATTCTCATTCTGGATAAGGGAAAAGTTGTGGCTTATGGACAAAAGGAGCAGCTTTTTAAGGAATATTGCGGAAATGTAGTCTTTATTATGGAAAACAATGATAAAAACAGGGAGCTTTCAAAAGGCTTTCCGGTCTTAAGATCGCCGGAACATCTGCTTGCCCTGGCCTGTGACAGCAGGGGGCAGGAGCGGAGGGCGATGTCAGTTCTTGCAGAAAACAATGTGAATTTTAAAAGAAGCAATTCGGATATCGAAATTATGTTTATGAATGCCAGAGAACGGTTTTACAGTCAGATGGGGGAAAACAGGGTATGAAAAAATGCAGTCTGCGTATGGTCTTATATGAATTAAGAAATATTAACGGCAATTTCATGCCTCACTTTTTCGGAATCATATTTCCCAATCTGATGTGCGTGCTTTTGTCAAAAACAGTGGGAAGTCAGGTGCCGGACCAGATGCGTCAGGAGGTGGTGACCTCTATTATGCTGACTATGACGCTGGTAATTCCCATGGCGATTATGCTGATTGGATATGGCGCTCTTTATGCCCAGGAGGTGGAGCGGGGGATTCCTTTAAGGATGCGGCTGTTTGGGGTTGGGGAAAAATACGAAGTGACTGCCAAAATTGCAGCCCATCTTGTGTTTTTGACCATTGCCTTTGCGATATATGCCGTTTTCCAGGTTCTTTTTATGGACATTCAGCGGCCGGCAGCTTCGTCCCTTTTGTGTCTGGCTGTGTCCCTTTATCTGATAGGTATCATTTTTTTGATAATTGCCCACGCCCTTGCCAATATATTCCGGAAATTCAGTCTCACCTTCGGCGTGACCATGTTTCTTTATTTTGGCATGATGATTTTAACCGGAATGATGGGGATGCGCACAGACCAGCTCCCGGAATTTCTCCAGAAAGTGGCGGCGGCCCTTCCCATGACCTATGTAAGCAATGATTTCATAGGTTTCTGGCAGGGCGGGAAATATAATTTTATGCCTTTTATCCAGTCCTTTATTTTTATGGGAGCTGCAGCCGGAATACTGCTTATGTGTTCCTTTCATTTTCAGCAGCGTTCGCAAACCCGTGGGAAAGACAGCATTTTTGCCTGACAGGCATAAAAACAGGAAGGAATGGAAGGAAGTACACATCCATTCCCCGGCAGACCTCTATTTAACATATACATACCGCAGTTCTGTCAGCTCCCTGCCGCCCACTTCCATGGAAAGCTTCTGGCCGTCCTGCGCAAACCCGTGCTTTTCATAAAAAGCCCTTGCCCGCAGGTTATCTTCAAATACAGTCAGATAAATTTTGTGGAAACCAAGGGAAAGGAGTTTCTCTACGGCGAAGGTAAACAGGATATGTCCATAGCCCTGTCCAATCAGATTCGGCAGCACATAGACGGAGATGATTTCCCCCCATCCTGCAAAGGCTTTATCCCTTGCCCCGGCGATGGAAGAAGTGCCGAGGACTTTTTCCCCGTCAGTGAGCACGTAGGCGCCGTCTAAAGGCGGGGCCCAGTTATCTAAATTCATCTGGTCAAGATAATCCTGGGGGACGATCCCTTTAAAAGCATTCTGCCAGCCGGCGGTATAAAGCTTTTGGACTTCCGGGATATCTCCCGGCGTCATATTTCTCATAAATACTTGCATTTGTGATCTCCAGAGATTCTTTTTGGGATTATTATACCATTCATATGGATCAAAGAAAATGAAATTGGTGTAATTTTTCTTTTGTTTTTGCGTTTCTTATATTATAATAGTAAAGGTGAGACTGGCGCGGCTTTAAAGGTGGAGAAGTCCGCAGCGCTGGCGTTGATCTGAAATACGATTAAGGGAGAAGAAAAAATGGAAAGAAAAGTTGGAACTGTATCAAGAGGAATCCGCTGCCCGATTATCCGAAAAGGGGATGATTTGGTAAAAATCGTTACAGAAAGTGTATTGGAAGCGGCGCAGAGTGAAGGATTTGAAATCCGCGACAGGGATGTCATTGCTGTTACAGAGTCCGTGGTGGCAAGAGCACAGGGGAACTATGCATCCGTGGAAGCAATTGCAGAGGATGTGCGGGCGAAATTGGGAGGGGAGACGATTGGCGTCATTTTCCCTATTTTATCCAGAAACCGTTTTGCAATCTGCTTAAGGGGGATCGCAAGGGGAGCAAAAAAAGTAGTGCTGATGTTAAGCTACCCAAGTGATGAAGTAGGGAACGAGCTGGTTTCCTTTGACCAGTTGGACGAAGCAGGAATCAATCCCTACAGCGACGTGCTGTCACTTGAGAAATACCGTGAACTTTTTGGAGAAAATAAACATCCTTTTACAGGAGTGGATTATGTATCGTATTATGGGGAACTGATCAAAGAGGCAGGTGCGGAAGTGGAAATCATATTTGCCAATGACTGCCGCAGTATCCTTTCTTATACAAAAAAAGTGTTAAACTGTGATATACACACAAGACAGCGCACCAAGAGACTTTTAAAGGCAGCAGGTGCAGAAGTGGTGATGGGGATGGACGATATTCTCACCAGCCCGGTAAATGGAAGCGGATGCAATGAAAAGTATGGCCTCCTTGGCTCCAATAAATCCACAGAGGATACTATCAAATTATTCCCCAGAGAATGTACGGATCTGGTAATGGACATCCAGAAAGAAGTTCTGGAAAGAACCGGAAAGCAGGTAGAAGTCATGGTTTACGGGGACGGCGCTTTTAAGGACCCGGTAGGGAAAATATGGGAACTGGCAGACCCCTGCGTATCTCCGGCCAGCACCCCCGGCCTTGAGGGAACACCCAATGAAGTGAAGCTGAAATATCTGGCGGACAATGATTTTAAAGATTTGTCCGGCGAAGCTTTGAAAGAAGCGATTTCCAACCGTATCAGGGAAAAGAAAGACAATCTGGTAGGAGACATGGCTTCTCAGGGCACCACACCCAGAAGGCTTACCGATTTGATTGGCTCCCTGTGTGATCTGACTAGCGGCTCTGGGGATAAGGGAACGCCTGTTATTCTAATCCAGGGTTACTTTGACAATTACGTAAGCTGATGGTTTACCTGTCAACTTTTAACTTCCCTCATGTGGAGCTGGAATATGATTTTATTATGGGACAGAAGCGGACCTGCTACGATACCTACTATCCGTTTCAGGTATTGTCGAAGCACAATCTGCTAAGACTGGATTTTGAACCTGTGACCATATTATATGGAGGAAACGGCTCCGGTAAGACCACAGCGCTGAACGTTATTGCAGAAAAGACCGGGCTTTTGCGGGATACGCTCTATAACCGTTCCAACTTTTTTGAAGACTACACAAAGATGTGCAGCTATGAGGAAGAACTGAAAATTCCCGAGGGAAGCCGGATCATTACCAGCGATGATGTGTTTGACTTTATGCTGGATTTAAGAAGCATAAATGATGGGATCAGCCGCAAGCGGGATGAACTTCTGGAAGAATACCTGGACATTAAATACTCAAATTTCCGGGTAAAGTCTCTGGAAGATTTTGACCATCTGAAAAAAGTGGTTTCATCAAGACGGAATACCCAGTCCGGATATATCCGCAAGAACATAAAGGACAATGTGAGGGAACACTCCAACGGCGAAAGTGCCTATCTTTACTTTGCGGATAAGATCAGGGAAAATTGTCTTTACCTGCTGGATGAGCCGGAAAACAGCCTGTCCCCGGAAAAGCAGCAGGAACTGCTTAAATTTCTGGAAGATTCTGCGCGGTTTTTCGGCTGCCAGTTCGTGATAGCAACCCATTCACCGTTCCTGCTCTCCATGAAAGGGGCGAAAATCTATGACATGGATGAGGAAACAGTGGATGTGAAACTCTGGAGCGAGCTGAAAAACGTCCGGGCTTATTATGAATTCTTTAAAAAGCATGAGAGGGAATTCGGGTGATTTTGTAATTGCATACAGAAACAGATGATAAAAGAGGTGCGGAAAATAATTTCCTGTACCTCTTTACATATATATAATACCACAAAACCGCGAAAATTCAAGCCTTGTAAGGAATGAGGGCAGGGGATACTGCCTAAGATTATTTATGCATTTTGTGATTCTGCCTATATTATATTATGCAGGAAAACTATTGTGAAAGTCTGGCACGCCTTGAGGAGATTTTTTATCTGTTTAAAAATGAGATGCTGGATGAAATCACGGATGATGAACTTCTGGAATTTAGTCCGGCAAAGTGTCCTGGATGATTGATATTCCGGCCATTTTTGGGAATATTGCCACCTAAAGTAATTTATTAATTGTTTAGATTTTAAAATAATATAAAAAATTTATATAAATTGGACAAATTCTTATTGAAAGCTGTAAGGATTTTATGTATAATGTGTTTGTGAGTGGTCATAATGCACAAATAAGTTTTTATGACCAGAATAAAAAAGCTCGGAACAGAGCAAATCAAAGGGAGGATCTAAAAATGAAGAAAAAAATTGCGTTATTTTTAGTTGCTGCAATGACAGTTGCCAGCCTGGCAGCTTGCGGTAACAGCGCAGAACCGGCTGCAGCACCGGCAGAGGAAGAAGCGGCAGCACCCGAACAGGAGGAAGCAGCTCCGGCAGAAACCGAAGCAGAAGCAGAAGCACCGGCAGAGGGAGAAGCGGCAGCACCCGCAGATGCTGGATCAGTAGCAGTGTTCTACTATACTTATGGTGATACCTATATCTCCAGCGTGCGTGCAGCACTTGATGCAACTTTTGACGCAGCAGGCGTTGCTTATCAGGATTATGACAGCAACAACAGCCAGACAACCCAGACAGAACAGATTGACACAGCAATTGCCCAGGGAGCAAAAGTTCTGGTAGTAAACCAGGTAGATACAGGTTCCGATGATACTACAAAGAACATCATCGAAAAAGCGACTGCAGCCAATATCCCGGTTATCTTCTTTAACCGTTCCGTTGGTGAAGAAGTTGTAAGTGCTTATGACAAAGCTGTATTCGTAGGTACTGACTACGAAATGGCAGGCCATATGCAGGGTGAAATGATTGGTAATTATCTGGTTGAAAATTACGACACAATCGACTTAAACGGCGACGGCGTAATTTCTTATGTAATGTTCAAAGGACAGGAAGGCAATGCAGAAGCTGATGCACGTACACAGTATGGTGTAGAGGATGCAGACGCTATCCTTACCGCAGCAGGCAAGGAAGCTCTTTCTTTCTATGACAGCAACAACAGCAACAAGTATCTGGTAGACCAGGGTGGTGCATGGTCCGCAGCAGCAGCTACAGACTATCTCCAGACAGCTCTTTCCCAGTACAGCGAAGCAAACAGCAACATGATTGAGCTCGTTATCGCAAATAACGATGAAATGGCAATCGGTGCTGTTACAGCTCTCCAGAATGCAGGTTACAACTTAGAAGACGGCAGTGCTACAGTAATTCCTGTATTTGGTGTAGACGCTACAGACGCTGCAAAAGAAGCAATCGGTAAGGGAACCATGATTGGTACCATCAAGCAGGATGCAGAAGGTATGGCAAACACTATTGCTCAGATTACCCAGAACTTCCAGAGCGGAGCAGACAAATTCGCAGATGTTGATGCAGCAAACGTTGTAGGAACATGGCGTGTAAATATTCCTTATGCTACTTACACAGGTGAATGAGGAACAGAATCTTCCGACTAAAAGGCAGAAATTTTGTGGCCGCATGATTTATATGCGGCCATAGAAAAAGAGTCCGGCTTGCCGGACTCTTTTATACATAAAAAAGTTTTTAAAACGGGGGTGAGATGATTTGGAAAAACAGACAGTACCGTCTGAAAACAAAAATGTACTTCTGAGGATGGAAGGCATCTGCAAAGAATTTCCTGGTGTAAAGGCGCTTGATAACGTAAATCTTACCGTAAAAGCAGGTACTGTACATGCACTGATGGGAGAAAACGGCGCTGGTAAGTCCACACTGATGAAATGTCTGTTTGGCGTGTACAACAAAAACAGCGGCCATATCTACTTAGAAGGAAAGGAAATTAATTTTAAGACATCCAAAGAGGCATTAGAGAATGGCGTTGCCATGGTGCATCAGGAGCTGAACCAGGCATTGAAGCGTAATGTGATGGATAATATGTGGCTGGGACGTTTTCCAAAGATTTCAAAGTGGTGTCCGCTGACTAGCGAGAAGAAAATGTATGACGCCACAATGAAAGTTTTTGAGGAACTGGACGTCCATGTGGATCCCAAAACGGTTATGAGCCGGATGCCGGTATCCCAGCGCCAGATGGTAGAAATTGCAAAAGCAGTATCATTCCATTCTAAGGTAATTGTTTTTGATGAACCCACATCTTCACTGACGGAGGAAGAAGTGGATCATCTGTTCCGGATCATCAATATGCTCCGGGACCGCGGATGCGGCATTATCTATATTTCCCATAAGATGGAAGAGATTTTGCGGATATCCGATGAAGTTACCATCATGCGTGACGGACAGTGGGTTGCCACCCGTCCTGCAAAGGAACTGACTATGAATGAGATTATCCGTCTGATGGTGGGACGTGAACTGACAAACCGTTATCCGGAAAAGGATAATAAAGTTGGCGAACCTATTTTGCAGGTGAAGAATCTGACCGCACAGTATTCCCTGCTGAAAGATGTTTCCTTTGAAGCAAAAGCAGGAGAAGTACTTGGCGTAGCAGGTCTTGACGGCTCCGGGCGTACAGAACTTCTGGAAAACATTTTTGGAATCGCCACGAGAAAAGAAGGCGAGATTTATCTGCACGGCAAGCGGGTCATGAACCGGAATGCCAGGGAATCTCTGGCAAATAAATTTGCAATGCTGACAGAAGAACGCCGTGCTACAGGTATTTTCGGGATTCGTGATATTCAGGCGAATACAACCATATCCAGCCTGCCCAAATATAAAAAGGGGCCGTTCCTTAGTGATAAGCTTATGAGTGAGTCAACAGAGTGGGGTATCAATGCCATGCGGACAAAGACTCCCAGCCAGAAAACACAGATCCGGTCACTTTCCGGCGGTAATCAGCAGAAGGTTATTTTAGCCAGATGGCTGCTTACGTCCCCGGAGGTGCTTCTTCTGGATGAACCTACAAGGGGTATCGATGTAGGGGCCAAGTATGAGATATATCAGCTCATTCTGGATCTGGCGAAACAGGGGAAAACGATTATTATGGTTTCTTCGGAAATGCCGGAACTATTAGGGGTATGTGACAGAATCCTTGTAATGTCCGGCGGACGTCTGTCGGGAGAAGTGGATGCGAAGGAAACATCACAGGAAGATATCATGACACTGGCTACAAAATATGCTTAAGGAGGGAGAAAGTGTGGCTGAAAACAAAATTAAAGCAAAGGAACAGGCTTTCAAGGAGCTTTCCTCGAAAGACAAAACAAAGAAAATAACCGATTTACTGCTGAATAATGCGATGTATATCATCATTATACTGGCAGTCATTTACATATCCATTAAGGTACCTGCATTTTTAAAACTTCCTTCTATTGTGAACGTTATTTCACTGACAGCGGCAAAGCTGCCCATAGCGCTCGGCATAGGCGGTTGTATTGTGTTAACAGGTACGGATATTTCTGCCGGACGTGTAGTTGGTCTGACAGCCTGTATTTCAGCATCCTTGCTGACAACAACATTTAAGGTATTCCCGGATATGACCAGCGCTCCGCCGATTATCGTGGTATTGCTTACGATTATCGTGGCAGGCGGACTTGTAGGATTTGTAAACGGATTCAGTGTGGCAAAGTTTAAACTGCATCCATTTATCGTAACATTGTCCACACAGCTTATCGTATACGGTATCATTCTTATGTACTTAATGAGAGGTACAAACAACGGCCAGACACTCAGCGGTCTGACAGACGGATACCGCTCCCTGATCACAGGTACCCTGTTCAGTATTCCTACGGCAACAGGCAGTGTGGCAGTTCCTAAGTATGTTCTTTACAGTATTTTGCTGGTAATCCTTATGTGGGTCATCTGGAACAAGACTACATTTGGTAAAAACATGTTTGCGGTAGGTTCCAATGAGGAAGCGGCGAACGTATCTGGTGTTAATGTATCAAAAACAATTATCATGGTATTTGTTCTGGCCGGTATGATGTATGCTGTTACCGGATTCCTGGATGGCGCACGTATCGCTTCCGCCAATGCCAATACCGGTCTGAACTACGAGTGTGATGCGATTGCAGCCTGCGTTATCGGCGGCGTATCCTTTGTAGGCGGTATCGGAAGAATCAGCGGAATTGTAGTAGGCGTTCTGCTGCTTCAGATTATCTTTACAGGCCTGAACTTTTTAGCTGTTGATGCAAACATGCTGTATATCATCAAAGGTTTGATTATTCTGATTGCCTGTGCAATTGATATGCGGAAATATCTTGTAAAGAAATAAGATTATTGCAGAGGTGCAATGGAGGGAACAATGGAAGAACCAAAGCAGGAGACGACTCCGCAGCTACGGGGGCTTTACAGTAAAGTAAAAATATCTGTCAGGTCACTGAATATTATTATTGTAGTACTGGTTGCCTTACTGGTTGCCTGTATGGCCTACGGCATAGCAAAAGGAGGTTTCCGTGTTTCCTTTGATACGCAGGGGGGGACAGTTGTAGAATCCCAGGTAAGAATGCATGGGGAACTGCTGGAAAAAATGGAGCCCCCAACAAGAGAAGGATTTGAGTTCGACGGCTGGTATCTGGACCCGGGGGGAACAGTGCCGTGGGATACAGATACGGATACAGTGACAGAATCTATGACACTGTATGCAAAGTGGAAAGAAAAAAATGGATAGCATTTCCCGCATACTATCCGTCGTTAAGTAAAAATATCAGCAGAGTATGGCGTTTTATAGGGCGTCTACTCTGCTGTTTTTATATTGTCTTATTGCCCCAGATTCAGGTTATATAGCAGAATTAAGTAAGTATCCATAATTAATTCAAAATGGACACTTGCTTATATTCCATAAGTAGAATATAATCAATAATATATAATGATTAGCCCATGGATGATGGACCAGATGGAAAAAGGTATATTGTTATGTTGAAACACGGAATTTTAGGACTGCTGAATTATCATGATATGACGGGATATGAGATTATGGAGGTGTTCAGGGATTCGTTACAGTTTTTCTGGAATGCCCAAACCAGCCAGATTTACCGGGAACTGCAGGGATTGGAGCAGAAAGGGTGGGTAACGAAGACAGTGGTGCCCCAGATGGGAAAGCCGGACAAGAATGTCTATTCGGTCAATGAATCGGGCAGGGAGGAGCTTCTAAAGTGGCTGGCTGATGACAGACTGAATATAAGCGCCAAAGTTCCGGTGCTGATGAAGGTCTTTTTTATGGGGGAGAGGGACAAGGAAGAAAATCTTGCCTATTTCAAAAGGCTTAAGAAGGAATGTGAGGAATTTCAAAAGCGCCTTGGGGATGCTCCGCATTATATTGACGAATACAGCAGGTTTGCAGGGGATAAGGAGAAGCCTCTTTATTGGCAGATGACAGTGGATTTTGGGTACAGGAGTATGCAGACTTATATTGACTGGGCTCAGAGTTGTATTGAAAAGCTTGAGGGTATGTGAAAGTGTTTGTGCAAAAACCGTTATAAGATGGAGGTTAGGATGAATATCTTAGTGATAAATGGAAGTCCCAGAGGGAAAGCAAGTAATACCTACAGGCTGGCGCAGGCTTTTCTGGAAGGGATAAAGCAGGCCATACTTGGGCTGGCAGGCACCGGCAGTGGGCAGAAAGCGGACGCTCACGGGGAAAGCGGCAACAATGTCCGTGTGGAAGAACTTATGGTAAACAGGATGGATATCCGGTCATGTCTGGGATGTTTTTCCTGCTGGAATAAGACTCCTGGAAAGTGCTGCATAGGGGACGATATGGGGGAAGTGATTCAAAAGCTTTTATGGGCGGATATTACCATATGGAGTTTCCCACTGTATTATTATTCTGTTCCAGGTGCACTAAAAAATCTGATTGACCGTCAGCTTCCTATGTGCCTCCCTTTTATGACGGAGAGGGAAGACCACGTGGGGAACGGGAGCCATCCTGCAAGGTACGATATGTCGGGAAAGAAAACGGTAGTGATCTCTACCTGCGGATTTTATACAGCGGAAGGGAACTATGACGGGGTAAAAAGCCTGTTTGACCATATGTGCGGACGGGGTTCATACACCGAAATTTTCTGCGGGCAGGGAGAACTATTCCGGGTACCGGAATTGTCCCAGAGAACAGATGAATATCTCTCCTATGTGAAAGCTGCCGGAAGGGAATATGCAAAGGGAGATATATCTGTCAGTACGAGGAAGGCTTTGGAGGAACTTCTATATCCGAAGGAGATGTTTGAAAGCATGGCGGACGCCAGTTGGGGGATAGATAAGGAAAGCGGGGAAAAGGAAACGGATACGCTAATCTTTACCAGACAAATGGCGGCCCTTTACCGTAAGGATAGCTATGCAGGGAAAGAACTGGTGCTGGAGATGCTCTACACCGATTTGGACGAGTGCTATCAGATTGTTTTAGGAAAGGAAGGCAGCCGGGTCTTAAAAGATGGGTTTAAGGAGGCCACTACCCGGATCGAAACACCCGTTACGGTGTGGAAGTCGATTGCTGCCGGGGAAATCCGGGGCGATGAGGCATTGATGAGGCATCTTTATAAAGTAAAGGGCGATTTTAGCCTTATGATAAACTGGGATAACTATTTTGGCAGTTATGGGGGAAGTGCAGCAGGGGAAGCGGGAAAGGTGCAGACGCCGGAAGGACGGAAGGCTATGAGCAGAAAAGGAACTAGTATGAATATTATGCTGATTCCGTGGATTATTTTCTGGGTGGCAGTTCCTATAAACGGACAGGTAGGCAGTCTGGCAGGAATTGGAGCATGCGCGCTGGTTCCGCTTTTGTTTTACCAGTATAAAAAGACCTTTTATGATGTACTCACCGGAGCATTGGTGTCAGGGCTTTCTGTGACAGTGCTGCTGGGAGGGCCGGAGAGAATTATTTTGCCTGTAAGTTACTTTGCATTTGGCCTTATGTGGTCTGTAAGCTGCCTTGGGAAGATTCCCCTAACCGCCCATTACTCCATGAATGATTACGGAGGGGACAGGGCCCTGCAGAATCCTCTTTTTGTAAAGACTAACCGGATATTGACACTTTTGTGGGGAATATTGTATCTGCTGACACCTGTCTGGACGTATATTCTGATGGGGACGGAGATTAGCGGATTTACGGGGGCAGTGAACTCGGTTCTGCCCGCTTTAATGGGAATTTTTACTGTATGGTTCCAGAGGTGGTATCCGGCAAAGGTGGCAGGAGGGTGATGACGTTATACTAAAAAGATCCTTTTACCTTCTCCTTTTTGGCGGCATAATAAAAATTTGCTGGTACCTGGGTCGCAGATATCGTATAATAAAATCGGGAATTAACCTGAAGGAAAAAATGAAAAGCTAAAATGCTCATGGGCAGTGGAAGGTTATAGGTATATAGCAGATGAAAATGGCAAAAATCAACCGTGAGGATATGCTGGAACTGACCAGAAGGATGACTCTTAAGCGGAACTGTTTTGACAGGATTGCAGGGGCATATCTGGATGAGGAGGGCTTTGTGGACGGAACTTTTAACAAGCATTTCCAGAAACTGTCGCCCAAAGACCAGCAGGTAAATTTAAATATTGCAAAAACGATTCCTTTTTCTGATACAAACGTGCAGTTGAAAGAATATGATTTCGGCGAGGCGGACAGGAAGCCGGGGAGTATATGGCAGCTTCTTATGGCATTGAAAGAATGCGAATTGAAGAATGATGCGATGCTGGATGTGCTCTATGAGGAATTCGGGCAGAGCTATCAGGGAAGTGGCAGTTATGCGGTGTACTTTTTCCATGGCAGCTATGATGTGCCGCTGAAAGCCGGTGATAAGGAAAGTTTGTGGGAATCGGAGGAGGTCTATCAGTTTCTGGTCTGCGCGGTCTGTCCGGTAAGAGGAGACTATGAGCCGGGGAAGCCGGAATGTGGATTCCTTTTTCCTGCATTTAAGGACAGGAGCAGCGATATATACAGGATCGACGTGTTTGCGGCGGATGGAGCGTCCCGGCAGGCAGAGAGTTTAAGGAGAATCCTGTTTTCAAAGAAATAAGTATGCGCTAAAGAGTGCAGATTGGGGAAATTTTAAAGTACGCTCTGGGGAAAGGATAAGGAACATGATTTGCAAAGTATGTGATATTAAAAATGAAGGCTCCTTGGAAGACGCGAAGCTGACGCTGTATCTTCTGGAGGACTCGCCGGAGATGATGGTTCATGAAAGACCGATTATCATGATCTGTCCGGGAGGAGGATATCATTTTTTGTCGGACCGGGAAGCGGATATTGTAGCCGCACAGTATGTAGCCATGGGGTATCATGCTGCCGTGCTTCGGTACTCGATTAGTCCGGCAGTTTTTCCCACAGCTTTTTTGGAGCTGGGCAGGTCAGTGATGCTGCTTCGACAGAATGCGGAAGAATGGCATATTGATGCGGACAGGATTTTTGTGTCGGGATTTTCAGCTGGAGGACATCTGGCAGCAAGCTACGGGATGTTCTGGGGCCGGGAATGGGTCGGTGAAAAGCTGGGGGCAGAGCCGGAAATGCTCCGCCCCAACGGTATGCTTTTATGTTATCCTGTCATTACTTCCGGGGAATTTGCCCATGAAGGCTCCTTTAGGAATCTTCTTGGTGATGCATATGAGGAGAAGAAGGATAGTTTGTCCCTGGAGAACTTTGTAAGTGCGCAGACGCCCCCGGCTTTTATCTGGCATACTTATGAAGACGGCGATGTGCCAGTGCAGAATTCCCTGCTGCTGGTAAGTGAAATGGTCCGGCAGAAAATACCTGTAGAGTTCCATATGTTTGAAAAGGGTGGACATGGACTTGCCCTTGCAAGCCCTGTGACCCAGAAATCGGAAACGGACATAAGAGTATTTGAGTCTGCCGCAGAGTGGATGAAACTGGCAGGTTTATGGCTGAAAAATTTTGGATAATGTTTTGGAAATTTTAGATTTGACAGCTGCCTAAAACAGTGCTATGATTACAAAAAAGAACATATAAAAGCCATGAAGGAAAAGAGTAGTATGCAGGAATCATCCAGAGAGGATGGCATTTGGTGGAAGTCATTTATGAGAAATGTATACGAAAACCATTCCGGAGCTGTAATGCCGAAGATATATGGGATCCCAAGGGAGTCATAGATTTTTAAGCGTTGCCGTATGCCTGCGTTAAGGGATAAGATTTGATGGAATCTGAAGTGAAAAATTAAGGTGGAACCGTGCAGGAGTGCACCCTTAGACATACATTTGATTTGTATGTTTAAGGGTGCTTTTTAGTTACAACAATCTGTTCCGCAAAGGGCGGCAGGGAAGGAGAAGAAAAATGAAGGTAATATTAAAAGATGGTCAGTTGATTGAGGGAAGTTTTGAGGAGAAGGGAATCAGGGAAGCATTCTGGCATACCAGCGCCCATGTGCTGGCGCAGGCGGTGAAGTGTCTGTATCCGGGGACAAAATGCGCCATCGGGCCTGCAATTGAGAATGGATTTTACTATGATTTTGAGTTTGATTTTCCATTTTCCGAGGAACAGCTCCAGGCAGTCGAGGGAGAGATGAGAAAGATCGTAAAGGAAGCGCTGCCACTGGAGGTTTATGAGATGGGCAGACAGGAAGCGGCTGTCTATATGAAAGAGAGAGGGGAGTCCTACAAGCTTGAAATGATAGAGAATCTTCCGGAGGAGGAGACAATCAGCTTTTACAGGCAGGGGGATTATGCGGAATTCTGTGCAGGGCCTCACATCTCCAATACATGCCAGATCAAGGCTTTTAAGCTTTTGTCCATTGCCGGAGCCTATTGGAGGGGAAATGAGAACAATAAAATGCTTACAAGGATTTACGGGATTTCTTTCCCCAAGGCTTCCCAGTTGGATGAGCATTTGAAGATGCTGGAGGAGGCAAAAGCCCGGGACCACAGGAAGATAGGAAAAGAGCTGGGACTGTTTACGATTATGGAGGAAGGGCCGGGGTTCCCCTTTTTCCTGCCCAAGGGAATGGTACTGAAAAATATTTTGGTGGATTACTGGCGGAGGATTCATGAGCAGGAGGGCTATATGGAAATCTCCACGCCTATGATGCTTAACAGGAGTCTGTGGGAGACTTCTGGCCATTGGGAACACTACCGAGAAAATATGTATGCGACAGTAATCGACGATGTGGATTATGCAGTAAAGCCCATGAACTGTCCGGGCGGGATGCTTGTGTATAAGATGGAACCTCATTCTTACAAAGAGCTTCCCATGCGTATGGGAGAGCTTGGGCTGGTACACAGGCATGAAAAATCAGGACAGTTACACGGGCTGATGCGTGTCAGATGCTTTACACAGGATGATGCTCATATATTTATGACGAAGGAGCAGATCACGGACGAAATCCAGGGGATTGTACGGCTGATTGACAGGGTATATTCTAAATTCGGGTTTACTTATTATGTGGAACTTTCTACAAGACCGGAAAATAGTATCGGAAGCGATGAGGATTGGGAACTGGCAACAAAGGCTCTTGAAAATGCAATCAGGGAGATGGGGGTTGCCTATACAGTGAATGAGGGCGACGGTGCTTTTTACGGCCCGAAGATTGACTTCCATTTACAAGATTCTATCGGGCGTACATGGCAGTGCGGGACGATTCAGCTTGACTTCCAGCTTCCCCTGCGTTTTGAGGCAGAATATGTGGGAGCAGACGGGGAAAGACACAGACCTATTATGATACACAGGGTGGTGTTTGGATCAATTGAGCGGTTTATCGGTATTTTGATTGAACATTATGCAGGAAAGTTCCCCATGTGGCTGGCACCGGTCCAGGTAAAGATTCTGCCAGTTTCTGACAAATATTTGCAGTACAGCAAGGCGGTGGCGGAGAAACTAAAGGAACAGGGAATGCGTGTGGAGACAGACACACGGGATGAAAAGCTTGGCTATAAGATCAGGAGCGCACAGCTTGAAAAAATACCTTATATGGTTGTCATAGGAGAGAAAGAGCAGGAAGGAAGCAGTGTATCGGTGCGTTGCAGGGATGCGGAAAGGGGGAGACAGGATATGGGAGAAATGGCGCTGGAAGAATTCTGCAAAATGCTTAAAGAAAGCAGAGACTAATGTTAAACAACGATGTAAAGCTTCGCCAGACATCCGTTGTTCAACAAACGCTGCCACGCTCCGCGAGACAGCTTATTGTAAACAAAAACAGCAGCTAAACACATAAAGGGTTTAGCTGCTGTATGTTACAGCGGGGCCCCGCCGTAATTTGTTTATAAAAACTATACCGTCTGGAGTTTCCCTATGTAAACCGGGAAGGTATCGGTACCTTTCATTTCTTTACCTGCTGAAATGATAACATTTTTGTCTGTGATGAGATATTCAATGTTACATCCTGCCTCAACCACAGTGTCCTGCATTAAAATACAGTTTTTAACTTTAGCGCCTTTGGCAACCTTAACGCCACGGAATAGAATACTGTTTTCCACATCGCCCTCAATGATACATCCGTCAGCAGCCATTACGTTCTGGATTTTGGCGCCTGCAATGTATCTGGTAGGATTGTCGTCACGAATTTTGGTGTAAATAGGAGAACGGGCGAAAAGGGCATCCAGATTGTAGTCATCCAGAAGTCTCATATTTTCGTCAAAGTAGCTCTTCATGTCACAGATCCGTGCAATATATCCATCATATTTATAAGCCTGTACATTTAATTTATTGAGCTGGGGCAGCAGGACATCGCGCTCGAAATATTCCTGACCACGGACAAATGCCGTGTTGATCAGGTCGATCAGCAATTCACGTTCTACGATAAAGGTATTCATGGAGAAGTTCTGAACGCCGGATGCCTTGGAATTTACATAAATTTTCACAATACGCCCGTTTTCAATATCAAAAGTGTAATAATAGCTCTGCTCTGTAGCCGGGGAATTAAGCAGCCCGGTGGGAAGTTCCTGCTGATTGTAAGCAACGGTAACATCCGCGCCGCTTTCCATATGGGATTTAAGCATGGCTTTAAAGTCAAAGTTCATTACGGTATTTGTGTCTGTCATGGCAACGTATTTTTCTTTCTGGTCTACCAGAAATTCCAGAAGAGAGGCGAGAGCGCCTACACGTCCGGTGTAAGGCTTGGATGCTTTTTCCGCATAAGGAGGGAAAATATTTAAACCGCCGTTCTTGCGGACAAGATCCCATTCACGTCCGGAAGCTAAATGATCCATCAGGGAATGATAATTATTGTTGACCACAACAGAAATATTGTTGATATTGCAGTTTGTCATGCTTGACAAAGGAAAATCAATCAGGCGGTAACGGCTGGCAAAAGGGATGGAAGCCATCAGACGCACGTTGACCAGTTCGGGAACCAGTGAGTCATAACTGTTTGGGAAAAGAATTCCAAGCACACTTGTATTTGATTTTACCATTGTTCTTCACCGCCTTCTACATTTTTATTTACCATGGCTTTGGGACCGATTTTTGCATTGGCTCCGATGGTGATGCCATTGCCGATAGTGGCTACGTCATGGGCATCGCCGTCGCCGGAAGGCATTGCACCTACCACGGCATTTTCGCCGATGGTTACATTTTCAGCCACGATACAGTGCTTCACAACAGCGCCGGATTTGACCACGGTGTTGCCCATGATAACAGCATCTTCAATGACAGCGCCGTCTTCCACGCGCACGCCTGCAAATAAGATGGAATGTTTCACGGTACCTTTGATCCGGCAGCCATCGGTAATCATGGAGTTTTCTACAATTGCGCCGGGGTTGATTTTATGTCCGGTCATACCGCTGTTGCGGCTGTAGACTTTCCAGTTGTCATCAAAAAGATTGATTCCGCTGTGCTCGGGATCCAGGACTTCCATGTTGGCTTCCCATAAAGAAGCAATCGTTCCCACATCCTTCCAGTATCCGCTGAAATGATAAGCATACATCCTGCGGCTGTCGCGCAGAAGATTAGGAATGATATTTTTGCCAAAGTCATTTTCTGACGTGGTGTCTGCTTCATCCTCTTCCAGATACTTCTTAAGGATATCCCAGTTGAAAATATAGATACCCATGGAAGCTAAGTTGGACTTGGGATTCTTGGGTTTTTCCTGGAATTCGGTAATTTTGTCGTTTTCGTCCGCAACCATCAGACCGAAACGGGGAGCTTCCTCCCAGGGAACTTCCATTACGGCTACGCTGAATTCAGCATCTTTTTCCTTGTGGAACTTAAGAAAATCGCTGTAATCCTGCTTGCAGATCTGGTCGCCGGAGAGAATAATAACATATTCAGGGTCATACCGTTCAATAAACGATATATTCTGGTAAATCGCATTTGCGGTTCCCTTGTACCAGTCTGAGCCGCTTGCCTTCTGGTAAGGCGGCAGGACATGGACGCCTCCGTAAAGTCTGTCCAGATCCCAAGGCTGGCCGTTACCGATGTATTCATTCAGTTCCAGCGGCTGGTACTGGGTCAAAATACCTACAGTGTCAATTCCGGAATTGACACAGTTAGAAAGCGGAAAGTCGATGATACGGTATTTTCCGCCAAAGGGTACTGCTGGTTTGGCAAGCTTCTCTGTCAGGGCATAAAGACGTGAACCCTGACCGCCGGCAAGAAGCATTGCAATCATTTCTTTTGCCATAATACAATCCTCCTAATTTATTACCTCTATAAGAATTATACATCATAATGACGATTAATGGTAGTTTTTATAGAAAATTATTAGTAAAAATTACAATTGTTTTTTCCAGATTATTTTTCTGGCCCTGCCCAGAAACGTGGGGTGTTAACTAACGCTGCACTGGGCGTATTTTTTGGGAGAAATGCCCACTGCACGGGTGAAGGCTTTGAAAAAATTGCTGTAATCCGAGAAGCCGCTTTTTTCATATGCCTCCATGGCGCTGGCGCCATCGCTTAAAAGGGCTTTAGCGATGCTGATGCGCCGGGCGGTTATGTATTTGTTTATGGTGGTTCCCGTTGCCCCTTTGAAAATGCGGCAGATGTAGGATTCGCTTAAATAAAATTTCCCTGCAAGCTGGCCGATGGTGATAGGGGAAGTAATATTTAAATTAATGTATGCCAGAATGTCGTCCACCTGCTGGTTATAGATACAGGCGGGGGCAGCTTTCGCCGGATGGCTGGTCAGGGCAAGTCTGTTGAGCAGTACCAGCAGTTCCATGAAAGCAGTCTGCTCCAGAATGTCATGTCCGTACCCTTCCGCACCGGTGATTTTATTAATATAGTAGAGAAAGCGTTTCTGTTGGTCACGGCTTAAGGATATCTTATGGGAAAAATCAGCCGGGCGGTGTGAGAAACAGGCATCCAGATTTGTTTTCGGGGAACCAAGGCGCTTGGTATATTCGGGGTGGATGGAGAGCACAATACGTTCATGCATGATTTTATCCACCTGGGTAATCTTGTGGCTCTCATACTGGTTAATAATAAAAACATTCCCCGGTTCAATGGCATAGAACTTGTTGTCAATGAGAAACTGCTTTCCGCCGGAGATGGAGTAGTAAATCTCATAGCAGTCATGGATGTGCATATCCATGGTTTTTTCTTCCTTATACAAATGTGCTATGGAAAAGGTTTGGGACTGGCGGCAGTTTTCTATGGCCTGTTTGCAGGAAGAAAGTTCAGTCATTGGCAGGGTATCCTTTCTTAAGTGAATGGTAAGACAATTTATGCAGTCCGGTGCCGGACCTCCTTTTTCAATACTCTTTTTTAATATTATATAAAATAAGTTCAAGATATGCAATAATTGCAGAAATATTTGAAAAGAAATAGACATTTTTTTCTAGTATAATAACAATAACAGAAAAGACATATATTTGTTCCGGGACGGCGCTCCCGGGCGGGAAAGGAAGGGATTAGGAAGATGGAATTAAGAACAGCAGCTTCACCGAGGGATGTGAAGCACTATACCACAGAGAGATTAAGGGAAGAATTTCTGATTCAGGATTTATTTGTACCGGGGGAGATCAAGCTGGTTTACAGCCACATTGACCGGATCATTACAGGAGCGGCAGTCCCGGTAGAACCGCTGAAACTTACGGCTGGCGAGGAACTGCGTGCGGAATATTTCCTCCAGAGAAGGGAAATGGGCGTCATCAACATCGGCAGCACAGGCAGGATCGTAGTTGACGGCAGGACATATGAACTGGAATATAAGGAAGGCATGTACATCGGAATGGGGGCGAAGGACATTACTTTTGAGAGCGCAAATCCTCAGGAACCTGCCAGATTTTATATAAACAGTGCGCCCGCCCATAAGGAATACCCCACAGTGTTGATCAAACCCAAGGGAACACCGGGAGATGGGGTAGTGATTATCAAGGATGAAAATAAAGTGGAACTGGGTTCACTGGAAGAGGCAAACCACAGGGTTATCTGTAAGTATATTCTTCCGGGGCAGGTGGAGAGCTGCCAGTTAGTCATGGGTATGACGAAACTTATGCCGGGAAGCGTATGGAATACAATGCCCTGCCATACCCATGACAGGCGCATGGAGGTTTATTTATATTTTGAAATGCCGGAAGATGCCATTGTTATGCATTACATGGGAGAACCTACGGAAACAAGGCATATTGTCATGAGGAATGAGGAGGCTGTTATTTCTCCAAGCTGGTCCATCCATGCAGGCTGTGGTTCCCAGGCTTATACTTTTATCTGGGGAATGGTTGGAGAGAATCAGGCCTTTGATGATATGGACGGCGTGGCAATGAAGGATCTGATGTAATTGCAGGGATCAGAACTGACAGTCAGACTGCTGCCCTGACAAAAAGCGATAGAAGGAAACAAACGCTGAATCCTTTGCAGGACAGCTTATTGTAATAAAAAAGGAGAGAAGAAAAATGGCAGATTTTATGAAGAAATTTTCACTGGAAGGAAAAGTTGCTCTTGTGACAGGCGCATCCTACGGTATTGGATTTGCAATTGCTTCCGCTTATGCAGAGGCAGGCGCAACCATAGTATTTAATGATATTAAGCAGGAACTGGTGGACAAGGGTATTGCCGCTTATGAGGAAAAGGGAATCAAAGCCCATGGTTATGTCTGTGATGTGACAAACGAGGAACAGGTACAGGACATGGTTGCCAAAATCGAAAAGGAAGTGGGCGTTATTGACATTCTGGTAAACAATGCTGGCATTATCAAGAGAATCCCCATGTGCGAGATGAGCGCAGATCAGTTCCGCCAGGTTATTGATGTGGATCTTAACGCACCCTTTATTGTGTCAAAGGCTGTTATTCCCAGCATGATTAAAAAGGGACACGGGAAGATCATCAATATCTGCTCCATGATGAGCGAGCTTGGACGTGAGACGGTTTCCGCTTATGCAGCGGCAAAGGGCGGCCTTAAGATGCTGACCAGGAATATTGCTTCCGAATATGGTGAATTCAATATCCAGTGTAATGGTATCGGACCCGGCTATATTGCGACACCCCAGACAGCTCCTTTGCGTGAGACCCAGCCGGATGGAAGCAGACATCCTTTTGACCAGTTCATTATTGCCAAGACTCCGGCGGCCCGCTGGGGAGAGACGGAAGATTTGCAGGGACCGGCAGTATTCCTTGCATCAGATGCGTCAGACTTTGTGAACGGGCATGTGCTTTATGTGGATGGAGGCATACTGGCCTATATCGGCAAACAGCCTTAATATAGAATGTAGAAATAGGAATGACATAAAAGGGACGCTCTTGGGAGCGTCCCTTTTACGATCAGCAGATACAGATATCGAGATCTTCATTCACAGCCCAGATAAGTATCCGGTAAATTTCATGCTTCCACGCCGTCATCAGCCGCTGGTCGGTGATGGGAATGGTTTCCGTCCGAAGGAAGGAACCGCCCGAAATGCGCAGAGAGCCTTTATCCCCTATATGAAAAAGTAACGCATCCGTCTGCTGTACAAGTTCCGGCCTTTCGTAGGTCATGAAGCTTAAAACAACATGACTGTCAGGGCGGGAACCGGAGTCTGACGGATTATCCCGCAGGTGGAAAGAATCATGAAGCCGGATGCCTTCACCTTTTACCAGAGCCGCCTTTCGGATATAGCGGTTCAGACCGGAGTTTGGGGGATAGGCGGGGGCGATATCCATCTGGATCTCACAGCGGGAATGATCAAAATAAGTCTGGATATCTGCTGCGCAGTAGGCGTTTCCGTCCTTCTGCATACACCCCCTGACGGTGGGCAGGTTATGGTAGGCGGACTGCATGGTCCAGATTTCATAACGCTGCGGGGAAAAGGTTTTTTTCGTGTAGCTTTCCACACCCACATCAATGATCAGGGGGAAGCCGTTTTTGTAGACGATAAAGCTTCCGGTGTCGTTGTGGCCGTGGCTTTCGCCGTTACAGCCCGCCTTTACAGTCAGAAAATAAACATCGTCCCGGGCGATGAAAAGCCCTGCGCTGGGATAGTAAATGTCCGGGTAGCTGACCGGAGAAGCGCTTTCTAAGGCTTCGTGGCAGGAACGGATTTCCTTTATGGTAAAGGCATTTTGCAGACGGTAGTACAGGTTATTTTCCTGGGGAAGCAGAAGGGTTTCAGACAGACCTTTCATGAAATCCTTTGCGGCAAAGGCTGCCATGTTTTCGTTTCCGGTACGGCGGGCAAAGAGGAACTCCCGGACGCCGCATCTCCCCGCAACAGGCGAGCAGTCAGCAAAATTGGCGTAGTATAGGTCCTGTATGTGGACATTCATAATGTAGGAGGCAATGTTCTGGATCTTCGGCTCCTGATACAGGGATGCAAAGTGATTTCCGGTCACAGAGTTTAGGATTTCGATGATGTTAAAAAGGCACAGGCCGGAATGACGGTAGTAGGACGCCCCTTCAACGCAGCATCCGTCTTCCCCGAATTCATCAAGATAATAATCCACGCTCTGGCAGGCTTTTACAAGAATCCGCCGGCGGAGCGCATCGTCAATATCTGTAAGGAAAGCGCACAGAAGCACATTCTGGGTGCACCAGACGGTCCAGTTGTTTAAGGGGTCTTTCCCGTCCCCCATCCACCAGAAATAGCGTTCCAGATAAGGATGAAAGATTCTGGTTTCCAGTTCCCGGCGGATCCTTTTCTGGATCAGCGGGGAGAAACCGTCCAGTTTATCCCCCAGCAGATAACCTGTGGCAGCTAATATGCTGCCGCTCTCACAGGCGAAAAGGTCAAGGACAGGCTCTTGGGAATCCGGCAGGGGAAGCTGGGGCGTGTCGCGGATGTAGGTGTTGTGGGGGGGAAGCTGCCAGCCGCTTTCCTCGCAGATACAGAATATCCCATTGATGATATCGTTTAAGAATTCCCCAGTATCCGCCGTGCATTCCGCCAGTACCAGGGCATCAAGGGCCCGGCGCCTGGCAAAGTATTTATCTTCAAAACGGACCCGGTTTCCGGTAAAGAAAAAGTCCATATAATCTGCTGCCGATAACTGCGGATAAAGGTAATTGAGATAAGACTTTCCCTGCGCTAAAGCGCCGCTTTTCCAGTCGTCGTCCAGCGCCTCCCAGGCATCACGACAGGAAGCGGAAGGATAAATGGCAAGAGAGCCGGAAGTCAGCCGGCATGTTTTGGCTAGTTCGCGAAACATATAAAAATTCTCCCTTCTTTAACTTAATATTGTTTTCATATAATCTCTGGGTGAGGACCCGGTTACTTTTTTAAATACCCTGCTGAAATAAAAGGCGCTTTCAAACCCCAGAAGGTCGGAGATCTCATAGATTTTGTAATCCCCGTCTCTCATCATCTTCTTGGCCGCTTCAATTTTATTTTGATTAATAAAATCTGAAAAGCCGATATCATTATATTTGGAAAAAAGGACGCTTAAGTAGTTGGGGCTGATGCAGAAGGCTTCCGCTACGTCGTTCAGGGTAAGTTTCTCACTGATGTGCTGGATAATGTATTTTTTGGCGTTGATTACAATCTGGTTCTTGTAATCCTGGTTTTTGCTGGCAAATACAGCGCACAGTCCGTCCCGGAGGGTCTTCAGGTAGGAAAGAATCTGGGGGACGCTGTTCATCTCATAAAGACAGCGGTATCCGTTGGCACTGCCGGAAAAAATCCCGGACACAGTCTGTTCTCCATTGTTTAGCAGGGACAAAGACAGGTAAAGGATGTTACAAGCAGCATCTAATGCCTGCACATAATGGGCAGGCTGCTCCTCAAACAAATTTATAATGGATGAAAAAATGTCATATAGGGCAGTTTCATCGTATTCTGCATAGGCTTTGCGTATATCCTCCTTGAAAAGGGACATGTTGAACACATTTTTAAGCCGTGCGCTGCTGGTCACGTCCTCAAAAAAGAGAACAGGGCAGTTTTCGGTTACCTGCGAAAAAATCTGCTTGGCATCCTGATAGGAGACCGGAATCTGCATGGGGTTATTCACGGCGGAACCGATGCTGGAGCGGATGGTGACGCTGTAATAATTAAAAATCATGGCAGATATCTGGGCCAGGGCTTTTTGTATGGTTTCCTTATAATTTCCGTCATTTTCCTTTAAAAAGAAGATAATACAGAAATGCCTGGTGTCAAGGGAAACCACATGGCAGGGGATGTATTTGCCCATCAGCTCGCTTACAAGCTGCAGGCTGCTGCTGTAAAGGCTGATTTGCTTTTCGGCGGCCATATCGGTGAGCCTGCCGCTGTCTATTTCTATGTATCCGGTTGCATATAGCTCATAATCAAAATCAATCTTTAAATTTTTGGACTGTGACAGGAACTGGTGTTCATCTTCAAAAAGGTTAAAGATCAGGCGTGTAAAAAACTGCTCCCTGAAAATGGTGTTGATGGCAAGATCCGGGGTCCGGGAGGAATAGCGAAGCTCGGAGAGTCTTGCAATAGCGCGGTCAAGGCTCTGGATCAAAGCTTCCGGTGTCAGCTCCAGTTTAATCAGATAGTCGATTGCCTGAACGGTAAGGGCTTCCTTTGCATAATGGAAATCCTCATAGCCGGTAAGAAAAATAAAAACAGGCACATCCATGCCGCTGTCCACGCATTTACGGGCAAGCTCAAGGCCGGACATGACAGGCATCTTAATATCCGTGATGACAATCTCCACCTCATATTTTTTGATCATTTCATAGGCGGCTGCCCCATTGGCGGCAATGCCCACAATGCTGATATTAAGGTCTTCCCAGTTAACCATGGACCTGATCCCTGCCTGAACGAGAGGCTCGTCATCCACAATCAATAATTTAATCATAATCTTATTCTTTCCTTTGTGTAAATGGCAGCAGTATAGTGACAACAGTTCCCTGTCCAGGCGTGCTGTCAATGGACAACCCGTAAGGGGAACCAAATTCATACTGGAGGCGTTTGTGTACATTGCTGATCCCTATTTCCTTAAAAAAGGAGGAGCCTGCGGAAGTATCCTGTACGAGCAGACCGGCCGCAACTTCCGGCTGGATTCCCACGCCGTCATCCTGGATTTCAATATGGATATCGCCGGAGCTGTCTTTATAAATATGGATACAGATGCTTCCGGCACAGCCTTTAGGCTCGATTCCGTGGAAAATGGCATTTTCTATCAGAGGCTGCATGGTAAATTTCAGGATTTGGCAGGGCAGCAGACCTTCGTCATCGATCTGTATCTCTAAGGTGATGGTGCCGCCGTACCGGTATTTTTGTATGGTGAAATAATCCTGTACCAGGTCAAGCTCCTGCTGAATAGAGATCAGGCTGGTGGTGCCGTTGGAAATATTTTTTAAAAGCCGGGAGAGCGCCGTGGTCATCTCCGCAATGCCCGTGGCACTCTGCATGGTTGCCATCCATTTAATAGAGTTTAGGGTATTATACATAAAATGAGGGTTGATCTGGCTTTGCAGCATCCGGTATTCGTAATCCTTCTTTTGCTTTTCCTGCTCAATACGCTGGTTCATCAGATGAAGCACGTTTTCGGATAAATCGTTGATGGTCTTGCCGATATCCCCCAGCTCATGTTCCCATTCCGTAGAATTGTCCCGGGAGAAATCCCCCTCCTCGATCCGCTTCATCCGTAACTGCAACTGTCCAACGGGCACATTGATCGTCTGGGAGAGAAAGCTGAAGAGCACGAAAGCAATGAAGCTTACGGCAATAATGATAATCAGCAGGATCAAAAGAAAGCTGTGCAGGATGTTTAAAGACAGGGTATGGGTGTCGACCTCTGTCATCACGTACCATCCGTCCATAACAAGGGGCTGGGTGATCATGAAGGAAACCCGGCCTGTATTTTCAGAATAGACCTTCTGAATCAGCGTATTTTCATGCAGCGCCATGTCCGGGTAGGCGTCCACGACTGTAATGTCGTCAGGACATGGTACCAGGGTATTATTCTGGTACCGGTACAGATTACTTCCTATTCTAATATAAAACTGGTAGTCCGTTCGGGATAAATAGTCACGTATGGGTTCTGTGATGGTATTGATGGAAATTTCTGCAAAAATATATCCTGTTTCGTCAGCCTTGTAAGTATGCTGGATGGGATAGACGAAAGGAATCATGGCAGCCTGCCGGGTCACAAAAGAATCTTCCTGTATTCCCACATAGGCTTCCCCCGGATGTCTGTGGAGATCGTCAAAGTAGGGGAGGCTTAAAATCGCTTCGGATGAAATTCTGGAGGTGGAGTAGGAAGCCTCCACAAGCTGTACAATATCTTTTCTGGATTTCCCGATAATGACCATCCGTACCAGATGGGAGGGCAGGGCGGAATTGGAAGCATAGGTGGAGGTGACGAAATCATGAGCCTCCCTTTTGATCCGGTTATCCGTCGTATCGGCTTCCATGGCAAATTTCTGTATTTTGTCGCTGCCCTGGCAGGAGCGGATATAGTTATTGACCCCTTCCATATTGGAATCGATGGAGGAGCGCAAAAAGGATAAAGTAGTTTCTGAGGTCTGCAGCAAATTTTGCCGCAGGTTGTTGGAAACCAGAAAGTAGCTGATAAAAATGACAATTACACCAATGGCGGCTGTCAGGGAAAGGGTGATGAATAAAATGCGTCCCCGTATGGTGGAAAGGAATTTATGGAGTTTCGGCCGGATGGCTGTTTCTGGCATTATTTCACCCTCTCTTATCTTTAACACGATATTCTGTCTATCATATTACCTTTATCTTATCACAATCCCTGATTATTTGAAAAGAAAAACGTGTTTGAATAGAAAAGACAAAAAGATAATGCATTTTTATCAAAAAAAGGATATAAAAATCAAAGCTGCATTGTAAATAAAAAGAAATTCTGAATAAAATCAAAAAAAATTCCATGTAAAAATTAAAAAAAAATAGATATACTTAAAAAACAATAACCTATTGGTTAAAAAATTAAAGTTATGGGAGGAGAACATTCATGAAAAGAAAGCTATTGAGTATTTTACTGACAGCTTCAATGCTTGCGGCAGTATTATCCGGCTGCGGTTCAGGAAACGGAGGAAGCGAGAGCAAATCCGAACCGGCCGCCGAAGCGGAAAGTGCACCTGAGGAAGTAAAAGAAGAAGCGGAAGCTCCGGCTGCAGAAGAGGCAGAAACAGCAGAGGCTGGTTCCGGAGAAGCCATCACACTTAAGTGGGCAATCTGGGATAAGGATATTACTCCTTACTGGCAGGCAATCAAGGAAGCCTATGAGGCATCTCATGAGAATGTAACCATTGAGATGACTGACCTTGGCTCCACCGATTATATGACGGTCCTTGCAACAGAACTATCAGGAAGCGGTTCCGAATTTGACGTTGTTACCATCAAGGACGTTCCGGGTTATGCAACGCTGGTTTCCAAGAATACTTTAGAGCCTCTTGACAGCTATATTGCAGACGCAGGAATTGACCTGGCACAGTACGGCGGTGTTGACAAGCAGGTGACAGTGGACGGAAGTCTGTATGAACTGCCTTTCAGAAACGACTTCTGGGTTGTTTTCTACAATAAAGACATTTTTGATAATGCAGGGGTTGCTTATCCCACCAACGATATGACATTTGAAGAGTATGACGCCCTGGCAAGACAGGTGACAGATACTACTTACGGCGCACAGGTTTATGGAACCCATTACCATACATGGAGAAGTGCAGTGCAGTTGTTCGGCGTACTGGACGGGCAGCACTCTATCCTGGACGGACAGTATGATTTCTTCACCCCTTACTATGAAATGGTTCTGGGACAGGAAGATGATCAGGTGTGCAGGAACTATGCTGACTTAAGTGCAGAAGGTCTTCACTATTCCGCAGCATTTTCCGGCGGCGACGTAGCGATGCTGAACATGGTTTCATGGTTCATCTCAACCATGATTGCCAATATCCAGAGCGGCGAGTATGATGCATCTCTTTGCGGCAACTGGGGAATGGTGAAATATCCTCACGCAGAAGGCGTGGAAGCTGGTTCCACGCTCGGCACCATTACAGGTCTGGCAGTGACAAGCGTATCTGACCAGAAGGACGCTGCGTTTGAATTTGTTAAATGGGTATCCGGAGAAGAAGGCGCAAAGGTCATGGCTGAAACAGGTAACTTCCCGGCACTTATGAACGATGAGATCGCTGACATTATTTCCGGTCTGGAAGGATTCCCTACAGATGCAGAGAGCAAAGAAGCACTTAAGGTTTCCAATTTATATCTGGAAGTTCCTTACGCAGAAAACGTATCAGCAGTAAATGACATTCTTGATACCTACCATAAGTCCATTATGAACAGGGAAATTTCTATTGAAGAAGGTATTGCTGCCATGAACGAGGAAGTAGGCAAATTATTAGGACAGTAATGTGAAAAGAACTTCTGATTACGCTTGCTGCCGGCCTTGGGCCGGAGAGCATACGGCGGAAAAGTAAATAATAAGGAATATTCTTTTGGGGCTGACGAAAGTCAGTCCCAATGTATCAGAAGGGTAAAAGTCCGGTTCTTGAGACTGATATTTCTTAAGTGCGTAAAGGAGGGCGGGTTACACAATGAGTGAAAATAAGGCAGCTTTGATTAAACAACTGGAAACAGATACAGAACAGTTGATGGTGAAAATCAGGCAGGAAAATGATATTAAGAAAAAGCAGAAACTGATTGCAGAGAGGGAAAAGAAGCAGAGAAAGCTGACTGCGGTCAGAAATAACAGGGTATTAAGCAGAGAGGCGAAGCGGGATTTGGTGGCATATTCGTTTATCGCCCCGAATTTTATTGGATTTGCCATATTTACATTAGTTCCCATTGTATTTGCGTTTGCCCTTGCTTTTATGAAGTGGGACGGAAGCAATGAAATTACTTTTGTGGGAATTGACAACTTTATCAGACTGGCAGATGATACTTTCTTTGTGGCAGCTTTTAGGAATACAATAATTTATGTAATAGGGACGGTTCCGCTTACCATGATTGCCTCCCTTGCTCTTGCCATTGTGCTCAACCAGAAAATCAAGGCAAGGGGATTTTTCAGGACGGTGGCATTTTTTCCTTATGTAGCTTCCCTTGTGGCGATTACCGCTGTGTGGAGCATGATATTCCATCCTTCCAAAGGCCCGGTCAATTATCTGCTCCTTAAGGTATTCGGCGTGCCCCAGGCAGAGCTTCCCAAGTGGTTTAGCGGAAGTCTGGTGCTGTTCACACTGATTTTGTTCAGCGTGTGGAAATACATGGGGTATTACATGGTAATTTACCTTGCAGGATTACAGGGTATTTCCGCAGAACTTTATGAGGCAGGCTCTCTGGACGGAGCCAACACTTGGCAGAAGTTCAAATACATCACCTGGCCCCAGCTCCGGTCCACGACCTTCTTTGTGGTGGTCATGCTGACGATTAACTGCTTTAAAGTGTATGATATAGCCGTTATGCTGGCCGGAGGCGGCGACGGAAAGCTGAGCACATCGGCTACGGTACTCGTCTACTATATTTACCAGAATGCGTTTAACTATTGGGATTTGGGATATTCAAGCGCTATTGCCATGGTATTGTTCCTCATGGTGCTGATTATCACATTGATACAATTCCGGTATGAAAAGAAAATAAACTCTTAAAAACGGTATATGCGGAATTGGAATTAGGAGGCGAGTAAATGGAAAATAAAAAGTTCAGATCAAAAAGAAGAAATGCAATTGCCGGGAAAACTCTTGTATATGTCATACTGCTGATCATCACTGCAGCCATGATAGTTCCCTTTTTATGGATGCTTTCCGCGTCCATAAAGTCCAACAGGGAAGTATTCCTGATGGATCCTTTTGTTTGGATACCGGAGCAGCCAAAGTGGGATAATTATATAAAAATATGGACGAAGATACCGCTCTTAAAATTCGTACAGAACACGGTATTTTTGACCTTGGTAGTAACCTTCCTGCAGCTTCTCACATCCAGTTTTGCAGCATATTCTTTTGCAAAGCTGGAATTCAAGCACAAAAATGCCCTGTTTTTGGCATATATTGCAACAATTGCAATGCCATGGCAGGTATACATGGTGCCCCAGTTCATTATGATGAGAAGTATGGGATTGAACGATAAACTGCTTGCCATGATCTGCCTGCAGGCATTTTCAGCCTTTGGCGTATTTTTAATGAAGCAGTTTTATGAAGGGATCCCCAGCGAGCTGTGTGAAGCGGCGAGAATTGACGGCATGAGTGAGTACAAGATTTATGCCAAAATCATGCTGCCTTTGTCGAAACCGTCCCTGTCCACACTGACAATTTTTACGTTTGTAAATACGTGGAATGACTATTTGGGACCATTGATTTATTTAAAGACAGAAACGAAAAAGACAATCCAGCTTGGGCTGAAAATGTTCATAGGACAGTATTCGGCAGAATATGGACTGATCATGGCAGGTTCCGTTGTTTCCCTGATCCCTGTTATTATCGTATTCTTATGCCTGCAAAAATACTTTGTTGAAGGCGTGGCCTCAACCGGACTGAAAGGATAAACAACAAACAACGGATAGTACGCTTTGCTTACGATCCTTATGTTAAATAACAGACAGCTATTATGGGGCAGTTGAAAAACCGCCCCATTTTGCAAAGAAAATTGGAAAGGAGCATGGTTATAAAAATGAAAATATTATATGAAAATATGCCGGCAATAACGGATGAGGAGATAGAGAGCGCCCTTTGTTTTTCCAAGGAGCAGGTAGTGCGGAATCTTCCTGATTTTACGGATAAATTCCAAAAAGCTTACAGTGAGGGGAATTTTTACCAGCCTATTGAAAATAATTACTGGACCACCGGGTTCTGGACAGGAGAAATCTGGCTGGCATATGAATATGCAAAAGAGAAACTGGACAAAGATGCCGGAGCCTTACAGGCAGCGGGAGAAGTCCAGGTGGAAAGCTTTTTAAACAGGATTGATAAAAAGATTGAAGTGGACCATCATGATATGGGATTTCTGTATTCGCCTTCCTGCGTGGCGGCTTATAAGCTGACAGGAAACCAAAAGGCAAGAGAAGCAGCCATTAAAGCGGCTGACCAGCTCATTACCCGGTACCATCCGGTAGGGGAATTCATACAGGCGTGGGGGCCCATGGATGCTCCTGAAAATTACCGGCTTATCATAGATTGCCTTTTGAACCTGCCTTTGTTATACTGGGCATCAGAGGAAACAGGGGACGATAAATACAGGGATATTGCAGAAAAACATATCCATACGGCGGTTAAAAACGTAATCAGGGAGGATTATTCCACTTGGCATACTTTCTTTTTCAATATGGAAACAGGGGAGCCGGACCACGGCGCAACCTGTCAGGGATACCGGGACGGCTCTGCGTGGGCGCGTGGGCAGGCGTGGGGGGTTTATGGCTGTGCCCTTGCATATAAATACACGAAAGATGAGAAATATATTGATTTGTTCCGGCATGTGACCCAGTATTTCCTGGAGCATCTTCCTAAGGATATGGTTCCTTTCTGGGATCTGGAATTTACCGACGGGGATGACCAGCCAAGGGATTCTTCGTCCGCCTCCATAGCGGCCTGCGGTATGCTGGAAATGGCCGGGGCTATGGAAAAAGAGGAAGCGGCCGTTTATGAGAAATATGCAAGACAACTGATGAAATCACTGTATGATTCTTATGCAGTGAAAAACCCGGAACTGTCCAACGGCCTTGTGCTCCACAGTACCTACTCCAACCATTCTCCTTACAATACCTGTAATCATTACGGGGTGGATGAATGTAATTCCTGGGGGGATTATTTCTATATGGAAGCGCTCACAAGGCTTCATAAGGACTGGATTCTATACTGGTAATTTGCGTAATGGTTCAGACAGGGCCGGATATCCGGCGTCTGCCATAGGTGACAGAACGGGAAAGGAGAAGCATGAGAACAGACTGGGAAGGAAAATTAAAAAGTAAAGAGGATTTCAGGGAACTTTTGATGGAGATCATTTCTCCGCTGCTTCCCTATTATAGTGAAGGCGGCGCGGAGCTTGTTCTTGGAGTGACGGCTACCAATTATGACCAGAAAGCCATACGGCTGGAAGCCTTTTCAAGGCCCCTGTGGGGGCTGGTGCCTTTCTGGGCAGGCGGGGGAAGCAGCCGTGAATTTGAAGATATCTACCAGAGGGGACTAACGGCAGGGACAGACCCGGAAAGTAAAGAATATTGGGGCGGTTTTCATGCCTTTGACCAGCGGTTTGTGGAAATGGCGGCCATCTCCTACGGGCTGATACTGGCACCGGATAAACTGTGGGAGCCTTTAAGCGACAGGGCGAAAGACAATCTGGTGAAATGGTTAAGCGGCATCAATCAGTACGAACTGCCGGTCTGCAACTGGGTTCTGTTTGCTGTGCTGGTTAACATTGCCCTAAAAAAACTGGGCAGGGTATACGACGCGGAAAAGCTTGAGACATACCTAAACGGGGCGGACAGCTTTTACCTTGGGGACGGCTGGTATCAGGACGGTGATTCCGGGCAGAAGGATTATTATGTATCCTTTGCCATCCACTTTTACAGCCTTTTTTATGCGAAAGTGATGAAGGAGGAAGACCCGGAACGGTGCAGAACTTACATAGCGCGCGCGGAATTGTTCGGGAAACAGTTTATCTACTGGTTTGATGAAAACGGGGCGGCTCTTCCTTTCGGCCGTTCCCTTACTTACCGTTTTTCACAGGTGAGCTTCTTCTGTGCCTGCCTGATGGCCGGGGCAGAGCCTTTTCCGGCAGGGGTCATGAAAGGACTGATTGTACGGCACCTTTGCGACTGGATGAAGAAGCCTGTTTTTGACCGGACAGACATTCTCACGATTGGATACGGTTATCCGAATCTGGTTATGGGAGAGCGGTACAACGGACCGGGTTCCCCTTATTGGGCGTTAAAGACTTTTGCGGTGCTGATGCTGCCTGATGAGCACCCTTTCTGGCAGGCGGAGGCAGAGCATCTTCCGGCCCTGGAGGAACAGAAGGCGTTAATCTTTGCGGATATGCTGATCCGCAGATATCCGGGCCACGTCACCGCCTTTGCACCGGGAAAATACAGCCCCGCAGGACATGGACAGACACCCTCTAAGTATGCAAAATTCGCCTACGACACAGGTTTTTCTATCAATGTGGCAAAGTCTGCGTGGGAGATGCACGAGGCTGCGCCAGACAGTATGCTTGCTTTTTATGTAAACGGTTATGTTTATGTAAGGAGAATCTGCGACGAATTTTGTGTGTCGGAGCAGGAAGTGGTATCCAAATGGACACCCTGTGAAGGGATCACAGTGGAGACAACCATTACTCCCAACAAACAGGGGCATATCAGAAGACATGTGATTGAAAGCAGTAGGGAATGCACGGCTTATGACTGCGGGTTTGCCGTTGAGATTGATGTGGCCGGTGAAAAGCAGTCAGCAGGTGAAACTTACGCACAGGTAAAGAACTTTTACAGTGCATGTAAAGTTTCCATTATCAGCGGAAAAGGTAAGGGCGAGGTCATTGTGGCGGACCCCAACACCAACCTGCTGCATCCCATGACAAGAATTCCGGCCATCTGCTACCAGATAGGGAAAGGGAAGAATGAGATCGTAACAGAAGTAACAGCAGAGTGCACGAAAAAGGCTTAAGTGCCATCCGCTGTCTGCCTAAGAGAAGAAAGCGGGGCGTGTTTCCAGATAGGTTTTAACATAAAAGAAAGGCGGCAAAATTGGCAAAATTATTTGATTACAACAATATCGTCTGGCGGTTTATGGGGAGGGTCGCGGACCTGTTTTTTCTTACCCTGCTCTGGGCCATAGGGAGCCTCCCGCTGGTAACAATGGGGGCTTCCACCACGGCGCTGTATTATGTGGCCCTTAAGATGGTCAAAAATCAGGAAGGCTACATTTGGAAATCTTTTTGGAAATCCTATAGAGAGAATCTGAAAACCGCTGCAGGAATATGGTGCATTATGCTTGGGATGGGGGCTGCACTGGGGTTTGGCCTGGCAGTTTCCTTTCCCGGGCAGGGGGCGGGAGACGGAGCCTTTTTCTGGGGACTTTTGATCCTGACAGTCTTTTATCTGTTCTGGCTGACACTGGTGTTCCCTCTGACAGCCCGGCTGGATACGGGGATAAAGGGACTGCTGTATTTGTCTTTTATGACGGCTGTCAAGAACTTCTCCTGGGTCATGTTTATGGTGATTTCCTCTATATGCGTGGCTGCGCTGGGCATTTTCGTGTTCTGGCCGCTATTGCTGTTCGGGGCGGGAATAATCGCCTATATACACGGACTGGTTCTTGTGCATGTCATATTTCCGAAGTATAATTGGAATAACTGATAAAATAAAGGAAAGGGTGATTGATATGGCAGTATTGACACTGAAAGTAATGGATAAGGACGGAAAGGAAATCTGCAGGGACACAGGGGAGAAGCAGGTAAGTTTGGTTTATGGGGCGGAGTACAGGGAAGGGGACAGGATTGTGTTGGAAACTTCCGAAAAAAATATTCATGTGTGGATTCAGCTTGACGATGCGCTGGGAGCTTCCCTGTGTTATGTGACAGGGGACATGTCCTATGAGATTCCTTTTGGGGAAAAGAAGATATGTTACTCTCCCAAGGTATTTTCGGGAGGGAAGCATTATCTGTGTGCAAAGTGCGCAAGGGAAGACGAAGTATATGCATACAGGAATCTGGCGCTGAATGTATGTGACCAGCATGGTGACACGCACTGTTATCCCCATGCGTGGGCCAATGTGGAGACAAGAGGCGAATCAGTCTTTGCGGCCCGCAATGCCATTGACGGTGTGTGTGAGAACAGGTCCCACGGGGAATGGCCTTACGGTTCATGGGGGATCAACAGGCGGGATGATGCGGAAATGACCGTTGAATTCGGTCGGCAGATCAAAACAGACAGGATTGTCCTGTATACAAGGGCGGACTTCCCCCACGATAACTGGTGGAAGCAGGTGACGCTTACTTTTTCTGATGGAAGCAGTCTGGAATGGGAACTTGAAAAGAGCAGGCTTCCCCACGAGATCACATTCCCGGCTAAAAGGATTAGCTGGGTGAAACTGGAGAAACTGATTAAAGCTGATGATCCGTCACCATTCCCGGCGCTTACCCAGATGGAGGTGTATGGAAAGGATATCTGCGGATAGATATTAATTAAATATGTTTTACATTGTAATTGCCGGAAGTACTTTTTTGAGTGCTTCCGCAATTTTTATGCTAAGCCAGCTTAAAGTGTTGCAACTTTGTTTAATACAGAGCCCTTGTTAATAATAAGAAAAAAGAACTTGTGTTCGATAATAGGATATGTTATTATAGAACAAATAAAAGCTATCAATAAAACTAAGGAGTATTTTCATGGAAAAGGTAAGTAAGACCAATGCAGATATGAGTGAGGTAATGAACCGATTATTTGAAGGAGATTGCCTTGAGTATATGAATAAAATACCGGATGGCAGTGTAGATATGGTTCTTTGTGACTTACCATATGGAATGACTCAGAATGAATGGGACTGCTATATTCCATTGGATGAACTTTGGAAACAGTATAATAGAATTATTAAACCCAATGGAGCGATTGTTCTGACTTCCAACGGAATTTTTACGGCAAAATTAATTTTAAGCCAAGCTAATATTTACAAATATAAATGGGTTTGGGAAAAATCAAAACCCACTAATTTTTTGAATGCCAAGAAGCAGCCCCTTAGAAAGCATGAAGATATATGCATTTTTTATAAAAAGCAGCCAACGTACCATCCGCAAATGACACAAGGGCAGCCTTATGATAAAGGGACAAGAAAAAATCAATTGTGTGGAAATTATGGTGATTTTGAGCCAGTTCATGTAGCCAGTGAAGGGGAACGCTATCCTACAGATATTGTATATGTCAAGACGGCTGAGTGTGAAGGGGCAGTGCTGCATCCAACTCAAAAACCGATAGAATTAGGGAGATATATGATACGGACTTATACAAATCCTGGGGATGTGGTTTTGGATAATACCTTTGGCAGCGGTTCGTTTTTAGTTGCAGCTTTAATGGAAGGGAGAAATTTTATTGGAATTGAAAAAAATGAAAACGTCGCACTATTTAAAAAAGAAGAAATTGATTATATAGACGTTGCAAAAAGAAGACTTTTTTTGGCGTGGGAGCAATTGGACAAAAAAAACCGTAAGTATATAAAGGAGCAGAATCTGATTTTAGAGTTTATGGAAAGGTAGGAAAAATGGGGGTAATCGTCAGGCGAAATGAAAGGAGCTGGGCAATTGTTATTATTTCCGAAATAAGGGCAATGCTTAAAGGGCTGAACATTAAAATTAAAAGTGCAGGTGGGGAAAGTACGCTTTCCTTAAACAAAAAAAGTATGTTTCCTGACGTCCTGCTCTATGAAGACGAGGCACAGAATAAGATTTTGCAGGGATGGGAACTTAAGATGCCCGATGTATTGATTACGGATGAAGCATTGATAAGGGATGCAGCAAGAAAGGCAGATGCTTTAGGGCTGAACAGTTTTGTGATTTGGAATTTTACATATGGAAAATTATATGTAAAAAATGAGAGAGGAAATTTTGAGGAATTTAGGGTTTGGAGTGGAACAAATCATATAAAAAGCCGCGAAGATGTAGCTATATATAAGGAAGAATGGCTACCAATAATAAAGGATATTGTGATGGCGGTCAATGAATTTTTGGTCAATGGAACAATAGAAACATCGCGTATTGAAACAGCAATAGCTGACGGACTTATGACCGAAATAATCCAAAGAAATAAAGATTTAGTTTCAGAAAAACTTATGTTGGAAGTCAGTAGTAATATGAAAATGGAAAGCCGCTTGAAAATGTGGTGGAATATGTTCCATGAAGAATATGATAAAGATGAGAACAATATGTATTCGGCATATGCAAAGTCTATATTGCTAAATTGGGTAACGAGGATTATGTTTGCGAATACAATTAAAAAATATCATAACTGTGCATACAAAATAGACAGAATAGACGGTGCTTCCACGCCATTAGACGGAAACGCTATTATAGATGAATTGATTGAAAAGGGAGATTTTTACAATGTATTTAAGAAACTGGAATATAATGAAATCATACCGGAAAATACATGGATAGATATTGTAGATTATAATCAGTTTTTAATCGAAAATAAGATAGAAAAGATTGACCAGAAAGTCTTGCAGGAAATACTTGAAACGACAGTAAATACTGCAAAGAGGGAAATAAGAGGACAGTATGCAACGCCATATTGTCTGGCAGATTTACTTTGCCAGATGGCAGTTAGTAACTGGAATGATGAGTGTGCGGACTTGTGTGCAGGAACAGGCATAATAGCGAGAAATTAGAAGCGCCTGATATGGATTCAGAGATAAGATTTTGGCTGATTCATAAAGATATTCATCAGCTTAGTATAGATGAAAGCGAAGTAATTATAAATAGCATTGTTTTAGGGGAAGAATTTGACAGTGCAGTTGTGGGAATGAAAAAGTATTCACTTGATTTGATTAATAAAATAACAGCAAGGGGAATAACACTAAATGCATTTTTTCACGATGTATCATGGATTAATGAGCTGAGCAATAGTCTGATACCGATTAATAATATGCTGACTATTAAAAGAGGAGAGCGCAGGGGATGGAATGATTTATTTTACCCAGTAGCAGATAATGAAATAGAAGATATGTATATTAAACCGATACTTAAAAACCCGGCATTCTTAAAGTCATTTACTGCGAAGACAGATATTGTGGCGTTCTGTTGTCATAAATCCAAAGACGAATTAAGGCAGTTAGGGCATGTCGGCGCATTAAATTGGATAGAAAAATTTGAGAATATCAGAAATGGAACGGGAAAACTGTTGCCAAATGCGTTAAGCAGGACGGGCTATTTTTGGTATGAAATGGATGATGCGACAAAAGCTGATTTCGTGACTGCCCTTAATCCAGATAAGCGTTTATTTGTGGCCAAATTTGACGAAAGAACTTTTGTAGACCAGCGTTTCACAAGGATGCTGGTGAAAGATATATGTGTATCTGTTGATTTATTACATGCACTGCTTAATTCATTGTATGGCATGTTTGCGATTGAGGCAATTGGCTTTGGGCGGGGGCTGGGGGTATTGGATGCGAGCAGCACCAAACTGAAAAATATGTATATGATAAACCCTGGGATTATATCAGAGAAAGATGCAAAGGAAATTATTCGTCTGTTTAGTAAGATAAAAAAGCGTAATGTTATGAATACAGAAGATGAATTAAAAGATAGTGCCAGAGAAGAATTTGATCGTAAAGTTTTAGAGGCGATAGGCCACGAAGATTTGTATGAGCCAATTAAAAAATCGCTATTATCTATGCAGCATACCCGCCATGCAATTGGGTAATAGATAATGGCAATAATTGTTCCAGAGGATCGACAGGAAGATAATTCAGGAGGAAAAAGAAAGGACAACAGGCTGACCGCTTGTGACACGAAACCTTCCGCTTATGGCGGCGGCACAATATTATTTCCGGGAATGCCGATATATACTATGATATGGGAGAACAGTAACGATAAGGCAGGTACGGGAAATGATTTCGGTGGCGGTATGCGATGATTCGATTATAGAATGCAGCAGGATTGCAGGAAAAATTAAGGAACTGCTGGATGAGACGGGGGTACCCTGTTTTGTCCGGCAGTTTAACAGTGGAAAAGAGTTATTGCAGGCGCAGGAGAGCTTTGACATTGTTTTTCTGGATATCCTTATGGATGGACTGGATGGGATGAAGACGGCAGAGCTATTCCGCGGGGAAAATCCTGACACGGTGCTGGTGTTTGTCACGTCCAGCAGGAGGTATGTATTTGATGCATACGAGGTTGAGGCTTTCCGATATCTGTTAAAGCCCCTTGAGGATGGGCAGCTACGGAAGGTGCTGGGCCTTGCAGTACAGAAGGCGGACAGGGAGGTGCAGGATTTCCTCATTGTCAATAAGGAGCGCCAGAAGAAAAAGCTGTTCCTGAAAGATATTTACTATTTTGAAATTAAGGGAAGGCTTGTTTATGTGCATGGTAAGGGAGAAGTTTTTGCTTTTTATGAGCAGATTGGAGTGCTTGAGAAAAGTCTGCTTGGCAGGGGCTTTTTCAGATGTCATAAAAGCTATCTGGTGAATCTGAAATATGTGGATGTGTATAACCGGCAGGAGATTACCCTTGACAATGGTGAGAAGATAATTCTGGCGAAAAGGCGGTATGAGGAATTCTGCCAGGAGTTTCTCAAATTTATGAGGACAAACGGGGGGATAGGCCGCCTTGACCGCAGTAGGAAATTTGAGATTTCCGGCGCGTGTCATCGTAGTAAACTGCTCTGACATGGAGGATTAGTATGAACTGGTTTATTTTTATTCTGGTTACGGTATGCTATGGTTTGTATGGCCGGGAAGTGGGGCTCTTTTTTAAAAAACAATTGGGATGCGCCGGAAAGGAGGCGGAGATTTTTGCCGTTTTTTGCTTTCTGGGATGCATGGTAGAATATAGCGTAGTGGAAAAATGGTATGTTCCTTTTATTATCAGGGCGCTGGTGGAGCATTTGCTTTTCGCCGGAGCGGCTGTACTGATGTTTAAGGCCGGGACAGAGAAAAAAATAACTATGGCGGTGATGCTGGTGACCGTCCGGGTGCTGGTGGGAAATTTCAGCAGTTCCTTTTTATCCTGCCTGATATTACTTATTAAAAATGCATGGAACGCCGGAGGAAATGTTTATATAAGTCAGACAGAGGGAGAGCTGGCAGGCTGTTTTTCCTTTGGGGTGGTCATATGGGCCATTCACTGTCTGGGGAGGCCTTTTGGGGCTGTGCTGGACAATAAAATCAGAAAATGGTACTTATTGCTTACCCTTCCTCTTGTCCTGCTTGTGCTGTTGGTGGATATTGTAAATTATGGCGCAAGCATAGGGATTTTAGTAGTGGCAGGTATGGGGAGCAGCGGAGAATATTGGAAGGAATTTTATAACGAGCTTTTTAGCCATACGGCTATAGGTATACTGACGGCTCTTTCCATGTGCGCTGCCGGGTTTTATGTATTCGGAATGAACCGTATCTATGTGGAGCAGAGGAAAAAGGAGCAGTACAGGTCCCAGGCAGCTTTTTATAAAATGCTGGAGGAGCAGTACGGCCAGTTGGAGCGTTTAAGGCATGATATGAAAAATCATATTATAGGACTTAGGGGGTTATGGGAAAGCCGGGAGTGGGAAAAGCTTGGGGCCTACCTGGAACAGATGATGGAGGCCGGGATGCCTGCATCGGAAGAAAATACGGGAAGCGGGGCGGTGGATGCACTGCTGTACCAGAAGCACAGGCAGGCAAAGGAAAGGCAGATTACATGGGAATGCGACATGCAGATACCGGGGAAGTGTCCCATTGACGAATTTGACTTGTGCGTGCTTTTGGGAAATATGCTGGATAATGCCCTTGCGGCCTGTGAAAAGGCGGGAAGCGGAGACAAATTTGTGAGCATTCATGCAGGACAGGTAAAGAAATGTCTCCTGCTGGAAGTGAGGAACAATACTGTGCTTAAAGATATAAAGGATATCTGCCCGGCCGGGCGGCCGCTGACGGGAGGGCGTGGAATTGGCCTTTTAAATATCAGGGATACTGTGGGTAAATATGACGGGGCAATGCATGTGGAGGCAGAAGACGGCGTATTTACGATTTCGCTGCTGTTACCGTTGAATGCCGCGTATGACATGAAGCAGACCTTTTAATACATGAAGGTTATTGGGAAAATCCGGCCTGCCGAAGTATACGTTGGAAACAGCATGGATCCTTGCCGTTCAGGGTGTGTTTATGTTCTAAAAACACTCCGGTACAGGCGGACGGATAAACAAAGGAGAGATTTTTGAGACAGGCGCGAAAAAAGGAGGGAAGATGATATGCATACGAAAACTATGGAGGGGCTGATTGGAGCCAGAGCCAATATGGATATGGCCAATGTTCCAATGAAGGTTTACAAAGAGGCTAGGCGCAGGGGGGATACCGCTGCCATGAAAAGGGCAATGGGTTATGTCAATGAGTTTGAGGGCAGGGCGGAGGAATATAAGAAAAAGGCCGGTGAAGGCATGAAGAAGGATGCACAGGAGGCTGCCGAAAAAGAAAAAGCCCAGCAGGAAGATATGATAGAAAAACGTAGAGAAGAAAGACGCCTGATGGAGGAAAAGCTTGCTGCGGACAGAGACGGCAACGCGGTCCAATGTGCAGACGCCAAAATCCCAGATACCTTAAACACAGGAGTCCAGAGTGAAGGCGCCACAAGTGCAATGACAGACGCGGACACCGTACAGCTTAGCAGGCAGGGGAAAGATTTGTCTGAAAAGCAGGTAAAGGAAGCGCAGGGACAGTATATATCATTTTGTCCTGTAACAGGACAAGGAGGTGCGGCGCCTGCAGACAGAAAGCCTGTGGTTTACAGGAAGACCGGGGAGGCAGTCAGCCAAAGTAAGACGGGAAGTATTTCTGTGCTTATCTGAAAACAACATTTATGGAGGAGGAAAAGATTTGAAATTAGATGGAATTGGAAGTAGAATGATGGACACCGGATTTTCAGGCGGAGAAAGCGGGGCTGCATCTGTGCAGAGGCAGATTCGGATGCTCCAGAAGGAACTGAATCAATTGGGGCAGAAAAAACAATTGACGAAGGAGGAAGCGGAAAAGAAAAAAGAGCTTGAGAAACAGATTGCGGATCTAAAGCAGCAATTACAGAAAATAAGGGCGGAAGAAGCGAAGGAAAAGCAGGAGGAACCCAAAGCCGAGGAAAAAGCTTTACAGGGAAAGATAAAAGAAGCAGGAAAGGGAGAAAATGTAGACGAGTTTTTATAACGGTAGGGATTTGATAAAGATCATGCAGTGGACTGCTGCATGGTCTTTTTGCTAGAGAGTGCAGATCGGGGAAATGAGTTTTTAAACACGCTTTAGCATAAGGATGTCTTGCAAAGTCTGGCAGCGTTTGTTAAGTTGGTTCGCAAAGTCCGGGAAGCTGTTTTGTTGCAAATAATAATTTCCTGTGCTATAATATGTCATATTATTTTATACCTTTTAATGCTGCTGAAAAAATAAATTACAGTGAGCCAACCAGACAAAATCTTTTAAATGTATACAATGAAATCGGAACAAATCAAATATTTGGAGCATCGGAAGTTGCAGAAATATTTGATTTTTCATATGCAGGGGCACGCAGAGTGATGGCAAAGCTGATAGAGATGGATGTATTAATGGTGGTAAAGGGCAAAGGCAAAGGTAAAGGTAAGTATAGATTTTTGAGTGAAAGCGAACTAAAAACAGATTGGTTTAAAGCAACCCATTAACACAGGACCGCAGACAGGGCCTGCAAATAGGAGGCAAGTATGAATGTTTACGACAAATGTCCGGTATTAGAAAATAACAGTTTTAAAATGCGGTTGATTGAAGAAAGGGATACGGACGATTTGCTGTGTGTATACAGCGATAAATTTGCCCTTCCGTTTTTCAACAGTGACAACTGCCATGGTACTAATTTTTATTGTGCAGTCAGAGAGCATATGGCAGATTCTATAAAATACTGGCTGATTGAATATCATGAATACAGGGGATTTGTGCGCTTCACGATAGTGGACAAGAAGGAAGGGAAAGCTGTCGGAACCATAGAAATGTTCCGGCGTGAGGCGGAGGACTTTTATAATGACTGCGGAATATTGAGGCTGGATTTGGGAAGCAGGTGGGAAAAAACGGAAGTGATATACGATATTCTGGCACTGGTAACAGAACCTTTTTTTGAATGGTTCGGGTGCTCTAAGATTGCAACCAAGGCGCCGGTTTATGCAGTAGACAGGATAGAGGCGCTAAAGAAAGCTGGATATGTTAAGTCCGATGAACCGCTTATAGGACATGATAAAAAAATAGCGTATTTTGATTACTGGGTTATACAAAAAAGGATTTAAGAAGCAGGAGTGTATGATGGAATAAGTATATATAGATTGTAGAATATCCCCCTCTTGGGGGATATTCTATTGGCAGGAATTAGTAGGGCGGATATAAACTTCCATATAGAAAGCCGGATGGTGGAACAAATTTGCCGTTACCATCATTTCCTTTTGCATCAGAATCTGTGCCCGCCACCACCACCGCTGCTGTGCCCGCCACCACCACCGCTGCTATGTCCGCCGCCACCACCGCTATGTCCACCGCCGCCGCTATGCCCACTGCCACCGCTGGCACTGCTGGCAGGACGGTAGACTTTAGTCTGGTGGTCCAGTGTTTTCCGGGGATTGGTAAAGCTGAATTTTGTGGATGCTGCGCTAAGGATTTCCTGGGTGCCGGGTTTGGCGGAGCGGGATGTAAGCCTCACCGCAAAATAATTGATGAAGGCGGCCAGTATAAGGGCAAGGAGCGCATTGCTTATGTATTTCATGGGCTGGGCAATCCGGCGTCCGGCCAGAAGGGAATGAATCTGGCTAAAAGCGTTGGAAGCGCACAGATAATAGTTGCTGTCAGAGGCATAACGGTATACATTGTCAGTGATAGTATCCGCGTATGCGTCAGTGACAGTCTTGTAGATTGCGCCGTTGCTGAAAATATAAATTTCCCTGTTGTCCATGTCGATAAGGAAAAGCGTGCCGCTATTGGATGAAAAATGCTTATGATAGTACTGGCGGGCATAAGCAGAAGTCTGGTAGTCATTGCGGGAAACTGACTTAAATGCTGCATGACCGTAGGATGTTATCTGCTGCATTTCGGCGGCTAGCTGGGTTTCTTCCTGTTCGCTTAACAAATCCGCATCATCTTCGATTACCACCTGATACCCGGTTTCATCGTTGACCCAGACGCAGGCATCTGCCGCTCCCCCGTCAGCACTGGCAGTCAGAGGAAAAGTCCAGAGCCACAGAAGCAGTGCGGCATATGCTGCAAGGGGCAAATACCCTGCTCTTTGGGGCGCAGCAGATTTAATATCCCGCTGCCTGCGGCGGGGATTTTGACTTACTGTTTTACATTTATTTTGCACCGTCATCACCTCCATGCCGTTCAAACTGGGGAAGCTTCTGGGTTGCCAGCACATTATATTTCTGGATAACCACTACAATAGTAAGCAGAATGCCGATAAAGGAAATGACTGTTCCGACATAATACCACAGGTCGGAAACCGGGTTGATTATCCAGACGCAGATACAGACGAGAACAGCCGCCAGGGAAAAGATAAATCCCGGCGCTTTTCTTTGTCCGTCTGCTGAACCGGATTTCATCAGTGCGGTCAAAGAAGCAGTGGTTTTTTTATCATCCGGTGCGGAAGATTTATGGGGCCGCCTGGAAAGGTATCCCCGGTCGTCTGTACGGTGGTCCTTATGGTAAATGTCCATGATTTCCCAAGCATATACGATGAGCGAAGCAATTGCCAGAAAGCAGGAACAGGTAAGCAGTACACCGGGACGGATGGTAAAAAAGAAATTCAGCAGCACAAAAATAGGAATGGCTAGCCACAGAGTGCCAAGGGTATATTTTTTGATATCCACAGGGATATCTGCCGCAACTTTGCAGTTCTGGCCGTTTACAGTGGCGTAAGCCACACGTCCGTTTTTGCGGTAGGACATGAACCAGACCGGATACAAGACCCGTTCCGGTGTTTCGCTGTAAGTGTGCAGTGTCATTGTCGTGTAAAAATCATTATTTTTCCCGGAAAAGGTTACACCTGAAAATTCCGGCGTGCGCTTGATCTTGTTATAACTGGTGGTATTGGCCAGCTTTAGGGCATCTTTTTCATATAAACAGCTGTCCACATCAGCCGTATCTGCATAAAATCCGCTTAAATAAGAAGGCGTAAACTTTTTGCTGTCCTTCACATAAAAAGGAGCAATGCGCTGGCTGATATCATCAGAAAAAGAGGAGGAAGCGTCATAGGACAAATCATAGTAGCAGGCATCAAGGCCGCCCTCCAGATTATAATGATCGGTATAGACATAATCCCCTTTCCGGTAGGTTTTCTCCCCTTTCAGACTGACAGGCCCCTTTTGGGTGATGTTATAGGCCCAATAGGGCATATAAATGCCCCGGAAGCCGTCAATATATTCCTTATCTTTCAGCTCATCCGGCGCAAAAGGGGCGTGTTTTATCCGGGCAATATAAGCCTGCTTACATGCCTCTTTCGTCTGCTTAAAAGGTATGATATGTGTGGGCCTCTTTTCTTTGCTGATGCGGCTGTCAAGAATCGTGGAAGCACCGCAGAAACTGCAAAATTCCGCTGCGGAAGTGTCTGTGCTCAAAATTTCACCGCCACACTGGGGACAGGTGAATATGGTAACATCGAAATCGCTGCTCTCATCCGCGTCCTGTGTTTTGGTGATGTCATAAGGGTCGTGGGTGGTCAGGCAATATGCACATTTTAGCTGCTGGGACGGAATGTCAAACTTTAAATTTCCGCCGCAATTAGGACATTCGTACAAAGTTATCCCCCCTTGTAATTCTGAAATATGTGTTCTTTTTTATTTTAAGGTGAGATGGGGGAAATGTAAATATCATTGAAACAGAAAGTTGAAACACTGTAAAAGATTGCAGGATGCAGGACGGCGTGTTATGTTATGATAAATCAGATATATTGAACAGACACAACGAGAGGAACAAAATGTATAATTCAGGAGCAAGATTGAAAAGTGAAATTTTCAATCTACGTATTTGGGCCTATTCCCACATGGGAAGGGCCCATGCGGGAAAGGCATGGGTATAAAAATGAAAATTATGATAGTGGAGGATGATGAGACGCTGGCCGGAGAAATAGGTTCATTCCTTGAAAGATGGGGATATGAGGCGGTCAGGGTGCAGCAGTTTGGTGATATCCGGCAGGAGTTTATAAAAAGCAGTCCACAGTTAGTTCTTATGGATGTGAACCTTCCTTTTTATGACGGCTTTTACTGGTGCAGCCAGATACGGAAAGTTTCCAGCGTGCCGGTCATATACATCAGCAGCAGGAATGATGACAGGGATAAGATCATGGGGATTGCCCAGGGAGGGGATGATTATGTGGAGAAACCCTTCCGGCTGGAAATGCTGAAAGCAAAGATAGAGGCGGTCTTAAGGAGGACCTACGAGTACCGGGTTAAGGAACAGGTTTTCATTAAGGGCGGGATGCATTTTGAGACCCATTCCGGCATGTTATTTTTTGAAGGAAAAGAAGTTGAACTGACGAAGTCGGAGCGCAGGATTCTTGCCAGGCTGATGGAACTAAGACCTGGGGTGGCAACCCGGGATGAATTGATGATGGAATTGTGGAATACGGATGAATTTGTCTCGGACGGCACGCTGACAACCGTCATATGCAGGCTGCGGAGCAAACTGAAAGCCGCCTGCGGGGAGGACATTATCCGGACAAAGAAAGGACAGGGGTATTTCATTCCATGAGTTTTTTTAGGAGAAAATGGAAATATTATGGACTGTGCCTGGCGGTTATGGGGTTATTTAACTTTTTCTTTATTTTTCTTATGGGACAAAAGGAGTTAAAGTATCTGTATTATCTGGATTTTCTTTTGACGCTGGCAGTTCTGCTGTTTTGGGGATTTGATTTTTATAAAGATAAAAAAGTACAGATTTATAAGGAAGAACTTATGCGGGGGGACAGTACCATTTGTCATCTCCTTCCGGACTTTGATAATAAAGACGTAGCGGAACACGATATGCAGGTTCTTACAGCGGAATTGCAGGAAAAGTTTCAGGAAAACTGCGAGCTGCAGGATCATGTGGCAAGATGGTGCCATGAGTTTAAGATTCCACTTGCGGCCTGTTTTCTGATGGAGGAAAAAATTGCTGACAGAAAAATCCGCAAGGGCATGAGGGAGCAGCTTGAAAAAATGAACCAGCAGATTAACGCCATGATGCTTGGATGCAGACTGCAAAGCCCGGTTTTTGATTTGCAGGTTAAGAAAACATCCCTGATGGAATGTGTGAGGACATCCATCAAAAATAACCAGTTTTTCCTGATTCAGAAAAGGGTCGAGATCAAGCTTGATGTGGCAGGTTTTTTTGTGTATACAGACCCGTCCTGGCTGGTCTATGTGCTGGACCAGTTGATAAATAATGCATTAAAGTATGCAGAACAAGACCCGGTCATTCACATATGGGCCCAACAGGAAGAACAGGAAACCCGGCTGTTTGTGGAGGATTCCGGGGAAGGGATCAAAAGCAGCGATATAAGGAGAATCTTTGAAAAAGGATTTACGGGCAGTAACCGGCATAACGGGAAGTACAAATCTACGGGCATGGGATTATATATGGTGTCAAAGATTATTGGCAGGCTTGGACATGAGATACAGGCAGAAAGTGAGTATGGAAGTTATACAAGATTTTGCATTATATTTAAAAATAATGATTATTACTTAACATTACAAAAACTGTAATACAGGGAAATCTTTTGTAATGGGGATGTAAGGATTTATGGAAAACAGTCATTTATAATAGTACTATCCGCTAAAGGATGCAGTGCTGTATAGTGAGGATGCGGAACTGGCCAGCATCTGCGCGGAACTGAAATAGGAGGATACTGATATGAATGATGGAAATGTTGTTAGGGTTAAGAATTTAATTAAGGATTACGGTGCAAAAAATTTTAAGATGCGTGCGCTTAAAGGGATTGACCTGACGGTTTATTCCAATGATTTTATAGCCATTATGGGCCCATCCGGCTCCGGCAAGACTACGCTGCTGAATATTCTTTCCACCATAGATAAACCTACGCTGGGGGAGGTATTCTTAGGCGGCAGGGATATTGGGAAAGTCTCCAACAGGGAATTAGCGAAGATTCGCAGGGACAAAATCGGTTTTATTTTTCAGGATTACAATCTGCTGGATACCATGACATTGCAGGATAATATTGCCCTTCCGCTGGCCCTGAACGGAGTTTCGGCCAAAGAGTGCATTCAGAGGGTAGAGGCGGTCAGCGGTATGTTTGGGCTGGGAGAGCACCTGAACAAATATCCCTATCAGCTTTCCGGGGGACAGAAGCAGAGGGGAGCGGCCTGCCGCGCACTGATTACCGGACCGGAGATTCTTTTCGCGGACGAGCCAACCGGGGCATTGGATTCCAAGGCAGGAAAGGATTTGCTGGAATGTCTTAAGAACATAAACGAAAGCAGGAACACGGCCATACTTATGGTGACTCATGACCCTTTCTGTGCTTCCTATGCAAAGGATGTATATATCTTAAGTGACGGGATGATTAAATGTAAGATAAGCGCAGGCTATAGCCGGAAAGAATTTTATGACAGAATTATTGATATACAGACTTCCATGGGAGGTGACTTCTCATGAAAATGATGGAACTTGCATTCAAAAATTTTAAAAGTAATATGAAAAGTTATTTTTCCCTGATAATCTCGTTAGCTTTCACCATAATTGTAGTTTTCGATTTTCAAAATATTCTTTATACGGATACATTTAAAATGCTTGGGGAAAAGAATACCAGGCAGATCCATACGGCAGTTTCGGCAATATCTTTTGTGCTGGTGTGCTTTATATTTTTCTTTATCTGGTATTCTACCAACGTTTTTTTGAACCGGAGAAAAAAGGAGATTGGTATTTATATTTTTATGGGATTTCCGAATGAAAAAGTCGGCAGGCTTTATATGATAGAAACTGTGCTGACGGGAGCATCAGCACTGGGGCTGGGGCTTGCGGCAGGAGTGCTCACCACCCATTTGTTCCAGATGATAACGCTGGCCTTATCCGATATTGCGGTTGACATTGATTTTCAGTTTACACTGCGCCCGGTGTTGAATACTGTGGGGATTTATCTTATCATCTATTTGATATTTACCTTGAAGGGCTATGTGAATATTACAGGAAGCAGTGTGCTGGGCATGATAACAGGGGCTAGGCAGAATGAATATGTCAGGCAGAATATTGTGCTGCTGGTATTCAAGACCCTGCTTGGCCTGGGAGTTCTCGGGACAGGATTTTACCTGGCAGTCAGAGAAGGAGAAGGCGGTGTGGAATCCCAGATTGGCATTGTGGCAGCAGTGGTTTTAGTGACAGTCGGAGTTTATATGGTGTTTGGCGGTGCGATTCCATTTATTTTCCAGAAAGCTGCAGGGAATAAGAGATTCCTTTACAACAAGCAAAGATGCCTTTGGATAAACAATATGATTTTCCGGATGAAGAAGAATTACCGTACCTATGCCATGGTATGTGTTCTTGCCCTTTGCTCGGTAACAGCTTTGGCAGCAGGCTTTGCCATGCGGGAACGGTATGACAACATCATGAAATTCAACAGCACATATACCGTTCAGGTGTTAAGCAGTCGGGGAGACTTGGATGCTGACTTAAATCAAGTGATAAAACAGTATTCAGAAATTGATTACTGTTCGCAGATCCAGATTACCGGGCTGGAAGGTTCTTTGGTGAAAGCCAGTGAAAATGCAGGCAAATATGCCTTTGTATCCTATTCGGAACTTAAGGATCTGGCAGCGGATATTGGAAAGGAATTTTCCCTGAAAGAGCCGGACGAAGGACAGATAGTGCGGGTAACACATATGTACCTTTTTTCCCTGCTGACTGACAGGGAACACCGAAAGATGGAGATAGGCGGCAGGGATTATGAGCAGATAGAAGAAACCGACATCTCTTATCTTGGATATCTGCAGGACCAGGTAAGCTTTTATATGGTAAACGACAGCGAATTTGCCGGTCTGCAGCTCCTGGGACAGAATCTTCATTGCTACAGCTACCACATAGAAGACGCTACGGCTTACCAAAATATAAAAGAAGCGCTGAATGCCTATATGGAAAAGATTGAGACAGAGGGAGGTTACATTGGAATTGTTTCAATTGATCCGGGCAGTAACCGGATTTATTGGGTGAAAGTGGTATTTTCCCTGTGCATTTTTGTATTTCTGGTCTTTATACTGGCAGCAGGAAGCATTATGTTTTTAAAATTGTTTAATGATTCTTTCGAAGAAAAAGAGCGTTATAGTGTCATGATAAAAATGGGGTTTGACCGGGAAATTCTTAGAAAATCCATTACCGCTGAACTTGGGGCGGCCTATGGAATTCCCTTTGTTGTTATGGGGATATCATCCTGTTTTTCTGTACATGCGCTGGGGATGATAATGAATACAAATTTGACAGCCATCCATGTGGGAAGTGCGCTGACCGTTCTGGCAGTATTTCTGGTATGCTACCTGGTGTCGGTTTCTTCTTACCAGAAGAATGTGGGAGTATAACAGGGGCAGCTAACCGAAATGCAGATAGACATAAGAGGTAAACATCCTATAAACAGGCAGGATTGATAGACATTGATGTGAAAACAGATATACAATAAATAGAAAAACGGTTCAGATTAAAATGCTGGCGGAAGGAAAAAATATGCATTTTGTGCAGGCAAAAGGAATTTTATCAGCGAAAAACGGCATGAATCTGTACAGGGGATGCACCCACGGCTGTATTTACTGCGACAGCCGGAGCAGGTGCTATCAGATCAATCATGTCTTTGAAGATATTGAAGTAAAGGAAAATGCACCGGAACTGCTGGAGAAGACGCTTCGCTCCAGACGTAAAAAATGTATGATTGGAACAGGGGCCATGTGCGATCCTTACATGCACTGCGAAGAACGCCTGGGGATGACCCGCAAGTGCCTGGAAATTATAGACAGGTATGGATTCGGCCTTGCCATCCAGACAAAATCGGACAGAATCTTAAGAGATTTGGATATTCTGAAAAGGATAAACAGCCAGTCAAAATGTGTTGTGCAGATGACACTGACAACCTATGATGAGAATTTATGTAAAATACTGGAACCGGAAGTATGCACTACCCGGAAGCGGTTTGAAGCATTGCAGATTTTTAAGGAAAACGGGATCCCCACAGTGGTATGGCTCTCTCCGCTGCTTCCTTTTATTAATGATACAAAAGAAAATGTGGAGGGCATACTGGATTACTGTATCCGGGCGGATGTGAAGGGGATTCTCTGCTTCGGCATGGGTATGACTTTGCGGGAGGGAAACAGGGAGTACTTTTATGAGGCCCTGGATAAGCATTTCCCGGGACTGCGGGAAAGATACCAGCAAAACTACGGATGTGCGTATGAGGTTGGAAGCAGTAATAATGCTGAACTGATGAAACTTTTTTACAGCGTGTGCAGGAAGCATGGGATTATAAGTAAAGTGGACGAAGTGTTTGCCTATCTCCATGAATTTCCGGAGAATAAAAACTACGAACAGCTTCGTCTGTTTTAGGGCAATTTTTAAGCACGCTCTATAACCGTATTGCCTAACTTTCTGTAATCCGACGGTGATACGCCGTATTTGGCAATGAATGAGCGGGTGAAATAGGAATGGTTGGCAAATCCGGTGTTTTCGGCTATTTCTATTATCTTGCGGCTGCTTCCTGCAAGCTGGTCTGCGGCAAGCTCCAGCCGGAAGTCTTTCAGATATTGGGTAAAGGTCCGGCCGGTCAATTCCTTAAACAATTTCATAAAATGGCTTTCTGAAAAACCGCAGACAGCGGCGGCGTCTGCAACAGAAATGGGTTTGTCATAGCTGCCCTGTATATAAAGAAGCAGTTTTTTTAGCTTATCATAGGTGGACTGGAGGGACAGTTCCCCGTCACTTATCCGGGCGCTGTACAGATAAAGATAATGCATGAGGACAAAAAGGTGTGATTTTATCATTAATTCGTACCCGGTGTAGCTCTTTTTTCTGTTGGCAATCAGGTCGCAAATGTAAGGCAGCATCAGCCGGTTAGGCTCGCTGCCGGCGGGAAAGTAAGGGGGAACGGTTCTGGTATGTTCGTAAAAAGGTCTGATATATTTCTCATAGCAGTTATCACTGCCATTTAACAGTGAAAAATGAAATAAAATATTGAAATACGTCATGGACTCGTTTCCAAGCTGCTTCATAGAATGCACGATCTGGGGAGGCAGAATAAGCAGGTCCCCGGTCTGCGCGGTATATTCGCTGGTCTGGATGGTAACGATACCCCTTCCTCCGGTTACATAGATGATTTCCATTTCGTCGTGCCAGTGGAGAGGGTAGGAGTGGAGATATTCGGGGATATTTCCGCAATAAACGGTGTAAGGAAAGGAAAGCTTTCCGTGGGTTTTGGTCTCATGCATGACAGAATGGTCCATCGTTCACCTCATTTTAATCCAAAGTATGTTTGAAACTGCCTTTTGCAGGATGTGAGCTTCCATTTACAAATAGATTTTCAACACCTTTTATATAATCAATGTAATAGTTTTGTGTTAAAAATATCGGCATATTCTATAAGAATTATAAGAGATCAAATAGTATAATGCAAATATAAAATCTTTTATAATTATAGGAGGCTGGATATGAGACTGGAGAGTATCTTACATAGAAGTGCGTTTACAGACTGTTATGCGCTGGATCATGAGACTGTTGTACTTAATTTAAGGACGGGAAAGGATGTAGAGGCTGTCAGTGTGATACATGAAGACCCTTATAGTTCCGGTCTTTCCATTGACAGTCCATGGAAGGGCATACCGGTCAAAATGAACAGGGAAAAGGAACTGGCGCGGGCTTACATATGGAGTGTCAGACTGAAACCGGAGTTTAAAAGGGAGCAGTATTATTTTGAGATTTCCGGCGGCGGTGAAAAGATATATATGATGGAGGATGATTTTTATACAAAGGAGCAGTTAAAGACACCCGGAAGGATGAAGCAGTATTTCAAATTCCCGTGGCTGAACAGCGCCGACGTCTGCCAGCCTCCGGCGTGGGCGGCGGATACCATCTGGTACCAGATCATGCCCGACCGGTTCTGCAGGGGAGACGAAAGTCCTAAGAGCGTACAATTAAAAGACTGGAATGACCGGAACAATATGTCCCACTCGGATTTTTACGGGGGAGATCTGCGGGGGATAATCAGCAGGCTGGAATACCTCAAGGAGTTGGGGATATCAGGGATTTATCTTACCCCAGTCTTTGAATCCGGCAGCAACCATAAGTACAATACCTTTGATTACAAAAAGATTGACCCGGATTTTGGGAGCGGGGAGGATATGAGGGAACTGCTCCGCAAGGCCCACAGTCTGGGTATACGGGTCATGCTGGACGCTGTATTCAACCATTGCGGTGTAGAATTTCCCGCATGGAAAGATGTGCTGGAAAAAGGAGAAGATTCCCGGTATTTTGACTGGTTTTTTGTAAATGGCGAGCTGAAAGCAGGCGACTATTCCAAGACAAAAGACGGCAGATACTACAGTTTTGCTTTCGAGGCATATATGCCGAAACTCAATACCAATAACCCAGAGGTCATGGATTATTTTACAGAAATATGTAGATACTGGGTGGAAGAATGGGGCATCGACGGAATACGGTTCGATGTGGGGAATGAAATTTCCCACGCGTTTATAAAGAAGCTCCACCGGGAATTAAAAGCAGTCAACAAGGAGATTTTCCTGCTGGGGGAGATCTGGCATGATTCCGTCCAGTGGCTGCAGGGAGATGAATATGACTCTGTGATGAATTATCCCTTTTTGGAAAGTATGAATGAATTCTGGGTGGAGGATGAATTGGAGAAGGGCGGGAAAATGGATTCCACAGGGTTCATGTATGGCATGAACCGCTGCTACTGCCTGTACCCAGAGCAGGTAAACCAGGTGCTGTTTAATTTTCTGGATACCCACGACATTGAACGGGCTTACAGCAGGTGCCAGAATATTGACATTTTGCTGCAACAGCTTGTGATTCTCATGTCCATGCCCGGCTCCCCCTGTCTGTATTACGGAACTGAAATCGCAATGTCGGGTGCAGAGGGTGTTTATAACAGGAAGACCATGCCCTGGGATGAGATCGAGAGCAGAAGATACAATCAGATTATTGGGGAAGTCAGGAAAATTATTGCTCTTAGAAATACTTATCCCCACATGAAAAGCAGCCAAATCCAGTGGAAGCATGAAGCAGAAAACCGCCGCTTGATTCACTATGTGAAATACTTGGAAGGCAGCAGCTTTGGGATAGAAGTATATTTGAACGGGGAAGCCGGAAAGGTTCCGGTTGAAAGCAGGGGGAACGTAATTTATTCCGGAAATTATGACAAAGGATACCTGCAGGCCAATGGAATCTTAATCAATAAAGTGACTTTGTAACAATAAGCTGGTTCGTGGAGTGTGGCAGCGTTTGTTGGCATACGCAACAGAGGGCATATATGGAGAGTATGAGTGTAAACGGAAAAGAGTATGAAATCATCAAACTGCTTGGGCATGGAAAGGGAGGATATTCCTATCTGGCAGGGCGTCATGGGAAGGAGTATGTGCTCAAGCAGATTCATCACGAACCTTGTGATTATTACCAGTTTGGCAATAAAATCGAGGCTGAAAAATCCGCATATATAAAATTGTGCAAAACGGGAATACGAATGCCCCAAATGCTGGAAGCAGATGAGGAAAGAGAAAGGATTTTAAAAGAATATATTGAAGGACCTACTGTTTATGAGCTGGTGCTGGCAGGCAGGATGAAAGATAAGTACACTATACAGGCAAGGGAAATGAGCAGCAAAGTGTATGCGGCAGGGCTTAATATTGATTATTTTCCTACAAATTTCATTGTCAGAGATGAAAAGATTTATTACGTGGATTATGAGTGTAATGATTATATGGATAAATGGAATTTTGAGAATTGGGGAATAAAATACTGGTCGGGGACGGAGGAGTTTTGGGAGCATGTGAAAAAGCAAGCAGGGCAGAAGTGAGCAGACAAGGAGCGTTTATGCTATTTGGCTATTAACATTATGAGAATAATGATTTAAAATAATGTAATGACAAGAAAGTTTTACCATGCAATTCAGGAATTGGGAGATGAAAATGAATAAAACTTTTGCAAGCCAAATTGAACAAGGGATGGCAACGGCATTTATAAATGCTGCTAATACATCTAATCTAGCATACAGACCTCAATTTATTTCCAACAATTATAAAGAAGGACGAAAAGTTTTAGCAACGGTTGAAGATGAACTTGCAGTATGTGATGAGTTTGCTATTAGTGTAGCTTTTATTACAATGAGTGGTATTACACCACTTTTACAGACGTTAAAAGAACTGGAAAGAAAAAATATTCATGGAAGAATTATGACTACCGATTATTTAATGTTTAGTCAGCCGGAAGCATTGGATAAGCTTGCCGGGCTGAAAAACATTGAATTAAAAATGTATTGTTGTAAAGAAAACAGAGAAGACTTCCACACAAAAGGATATATTTTCAGGGAAAAGGAAACTTACCGCATTATTGTGGGAAGTTCCAATATGACTTTAAAGGCTTTAACAAAGAATAAAGAGTGGAATACCAGATTAGTTTCTACAAGTCAAGGTGAATATACACAGCAGATAATACATGAGTATAATGAGCTTTGGGGTGCCCAATATACGTTAGACTATGCTGAATTTATTGAAAACTACCGGACAAAGTATTCGCTGGTTAAAAAGCAGAGAGAACAGGCAAAAAGGGCAGAAATTCCGGTTTTCGAGCAGTACTGTTTACAGCCAAATAAAATGCAGGTAGACTATTATCAATAGTTTGCAGAAGATGAAAAGTGAAGGGGCAAAGAAAGCACTTTTGATTTCAGCAACAGGAACTGGAAAAACATATGCCTCGGCCTTTGCGATAAGAGAGGAACAGCCTGATAAAATGCTTTTCATCGTACATAGAGAGCAGATTGCGAAACAGGCAATTGTAAGTTATAAAAAAGTATTTGGAAAAACAAAGAAATTCGGGCTTTTGTCAGGGAATTCTAAAGAAGTTGAGGCAGACTATTTGTTTTCAACGATGCAGATGATGGCTAAGCCGGAAATTTTGGAACATTTCAGCAAAGACGAATTCAGCACAATAGTTATTGATGAAGTGCACCGCGCTGGCGCAGAGAGCTATCAAAGAATATTGAATTACTTTATGCCTTCCTTCTGGCTTGGCATGACAGCTAGCCCGGAGCGTACGGATGGTTTTGATATCTATTCGCTATTTGACCATAATATTGCATATGAAATCCGACTGCAGCAGGCATTAGAGGAAAACCTGCTTTGCCCATTTCACTACTTTGGCATTACTGATTTAGAGATTGATGGAGAAGTTTTTGATGACAACAGCGGCATAAGGAATTTTACCAGGCTTGTTTCAGATGAACGCGCGGACTATGTATTAAAGCAGGCAGAGTATTATGGATATAGTGGCAAAAAAGTAAAGGGTTTGGTATTTTGCAACAGCAAGCAGGAAGGCATAGAGTTGGCTGCAAAATTTAATAAACGGGGATACCGCAGCACATTTTTATGCGGCGAGGATTCGCAGGCAGAGAGGGAAGCTTGTATAGAGAAAATAAGCAGCGATTCGGCCGAAGATTATTTAGACTATATATTTACGATCGATATTTTTAACGAAGGCGTAGATATCCCTGCAATCAATCAAGTTATTATGCTGCGTCCTACCCAAAGTCCCATTGTGTTTGTCCAACAATTAGGAAGAGGATTACGAAAAGCGGAAAATAAAGAGTATGTGGTAATTCTTGATTTCATTGGAAATTATATGAATAATTTTATGATTCCTATCGCTTTATCGGGGGATAAATCCTATAATAAAGACACGATTCGCCGATACGTGCGGGAAGGGGCAAAAATTATACCGGGAAGTTCTACGATTCATTTTGATGAAGTTTCCAAAAAGAGAATCTATCAGTCAATTGATACAGCTAACTTTAACGATATCCGTTTGATTAAAGCAGGTTATCAGGAATTGAAATATAAGTTAGGCAGAGTACCTAATCTGATGGATTTTGAAAAATATGGCTCTATTGATCCGGTTCGAATATTTGATAATAAATCGTTAGGTTCTTATCACAAATTTTTGCAAAAATACGAAAAGGAATATACGGCAGAATTCAGCAGTAAGCAGGAAAATGTTCTTGAATATATTTCAAAAAAATTTGCTTCTGGGAAAAGAGTGCATGAACTTTTGGCAATAAAGCGTTTGTTGAAATACCGTAAGGAATTGTGGAAGAATTTGAGAAAAGATTTAAAGGAAGATTATCACCTTGAGGTGACGGAAAAAACGGAAGTTAATGTTGTAAATATATTGACCAATGAGTTTACGACAGGCTCGGCAAAGGACACTTACGCAGATTGTGTATTTATAGAGCCGGAAGCAAATGATTATAAAATTTCTGAATCCTTTGAGCAAATGCTTCATAATGAACAGTTTTTAAATGCAGTCAATGAAATAATAGAATTTGGCCTGTATAGGAATCAAAAAGATTATGGGAAGCCGTACAAAAATACTATGTTTCAACTATATGCAAAATATACATATGAAGATGTCTGCCGATTACTGGAATGGGAAAAAGGAGAAGTAGCATTAAATATTGGTGGGTATAAGTATGATAAGAAAACAAAAACTTATCCGGTCTTTATTAATTATGATAAAACAGAAAATATTGCGGACACAATTAAATATGAAGACAGGCTGGAAACACCAAGTTTATTAGTAGCAATATCTAAATCAGGGCGCAGTTTAGAGTCGGAAGATGTGCGTACTGCACTGCATGCAAAAGAATTGGGTGTGGATATGGAATTATTTGTCCGTAAAAATAAAGATGATAAAATTTCAAAAGAATTTTATTATTTAGGAAAAATATATGCCACAGGTAAGGCACATGAATTTGTAATGCCAAATACAAATAAAAAGGCTGTTGAGATACAATATGTTTTAGAGACGCCGGTACGTGAAGATTTATATGATTACATAGTAAGCTGACATTCGGCAGACGACAGGTGAATCCGGTGGCATCCTGCCTATCTGGTGGAAGGAAGACTTTAAAGGGATGACAGATTGCTTTTAGCGGGAAAGGATAAATTGTGATAGAAAGAGAGAGAAAAAAAGTAATAGAGGTAGTGGCTGCAATTATAAAAAATGATGATAAAATTTTTGCGACCCAAAGAGGGTATGGAGAATTTAAGGATGGGTGGGAATTTCCAGGTGGTAAGATGGAAACGGGAGAAACGCCGCAGCAAGCCCTGATTCGGGAAATAAAGGAAGAATTAGAGATAGACATAGAAGTAGGAGAGCTTATTGATACGGTAGAATACGACTATCCCAAGTTCCATTTGACAATGCATTGTTTTATGTGCGTTATAAAAGCAGGTAAGTTGGTGCTGAAAGAACATGAAGCGTCAAAATGGCTGACAAAAGAAACTTTAAGCAGTGTTGAATGGCTGCCTGCAGACAAGGAGCTGATTGATAAAATACGTGACAGATATCTGTAATTTGAAATAATAAACCGTATTTTGTTTGTCTCTTTTTGGACTAGATGTCTAATGACAATTACCCTTAGAAATAATAAAATCAGGTCATAACAAACGCTGCCGCGCTTCGTGGGACAGCTTATTATAAACAACAGATAGTACACTTCGCGAAGGATCCTTATATTAAATAGGAATACAAAGGAGGCCGCAGATGGGTATTTTTATTGACCTGAAAATTATTCCCCAAAGAATTGCACCGGATAAATGGAAAAGGGTATATCAGGAAACATTACATTTGATTGATCACTATGCGTTCATGGACAGAATAGAGGCAGAGAGAAACGGTCTGCTTTATTCTTTTTCAGTAAGGACGAAGGACAGAGAGAATCTGTTTGGAACAGGATATCATGGATGGAATTCTATTGGCGATTTGCGCACAGGGGAAAATACGGAAAACTATGTGCTCTATGGGGATATCCATGCTTATCTGCCGGACGGGCAGACAAAGGACAACGGAGCAGATATCCTGTGCGCTGTCCTTCCCGATATGGATGATATCATAAAAACTTCCGGCTGTATCAATATCTGGGGCAACAAGACTCAGGGAGAGGACAGCCATATTTACCTGCTGGCTGTGGCCTGTCTGATTACAGACCGCTTCCCGGACGCGGCGATGGTTTCCGGTGATATTTCAGCAGGGCAGTGCCGTAAGGCAGTGGCATGGGCCAACCAGTATTTAGATACGCCCATCGGCCTGCCTGTCACCGCGGTCAGGGAAAAGCTGTTGATGCGGGTAAGACAGTCAGGAATTCCTGAGGACAAGCAGCTGGAAGCCTTTTACCTCCTTACCCTGGAGGCTAAGGACGCCGGGCTGGGAGCTTTTGTGCGCAGGGAGTTTAGCGCGGAGGAGATAGCGCAGCATTACAGGGAGCGTTTTACACGCTTCCAGATAGACCAGCATGGTTTCTCTGCATACATGAAAGAATATCTGGAGATGGGCTATGACTTTAAGGAACTGTGCAGGATCGTGGTGGAAAGCCCCAAAGGGATGCAGGCAGGGCCGGAAGAATTTCTGCATAAAATCATAGAATCCAAATTACATATAAAATCAAAAGAGACATTCGATTATACGAAGCTTTCAACGGAAAATGCCGATTGCGGAGAAGTGGATAACATACAGAAAATGTTTGCCAAGGTCATGGGACGGCTCTGCGGGGCAGGAAACAGGAATGTAAATGCTTTTTATCCGCTGGAAAAGATTGTGGAAGACAGCCAGGAAGTGTTCGGAAGCCAGTGCGATGTGCCTTCCCTGATAGAAAGTCTGTTAAAGGAATCGGAAGAAAACGGCAGCGGGGATATTCTGCAGTCTGTACTGTATGATGATGCTGACAGTGTGTGCAGGCAGGATGACTTAAGAAAGAACAGGAAAGCCTGTGAGGAAGAAAAATATGATATCAATTCTTACAGGGAGCTGGCAGATTTCATTCCGGGATGTAGGATGAAACCGGAACTTGAAGCGGATATCATTAAGAATTTCAGAATGCTTCATCAGTTTGCACAGGAAGAATATGAGGAATTCCGGGTTTTGGACAGGGTCCAGAGAGAAAATTTTTTTATACGCAATAACCAGGATATACTGTTGCATAAAAGTGTATGGGACATCATTTTTGGCAGGGTCATGGACGATGCGTATATAGAGCGAATTTACAGCCTGTTTCATGTCAACTGTGCCAAGAAGGACGGGTACAATTTTTGTAGAAATCTATTTGCCAATATACAGGCGCTTGATTATTACTGGGACCGGACAAAAGATGTATAGAGACGGATCACAGGGCATGTTTTTTAAATTTTGGAGGCAGATTCCGGGAGGCATATATGGCAGAGAGAAATACTTACCCAAGCATTGATATGATCAGAACGGGGATTCATCTTAAAAATTTAATTGTGCAGAAAGGGTATGCCGTGAAGGATATCCAGAATATGCTGAATCTGTCCTGCCCCCAGCCGGTTTACCGCTGGTTTAAGGGGCAGATTCTGCCATCTGTGGATCATTTGTTTGTACTTTCCAAAATTCTGGGCGTACATATGGAAGAACTGCTGGTGCCAAAGGACGAGTTGCCGGATTCGGGGCAGCAGCAGGGGGGATGTGCAGCCAGGCCGTTCAGACATTCTGTTCCCAAACCGCATATAGCGCTCCGGACGGGGATAATATTTTTGCCAAAGGAGGTAAGGGAGTAGACAGGATGGTCTGGGCTGCTGCAAGGAAAAAGGATGCGATGCTTTCACTTTTCGGGAGAGCACTGCATCTTTTTTATTACAATAAGCTGGCTCGCGAAGCGTGGCAGCGTTTGTTGAAATGCTGCTTTTCCGGCATCTGATGACAGGATTCCGGCAACATGGGAGAAAGCATCTTGCCGTTTTATTTTGGGCATGATATGTTCAGTGAAGGGAATAAAAAGGAGGCTGGGAATTGAAGATAGAAATCAACATAAATGAAGATATAGAAGACATAGAGATTGTTTTTTCATGCAGGAAGCTGACCCCGGCGGTTGAAAGAATGCTGGCCACTTTGATGGTCATGGACAAAAAGCTGACGGTGCTCAAAGAGGATGAAACCTACTTTTTGGATGTGACGAAGGTCATTTATCTTGAATCAGTGGACCGGAAGACATTCGTATATACGGAGGATGCCGTTTATGAATCCAGATTAAAGCTTTATGAGCTGGAGCAGCAGCTTGATGAATATGGCTTTTTCCGGGCAAATAAATCCTGCCTGATTCAGCTTAAATACGTCAGGTCCTTAAAGGCGGACATCAACAGGAAAATCAAAGTGACATTGGAAGACGGCGAGCAGGTCATGGTTTCCAGGCAGTATGCGGAAGGGCTTAAAAAGAAACTGGGGGTAAAGTAAATGGAAGAGAAAAAAACAATATTTGACTATGCGGAGCAGGTGTTTGGAATCTTTGGATTTTCCATTATTATATTGAACATTTTCTGCTGGCTGTTCGGGGAAGAAGCGAAAGACATTTCCAGCCTTTTTTCCATGGGAAAAGAAGGGCTTAGTCTGTCGATCATGGTACAGTTTTTTTCCACATCGGTGTGGATTGTAATTATGAGATTTTTGTTCTTTACGGATGTGGTTTTTAAAAATATGCGTATCGTTGCAAGGAGTGCAGCCATGGTGGTTTCCATACTTGTTATGATGGCGGCTTATATACGGATTTTTGACTGGTTCCCTGTAGATGACTGGCTGCCTTGGGTGATGTTTTTCGGGTGTTTTGGAATCTGCTTTGTGATAAGCCTTTCCCTGTCGGCGCTGCGGGAACGAATAGAAAACCGGAAAATGGAAAATGCGCTGAACAGGCTGAAACAGCAGAAGTGAATATTTTTATGCCAAAGTTAAAATGTGCCGGCAGGCATCAGGGCAGCGTACCCAAATGAACGGCTTATGGAAAGGATGGAAGGCTATATGGAATATACGGTTGAAATGAGGCACATCGTGCAGAGATTTGGAGAAAAAGAGGTGCTTAGGGGAATTGATTTGAAGATTCATGAGGGGGAGATTTTTGGGCTGCTTGGTCCGTCAGGGGCGGGGAAGACGACGCTGATCAAGATTCTGACAGGGCAGCTTAGACAGACAGCAGGGGAAGTACAGATTTTTGGAAAAAATGCAGGAAACAGGAAAGAAAACCTGTCAAAGATGGGAATGATGATGGATAATTTCGGACTGTACGAGCGGCTGAGCTGCTACGACAATTTGAAGCTGTTCACCCGGATATACGATGTTCCGGAGAAACGGGCCGACGAGATCCTGCGCAGGGTGGGGCTTTATGAAGACAGGAAACTGCCTGTGATGAAGCTGTCCAAAGGGATGCGCAGCAGACTGTCTTTGGCAAGGGCAGTGATGAACGAACCCCGGATACTTTTTCTGGATGAGCCTGCCAGCGGTTTAGACCCGGCAACGGCGGCGGAGATTCACAAGCTGGTACAGGAGGAAAAAAGCAGGGGAGCCACTATATTTCTTACTACCCACAACATGGAGGAGGCCCATAAGCTTTGTGATCATGTGGCTCTTTTGCATGAGGGGGTAATTATGGAATACGGGCAGCCCGGGGAAGTATGCTGCAGGTACAATCACCAGAACAAGCTTCTGCTACGACTTTTAAATGGGAAAATGGTGGAAATGTCCAATAACAGGACATCTGCGGAAAAGGTGAAAGAATATCTGGAACAGGAAATGGTTGAGACGATTCACTCTACGGAGCCGAGTCTGGAAACAGTGTTCATGGAACTGACAGGAAGGGGATTGGAATAAATATGAAAAACAGCGCGGCAATTTTTGAAAAGCAAATAAAGGACACTTTAAAGAACAAGGAAATACTTATCCAGTTTATTATGTTTCCAATACTGGCCCTTATCATGGAAAAGGCAATTAAAATTGAGGGTATGCCGCCTCATTTTTTTGCTAATATGTTTTCGGCCATGTATGTGGGAATGGCGCCTTTGGTGAGCATAGCGGCGGTGATTGCAGAGGAAAAAGAAAAAAATACTTTGCGGGTGCTTATGATGTCCGGGGTGAAGCCGTGGGAGTATCTGCTAGCCATGGGAAGTTATATCTGGTCTTTTTGTATGGCAGGGGCGCTGGTGCTGGGAATGGCAGGAGGATATAGGGGGCGTGAACTAATGATCTTCCTATTGATCATGGCGGCAGGGATTCTGGCTTCGCTGCTGATTGGGGCCGCAATTGGAACGGCAAGCCGGAATCAGATGATGGCTACATCTGTAACGGTTCCGGTCATGCTGGTATTTTCGTTTCTGCCTATGCTTGCAGAATTTAATGAAACGATCAGCAAAGTGGCAGGGGCTGTTTACTCCCGGCAGATTGGCCTTTTGATTGGGAATATAGGGGATTTTAGCCCGAAGTTTGAAAATATATTTGTTATAGGCGTTAATATGCTGGCGGCCCTTGTGTTTTTTGGGTGGGCTTATAAGAAAAGCGGGCTGGCATAAGGTTTAAGCAGTTCCCTTTTAAACCGGAAACAATTCTGGACATCCTTCTTTCTGGATTTGCAGAATCCGCTGGTTGCGGCTGCCACGGAACTTCAAACTGATGTCATAAAGCTCCTGCTTAAATTCCCCGTCAACAAGGATATCAATATAACTTAAAAGTTCGTCTGTCACTTCACAGCGTGCACGGCCGTCCGGGTCTAAGAAATCGGCTTCATAAGTATATCCGGTATAGCACCAGACATTTTTCTTTGGAAACTGTTCCCGGAACTGTTTAAGCAGGGGAAGTAGGGAACGCTGGTTGGAGGGTTCCATGGGCTCCCCCCCTAAAAGGGTCAGTCCGCTTATATATTTGGGGGCAATGGATTCTAAAATTTCATCTATAGTCTGCTGGGTAAATTCCTTCCCGTAATTAAAATTCCAGGTTTTTTTATTGAAGCATCCTTTACACTTGTGAGTGCAGCCGGATACAAAAAGGCTGGTGCGCACGCCGGAACCGTTTGAGATATCATAAAATTTAATGTTTGAGTACTTCATATTTTCCTCCATTCCTAAGCGCTTTGCGCTGAGGCCGCAAGCAGAATATCAAATTCCTCTGCAATCAACCTTTCTCCCTTCTGGCAGTCGCGCAGCTACAGGGCTGTCACAGGCACCCCGGACACCGTTCGCGTGAACAGAGGCTGTGCCCGGCAGTTTGCAGAGCACTACACAGGCTGTTTACAGATGCAATACCCGTTCTTTGATTTCCTGGGTGCGTCCCTGATTCCAGAACTGGGTGCCAATATAACCGCAGGTCCGTCTGGCCACGTTCATTTTATCCTGATTTCTGTTTTTGCATTTGGGACATTCCCAGACAAGCTTTTTATTCTCATCTTCCACAATACGGATTTCACCGTTATAACCGCACATCTGGCAGAAATCGCTTTTGGTATTCAGCTCTGCATACATGATATGGTCATAAATGTGCTGCATCACGGACAAAACCGCTTCAATGTTATCCTGCATGTTGGGAACTTCCACGTAACTGATGGCGCCTCCAGGTGAAACTTCCTGAAACTGGGCTTCAAAAGAAAGCTTGTCAAAAGCATTGACTGGTTCGGTTACATGAATGTGGTAACTGTTTGTAATATAATTTTTATCCGTGACCTGGGGGATGATCCCAAAACGTTTCTGCAGGCATTTGGCAAATTTATAAGTGGTGGACTCTAAGGGAGTTCCGTAGAGACTGAAAGCAATATTCGTCTCATCTGCCCATTTATGACAGGTGTCGTTTAAATAATTCATCACTTCTAGTGCAAAGGGCGTGGAATCAGGGTCTGTGTGGGAATGTCCGGTCATATAGCGCACGCATTCGCACAGCCCGGCGTAACCTAAGGAAATGGTTGAGTAGCCGTCGTAAAGAAGCCTGTCAATGCTTTCGCCTTTTTTCAGACGGGCAAGGGCGCCGTTCTGCCAGAGGATGGGGGCCGCATCGGACAGGGTCCCTTTCAGACGGTCATGACGGCACATAAGGGCACGCCTGCACAATTCCAGCCGTTCATCCATGATTCGCCAGAATTTCACCATATTGCCGCCGGAAGAACAGGCAACGTCCACCAGATTTAAGGTGACCACACCCTGGTTGAATCTTCCGTAAAATTTGTACTGCCCTTTTTCATCTTTATAAGGGGTCAGGAAAGAACGGCATCCCATGCAGGGATAACAGTTGCCTTCTTTTAATTTCTTTATGATTTTTTCGGAGATGTAGTCGGGAACCATCCGTTTTGCCGTACACTGGGCCGCAAGGCAGGTCAGTTCCCAATAAGGTGTTCCTTCTTCAATATTGTTTTCTTCCAGCACATAAATCAGTTTAGGGAAAGCCGGAGTAATGTAAATACCTTGTTCGTTTTTAACACCCTGAATACGCTGGAGGAGCATTTCCTTTATAATAAGGGCCAGGTCATCCCGGAGCTGTCCTTCCGGCACTTCGTTCAGATACATAAAGACCGTGACAAAAGGCGCCTGTCCATTGGTGGTCATTAAAGTTATGACCTGATACTGGATCATCTGTACGCCCTGCTTGATTTCCCGGGCCACCCGCATTTCAGCCATTTTAGCAACCATTTCGTCAGTAGCGTCAAAGCCCTGGGACGCAAGTTCCTGCCGCACTTCCCTGCGGAATTTTTCACGGCTTACCTGCACAAAAGGGGCAAGGTGGGACAGGGTGATACTCTGGCCGCCGTACTGGGAACTGGCAATCTGGGCGATTGCCTGTGTTGCGACATTACAGGCTGTGGAAAAGCTGCGGGGCTTTTCGATCATGGTTTCGCTGATAATGGTTCCATTCTGGAGCATATCGTCCAGATTGACCAGGCAGCAGTTATGCATATGTTGTGCGAAATAGTCGGAATCATGAAAGTGAATCAATCCTTTTTCGTGAGCCTCCACAATGTCGGCAGGAAGAAGGAAACGGCGGGTGATGTCTTTGCTGACTTCTCCGGCCATATAATCCCGCTGTACACTGTTGACAATGGGATTTTTGTTTGAATTTTCCTGCATAACCTCCTCATTGTTGCATTCAAGAAGGGAAAGAATCTGCTCATCAGTGGAATTGGATTTGCGGACAAGTTCCCTTTTATAGCGGTAGGTAATGTAATTGGAAGCCAGACGGTAGGTCTTCTGCTTCATGATCTCCTCTTCCACCAAATCCTGAATCTCCTCCACATTGGGGCTGTGATTCATTTTTGTGCATAGCTTTGTGACATTTGCAACGACTGTTTTAATCTGTGCATCAGTCAGACGGTCTTCATCCTGGACGCTGGCGTTGGCTTTCCTCACCGCGTCTTCTATCTTGACAGAATCAAAGGTAACCTCCATTCCGCTTCTTTTGATAATATTCATAGTAATCCTCCATTCTTGCTCCGCCTGCGAATCGAATGCCGGGTGTTTCGCTGGGCGGTAGCACCAATTTGACTGTGAACGATTTATTCCTCACAGCGTCGCTCCTATATATAGTGTACTACCCGATTTGGAGAGGCGTATTTAGTATTATATAATGGCTTGTGCAAATTAATCAAGTAGAACGGGTTACATATTGATGTAAAAAATAAATGAATTTTAAGGGGAGAATTTGTGCAATAATTTTTTAACTCTGTCATATGGGTGTGGCTGAATTCCCGGAAGCCTTCTCTGCCGTGGTAGCCGCCCAGACGCCAATTTCCAATTGATGCCATAGGATTTTGGGGATACGCAGGAAAAAGTATTGAAGAATGGCTCAAAATCAAGGTTTTTTAGGCTTGTCGGGGGTCATAACAGTGGGGGGACCTCGCTTTTTTCTTTTAACAAAGAGGAGGGATATACCCCATTTGAATGGCTTTTGTTACAGCTTCAACAGATGAGGTAACATCAAGTTTTTCAAATATATGCTGTAAATGGTTTGATAGAGTACGTTCGCTGATATAAAGTGTAGCTGCAATCTCTTTTCGCTTCATACCATCGGCTATAAGCTGCAGGATTTGTTTTTCGCTTTCAGTCAAGTCTTCTAAAAATGGAATTTCCCTGTTAAAAATAACTGCACCTTGTGATATTTGGGAAAGGAAGGATACCAGTATTTCAGGTTCTGTATTTTTGTTGATAAATCCCTTCGTTCCGATTTTTTCTGCCTCCTTGCGGTATATTGGCAGGTCATATCCGGACAGGATCACTATCTTTTGCTCCGGATATTGGTCTAATATCTGTTTCGCTAATTCAAGGCCGTCTTCGGATGCTATGTTCTTTAAGTTGATATCCATGAGCAGGATGTCCGGTCTGTTGGTTTCAATAAAGCTGTCCAACCGGGAAATATCACTGATACTTTCAAATGATGTGATCTCCGGATAATCCGATAAGGCAATCTCCAGGCTTTTTGAAAATAAGGCGTGGTCATCGACTAATAAAATATTGATAAGAAACATCTCCTTTCATTGGCAGGGTGATCTGTATGCAGACCCCGCACGGGAAGTTATTGGTTATTTTTACAGACCCACCCATATTGTCGACGCGCTCAGTGATCAGCGAAAGCCCTCTGTGTTTTGACAGATCGGCGGATGACAGGGTTTCCGCGTCAGCAGTTCCGTTGTCCTTTATGCGCAGCATTATGATTCCCTTGTCCTGTGTAAGGGTTATCCATGCTTTTTTTCCCGATGAGTGCTTGTAAACATTTGTGACAAGCTCTTTCAGGAGGCGGTACACGAAGATATCATAAGGGGCAGCTAAAAACAGGGAGTCCGGGCATTCAAAGGTAATACGGATATTGCGGTGCGGGAAGGACTGAGATATATATTCAAGCAGGTTTTGGTAATTCTCTTTCGCAGTAAGTTTGGGGAGCATTGTAGGGCGGTAATCCTGCATCCGTTCACGGATATAAGTGTTCATGTTATCGAGGTTTTCCGTGATGATTTTCCGGATATCGGGACGGTCTGCCTTTTTCATCATGTTCTTTATGGAAAGCAAATCCTGGAGAATGTCATCATGGAGGAAATTTGCAAATTCGAGGTTTAGCTGTTCTTCCTGCCGTAGCTGCTCTAATGCGGCATGGTATTTGCTTTCACTGATTATCGCACTTTTCCCGTGCCTTAAATTAAAATCTAATGTAATGTTGCAGGCATATACAAAGACAAACATGGCATCCAGCATAAGGAAAAACAGTGTAAGAGGGGTGTCTGAAGCCAGAGCAGACAGACCGCAGATAACTGTCCCGGCAAGCAGGATCAATGCCCGCTGGCGCCTGCTGAATACAGTTGACAGCGGGACACTGTTATGCTCTTTTCGTATAATGCTGTGTGTACTAACAGAGAACAGTAGGACAGGAAGATATATTCCCAAATTAGAAAGATTCCCACTGATGTCCATTGTAGAAAAGTAATAGGCAAGGAATAAAATGATTACCGTTACGAGGGAGAAAAGGGTACATTTCCATTCCGCCTTAATAACAAAGGCAGTCCTCTTTCTGTGGAAGACAACAATGAAAACAAAACAGAGCCAGCCCGCCAGAAACTGTATGCCGTAGAACAGGGCGAATATTTCATCTGATACCAACAGGCCAATAAGGGAACAGATGCAGGTTCCGGTCAGGCAGATGCTTACCGCTTTTTTGAATTTATATCCGCCGCCCTGAAACAAAAACATGAGTATGAAATTTATGGAGACATACCATATGACCGGGCTTAAGGCAGAAAAGAGCATAGTTGCCCATGAATCGCCCCGTGCAGACAGGAGTATATACCAGCTATGGAGTGCCAGCAGGCCGCAAAACAGGGAGATGACTTTGTTTCCCCTGACATTGCAGGAACTTATATAAGTAATATCTACGAGCATCAAAGAGGACAGGAACAGGGATACAGTCCCTGTGGCGCTAAATGCTATATTATCATTTATGGCCAGTCCTATATACAAGATAAGGAAAATGGAATTTGCAAAAAGCAGAAAGTTTAATGTTATACTCTTCATATCCGGCCTCCATTTTTCACGCTTCATTATACCATTTATTTGTGGGTATACAAACAGGAATCTCTGGGCGATTTCTAATTTGACATAAAGGTGTATGAAACCGCCGTACTTAAAACCAACCAGAGTTGGTTTGAGCATATTGGCGAATGCCGCGAGGGTCGAATACCACGCAGCTTACTGCGGAGTATTTGAATTAGTCAGCACAGCTTTACAACAGGTATGGACGGTAATATGGTAATACCCCAGATAAATCAGGAATGTCAGCATAACGGCTGCCACTGCGGGCGCATAAAGTAAAGGACTGTTTCCCAGAATATTCTGCATGAGGGCGGACTTGTATACCAGCGTACCGAAGACACAGTCTGCCAGCCCGAATAAAAATGGGATGCTGAAAAAAGCGGCCGTCTGCTTTTTGATGATCTTTTTGATCCTCTTATTCGTATAACCCATTTTCCAAAGAATCTCATAATCGGATTCCGAGTCAGTTACGGCTGAAACATTATTGAAGTAAAGGATGCTTCCGGTAGCGATGAAGAACAGCACCACAAGAAAGCCGATCAGCAGGAAGGTGGAGCTGCTCAGGGAAAATATTTCGTGTACCCTGTGCGAGTTTCCCTGCAGGTATGGGCTTCCCGACAGATAGTCTGACAGAGCCTGAAACAGAGCCTCATTATCCTCAATGGATTTTCCGTTTATGCTGAGGATTTTTGCTGCAGGAACGGATTGCCCTGCTATCGTATGATATAAATTGTCACTTATAACTAAAGTACCGACGCTGTTTGCAAATGAAATGGGGTTATCCAATGTGACCGAAGTTACAATAACCGGTATTTCCTCATTGCCTATGAGCAGTGGATAAACACGGTCTGTTTCATTATTGTCAGGATCTGGCTGGTACTTGATCAAAACACACTCATCTTTATTTAATGAGGCAAGATGTTCCAGCACCTTTGTCCGTCCCTGCGCTTCCAGAAGGGCTTTATAAGCTGAATACGGGATACATTCAAATCCTGCTTCCCGCAGAATTTTTTCGTTATCCGCATCCCCTTTGGAAGTTCCGAGGCTGTACTCTATAGGGAGCTGTTCCGCAGTAGAGGTGACTTTATAAAGATCGGTCTGCAGGAAGGTGACATCCGTATCTGATGAATAGGTGTTTACGATCTCTTTGATCGCAGTTATTTCATTTTCCTCTGCAATTCTGCATTCTATTTCCGATGGCGCCATACGGGATACCGCGGCGATTGGATAGTATAACGTCAGGGCCATAACGCTTGAAACGGTCAAGGTTGCGGCTGACAATAAGGTAAGCATGATCAGTGTCCTGGAGTTTGAATGGATGCGGTATAGAAACCCAGGCGCGGTGATGATTTTTGTTTCCGTATAAAATTTCCGTTTGTTTTTCTTCCCTGCCTGTACCGCAAAGGGAAGAGAGGATGCGATAAAAAGCACTGTTCCTGAAAGGATGAGTGCAAATGTCAGCATGGCAATCGGATAAAAACCAACTGTAATCCATAAGGATTCCGCACCTCTTAATATATCAAGTGCAAGACAGTATCCGGAAATAACAGCCAAAAACCCGATGACAGCCAAAACAGCATGGGATTTCATCTTTTTTTCTGCACTCTTTTCATATCTCACCAAATCCATGAGTGAGGTTTTGAAAAGGAATCTGCTGTTGGACAGGGCTAATACTATGACAACAGCGAAAATAAAGCAGGCTGTTTTCATAATGGCATTCGGATTGAAAAAAGGTATTTCTGAATGATTGACAGCCAGATCCAGTAATTTTGTAATGCTAAAGACAATTCCCTTATGGAAAAACCCGCCCAAAAGTATCCCGGCTATAAAAGCACCGGTACAAGTGAGCAGGTTCTCTGTCATGAGCAGGGAGAGCATTGTGGATTTTCTGTATCCTAATAATGCGTAAATACCGAGTTCTTTTGTGCGGCGGCGCAAGAAGAAGCGGTTTGAATAGGACATATAGAAAACTACAAAAGCCATAAGAAATACGGAAATCGTGTTACACATCGTTTCAACCCGCCTGTCATTTGATATTTTTTCAAGCATGACTTTATTCATCGAGAATGAAGTGAATGCAAAAAAGATCGTGATCACAAATGCTACGGATAGCAGATAGAGGGCATAAAACGAAAAATTGTTTTTTAGATTTTTAAATGCCATAGATAAATGATGCATAGATTCCCTCCTACCTTTCTGTGTCTAATTTTGCTACTTCCCGTGCAATGGATTCGTAGAATGTACGCCGGTCGTCATTCTGCCTGAACAGCTCCCGTATAATGTGTCCGTCTTTAAAGATTAAAATACGGTTGGCGAAACTTGCGGCATAGGCATCATGCGTAACCATCAATATAGTGGTATTCAGAGCTTCATTGGACTCTTTTAAGGTGTTTAGTAAATCTGTCGCAGAATTGGAATCCAATGCCCCTGTCGGCTCGTCGGCAAACAGAATACTTGGCCGCTTTACAATGGCCCTCAAAGCCGAAGCACGCTGTCTCTGTCCGCCCGAAAGCTCGTTTGGATATTTAGGAAGCTGTGCATCTATGCCAAACGTTTCCGCCAGACTTTTGACCATGTTCTCTATTTTTTCCGGAGGGAGCTTCTGTAATGTAAGAGGGACAGCAATATTTTCAAAAATGGTAAGGCTGTCGAGCAGGAGATATTCCTGAAAAATAAAGCCCAGCTTATCTCTGCGGAAATCTGCCGCGCCTGAATCGGTCAGGTTCTTAATGTTGATGCCGTCTATTGTGATACTGCCGCCTGTGGGTGTATCAATAGTGGAAAGGACATTAAGCAATGTAGTCTTCCCGGAACCTGAAGCACCCATGATAGCAATAAATTCACTTTTCGACACACTGAATGATACTTTGTTAAGGCTTGGGCGCTGTGCTCTGGCATAAATTTTTGTTATTTCTTTTGCTTCTAATAATGCAGACATATGAGGTCCTCCTTTGCGTTTGTTAGCAACATTGTACTTTCTGAAACTTGAAATAGAATGAGTAAAACACGCAATTATTCTTGCAGTATGGAGGTCACCATATCCCTGCCGTATTTTCCGGCTTTCGGATAGCACAGGTATCAGACCTGCATAACGCCGCCTTGTGGAGAATTGTTGAGTTTGCTAAATCTTTTTTAGGGGAGTGGCGATATATAACATAAATCTATGGAAGTGCAAAGAGGGGTTTCGAATATTTGTATCAAAGAGAGACAAGATTATGACAATGAAAATTAGCAAAGCAGATGGGACGGAAAGAAATATAGGAATGGGATTGCAGTATAGGAAAGGTAGAAAAATTAGTGTACATATTAGAAAGAAAGCTGGGAAAAAATGATTGAGATATATTATGTGGAAGATGATGTAGACATATCCTGCACGGTGAAAGAATTTCTTGGACAGCAGGGCTGTAAAGTTTCGGTTTTTTCTACGGTTGCCAGTGCAAAAGAAGCCTTGGCCAGTATGTGTCCAACGCTTGTTCTGGTGGACTGGAATATGCCGGATGGGAGTGGGAACCTGCTGGTGCAGTGGATTCGTTTGAAATGGAAGGAGCTGCCTGTGATTTTTCTTACGGTTCGCGGTGATTCCTGTGACATTGTTTCCGGATTTGAGAATGGTGCGGATGACTATATAGTAAAACCTTTTGAACTGGAGGTGTTACTTTCGCACATAAAGGCTTTGCTGCGAAGAACAGGAGATGCCTCCAGACAATACTTATCCTGTGGTTCGCTATCCATTGACTTGAAAAAAATGTCAGTTTATAACGGTACGGAGGAAATCGGTTTAAGCCCGTCAGAATATCAGCTGCTTTTGTATCTGCTGCAAAACAAAGGAAAAACCGTCACACGGAGGAAGTTATTGGAAGAAATCTGGGATAGTTGCGGGAACTATGTGAATGACAATACACTTACTGTTACCATGAAACGTCTGCGTGAAAAACTGCATCAGCCGGTCTGTCTGAAAACGGTCAGGAGCGTAGGCTACCGAATGGAGGAGCCGGAATGAGTGGAAAAAAAGGTTTGATTGTTTTGGTAGGGTTTGTCTTTTCTGCAAGTCTGATTGCAGTTTCAGCCACTTCCATGTTTTTGGCAGATTATTATAGTCATGCTCATATACAGGCATTAGGCGGGATCTGCCAGAAAATTATAGAAAAGCAGCCGGGGGCAGAGCAGACAGTGCTGGAGGCTATTAAAGAATATAAATATGGATCGTCTGTTTTGCCGGAAGAAAATATTATTTTAATATATGGATACAGACCGTCAGACCTTTGGAACCCATCCGGAATGCATAGTACATTTTTTCTTGTTATGGGCTTTCTTGCAGGGGTATTGTTATTTTTTATTACATGTCTGTTCTGGCGGCAAAAAGAGATTGCACGCATAAAAATGCTGACGGAATATCTGGAAAAGGTAAACATGGGATATTGCGGCACTCTTCTTCAGACGGGCGAAGACGACTTTTCTAAATTGCAGGATGAAATCTATAAGACAGTGACTGAATTGCACCAGACGAGGGATGCGGCAGTTCAGGCTAAAAATAATTTTGCGGATAATCTTTATAATATCGCCCATCAGATCAAAACACCCGTTACTTCTATTTCCCTGTCTGTGCAGATGATGCAGGACAATCCATCTCCATTCTATTTGGAGCAGATACGTAGGCAGATTTCCCATATGACACATTTTGAAGATGCATTATTACTGCTATCACGTATTGATGCAGGGACTTTGTCCCTGAAGAGGGAAGATGTTGATGTCTTCACAATTCTCATGCTTGCGGCCGACAATCTGCAGGAAATGTTTTTAAAGGCAGATGTCTTTGTCGATATACCGGAGTCGGGTGAAATGCTGATTCGTGCGGACATGGAGTGGACAATGGAGGCAATCATGAATATTCTGAAAGACTGCATGGAACATACGCCGTCGGGAGGAACTGTCCATTGTTCCTATGAACAGAATCCGCTTTATACACAGATCAGGATTTGGGATACAGGAGCCGGATTTGCAAAAGAGGACATACCACACCTTTTTGAACGGTTTTACCGGGGGCGGAAGATGAAAGGGGATGGCATAGGGATTGGCCTGGCACTTTCCAAAGCGATCATAGAGGAGCAGAATGGAACCATTACAGCACGGAACCTTATAAATGCCGGGGCGTGTTTTGAAATCCGTTTTTACAGTCACTGAGTTGTCACTTAACTTTGCTATAATAAAATTATAAGCAATGTACAATTCATGACAGGAGGAAATGAAGGCATGGAGATTTTAAGATGCGAAGGGATTAAAAAGGTATACGGCACTGGAAACAACAGGGTTGCGGCTCTGCAAAAAGTAGATCTGTCAGTGGAAAAAGGGGAGTTTGTAGCAATTGTAGGGGCTTCAGGATCTGGAAAATCCACATTGCTGCACATTCTTGGTTCTGTGGATAAGCCTACTGAGGGAAAGGTCATCATTGAAGGAACCGATATTTCTACTTTGAATCAAACCGGGGCAGCTATTTTCAGGCGTAGGAAGGTGGGGCTGGTTTATCAGTTTTATAATCTGATACCGACACTTACTATTCGGAAAAATATCCTTATGCCGCTGTTATTGGATAAGAAAAAACCGAACCAGGAATATTTTGAACAGGTAGTCAGCTCTTTGGGCATTGCTGATAAACTGGAATCGCTCCCCAACCAGTTATCAGGAGGCCAGCAGCAGCGGGCTGCGATTGCCCGGTCTTTGATATACCGTCCAGCTCTTCTCCTGGCAGATGAACCCACCGGAAATCTGGATCAGAAAAATTCAAGAGAGATCATTGATATGCTGAAATTATCGAACCGTAATCTGAAGCAGACCATTTTGCTGATCACTCATGACGAAAAGATTGCGCTGGAGGCAGACCGCATTGTAACCATAGAAGATGGGCAGATTATCAGCGATGAGAAGAAGGGAGGTAAATCGTTGTCATAAAAACATGACAACGATTGGAAGTATGTGGAAAAATTATTCAATTGATTATATAAAAAATAACCGGGCATCCGGTATATCTATTATAGCAGCATCTTTCATTGCCGCTTTGTTTCTCTCCTTTCTCTGTTGTCTGTTTTATAATTTCTGGATGGACAGCATTGAAGGGACAAAATTGGAGGATGGCAGTTGGCATGGCCGTATTACCGGGGAAATCAGCGGAGATGAACTGGCAGTTATCAATAATTTTGCCAATGTGGAAAAGGCGGTAGTCAATGAGGAACTATCCGGGGAACAGGGAACTGTGGTAGATGTGTATTTTTATAACAAAAGGACAGTCTATCAGGATATGTCCGCCCTCGTAAATATTCTGGGACTGGCGGAAGATGCGGCTGATTATAATTATCAGCTTTTATCCTTGTATTTTGTCCGTATTCCGGGTGACAATATGCCGAGACTCCTGATGCCGGCGTATCTGGCGATAGTGATGATTGTGTGTGTTTCTTTGATACTGGTAATCCATAATTCATTTGCTACATCTATGAACAGCAGGGTTCATCAGTTTGGGATTTTTTCAAGCATCGGGGCTACGCCGGGGCAGATCCGGACATGTCTGCTACAGGAGGCACTCTTTCTGTCTATTGTACCGATTATGGCAGGGATTTTGTTAGGAATTATTTTCAGCTTTGGCACGGTTTGGGGAATGAACGCTTTCGCGGCGAATTTTGTGGGAGGAAGGCAGGCATCCTTTAGCTGCCATCCTGTTATTCTGATCCTTGTTCTTTTTTTATCTATTCTTACAGTGCTTGTTTCTGCATGGATTCCGGCGAGAAAGCTGAGCAGGCTGACTCCGCTTGAATCAATCCGTGGAACGGATGAATTGCAGCTAAAAAAGAAAAAGCGTTCTCCCATTTTGTCTGTGCTGTTTGGAATAGAGGGGGAAATGGCCGGAAATGCATTAAAGGCTCAGAAAAAGGCTCTGCGTACCACATCTTTGTCGTTGATACTCGCCTTTCTGGGTTTTATGATAATGCAGTGCTTTTGGACACTTTCCGGTATCAGCACAAACCATACCTATTTTGAAAAATATCAGGATGCATGGGATGTCATGGTAACTGTGAAGGATACCCATATAGAGGATTTTGGGCTGATAAATGAACTTCGGGGAATGCCTAAAGCGGACAGCAGTGTTGTTTACCAAAAGGCAGAGGCAGTATGTATATTGCCGCAGGATGCACAAAGTAAGGAACTGCTGGCATTGGGTGGTTTGGAAGTGTTTTTGGGAGATGCAGCATTTTATGGCAAGGGCTTGTTTCAGATAGAGGCTCCCATCTTTATATTGGATGATGAGAGTTTTGGTGAATTCTGCGGACAGATAGGAATAGCTTCCCGGATGGATGGGGCAATCGTCTTAAATCGGTTTTGGGACAGCGTTAACAGTAATTTTCGGTATCCGGAATACATTCCTTATGTAAAAGAAGATATGGAAGCAGTTGCTTTGAATAACGCTGCTGAAAAGGGAGGCGAAAACATGGTAGAGATCCCAGTGCTGGCCTGTACAAAGGAATATCCGCTCCTTCGGGAAGAATACGGGAAATTCGACTGCCCTCTGGTACAATTTATGCCTTTGTCCTTGTGGAAAGAAATCGGAGGGCAGATAGGTGGGGCGGAGCAGGACACTTATGTCCGGGTGTTGGCAAATGACAGGACAGAAGTGGATATATTGAATGCGCTGGAAAATGAAATAACGCAGATAATCGGATCGGAATATGAAATAGAGAGTGAGAATCGTATTCAGGAAAGAGAAGACAACGATAAAATGATAGAGGGGTATGAACTGATATTAGGTGCGTTTTGCGTCCTGCTTGCAATAATTGGGATTGCCCATGTGTTTTCTCATACCCTTGGTTTCCTGCGTCAAAGGAAACGGGAATTTGCCCGGTATATGTCTGTTGGGCTTACACCGGAAGGGATACGGAAGATGTTCTGCATAGAGGCTTTGATGATTGTCGGACGTCCGTTGCTTGTCACATCGGCGCTGACAATAGTGGCTGTGGCATTCATGATAAGGGCAAGCTACTTAGACCCTATGGAATTTATTAAAGTGGCTCCGATAGCGCCGATTCTGGCGTTTGTTTCAGCCGTCTTTGCATTTGTGGCATTGGCATATTACCTCGGTGGGAAAAAGATACTAAAGGTCAGCCTGGCGGAGGCTTTACGTGATGATACTATGATGTAAAACGAAAAACTCCAATGACTGCATATTCCAATAAGCCACGGAAATAATGAACTGCCCGGACTTATTACGAGGGAGCAGGATACCCGGCAGCAGGGTATGAGACGACGGCAACATAGGCATCCGGCGGCACATTTGAGCTACATATTTCAAATGATATGTACGGAAAGGCAATCGGCTCAATGTGCGGGGCGGATTATTCCCTTACGGTTTACCAATCGAAGGACTTTGATCCTGCGAACCCGGTATATAAAGTGAAGGTATGGGATAAAGTATCTCTAATATAGGTTATTTTCGCACTAATGACAAGTTTTATTCCATATATACTGGCGCAATGGCGGGAAGATGGTAAAATAAAATGGTAATAAACATTTTTAAGTGAGAGGGGAATTTATATGTTACGTATTGCAGTGTGCGATGATATTCCGCGCTACACGGAAGACCTGGCTAATATTATTGGAAGCTGGTCTGATGTACGGGGGATTCATGTCCAGTTGAAAAAATTTGTAAGTGGAGAAGATTTACTGTTTGATTTGGAATGTGCAGGAGATTTTGCGGCTGTGTTTATGGACATCAAACTAAGCGGTATTGACGGGGCGGAAACTGCCGTGAGAATCCGGCGGCAGAGCAGTGTGGTGAGCATTGTGTTTGTGTCCGGGTATGAAAGGTGCTTAAAGCAGATGTGCCGGATCTATCCGTTTCTGTACATGGAAAAGCCTGTGTCCAGAAAGAGAGCCTATGAAATTCTGGATCAGATCATGGAGGATCATAAGGTTAAATATGAAAGTTATATTTTTAAATATAAGCACAGCACCTTTAATATTACCTTAGGCGAGGTGCTGTACTTTGCCAGTGAGAAGAGGAAAGTGTGGGTTTATCTGGTAAGCGGCAGGGAATATGTTTTTTATGAAAAGCTGGATACGCTGGAGGATGCGCTTGCGGACTGCAGTAACCGTTTTATCAGAATTCATCAGTCCTTTCTGGTAAATGACAGGCATGTGGAAGAATTTCATCCCAGATACGTGGTGATGCGCAACGGTGAAATGCTGCCAGTCAGCCGGGAAAGGAGGGCGGTGATCAGACAGTCCTGCATGGACATATTAGATGTCATGATGAACAGGTGCTGAGAGGAATTTTGCCAGCCCGGCAATTTATATCCATAAAGGCTGGATGCAAAAAGTTACATGAGGGGTCACAATTTATTACATTTTATAAAAAAATAGGAAAATATGCCTATAATATAAATTGTGTCGGAAAAACGGATATCCGGCATGGGCATTTCTCTGGCAGGCGGAGAGAACCGTCAGCTGTCTTTAGAAGATCCTATCTTATGGTCTGGAAGCAAAAGGGCAAGCCTGTTGGAACTATAGTTCCGGCAGGCTTATTGCTTTAGGGGGTTTACACCGTTTTTGGTATTAGGTATATTAAAATTGGATATAGTATTACTTGCAGATGAAGAGGTGAAGGGGAATGTTTAAAGTAGCGATTTGTGATGCAGAAAAAAGATATGCCCAGAATCTGAGGTGGAATATTAATTCATGGGCCCTTCGTTCGGGAAGAAATGTGAAGATCAAAGTTTTTAATGAAGCGGAACTGTTTATGGCAAGCATGGAAACAGACGGCATGTATGATTTGATATTTCTGGATATTGACAAGGACGGCGTCAATGGCCTTGAAGTTGCCAGACAGATTCGGGAGGCGGATTATGTTACCACAATAATTTTTACCTCCAGATACGAGGAATATTATAAAGAAGCGTTCAGCGCCCATCCCTTCCAGTATTTGACCAAACCGGTTATCGTCCAGAAGCTTGAAGAAACCATGGAAGATTACATGAAAATCAAAGAACGGCAGGACATAGAAACATTTACGTTTATTATCAAAAAGGCCCAGTACAATTTAAGGCTTTCCGATATCACATATTTTTACAGCAGACACAGGCATGTGACAGCGGTCTGCGGGGAACAGGAATATACCTTTTACGGTAAGCTGGTAGATATACAGAAGCAGTTGGAGGAAAAGAACTGCCGGTTTTTACGCATCCACCAGTCCTACCTCGTAAACATGAAATACATAAAAGAGTACCGCTACAGCGAATTGGTGCTGAATTCAGGAAAAACGCTGGGGATCAGCAAGGAAAACAGGAAGAAAATGAGAGACATCCATCTGATGCTGGTGGATATCCAGCTATAAAAACACACAGAGCTGCTTATATGGTAATCCATATAGGCAGTTTTTATTTCTGAAATCTAAGGGGGATTTTGGGTGCAGTCCGGAACTGCTTGCCGTAAGAAGGAAACAATGCTACAATAAATAATAACAGATAACAAGCTTTGCGGGCGTGCTGTTACAGATGCAGAATGCTGATTATCATATAGGGCGGGCCGCAGGAAAGAGAAACAGGGAGGGCACGATGGATAAAAAGATAGCAACAACTGAAAAGGAAGTTATGGTCAAAAAGGAAGCGGAAGCAGTGGAGAATGTGACAGCGGTGCAGGAAGAAGCAAAGAAAGAGGCGGCGCCGGAGATTATTTTGCAGTACCGCGGGTATGAAGCCAATATAGATGCAGTGGTAGAACAGGTCAAAGCACACTATCGTGCCAAGGGACATGCCCAGGAAGCTGTTGAGAGTCTGCAGGTTTATATCAAACCGGAGGATTTTACAGCTTATTACGTGCTGAACGATAGAGTATCCGGAAAGATAAGCCTGTTTTAAAGTGTTTTGTAAACCCTGAGCTTACGTGTAGTAAAAACGGCATACGGTATAGAAGCAACTGCCTGTATGGTAATCCATATAGGCAGTTTTGTTACAATAAATGTCCCCCGGCGCATGGCAGCGTTTGTTTGGAAATCAATTTTCAATGTGTACTTTTATTGAGATATTTATTTTTGTGTGATAGAATAGGTAAGGTAACATAGGCTGGATTTGGTATTGCAATGTCGGCGCAGGGAATGTTCTGGCAGGAAGGATGGAAATGAAAGTACTCAGCGCAATTGTCCCCTGTTATAACGAGGAAGATAATATTGCTGATTTTTATCAGGAATTTATAAAGAATGAACAGTTTTTTGGGGAGAAGGAGATAGAGCTGGAGCTTTGGTATATCAATGACGGCTCTAAGGATCAAACGGCGGCAGCGGTCAGGAAGCTGATAGAGAAGGATGGACGTGTGCATCTTCTCTCTTTTTCCAGAAATTTTGGGAAGGAAGCGGCGATTTATGCAGGGCTTGAAAAGGCGAAGGGGGATTATGTGGTGTTTCTGGATGCAGATCTGCAGGATCCGCCGTCGCTTTTGCCGGAAATGTTCGGTTATCTGGAAAAAGGGTATGATTCGGTGGCTACCAGACGTGTCAACCGCAAGGGGGAACCGCCTGTGCGCTCTTTTTTTGCCAGGGCTTTTTACCGGCTGATGAGAAAGATCTCCCAGACAGAAATCATGGACGGGGCGAGAGATTACCGGCTCATGACCAGACCCGTGGTGGATGCTATTTTATCCATGCCGGAATATAACCGTTTCAGCAAAGGGATCTTCGGCTGGGTCGGATTTGAAACGAAGTGGCTTGAGTTTGAAAATATTGAGAGAAAAAAGGGAGAGACCAAGTGGTCTTTCTGGAAGCTTTTCATTTATTCCCTTGAGGGAATCACCGCTTTTTCCACGGCGCCGCTGGCCTTTGCCGCGTTTATGGGGGTATTCTTTTGCGTGGCGGCTTTTGTGTTCATTGTCTTTATTATCGTGAGGAAGCTGATATTTGGAGATCCTACTTCGGGGTGGCCGTCGCTGGTATGTATTATCTCGCTGATCAGCGGGGTCCAGCTCTTTTGTCTGGGAATCCTGGGCCAATATCTGGCGAAAACGTATATGGAAGTGAAAAGAAGGCCAATCTATCTTGTAAAAGAGGAAATATAAATGGAAAAGCCGCAGGAGCTTGTAAGCATAATCGTTCCGGTATACAATGCCGGATCATATATAGAAGAAACAATTGCAATGGTGCAGGCCCAGACTTACCAGAACTGGGAATTGATTCTGGTGGACGACCATTCTTCAGACGATGGGCGGGAAAGAATAGAAAAGTGCATTGCCGCAGGGGATAAGAGAATCCGGTTGATTGTCAGACCAGCCAATAAAGGGGCGGCGGATGCAAGGAATACGGGAATACAAAATGCAGGGGGAAGGTATATTGCATTCCTGGATGCGGACGATATCTGGATGAAGGACAAGCTGGAAAGGGAGCTTGCGTTTATGAAGGAAAAGCAGGCTGCTTTTGTGTTTACCGCCTATGAGTTTGGGGATGAAAATGCAGTAAGGACGGGAAAGGTGGTGCATGTGCCGCCTGTGCTCACTTATTTTAAGGCCCTTTCCCGGACGGTTATTTTTACCACCACGGTTCTTCTGGATACGGACAAAACCGGGCGGGAGCTGATTCAGATGCCAAATGTAAAAAGCGAGGATACTGCCACATGGTGGAAGCTCCTCCGGAATGGCTTTACCGCTTATGGGCTGGATGAAGTGCTGGCTGTTTACCGCAGGCCCGTAAAGTCCTTATCTTCCAATAAACTGGAAGCCATAAGAAGAATCTGGAATCTGTACCGCAGAGAAGAAAAACTGCCTTTTTTGTATAGCTGCTATAATCTTTTTTTCTGGGCGGTGCGTGCTTCCCTAAGGAGACTGTAAACAATAAGAGGTGTATCATTTGAGACATTATGAATCGTTAAAAAGAATCAGTGTACTGTGGCTGAGTTTTGCAGGACTGCTTATACAGACAGCCATTTATGCATATATCTGGATGGTATATTACTATCCCCTTATAAGCAAGTTTACCATAAGGTTTAAATTTACCCGCAACGGCCATCTTTTGATATTTGCCATCTATCTGTTTCTGCTGTTTTTCTTTAACAACACCTATGGCGGCATGAAGGTGGGCTATTTAAAACCCCTGGATGTATTTTTGTCACAGGTATTTTCCCTGCTGATCGTAAATGTAATTACATATTTTCAGGTGTCCCTGATGAACAACTGGCTTGTCCCGGTGAAATATTTCGCTGCGGCAGTCTTTGCCCAGTTATTGATTGCGGGAGGGTGGACTTTTATCTGCAACACTTTTTACCGGAAGGTGTTCCCCCCCAGAAGGATGCTGCTGATTCACGGGGAAAGAGATATTGATGATATTTTAAGGAAATTTGCGTCCCGGAAAGATAAATATAAGATTGTCAAGTGCATAGATATTAAAGAGGGACAGGCGAAGCTTGAGGAGGAGATCGTAAAGGGATATGGGGCAGTGGTGCTCTGGGATATCCCTACCCAGGAGAGGAATAAGCTTTTGAAGTTCTGTTACAGCAGGTCGGTCCGGGTCTATATGATGCCCAAAATTCCCGATGTGCTGATCAAAGGCTCCGACCAGCTCCATCTTTTTGATACACCCATACTTCTGACCAGAGAGTATGCGCTGACAGTGGAACAGAGGGCGGCAAAGCGGATGATCGACATTATATGCGCGCTGCTGCTTCTCATCATTGCAACTCCTTTTATGCTTGTGACCGCCATTTTGATCAAGACTTATGATCAAGGCCCGGTGCTGTATAAGCAGGTGCGCTGCACCCAGAACGGCAGGAAATTTGAAATCATGAAGTTTAGAAGTATGCGGGTAGACGCGGAAAAGGACGGGGTGGCAAGGCTTGCGGCAAGAAACGACAGCAGGATCACGCCGATTGGGAAGTTCATACGGGCGGTGCGCATTGATGAATTGCCCCAGCTGTTTAATATTTTAAAAGGGGAAATGTCCTTTATCGGTCCCAGGCCGGAACGGCCGGAGATTATCAGGCAGTATGTGGAGGATATGCCGGAATTTGTGTTCAGAATGAAGGTAAAAGCGGGGCTTGCGGGGTATGCCCAGGTCTACGGCAAGTACAACACAACGCCTTATGACAAACTGAAACTGGATTTGTCCTACATTGAAAATTATTCTGTGTGGCTGGATTTAAAACTGATGCTTCTGACCTTGAAAATACTGATAAAGCCGGAAAGCACCGAGGGCGTTGAAAGTACCCAGGTGACGGCCATGAAAGCCTTGAAAACGGGGGAATCTGTAGAAGATGAAGATGGAAAAGAATGAAGAATATTTAAACAGGGGAATGGACTTAAAGCGGCTTACGCTGTATCTCCAAAAGAGAATATGGCTGGCCATTATGCTGGCCATTTTAGGGGCGGTCTGCGGAGGAATCGTCTATCAGGTGGCAAGGTCCATGAAAATGCCTGTGGAGTTTGTGGCTGTGTCCAAGCTGTACATCAGCTTCGGCCATGATGAAAACGGGGAGGTTTACCAGTATTATAACGGCTATACATGGAATGACCTGCTGGATACGGACCCTATCATGGATTTGGTGATGGAAAAGCTTCCCGGCTATGAGCGGGATGCAGTGGGGGAAGCCACCACAGCGGAAATCCTGTCGGATATACGACTTTTGACCATTACGGTCAAAGGCGGCGATGAAAAGTTTGTCCGGGAAATCAGGGAAGCGGTGGAAAACGGTTTGAAAGAATATGCAAGGGACAGCGAGGAGCTAGAGAAGATCAAAGTACTGCGCTCCAGCGCCCCGGAACGTGTCTACTGGGATGACCGGACCACTGCGGCCTGTGTGACAGGGGCCGTGATTTTGGGCCTTTTGACCCTTCTGGTGATTGGATTCAATTATGTGCTTGACGAGTCGGTATATGTGCAGGAAGATATTGAGAAGCGGTTTCCCTATAAAGCCCTGGGGATCCTCACCCGGAACCAGAAGGGGCTTCAGCCCTATTCACGGGAACTGAAAGCCAATATACATTATCTTCTGGAGGAAAAAAAGGCATTTGCCATTCTGGATATGGGGAATCATGCAGATACCCGTAAGCTTGAGCTCGAACGGCTCCTTAACTGGGAGGAACTGGAGGTTTTTGGAAATGTTACACACCAGAGCGGGGATTTTAGCTGGCACATTCCCGGAGAGGAGACAGGCGCCGAATCCGCAGAGGGCGAATGGAAAGTGACGGCTTTTAATGAGAATGTACTTGCGGCGGAGGAGTGCCGCCAAATCAGGGAAACCGGTGGTGTGATCATTCTGCTTCCCTTTGGCGCTGATGTGGGGCGGAAGCTTTCACGGATTTTAAGTTTTCTGGTAAATCAGGACTGTAAGGTGTATGGCATGATCATTGCCCAGGCGGATGAAGAATTTTTAAACAGGTACTTTGCATAAAAGATATCTGCTGCCCCTTAAGGGCTGGCGGGGAACTTTTAAACGGGAGAATGGAATTATGGATATGCAGGTGCTGGTGGCAGCAGTGGATAAGGATGTAGATGCACTGGCCGGACAGATGAATCTGGAAACGGAGGCCGTTATTGTAAACCAGTGTGACAGCTTCGGATACAGGGAGTACCTTCATAAGGGAAAGAAAATCAGGTGCTTTTCCATGAAGGAGCGGGGCGTAGGGCTGAACAGGAATACGGCCCTGATGCATGCAGGCAGGGAAATCCTCCTGTTTTCCGACGAGGACATTGTTTTTTATCCGGGCTATCATAGGACGGTTCTGAAAGCTTTTGAGGAAAATCCCGATGCAGATATCATTACCTTTAACTTTAAGGTAGATCCCACAAGGGCCACCTATTACAATAAGGAAAAAAGAAGGATACGCTGGTACAATTACGGGCGTTATCCCACTTACGCGGCAGCGGCGCGAAGGGAATCCCTGCTTAAGGCCAACGTAAGCTTTTCCCTGCTTTTTGGGGGTGGCGCAAGGTACAGCAACGGGGAGGACAGTCTGTTCTTTCATGACTGCCTGAAAAAGGGGCTGCATCTGTATGCCCGGCCGGAGGAAATCGGACAGGAGGTTTACCGTGAGTCCACCTGGTTCAAAGGGTACAACCAGAAGTTTTTTGTGGACAGGGGTGTGCTGTATCATTATCTTTACGGTTTTATGGCAGGGCTTTTTTCCCTGCGTTTCTTATATGCCCACCGGGGGGAAATGTTAAAGGAGATACCTTTTGGCAGGGCTTATGGATGGATGAAACAGGGAATCAGGGAAGGAAAAAGACGCTCTTAGGGATATCTGTTGGCAGTGTTTAAGAAAAGCAGGAGAAATTATGATTGTATATATTTTTACGGCGGTCATTACAGTCCTCTTGGGGCTGATGGTGGATAACCGTCTGAAAGTACAGCGGAATATGGTCAGCAGACAGCAGATGCTGAACGGCTTAAGCCTTACAGCTTTATTTCTGCTTCTTTTTGCCGTTTCAGCCTGCCGGCTCAATGTGGGAAACGATTACGCCAAGTATGTGGAGTTCATGCATTTGGTCAACTGTGATGCCTTTGTGCCCACAGAATTTGGCTTTAATACGATTGTGAAGATCCTCTATGGAATCAGCGGCTTTGAGAATTATCTGCTGGTCTTTGCCTTTTTTGCCTTTTTTACGATTTTATTGTTTCTTGCGGCCATCTATGGACAGGCGGATTCCTTTGGCTTTAGTTTCTTTTTGTTTATGGCATTTGGCTATTATTTCCAGTCTTTTAACACCGTACGGTATTATCTGGCGCTGGCTGTTGCAGTGATTGCCATTCCTTATGTGCTGCGGAGGGAATGGGTGAAATTTATTCTGCTGGTGCTTTTGGGAGCGACGCTGCATAAGTCTATTCTGGTGGTGATCCCCCTATATATCCTGGCGGCTTTTGCCTGGAAAAAGTGGCAGTTGGCAATAGCGGCGTTATTTTGCACCACCTTCTTTTTTATGCAGGATTTTTATTTGAAAGTAGTAGTGGCCCTGTATCCTACTTACGAAGATACAGAATATCTGGAAGGAGGCACCAGCCTTGTAAATATTGTGCGCTGTCTTGGGGTGCTGGTTTTGTCCCTATTATGCTACAAAAAGACGGTGAAGGAGGACAGGCGGAACCGCTTTTATTTCTACTGTAATCTTGGAGCGCTGGTGATGTATGTATGCTGTTCCTTCCTGCCTATTATTTCCAGGATCGGGTACTATCTGACCATCACGCACATCTTTTTTCTGCCGGCACTGCTTGGGGGGATTGAAAATAAGAAATGGAAAGGGGTTCTCACGGCCGGCACGGTTGGGGCCGCGGTTTTGTATTTTGCGGTCTTTATCCTGATGAAAGCCGGGGGAAACGGCCTTAGGATCCTGCCCTATGAGACTTTTATGTTTCACGATATGGTGCCTATTTTGTCGGATGTGAACTAGGTCAGAAATTGAACCTTTGAGCTGCCTGTTTTGCGCCATTGCGCCGTTAAAAATTTCCAGACGGGGCGGGCCCCTTGGGAGAGTCTTCGCGGTCAGTTCCCGGCAGCACACTAATGGTATTGACGGAGGGGTTTATGCAGCCTTTTTTTTCGATAGTTGTAACTTGTTTAAATGCCGGGGATAAGCTTAAGAGTACGCTGGAGAACATAGAGAAGCAGGTGTTCCGGGACTTTGAGGTGATTGTGAAGGACGGGGGGTCTAAGGACGGCTCACTGGTGTCTGCTTATGAAATGGCCAGGAGGTGGGAGGACGCTCTGCCGGTGCGGGAAGCAGACAGGAACGACGGGGTAAAAGCCGCCACAGGGAAGAAAGGACAAGGGCAAAAGGACAGGGAAGTGCCATGTCCGGCGCTTAAGGTGGTGGAGAAAAAGGATTCCGGGATCTATGACGGAATGAATCAGGCTGTGGAGGAAGCCTGCGGCAGGTATGTTTATTTTTTGAACTGCGGGGACAGGTTTTATTCAGAGATGGTTTTGAAAGAGATGGCGGATCATATCCGCAGGACCGGGGAGAAAGGCGTACCGGGAATTTATTACGGAAATATTTTTGAACGGCTGACCGGAGCGCAGGTGGCATCTAATCCAAAGATGGATGCTTTTGGCTGTTACCGGAATGTGCCCTGCCATCAGGCATGTTTTTATGACAGGGAGCTTGTGCTGGCCCATCCCTTTGACACAGGATACAGGGTGAGGGCGGATTATGAGCAGTTTTTGTGGTGCTTTTTCAGGGATGTCCATGGAAAGAAGGCAGGATTTTACTATAAAGACATGCTGATTGCGGATTATGAAGGCGGCGGCTTTTCGGAGACGAAGGAGAACAGGAGGATTTCGGCGTCTGAACATAAGGAAATTACGGAAAAGTATCTGACACCGGGACAGTTGTTCAAATTCAGAATGATTATGCTGTTTTCCCTGGCGCCCCTTCGGACAAGGATTGCGGAAAATGAAAGGACAGCACGGATTTATAACCATTGTAAGGAACTGATTTACGGAAAAAAGAGGAAGGCTTAATGAAGAAAAGAGTTTTGTGGGTCTGTAATATTATGCTGCCAGCCATTGCGCAGGAACTAAATCTCCCATACAGTAACCGGGAAGGCTGGCTTTCCGGTATTTTTGAAAAGGTGAAAGGCAGGGAGGAGTCTTTTAAGCTTGGTGTGTGCTTTCCTGTAAATAGTTTTAAGGAGCTGCCGGTCCAGGATGCGCGAATGCTGAACAGTTGGGGATACGGTATTGACATACCGCTGGTCCGGGTCAAATGTTTTTCGCTTTCTGGCATAGAGTGCTATGGTTTTAAGGAGGATGTAAGCAGGCCGGATGTTCATTGCTTTAACCAGGATGTGCAGTTAAGGGTGATCATCAATGATTTTAAGCCGGATATCATTCACATATTTGGAACGGAGTTTCCCCACTGTATGGCAATGGTCAGAGCGGCTTACAGGCCGGAGAGGGTACTGATCAGTATGCAGGGGGTCTGCAAAGAAATTGGTGATGTTTACACCATGGGGCTGCCGGAAGAAGTGCAGAATAGAGAGACTTTCCGCGACCATCTGCGGAAGGATTCTATCATAAAGCAGCAGATAAAGTTTCTGATACGGGGAGCCTTCGAAGCTGAAGCTATTAAACACTGCTTCAATGTGACCGGCCGTACCAGTTTTGACAGGGAATATACAGCCAGAATCAATCCAAAGGCAGAGTATTTTCATATGAATGAAACCATGCGCCGGGAATTTTATTCAGGCCAGTGGAAAATGGAAGATTGTCAGGAACACCGCATTTTTCTGGGACAGGGGGATTATCCCTTAAAGGGAATGCACTTTATGCTGGAAGCTATGGCACTGCTTCTGCCTAGGTATCCGGACACGATGTTGTATGTGGCAGGCAACATCATAACTAATTACACAACGCTTAAAGATAAATTGAAAATTTCTTCTTATGGAAAGTATCTTCATGAACTGATTGAAAAATACAGTCTTGAGGAGAAAGTTGTGATGGTGGGGAAACTGAATGCGGAGGAAATGAAAGAGCAGTTTTTAAAGTGCAGTGTATACGTCTGCCCTTCGATTCTGGAAAATTCACCCAACACGGTAGGGGAAGCGCAGCTTCTCGGGGTTCCGGCAGCGGCATCCCAGGCGGGAGGAATACCGGACATAATTGAGGACGGGAAAGACGGGCTTTTATTCCCGGTAGGAGATGTGGAAAAACTGGCCGGGGCAATTGAGCGGATCTGGGACCGGACAAAGGATGAAAACGGAGAGACACTTTCCCAGCGTCTTTCCCGGCGGGCACGGGAAAAAGCCCGGATTATCTATGACGGAGAGCGCAATTATGCAAGACTTTTGGAAATATATGAAGCGGTAGGGAAAAAGGGATGACGGTCACATTTATATCCAACTACATCAACCACCACCAGATTCCTTTTTCAAATGCCTGCTATGAGCAGTTAAAGGAGGATTATTACTTTATCCAGACACAGCCCATGGAGCAGGAGCGGCTTGCCATGGGCTGGAACCGGGAGGGGGAGAAACTTCCTTATGTGCACTGCCTGTACGGGGAGGAGGATAGGTGCCGCAGGCTGGTGATGGAAAGCGATGTATTGCTGGCAGGCTGGAGCGGTCAGGAGGATCTGGTGCAGGAGCGGCTAAGAGCCGGGAAACTTACCATACGTATTAGCGAGCGGCTGTACAGAGAAGGCCAGTGGAAGGCGGTTTCTCCCAGAGGGCTGTTTCATAAATATAAAGAGCATATCAGATACCGGAAAAGTCCGGCTTACCTTTTGTGTGCCGGAGCTTATGTGCCTTCGGATTTTCATCTTATCCATGCCTATCCCGGCAAAATGTTTCGGTGGGGATACTTTCCGGAGACAAAGTATTATACACAGGAGCAGATGGAGAAAATGAAGGATAGAAGCGGCAGAATTGATATTGTCTGGGCAGGCCGTTTCATTCCCTTAAAGCACCCGGAATATATGGTTCGTCTGGCAGAGAGACTTAAAGGTGAGCGGGTGCACATCCATATGGCGGGCGGCGGAGAGATGGAAGAACAGCTTAAGGCAGCGGCCGCAGAGAAAGGACTTGGGGAGCACATCACTTTTTATGGCTTTAAGACGCCGGAGGAAGTGCGCCGTATCATGGAAAAGTGCCATATCCATATTTTTACAAGCAATCATCTGGAAGGCTGGGGAGCGGTGGTGAATGAGGCCATGAACAGTGGATGTGCGGTGGTGGCAAATGTGCAGGCAGGGGCGGTACCCTATCTGATACAGCATAAAAGGAACGGCATGGTCTTTCCCGGCGGAAGTTATGAAAAAATGGAGGAAGCCGTAAGGTTTCTTTTATCCCATCCTGCCTGGATGGAGAAAATGGGGCAGGAAGCCTACAGGACGATTACGCAGAGCTGGAATGCCCGGCACGGCGTGGAGGAGCTGCTGCGTATGGCAGAGGGGATGGTGGCAGGCCGGACAGAGCCGCCGGCGGAAGGGCCTTTAAGCCCTGCGCCTGTGATTGCGCCGGGAAAGATGTACCATTACATGATGGAGAACCAGGCAGTTATGAAAGACGGGAACTAACGGCGGCAGCACACGGCCGGAAAATAGAAGCAGGAGGTTGAAAGCACGTGAGAGAGAGAAAAGGGCCGGCACTGATCAGCGTGATCGTACCGGTTTATAATGTCATAGAGTGGCTTCCACGCTGTGTGGAGTCCATACGCAGGCAGACTTATCCCAATTTAGAGATTATTCTGGTGGATGACGGGTCTACAGACAACAGCGGCGCCCTTGCGGAAAAAATGGCTCTTGAGGACAAGCGGGTCCGGGTGTTCCATAAAGAAAACGGCGGCACATCTTCCGCCCGGAATCTTGGTATATCGAAAGCACGTGGAGATTATATCGGCTTTGTGGACAGCGACGACTACATAGAGCCGCAGATGTACGAAAAGCTTTTAGGGGTTGCCCTTGCGGAAAATCTTCTGATGGTGCAAACTTCAAGGGATGAAATCGACGAGCACGGGAACAGGATGCCGGATGTGTGCATCCCCCCCAAGGAGGCGGAATTATGGGACGGCAAGAAGTTTATGCGGGAACTGCTGATGCACAGAGGGGACTGCTCTTTCTGCACGAAACTGATTCATGCCTCTCTTTTTAAGAAGGAGTGTTTTCCGGAGGGGGAACTGAACGAGGACTTCTACCTGCTTGTGAAGCTGCTGCCGAAGGTTTCTTCGGTGGCTGTTCTCCCGGACCAGGATTATCATGTATTTTACCGTTACGGAAGTAACACCAGAACCAGAAATAAAGATGAATTCCCCCGGGTCTTTACCGACATAGTGGTGAACGCAGACAGGGTGAACGAAATCGTTATGCGCAAATATCCGTCGCTGATGCCGGAAGCAATGCGCTTTAGCCTGTTCCAGCGGCTTGACTATATGCTTCATATCCCCATTTCCCTTATGAATAAGGAGAATACATTTTATTGTCAGGTGAAGGATTTTTTAAAGGAAAACAGAAAAAATGCAGTACATTCCAAATACCTATCCAGAAAAGAGAAGGTATATTTGGTGCTTTTGGGGACGGCGCCTAAATTTGTAAGACAGGTTCACCGCTTGATGAAAGGAAAACAGGAATGAGGATAGCTTGGGAAAAAGGAAAAAATATAAGATTTGCGGTATGGATGGCGATCCTGCTCTTTTTGCAGTTAGGGGTGTGCTTTTATTTCGGAAATAAAAAGGCAGGCTTTCATGAGGATGAGCTTTATACATTCTATTCCACCAACAAAACAGCGGGGCTGTCTGTGAATGACAGACAGTGGCTGACAAAAGGGCAGATACGGAATGATTTTGTGGTGCTTCCGGGAGAAGGATTCCGGTACGGCGTGGTAAAGCAGATGCAGTCCTGGGATGTGCACCCGCCCTTTTACTATTATATTTTCCATACAGCCTGCTCTCTGTTTCCGGGGGTCTTTAGCAAATGGCTGGGAATTGGGGTAAACATGATTGGGTTTGCAGGCTCCTTTTTCCTTCTGGCTTATGTGGCAGATATGGGAAAGCGGGGAAAAATGCTTTCTTTTCTTACCTGCCTGGCTTGGGGATTCGGAAGCGCAGTCATTTCGGGAGTGATGTTTATCCGCATGTACCAGTGGCTTACCTTTTTTGTCCTGCTGTGCCTGGCCCTTCACATCAGGGCAGTGAAAAAAAATGATTTCAGGGCAGTGACTTTTTTCCTTCCGCTGGCAGTGACTGTATTTTTTGGGTTTTTGACGCAATACTATTATATCATTTTCCATTTCTTTTTAGGGGCGGGGTTTGGCTTCATGCTCCTTAGAAAGAAAAGGATAAAGGAATTAATCAGCTATGGGGCGGCCTGCGTTCTGGGATTTGCGGCAGCCGTTGCCTACTATCCGGCCAGCTTGTCCCACATATTCAGGGGATACCGGGGAACGGAGGCAGTCAGTGAGTTCAGCAACGCATCCAACACTTTAGGAAGGCTCCGCTTTTTTTACGGACTGTTTGATGATTTTATGCTGAATGGCACCTTAAGCTGGTGGCTTCTTGCCCTCTGCCTTCTGGCAGTGACCGCCCTTTACCTGGGGAAAAAAGGGAAAGGAAAGGGAGCGGCTTTTGACGGCATGGCGGGCCTGATTTTGTTTGCCTGCGCCGGATACTTTTTTACCATATCCAAGACAGCGCTGCTTCTTGGGGAATCTTCCAGCCGCTACCAGCTTCCCATTTATGGTCTGATGCTGTTTTTAGTTTTGTACAGCGTGTGGACGCTCTGTGGAGAGCTGCCGTTTTTTTCTGACAGCAGTGCAGACAAGGAGAGAAATTACCGGATGCTGGCAGGGGTACTTGGGGCAGTGTTGGTTTTGACAAATGCCTTTGCAATCAGAAACGGCAGAGTATTTTTCCTTTATGAGGAGGAAAAACAGGTGAGGGAATATATACAGGCCCATAAGGATGATACTGTGGTGGTTTTTTACAATGACACCCTGCCCGGCTTTACCTGGTGGCTGTCCGATGAATTGATGGAATTTGATAAAGTCTATCTGGCCAGTCAGGGGAACCCGGATCTGATTAGTGATGAAGTTATTTTGGAAAGTGAAAAGCTGCTGGTTTATGTGGCAGATTATGAAAACAAGGAAGAATGTCTGGAAAGACTTATGGAAGCAAATAAGCATTTAAAGTCCTGTCAAATAGCAGCCCAGAAGAACTTTTGGACATTGTATGAGCTTGGCAGCTAAATATATATGGGAAAACAGTCGATGAAAAAATTATTAGTCACAGGGGCTTCCGGTTTTCTGGGAAGCAGAATAGTAAAATTTTATAGCGGAAGATACGATGTTTATGCACCCGGACATTCTGAAATGGATATTACTGATGAAGAAAATGTGTATGCAGTATTTAAGGATTTTAAGCCTCATTTTGTCATACATAGTGCGGCAGTTTCTGATGTGGGAATGTGTGACAGGGAGCCGGAAAAGTCATGGAAAATCAATGTGGACGGAAGCCGGAATATAGCCGCCGCGTCGGCAGAATGTCGTGCAAAATGCCTGCTGTGCAGCTCTGACCAGGTTTATTTTAGGAGCAATGTAAAAGGCCCCCACAAGGAAGAGGAAATGCTGGCCCCGGTCAATATTTATGGAAGGGAAAAGAAAAAGGCGGAGGAAGAATGTCTGGGACGGAATCCTGAATGCGTTTTGCTGCGGCTGTCATGGCTGTATGATACCCGGACGATTCTTGAGAAAGAGCACAGTGACCTTTTCAGAACCATGCTTTTAAAGCTGCAGGGGCAGGAAAAGTTAAGCTATCCCGTCCATGATGTGCGTGGAATGACCGATGTGAAGGAAGTCATTGGTAATTTGGAGAAAGCGCTGGAATTAAAAGGGGGGATTTATAATTTCGGTTCTCCCAATGATAAGAATACGTTTGAGACAATTTTTGCTATGTTTACAGAGCTGAATTGGGATGTAGGGCGGCTGGAAAAAAATGAGGAAGCTTTTGCGGCAAATCCCAGAGACCTTAGTATGTGCCCCGTAAAGCTGAACAACAGCGGAATCACCTTCCGGCCTGCGCTGGAGGCGCTGGTAAGAAATGGGGCGGAATATAGGCAAGGGCAGAATGATATATAAAAGTTGGAGGAATAATATTTAGAAATTGGTTTCCGCGTAAGCTTGCTGTTATTGGGTATTCATGGTAAGATGGTTGGAAAGGGTTCAGGCCCGGAAATTTATTGTTATGGAGGAATTTTTATGGCATCGAACAATGGCGCACTGCTGGATCATAAAACGATACTGATTACCGGAGGCACGGGTTCTTTCGGTAAATGTTTTACCAAATATGCACTTACACACTATAATCCGAAAAAGATCATTATATATTCAAGGGATGAATTTAAGCAGTTTATCATGGAAAATGAATTTAAGGAATATAAGGACAGGCTGCGGTTTTTCATCGGAGATGTGCGTGATAAGGAGAGACTTAAGAGGGCTTTTGAGGGTGTGGATTATGTGATCCATGCAGCGGCATTAAAGCAGGTGCCTGCCTGTGAGTATAATCCCAACGAAGCAATCAAGACCAACATCCACGGCGCACAGAACGTGATTGATGCGGCCCTGGACTCCAGCGTTAAAAAAGTGGTGGCGCTCTCCACGGATAAGGCAGTCAATCCGGTAAATCTTTACGGCGGCACGAAGCTTGTGTCCGACAAGCTGTTTATTGCGGCTAATGCTTATGCAGGAACGAAGGACATCAACTTCTCCATTGTACGTTATGGCAATGTGGCAGGAAGCCGCGGCTCCATCATTCCGGTGTTCCACAATATCATAAAGAACGGTGGAAGCGAACTGCCCATAACAGATTACCGCATGACCCGTTTCTGGATCAGTCTGACCCAGGGTGTGGAACTGGTGATCAAGGCATTGGAGGAAGCCACAGGAGGGGAAACCTTTATCAGCAAGATCCCTTCCTTTAAAGTGACGGATCTGGCGAAGGCAATGCTGCCCGACTGTAAGATGCCGGAGATCGGTATACGCCCTGGCGAGAAGCTTCATGAGATTATGGTGACAGTGGAGGATTCCCCGACCACTTATGAATACGACAAGCATTTTATCGTGTACCCGCAGGTGGTGTGGAATGACAAGCAGAAGGTTGATTTAAGCGGACGTAAGGTGGAGGATGGATTCTCTTACAGCTCCGGCAATAATAAAGAATGGCTCAGCGTGGAAGACATCAGAAAACTCCTTGAAAGTGTTGAGCTGGAAAAATAAATAAGGCATAAGTTTATTATAAAAAACCGGCAGTCTGTGACTTTTCACAAGGCTGCCGGTTTTCGTAAAAGCATTTTTCAAAGCTGTTTATACATAACAGTGGCCGCATAAAACATAGTATATGATTAATTAAACATAAAAATATAGCATTTTTTTGCATTGGAAGAGGAATGGTATGGATATCTTGGTGAAAGAGGAACATCTTGCCCGGGCTTTCGAGCTTCACCGGATGAATCCGGTGGTGGATGCTCACCTGGATCTGGCGGGGGAAGTACTTTTGCGGCGCCAGGCTGGAGAGAAGGAAGTGGTAAAGAGGCATTATCTTCCACATTTTAAGGAGGCGGGACTGAATCTGGTTTTTTCTTCCGTCTATGTGGAAAACAGGAATATATACCGGGCATGGGAAAATGCGCTGGAGCAGATTGATGCGCTGAAAAAGGATATCGAAGGGCTGCCAGTGATACTTGTGAAAAGTATCAGGGATTTGGATAGGGTCCTGGGGGAAAATAAAATCGGGATTCTGCTTTATATGGAAGGACTGGATTGTATAGGGGAAGACATTGACAGGCTGGAGGAGCTGTACGGGCTGGGAGTGCGGGGGGCCTCCCTCACATGGAGCCGGGAAAATGCGCTGGGGCATGGGTGTTGCAAGGCGTCGGAATACAGGCAGATACCCGGCAGGCTTACCAAGACAGGGGAGCGGGTGGTAAAAAGGCTGGAGGAGCTGGCCATGTTTCTGGATGTGAGCCATTTGAACGATGAGGGATTTGACCATGTGTGCAGACTGGCGGAGCATAGTTTTATTGCAACCCATTCCGGGAGCAGAAAAGTTTATGATAATTACCGCAACCTGACAGACACCCAGATGCTTGCCCTTGCCAAAGGGGGCGGAATCATGGGCATGAATGGGTATAAATATATTGCAGGTTCACTTGAGGGAAATCACATAGAGATGCTCTGCCGGCACATAGAATATGAAGTGGAAAAAATAGGGCCGGAACATGTGGGATTTGGTTTTGACCTGTGCGATTCTTATGACCGGGCCAAAGCCTGTCTGGAAATTTATTGCCCCAGTCTGGGCACCACGCCTGATTTGCCTTTTGCGTCAAATTTGGTTCATGCATCCGATGACGGAGACAGTGAGGACTTTATGGCTTTTGAAAAAGAGGAAGCCAGTGTGCAAAGGGATGACTGTCTGCTCCATCACGGACAGATACCTCTGGTTACGGCGGCGTTGCTGCAAAGGGGCATGGATGAAGACTCGGTAAAAAAGATTATTGGAGGGAATTTCATCAGATACCTTGCAAATGTCATAAGCAGAACTTAAGCTGTAATGAAATATAGTAAGAAAACCTTATGGGCATGTCGATATAATTTTTATAGGATCAATATAGTTTTTTCAATCAATAATATCTGATATTAGATAAAACTTATAGGAAAAGGAAACGGATTTCCCTCTTATGTTCAAGGACAGAACGCTATAAGAATTATATCACATTTCTTTGGACAGAAAGATAGAAGAACCGGTCCGGTATGAAGTTTTAAAGTCATACAGTATGTGAAAGGACGTGGTTGCAGGCATGAGTATAGGTATAGGTTCTAATAATTCCAATGTAAGAAAAATAGTCATAAAAAACAGTGACGGTTCTGTGAAGGGAACGATGTCGTTTTCAAAGGGACGCAAGAAGAAAAGGAAGCGTCTGCAATATAATTTTAAGCAGATATCCCTTCAAATCATGCAGACTAAGACCCCTGTCAATGCAAAGCAGGTCACCATAAGGGCCAGGGCTAAGGCGGTAGATCTGCGGAAGAAGTTAAGCAGTGAGGATTATGATTTCAGCGAGGTAAGGCACGCACTGATACACGCTGAAAAGATGATCAGAATAGCAAAAAAGCGCATGAAGAATTTACAGCAGGAGGAAAATCTGGAAAAAAAGAATGCCAAAAACCAGATTGAGGGAGAGGACGGCAGTGAGCTTTCAGAAGGCGAAGAAATGATTGGCATGAAAGAATCTGAAATGTCCGAGAAAGAAATGAAGAAAATCATGCGCGAACTGCAGGAAACCATCAGGGAACTTGAGGAAGAAATCACCGAGATGGAAAAGCTGGACGAATTGTCGGATGAAATGCTGAATGTCTGTGGACGGGGAATGGAGCCGGAGGATATAGAGCGCCTGAAGAAAAAGCACAGGTCAGATGAACTGCGCGAGATCATGGAAGCGGATATGAAATATTTAAAGGCGATGTTTGATAAGCTGGCAAAAGAAAAGCAGGAAAATTCCAGCGCAGGACCGGCCTGCAATTATGAAGCGTCTGAGGGTGTATCTCTGGAAATCGGCGGAATGGAAATGCCTGTGGAGGTAGGCGAGATGCCGGCCATGGCCGAGGGCGGGAATCTTGATGTGATGGCGTAAGGCACAGACCATAGGGAGAAGACGGCTGACGGATGGGCAGGGGAGTTTACGTTCCCTGCCCTTACAATGAAAAGCCCGTATCAGGGTGAAGATATTTGAATTTATCTGATCAAAAAGGTGTCCTTTAGCAGGAGCCAGTTGGGACGGAAGAAGCGCATGATCTGCCAGTACCCCATCCCCCGCAGGCCGTATTCTGGCAGCAGAGCAAATTTAGCCCGGTAACTTCTCACATCTTCAAACCATACTTCGTGGGAGACTCCGTCTTTTTCATACTGGAAAAAGGGGGACATGGCCGTCTCGTCAAATTGGATGGGGACACCTGCTTCTATGGCAGTCCGGACTGCTTCCAGGCTGCCGATCACGGTTGCTTTGGAGGCGCCTTTAATATAGGGAAGGGTCCAGTCGTAGCCGTAGTTGGGAATGCCTAAGTCGATCTTGGAAGGGGATATGCGGCTGACGGCATAATCCACAACTTCCCGTACTTTATTGAGGGGTGCGACGGCCATTGGAGGGCCGTATGTATAGCCCCACTCATAAGTCATCAAAAGCACGCTGTCTGCCGCCTCACCAATCAGCCCATAATCTTTTCCGGCATAAAGAAGCCCCTGCTGGTCATCGGAAGTCTTAGGGGCCAGTGCAGCGGATACATGGTAGCTGTATGGGGCAAGAAAATTTCTGGTTTCAGCTACGAAATCTGCAAAGGGGATTCTGTCCTCGGGAAGAATAAATTCAAAATCAATATCTATGCCCTGGAATCCTTTTTCAGACAGGGTCGTCAGAAGGTTATCCAGCAGGTTTGCCTTTACTTCTTCATTATTTACCAGCGTAGTAATTAAATAATTGTTAAAATTACCGTCAGGACCAAAAGGAGTCAGGGTGAGGATGGGGCTTACACCGGCTTCCAGCGCGGAGTGGATCATGAAACTATCGTCAACAGCGGGGGGCACCAGACTGCCGTCAGTGGTGAAGCCATAGGAAAAGACAGACAGGGTAGTGAGAAAGGGCAGCGTATCTTCCAGAACACTTTGTGCAATAAAGGGGTAGGCGTAGCCGTTTACATAGGCCGGATAAGAAGGGATGGAAGGGGTACCGGAAGATAAGAGGAGCGCCTGCCCGATAGCTAGGGCATAGGGATAGGTGAGCTGATTGTTAAAAATAATGGAGGATGCCGAAATTCCGTAACGCCCTGCGATAGAATCAACGGTATCCCCTTCTTTTACTACATATATTTCCATAAATGCTCCTGCACAGTATCTTTCTTTAAGATATGCGGGAAAAATGTTACTGTTCACTCCATTCCTGATTTCTGTGTGAACAGTAACGGAAAAGGTCAGATAACTGCAGGAAAAGAGATTAGCAGATACAAAGTGGAGACAATACCAACAGCTCCGCCGATAAGATAAAGTGGATAAACGGATTTTTAACAGGAATCTAACGCTATCTTAACGACTTTTTAACACTGCGGATAAATAGGAATGGCGGTTGCATAATAGAATAAAAAAACTTATAATAAGGTTAACTTGTAAGGACGGCATCTTATGGAATGATTGATATTTATGGAGGAAAAACGGAGGAACGGATATGAATTATGAACAGGCAATAGAGAAACTTGCCAAAGCAGGCCAGGAGCATGTAATGAAATATTATGATGAACTGACAAAGGAGCAGAAGGAACTTTTGCTTGCTCAAATTGACGCTACAGATTTTTCTGTTTTATCATATTTAAAGCATGGAAGGGAAAGCGCCGTGAACGGCAAAATTACCCCGCTGGCATCCATGCAGCTGCCTGAGATCCAGGAAAAAGAAGGAGAATTCAGGGCGGCAGGGCTTGATGCGATCAGGAAAGGGAAAGTCGGCGCAGTGATGCTTGCAGGCGGTATGGGAACCCGTTTAGGTTCTGACGATCCTAAGGGTATGTACGATATAGGACTTACAAAGGAAGTATACATTTTCCAGAGGCAGATTGAAAATCTGATGGATGTGGTGAATGAAGCCGGGGCATATATCCCGCTTTATGTGATGACCAGCGACAAGAATCATGAGATAACAGCCCGTTTCTTAAAAGAACATGATTATTTTGGATATAAAAGTGATTACGTGACCTTCTTCAAACAGGATATGGCGCCGGCATGTGACCGGGAAGGAAAGGTTTATATGGAAGAACCGTGGAAAATTTCCACGTCACCGAATGGGAACGGAGGCTGGTATTCTTCCATGTATAAATGGGGAATTGCCCAGAAGGCCAGAGAGGACGGCGTGGAATGGCTGAACGTGTTTGCGGTGGACAATGTATTGCAGAGGATTGCAGACCCCTGTTTTGTTGGGGCAGTTATCACAAACGGGCGTGAGTGCGGCGCCAAAGTAGTGCGCAAATGTGCCCCCGACGAAAAGATAGGGGTTATCTGTTTAGAGGATGGCAGGCCCTTTATTGTGGAATACTATGAACTGACAGACGAACTGATGTATGAAAAAGATGCAAACGGAGACCCTGCTTATTACTTTGGCGTGATATTCAATTACCTGTTCAACATAAACGGCCTTGAGAGGATTCGCGAGAGAAGGCTTCCTTTTCATGTGGTGGAAAAGAAAATCCCCTATATGGATGAAAAGGGGGCAAAGGTGAAACCGGAGGAGCCTAACGGATATAAATTTGAACAGCTTGCTCTGGATATGATCCATGAACTGGATAGCTGTCTTTCCTTTGAAGTGGAGAGGAACAAAGAGTTTGCCCCCATCAAAAATAAAACGGGCATAGACTCGGTGGAAAGTGCAAGAAAGCTGTGTGGGGAAAATGGAATAGAACTATAACTCTTTTTAACATTTTAACTGGTTTGAGTAACATTATCATATTGCCTGATACAGCAAATATCAGTTAAAATGAATATAAGGTAATAAACAGTATAACAATAAAACAAGTAATGTTTTTAAAAGGAGGCAGGAAAATGGCAATACTGGTTACGGGCGGAGCCGGGTACATTGGCAGCCATACGGTGGTACAGTTACAGAGCGCAGGTTATGATGTGGTAGTGGTAGATAATTTGAGCAATTCCAGCGAAAAAAGTTTACAGCGGGTGGAAAAGATTACAGGAAAGCCGGTTACTTTTTATAAGGCGGATATTCTGGACAGAGAAGCTTTAAATGCTGTTTTTGAAAAAGAAAGTATTGACTCCTGTATTCATTTTGCAGGGCTTAAGGCAGTGGGGGAATCGGTACAGAAGCCTTGGGAATATTATGAGAATAATATTGCAGGCACACTGACACTGGTGGATGTTATGAGAAACCACGGGGTTAAGAATATTATTTTCTCTTCATCGGCTACGGTTTACGGGGATCCGGCTATCATTCCGATCACAGAGGAATGTCCTAAGGGACAGTGCACGAATCCTTACGGCTGGACGAAATCCATGCTGGAGCAGATTCTGGCTGATATGCAGAAAGCCGACCCTGAATGGAATGTGATACTGCTCCGGTATTTCAATCCGATCGGTGCCCACAAGAGCGGAACCATGGGAGAGAACCCCAACGGAATTCCTAATAACCTGATGCCCTATATCACACAGGTCGCAGTGGGGAAATTAAAAGAACTGGGCGTGTTCGGAAACGACTACGATACACCGGATGGAACAGGCGTCCGCGATTATATCCATGTAGTAGATCTGGCGGCAGGGCATGTGAAAGCCCTTAAGAAGATAGAAGAAAAGGCAGGTCTTTGCATATACAATCTGGGAACAGGCATAGGATACAGTGTTCTGGATATCGTAAAGAACTTTGAGGAAGCGACAGGGGTCAAGATTCCTTATGTGATCAAGGAAAGACGGGCCGGGGATATTGCAACCTGCTATTCCGATGCATCCAAGGCAAAAAGAGAACTTGGCTGGGAGGCACAGTACGGCATTAAGGATATGTGCGCTGACTCCTGGAGATGGCAGAGCAACAACCCTAATGGATACGAGGACTAAAAGTAGAAGTTTTTAATAAAGAACAGCACACCCCGCCGGACAGCGTGGTGTGCTGTTCTTTGAATCCCAGGAGGGTACATTCCCCGATGCTTGCATCGCAACAAACTTTTCCCTAAACGAAAACGGTGATATAA
>QXWO01000098.1 GCA_009911035.1 Lachnospiraceae bacterium
CTGTCCTTATAGCTGGCGGCAAGGTCGTTGAGTATCAAGGCAAAGTTTGTCATGCACACGGAAACCTCTTTCTCCATGAGGGCGTTGGCGATACACCCGGCGAAATAGCTTTTGCCTGTGCCTACCATGCCCCATAACAGATAACCGATATTCCCGGCTTTCATTTCCTCCCAACACTCCACATAAGCATGGGCTTTGTGCATTTGGGGGCATTTCCCGTTGTCGTTTTCAAACGTCCATTCCCGCATAGCCGGGTCTGTAAATCCCTTTTGTTTCAGCCGTTCCACTTCCTCCCGGTGCTTATATTCCCGGTGGCTGGCTTCCAGCGTTTCCCGGCGTTTTCTCTGGCAGTCACATTCTTTGGGGTGGCGGTCACGTCCAAAAAAGGTCTTGCCCTCCGGGAAGTAGGCTTCTTTGGGCTGGCGGCAGCTCCCGCAATATAAAAGCCCGTCCTCCCCGATATAGTCCTCCAGCTCTGCTTCCTGTGCCGTGGCAAGCCGGAAAATGGCGTTATCGTAATCACTCATAAAATCGTCCTCCTTGTTCATGGTCTTTTACGCCCTGTTTACGGGGCGTTGTGTCTATGCGGTCAAAGGCTCTCGCCCTCCTTGTAGGAATAATCGGGGATTCCTTTCTTTCCTGTGCCTTTCCTGTCACGTTTTGCCCACATACGGACAGCGGCGGCATGGTTGGCGTACACTTTCCCGTAGGCGGCTATGTACTCGCTCAATTCCTCAATGAACCGTTCCAGCCTGTCCGGGTATTCCCCTTTCAGCTCCGCATACTCGGATTCGGAGAGGAAAAGGTTTTTATATCTGCCAAAGGGTGCGGGCTGCTCCCCACTCACTCCTTTTCGTTGGTTCTCTTTTAGTTGGTTTATAGTAAGTTGGTTAGGGGTCGGTTTTCCGTCCAACGCAAAGGTCGCTTTTCCGTCCTTATGAGGGTCGCTTTTCCGGCTATCAGAGGGTCGGTTTTCCGGCTGTATGGCGGTCATATGGTCGGAAAACTGTACCACTGGCATTTGCGGTATTTTTATATAAAGGCGGTTGGGTGCGGAGAAGCCCCGGCGTTCCCTCACCAGAAGCCCGGCAGCGTCCAGCTCGTTCAGTGCGCTTTTTATGGCGGTGCTGCCTTTATCCAGCATTTCCGTTATCTCCGAAACGGGATAGACAATATACGTCCTGCCCTCGCTGTCCTGCCAGCCGTTCTTCTGTGAGAGGGTGGAACGGTCAAGAAGCAGCCCATAGAGCAGCCTTGCGGTATGCGACAAGTCCATTTTCAGCAGAAAATAGGGATAGGGCAGAAAACGGGGCAATATGGTGTCTGCTGTGATGTAATCGGTTATGGTTCTCACCTCCTGTCTGTGGCTTCCTGTTACGCAGTTAAAACGGCATTTTCGGGGGTAAAGGATAAATGTATCGGCTACCCTTTGAGGGCGGTCAAAAAAGCCTTGATTTACGGGCTTCTTTCATAGCCTAAATGCGTAGAAAGGTGGTATCTTTTCCGCTGTCTGTCGGCTTCTTTCCGGCGGCGCACTCTTGCGGCGCAATCCGGGCAGTATTTCCCCCGGTTTGACTTGGGGAGAAAATACCCGCCGCACTCGGTACAGCGTTTCCTGTCTGCCCGGTGGAGTAAGGCGGCTTCCAGTTTCCCGTCCAGCGGCAGAACGGCGGTAATGAACCAACGGCAGATAAGCGAATAGCTGATACTCTGGACGCATACACAAGGCTCTCCATTATCCAGCACAATGCAGTTGCCGTTATCGTAGTTACAGCACTCATGCACAAGACGGCGGGCGGCTCTGTACTGCTGGTAGTCCATGTAGGGGCGTTTACCGTTCATTTTCCCGCCCCTTTCCCCGTTCCGGCTCACGGCGCAATATTTTGTCAAGATTGCTTTTCACGGTCTGCAATTCCCGGACGTTCTCTTTCTTCTCCCGGTACTCGTTGTAAAGGGCGTTTTTCTCTTTGGTAAGCTGCTCAATCTCCGTTTGTAAGGTCTTGGAAGCTGGCAGCTTGGAGATTCCCTGTGCCTTAAAATACCGGGCGGCAGATTCGGAAATGATAAATTCGCTTTCATGCTGTTCCCGGTAGGCTCGCTTTGCTTTCTCCGTTTTCTGCGCCCGCAATCCGTCACGGGCTGGCTTGGTCTTGATGTACGCCAATAGCTGTTTCTGCAAGTCCTTTTTCTCCCGCAAAGTGCTTTCCACGGTTTTTAGTTCCGCATGGACGTTTGACAGCTCCGCGCTGGCGGCGGCAAGGGCGGCTTCCAATTCCTCCGGGGAAGAAAAGCCGGATTCCTCGTAAATGCTCACGGTAGCCGCCATTTGCTTTAGATTGTGAACAGCCGCCCAGCGGTCATATCCTATACCCTTGCCCTCGGCTCGTTTCGCTTCCCGGTCTACCATGCGTTGTACTCCGTCATTTTTCGGGGCGTTTACAGCGGCTTTGTTGCGCTGTAAGCGGTCTTTTATGCTGCGGGGGTATTCCTGTTTGGGTAGGGGCTTTTCGGCGGCTCTGGCGGCGTTCTGTGCGTTTTGGGTGAGTGTTTCCAGTACGGCGGCACGGTCAAAATCATCACCCAGTTTCCGGGCGGTGATGGGCTTCGTCCTGTCCGGCGTGAGATACGATAATCTCCCCCGGCTCTCCTTGACGGTCACTCCCTGTTGCAGCAGCTTCCCGGAAAAATCCTCAAAGGAAACGGCAGAGGACAGGGCGGCTCGGATTGTGCGCCGTAGCTTCTCCTTGTCGGTTTCAAACTTGGTCTGTTTGGGCGGCTCTCCCGTGGCGGCTTGGGAAGCGTTCTCTTTATCCAGTGCGGCTTGTCCTTTCCGTTTTGCCCAATACTCACGCTCGCTAACTCGGTTCTTGCTCCCGTGGAGTAAATCAATCTGATAGAGGTTTTCCCGGTGACACATCTCCATGACTTCCGCTTTGAAATACTCCATAGCTGCGTCCGTACAGCGGTGCTTGCAGCCCTCCCTTGTGTCGGCTGGTCTTTCCATGTAGGGCAGCAATGGCACTTCCTCAATCCGCAATGAATTGATTACGATATGCACATGGATATTTCCGCTGTGGTTATGCCCATCTGGGTGGGTGCATACAAGGGCTTGGTGTCCGGGGAAATGTTCTCTGCAAAACTGCTCGCCTAACTGTTGCGCCCGGTCAACCGTCAAGCCGTTGTCGGGTGCGTCACGGGGGTCAAAACTGATAATGTAATGGTGGCTTTTCACGTCCTCCCGTTTCTGGTTCTTGCCGTATTTCAGATTGGAGCGCATACACGCTATGGCGAAATCTTCCCCGCCGCAATTCAGAGAGGAAATGCGGTAATCGTCACGGGGGAGAAGCCGCCCATTTTTATCAAGGGTGGGCTTCATGGTAAACTCGTCATGCTCAAAAGTTAGGTACTGCTCGGCAGCTCCGTAATCGGCATTTTTAGAGCTGATATGTTTGAATGTTGCCAACGGCTTCACCTACTTTCTGCAAGACTTCAAACTTCAAGGCGGCAAGCTCCGCTGTGGCGGCTCGCACTTCTTGGGAGAGGGCGTTATAAGGTGCGCCATACTCATTCAGACAGCGGGCAATCTGGTTCAGATTCCCGCCGATTTTCCCGTATTCGGCTGTGAGTTTCCCAACGGCAGAAAGCAGTTCATCATTGACCGGGGAAACGATGATAACCGGGCGTATGCTTGACTTAATAAGGGCTTGCCGGATAAACTCGGCTTGGCTCATTTTGCAGAGGGTGACACGCTCGGAAAACTCGGCGTATTCTTCCTCGGTCAAGCGTGTCTTGATTACCCGGTGGCGGTGGGGCGTGTTGTATCTTTTCATGGCTTTCAGCTCCTTTCTTTTTATGGTTTGCCCTCTCACCAATAGGAGAAAAACAGGGGGCAAAGCGGAAGTGTTTTTTGAAAAATCCGAAAATATTTTTTCGGGGATTTTTCAAGCGGCGCAAGCCGCAAAAAGGCGGGCTTGGGGTGGCAACCCCAACAAGATTCCCATAGGACAAAATGAGCGATTAGCGAAATTTGGTACTGTGGTAGAATCTTGCTCTAAGAAACTGCGTTCTGTGGTCTGTTCATTTACTATCCAGCTATTTACGGCTGGTTTGTTGCGTTCCGTCGAAAATTTCTCATGGATTTTTCTGATACTCTCGACGGACGGGGCGGGGATTCTGCCAAAGCTGCGGAAACATTTCTCCCCCTAATACCTACAACACCACGCAAAGCAAAATTGACGGAAATTTGAGGAAATTTCTTCATTTTCCTTTCATTCCCCACACCACCGAAAATTGAAAATGCCAAACAAAGAGCGTGTCATGTTTCCCTTTTCGTGGGGCAATACGACAGTTTTTCAAAAACGCCGAAAATAAACGCAAAAAAACAGGAAACCTTTTTATGATTTCCTGTCTTGGTGTGCCGTTCTATGTGGCGGCGGTTATTCAGTTTTGGGGTATGGCTGTTCATCGAAACGGAACTGGAACAGGGCAGCGATAAGCCGCTGTTTGATGTTGTCCTCTGTGTCTTTGTTGACCTGTCCGTTTTCAAGGGAAGCAAGCCGGATTCTTTTGCCATAATGCCGTAAAACCTCGTCAATGGCTTCCGGCTCTCCGCCGGTTGCTCTGACAATAGTTTCATACGGCACAAGTTTAGGATTCCTCACGAAAAAGCACCTCCATTTCTTCATGCAGCATTTGCAAAGCACTGTGTATGTGATGCCACGCCGTACTCCGGCAGCGTCCGTATAGTTCCCCGATTTCCTGTTGCGTGTACCGCCCGAAAAAGTAAAGGTAAATGATTTCCCTCTTTTTCTCCGGCAGAGAGGACAGGGCTTCGGCAAGCTCCCCGTTCGTAAGGATAACCCTCCGACCGCATATCATAACCGGGTATTGCTTGTAGGGGTCTATGAAATATGTGTCTGATGTACAGAATGGATAAAACCTTTCTTCGGCAAGATATTCAAAAGATATTTCCCTTTGCCGCCGCTTGTCCCTGTCACGCCATGCGTTGATAGCAGCGTAGCGTATGACAACTTTACAAAAGGCATTAAATGTGTATTCGATATGTTCCTTGTATGCATCCGTGCAATCCATAAGCAATTCCCCCTTTCTCCCACATGGGGCGGTGCATAGTTGATAGTTACGATAATTGTTAAACATGGAAATAGATTTTGGCTTGTCTAACTTTCCTATTCTTCAACAGTAAAAATTTCCTCGATTGAAACATGAAATACCTTTGCAATGTTCCATGCCAAAACCAATGATGGATTATATTTACCCTTTTCAAGATTTCCAATTGTTTCTCTGCGAACTCCAACCAAATTTGCTAAATCTTCCTGTTTCATATCAAATCTTGCTCTAAACTCTTTTATCCTGTTCTTAATCATTTTTTGTATTAACCCTCTCTTTAATTTCTAAAACAAAGGTAGAAAAAGCAAATATCGCTATTGAAATACCAAATCCTAATGCTGTTCCGGCAGCTAAAGGATTGCTGCTCATCTTAAAATAAGACAAGGCAAATGTAGCAGCAGTTGTAATGAAAAGATTAGCAAAGAAAGCCCATGAAGCACACCTTTTTATTGTATCAACAAACATTTCATCGGGAGTCACCCAAAAATACTCAAAAAATAGGGCAAAAGCAAAAAACGATAGAAACAAAGGTTCGCTCCCAATCAATCCCCATACGCCTAACAAAGAAACAAATCCAATACAGCCATACCAATTTTTCATAATTCATTCTCCTTTTTTGTTTGTGGTATATTTCGCTCTTTATGTTATAAATATACCACACAAGAAAATGAGTGTCAATAACTTATAAAGAGAAATATGAGGTATGAGAGGGATTCCGTAGTAGTCGGCATTGTGGGAATGTGTATAACTGGCTATCTCATGGAATTGTGGGTAACTCTGTTTGCAGGACGTGGGAAAGCTGCACTTTAGCTTTTCCATGTGCTGTGAATAGAGTTATCCATGATTCCATAGCCTGTTATGCACATTTCCATGATGCTTGTCTTTTGGTCTTTGGTTTCTTTGGTTCGGAATAGTGTGGTGCTGGCGGTCTATCTCTTGTTTTCGGTTGCTTGCTTCTTTACCGTACATGAGCATTCGCGCCAGGGTTGTCGTTGCCGTAACCTTCCAGCAGGTTGATAACGCCCCACACGCCAAGGCCAGCGCCCAGCGCGATAACCAGTACCTTCAAAGTGTCGATTGCGCTTGTAAAAAATTCCATACATTTTCCTCCTTAAATTTGTTGTGATTGGTTGGATAGGGACAAAAAAAGCCCGCCGGTTGAAAAGTCAATCGGCGGGTGCATCAGACGCGGGCGGCGCTTCGAGTTCACAGCTTTCAAAAACGTCGTCCGGTCGGACGGTCAATCTCCGGCTCAGATATTTTGCAATATCAAAAGCGTTCTTCTTGCTGGAATCCAGCAGGTATTTATATTGCGGATGTTTGGTAATGTCAAATTTGTCGCTGAAAAACGGCCTTACGCCCTGCACCTGCAAGATGCACTTGCCGCCGTCCATCACCGCCAATTCATCGGTTGACATCAGTTCTTTGCCACATTGTCAAGTGGTGAGTTCAATTTCTATTGAGAAAAATGGGGTTGTATGTTAGAATACAAAACAGCAAATCGTTAATTAGGGGATACTTTAATGGTAGATTTCATTTTGAATGTTTTTGCAGAGATTGCCGATTTCTTCATCAATTTTTGGGTAGACAAGGTTATTGATAAGTTTGCAAAAAAGAAATAAGTCAAGGATTATTTGTTTATGGAGGGTGTAACATGGAGAACAAAATATTTATAGCTGAAACGGAAAGGCTAATTTTAAGAAGATACAAAAAAGAAGATATTCAAGATTTATTTGAATATTTATCTGATAAGGAGGTTGTAAGATACGAACCATATAAACCGCAAACCTTTGATGAAACAGAAAAAAGTCTTGAATGGCGTATAGGCACAGATGAAATGATTGCTGTTGAATTGAAAAATTCCCATAAAATGATTGGAAATGTATATATGGGTAAACGTGACTTTGAAGCACTGGAAATAGGATATGTATTTAATCGAAATTATTGGGGATATGGTTATGCTGCCGAAAGTTGCAAAGCATTAATCGAGCAGGCATTTTACAATGGCATACATAGGATATATGCAGAGTGTGACCCCAATAATAAGAGTTCGTGGAAATTACTTGAAACGTTAGGATTTCAACGTGAAGCCCATTTTAGAAAAAATGTGTATTTCTGGAAAGATGAAACTGAAAAACCAATCTGGAAAGATACATATGTATATGCTAAATTAAATGATAACACTTAAATAATTTCCAGTTTATCAACAACCCAAAAAAGGCAGCCGCCACGTCAAAGCGTCTGCCTTTTCCTGTCCCCGTCCTTCTACTCGTCCCTGAAAACCTCTGCCATCATCTTTGCCCCCAGCTTAAAACCGTCAATGAACATTTCCGAGAACTCAAACGGGATTACGTCAAGCTGTTCGTCCATGATTTTAACGAACCGCTTGTCAAGGGGCGGCTCCAGCTTAGGAACTGTCGTGAAATAATTTGTATATTTTTGGAATCTATGTTAATATATGTCATGAACGAGTTTAGTGATTCAGGAGGACATTTTCATGGCACATAATAACGATAAAACATTGAGCATCATTGAGCAGGTTTTCAAGACAATGCCCCAACTATTGGATGAGCGCCAACGTCGTCTGCTGGCCGCAAGCATTGCAAAGGGCTATGGCCATGGCGGCATCAAACTTGTCAGCGAAGCCCGTGGCATGGATATCCGCACAATACGTTCTGGCATCCATGAGATCAAGGACGGCATGCCTTTCCCTTCCGGACCGGAAAAGGTCAGAAAAAGCGGTGCTGGCAGAAAACCTGTAAAACAACTGCAGCCCGATCTTCTGGATGACATCAGGGCTGTTGTTGAAAACAATACTTACGGTGATCCCCAGAAGGTTATTTCATGGACTGACCTCAGCCTCCGAGATATTTCGTCAATCCTGAAGGAACGTTTCGGGATTGATGCCGGGAAAGACATTGTGTCGCGTGCGTTGGAGGAGCTTGGCTACAGTAAGCAGGCAAACCAAAAAATGCTCCAGGTTGGAAGCCAGCACATTGACCGGGATGCCCAGTTCCAATACATCAACACGAAAGCCCAGGAATTCATTGATGCCAATGAGCCTGTAATATCAACAGATACAAAAAAGAAGGAACTTGTGGGCAACTTTAAAAATAATGGTGCTGAATACAGGCCGGCAGGGGAAGCAAGGAAAGTATTGGACCATGACTTCCCCCTGCCCGGGCTGGGTAAGGTCGCCCCGTATGGCGTATACCTTGTCAACGGCAATGCTGGGTTTGTAAACCTGGGGACGGACCATGATACGAGCGCATTTGCTGTTGAAAGCATCCGGCGCTGGTGGAACATCGTGGGGAAGCCGACATACCCGGATGCCCAAAAACTGTATATAAACTGTGACGGTGGCGGCAGCAACGGATGGCGAACGCGTCTGTGGAAATACGAACTGGCACTGTTTGCCCAGGAAAGCGGATTGGAAATCCATGTTTCCCATTATCCGCCAGGCACGTCAAAATGGAACAAGGTTGAGCACCGCCTGTTTTGTTATATAACAAAAAACTGGGCAGGGAAACCGCTGATCGATATCAATACCATTGTCAACCTGATCTCATCAACTACTACGGCCAAAGGTCTGGAAGTGAAATGTGTTGTTGACAGAAATACATACCAGACTGGTTTAAAAGCAAATGATGAAATGATGAGCAGAATTGATATTGAAGCAGTTGGGCCAAATGAATCATGGAACTATGTAATACGTGGGTTCAAATAGTACATTTTATTTTGCGACAGTTCCTTAGCCAATACCTCAATAAAGTCCTCGTAATGACTATAATGCCCTTGATGGATTTTCCGGTATTCTTCACTTTTGGGAGCATACTGTTCCGCCGGGAAGATTTCACCGTTATAGAGTTGTTCCAGCACGTTCTTCACTTCCATGACCTCCTTTTTATTTTGTAATACTATTATGTATTACATATTTGTATTTTATCATGTGTTATATAAATATCAAGAAGAATCGTTTATAATGGTTGCAGGAATGTAATACGGAGGTGTAACATGGCAGATAAGTTTGTGGTACGTCAGAAGAAACCCGACAAAAAGGAAGATAAGTCAATCGTTATGACGCTGCGGTTAGACCGGGAATTGCAGGAAGAATTTGACTCTCTGGCGGCAAAAAGCGACCGCTCCCGAAATGAATTGATGTGTATGGCTCTGCGCTATGCCTTAGACCACTTAGAGTTTATCCCGGAAGCCGGAGAGTAGGAAACCCGGCTTCTTTTTCGTGTACAGACAAAAAGAAAACCCTTCTCCCAAAAAGAGAGAAGGGCATTGCCGTTATTCTGTTACTGCCGGTATCTCCCCGACAAAGTTATAAATGATTTTGATTTCCTGAAACTTCTCCCCGTCAACCTTTTTCACCTCACCCACCAGAATCCGGCTGATAAGGCGGTTTAAGATACCCTCGTCCAATTCCTGTATCGTGGCATACTGCCGGATTTCACGGATAAAGGTGCGGACATCGCTTTCATGCTCATTGGAACGGCGCAGGGAGAGTGCCAATTCTTTAAGCTGCTTCTGGTTTTCCTCCTGTTCCCGCTCCATTACCGCCGTCAGCTTCACAAAACGCTGCTCGGACAGGATTCCCTTTGCCTTGTCGGTATACAGGTTCAGGAACATATCGTCAATCTCCCGGTTCCTTGCTTCCAGCCGCTCCCGTTCCTTCTCCATCTCCGAAGCGTCCGCCAGATACCGCCGCTCCATGCGGCTGCTAATCCGCTGGTAGAACGATTCCACGTCTTTCAACGCCATTGCCGCAAGTTCCTGAATATCCTTCAGCACAAGGTTGTACAAATCCCTCGCTTCCACCTTATGGCTGGTGCAGGAGTTCTTCCCCAGCCGGTTATACGTCTGGCAGATATAATACGCCTTGTCTATCGGCTCCCGTTCCTCGCCGGTAAAGCGGTTCTTCCCGGTTCTGCCCACTTTCTCATAGCGTACCTGCATGGACTTCCCGCAGGTGGCACAGTAGATAATGCCGTGGAACAGGTTATAGAAGGGGCAGGCGTTCCCCTCCATGATGGGAGGGCGGCGGTCAATCAGTTCCTGCACCTTCTCCCAGTCCTCCGG
>QXWO01000099.1 GCA_009911035.1 Lachnospiraceae bacterium
ATCCTCCGTAATTGTAGTGAAATAGTCTAACTATATTTCATTTACAATTATAGAGGAATCCAGAAGATTAGAAAATCCGCAGGAATATTTGGCGCTTACTTTTTAAGACAGTATAACGGTAAATGATAAATCTACCGTTTTCACACTATCACTGAATGCGCGAACTGCCTGCCAAGTGTTGTTATGAGAGGAAGGGAGTAAATCCCTACCTATCAATTATCTATATGCAGTCATTTCAGGAATACTAGTATCAAATCTAACTTGATCAATAACTTTCATTTGAACCTTGTCATAAATTACAAAGTTCATTCCGCGACCATTTTTAGAGTATTCTGTTCCATCAATAATAATGGAACTGGAGGGACCTGCATTATACCCTGCGCTTAAAATAGAATACATTGTATTATTATCCCGTACGCTCGACTTATATGTTAGCTTTAGATCTTCATCGCTTTTTTCTATTACACCCGTTTGCGAGTCAATAATTGCATAGTAGCTATACCTATATTTATCAATAAAATCTGTCTTTAATCCTAAATCCTTTAGTTGTTTCCGGCAGATATCTGATAAGCCAAAGGTTCCTTCGTCTTTAATAGAAATAAACACCGTGTAACTATCATCATTTATTGCCTTAAGATACTCTGCAAAATCTGTGATATGAGATAATTCACAGTTTTTCTTTATTTGTTCGTAATATTCCCTTGTATCCTCCCACTGCTTATCGAACACTGGCTTTATATGATATTTCTCACTTAAAAGCTTTCCAATATATTGTGACATCTTAATTGCTCCCCAAATGTTCTCATGTCCAAGTGCGCTTTCCCTTGGGAGTGTAACGTTAAGGGCATTATAGTTACTAGTCTCACAGAAATTATAATAGTCAACGGAATAATCAGATGATATTTTGTTGAGGTAGTTGTTAATTCCATCGTTCATTGCGTTTTGAGGCAGACTGACAAGAATCAATTCAATATCATTTTCTTTGCAAAGGTTTATTATTTTTAAAAGATATTCTTCCCCAATAGGATGGGCTTTTTCAATAGGTGTATTATCTTTAGGATCAAAAGTGGAATAACTTTCTGGTCCATATGTTGCTATTGCGGAATATCCTTTTAATTCGGAACTCTGCGACTGTGAAAGATTTAAATCATATTCTGTTAATTCAGTCCATCTGGTATGGAAGCGAATATTAGTTAAATAGAAGCTTAAAGCAGTCTGTGATGGATTAACAGCACATAATTCTTTTACTGCCTCCATTTTAATCTTTGACCATTTCATTGGATCCAGGCATTTACGTATAGATGCTTCCGTCGAGTTTAACGGATTTTCTGGATGGAGCATAAACACAAAACGAGTGTCCAAAACTACGACTTGAGGACTCTGTGTTTGCAAAGCCTCTTTCAGCCAGTAATAACTCAAAAGGACACTTTGCTGTTCGCTTCCAAGATTGTAACTTCTTATTCCGTAGTTATTGTAAATTTCTTGTGGTGAAAAAGCATTTACACAAACACTTGATCCTTGAAAAATTACATCAATAGAATCCTTCTCCATTTTATAAAACTGATTATAAGTGGATGTTGTTGGCCATGTGTTGTTCCTATAAATTTGCTTTGGAATTAGAAATTTGTTTATAGTCCATAATGTGAAAAAGAGTATATTTAAAAATACAAAGCATTGAATTATTTTAGTCATTCTTCTTCGCATCTTAAAATCCTCCATAAATAAAGTCTTTAGCATCAAATCCATACCCATATGTTCCAAGCACCCATATACAACAGATGGAAGCAAGATATACTATCCATCTTACAAGAAATGCCTGATGACCAAACCAATTTCGAATCCTAAAACAACGTTCTTGCAATGTGCTTACCAGAACTAATACTACTATGGCAAATATCAATACCTCCCATTCTTTTTGCGACAGCCCAAGTCTAAATAATGAATTATCAAAAAAAATCCACGGATTAAATGCTGTAAACATCCTCTTTATCATCTGTAGTCCTATTTTCAAATTTGTAGCTCTAAAGATAATCCAAGCGAGCATAACCCAAAAGAAAGTAAAGGTGCGTCTAATGAAAATACCAACCATTGAATTCCAGTCTATATACAAAAGTTGGAAAGCTTTTTTCTGCATTTTTTTTGTGAACTGTCCAACAATCTGATAGAGCGCATGGAGTAACCCCCAAAATACAAAACTCCATTGACCACCGTGCCAAATTCCACTTACAATAAATGTAATCAATAGATTTATGTTCTTTCTGCATGTGCCCTTACGATTTCCACCTAAAGGAATATAAACATAATCCCGCAGCCAACTACTCAGCGACATATGCCATCTTCTCCAGAAATCCTTAACAGAAGTAGCAAAATAAGGTCTCTGGAAGTTATCATCTATTGAAATGCCAAATAGTAGTGAAATACCTTGAGATAAAGTTACACACGCTAAAAAATCTGTATATAACTGGAGACTATAAAGTATAGCGGCTATCCATACATACAGTCCATTGTAGGTAGCGAAATTATTAAAGACTGTGTTAACAATTATAGATGCCTTATCGGCAATCATAAATTTTAAAAAGAAGCCCCATATAATCAATTGAATGCCATTCATGAAGCCTTGTGAATTGAATGTATGTCCCTCAAACAGTTCATTACCCAACTTTTCATAGCGTGGAATAGGTCCCTGTATTATTTGGGGGAAAAAGGAAATAAATAATGCGTATTTTAAAATGGGGGGGGGCAAATCTTTCCGTGATATACATCAAATAAATACGCAATTATTTGTAATGTATAGAAAGATAACCCCACAGGAATAATCCACGAAATTTTTGCCGATTGGATAATTGTATCTAAAACAAAATAACTCATTTTAGATATAAGTAATGGCAATGCAGAAGTGATTATAGCAATAGCCAAAATCAACTTTTTTAGGTTTCCTTTAGATTTATTGTCTTTTAAACGGCATATAAGTATTGACCAAAAATAACTAATTAAAATTGTTGATACAAGAATCAAACAAATTTTGTAATCTTTGCATACAATATAATAAAAGTATCCACTTCCTATCAAAAGAATGCTCCATCTAAACCTTATAGGTACAATATAATATAATCCAATAATTGGAAGTAAAAATACGTAAAATAGAAAGGATGCATAACTCATATTTCTTCCCGCCTCTTAATTATTCTTTCCATAAAAGCTTTTCATCTATAATGCCATATTTAACTATACATGTCAATAAAATATGAACTCTGTAGAATGACAATCACATTAATTCATAAAACATGCTTAATACTTAAATTCTAGTTTCTGTATATCACTTGGAACCTTAATAAACCTTGCAGTAATGCTTATAGTTCCATGTTCCTTGAAATTAATTCTAAATTCATTATTAAAATCAAAATCTTGTATCAAATATGCGTTTCCTTCATTAGGAATCACATAAATTCGATATTCGAATAAATCCTTATGAGTAGCAATAATTTTCTTATATTCAGAATTATATGTAATTCCACAGACCATTGGTTTTATATTATTGAGCTTTTCAGAAACAGAATTATAACAAATATTTTCATAGATTACTTTCCCTCTTATAATATCCGACATCAATTTACTAAAATATTCTGCTCCATACATGTTCAAATGTGTTGAATCCTTATAAAGATTTGATTCAATTGGGAAATATGTTTCTTTGCAAAGATTAAAATCCCAAAATTTTTTTCCCTTATCTTCTGCCATCTGTTCAATTAAGTCATGATATTTATCGTACTCATCCCCATAACTCGCTAGCATGTGAACGGAAAGTGGTGCACAAAAAAGGGTTATTTCCACCTTACTTTTATCACACAACTTTAAAATCTTATTTAAATACTTATACCAGTCTTTGCTGATACCTTCTATTCTAAAAGATTTAAATCCATATGGATCATAGAATGAATTGTCCAATATACGTGATGTATTTGCAACATATCCCTTTCCTGCATAATACTCTGTCTCATTCTGCGAATAACCATACTCAAAATTTTTGTATGTAGTGCTACTCTTTGTTTCAAGCAAGCTTCCCACATACTCAAAGTCAAATAACTTCTCCCAGTTCCGTCTTGCTAAAAGAAAACTGTTTATGTAGTAATCAGGTTTTGAAGCTTCTAATAAATACTGTGCTTTGCTAATTGAAGGTTTCATATAATCTGACACAATATATGTTCCAGTCATATCTGTCAACTCCCTGTCACTATTATTTGTGTGAAGAGCTATAACTGGGCTGAGTTCTAAATATATATGTCTAACATTGTACCTTTTAATCGCATCTTTTATTAGATAATAAGAGGCATCCATATCTTGGGACGAAGTACCCAAATTGAAGGTGTTCATCCCCAAACTTTCATCCAAAATCTGCGTATCTAAAGACCTGTAGCAAAGCGATGCTCCTATAAATAGTACATCAATATTTTCCTGATTATAATACTCGTGCAGTGTTAATCTAGTGTATGATTTTGTATCGTCAACTATCATGTAACGTAGCAGTTGCCATATACCGATAAAACTAATCCCCACAAATATTATTGCAATTATTTTGTTTATACTTTCTCTCATAAATTTTGTGTTCATAACTAAAAATTTGTATAAGCAAAGTTTGATGTGTTATAAGCATAACCATAAATACCTAAAAATAAAACTATAGAAATACTACCAGCATAAATTACCCATCTAACTGGTGCGTTCAACTCGCTAATTTTTTCCCTTACACTTATTTTTTCTTGCAATATGCTTATAGTCCAAACGACAATTAAAGCAAATATCATTATGTAGAAATTCGTCTTATCCATTCCAAAAGAATATAAAGTACCATCAAACAGATTCCATATTTTAAATTGTTTAAAAATATTATAGGCAGCCGCTTTGTAATCTTGTAGACTATTTAATTCTGTTAATAAAATTCCAAAACTAAAAATCAAAAATGTTCTGAGCATCTGAAATATTTTCCAAGAATTTGCGCTAGTACGTATATTTAACAAGCTATTGATTTTGCCAATTTCACTTTCAAATACTGCTGAAAGAATAATAATCCCCCCCCAGTATGTCCCCCACAGAATATAATTAATACCTGTACCATGCCATACACCAGTTAAAATCCACACAACACTAAGAGCAATCACTTTTATAAAAGAATTTCCAAATCTTTTTCCGATTTTCTTCCGTCCCCATTTACCTATTTTCTTTATAAAAGGTGCCATTGCAATAGGGGTATAAACATAATCTTTAAACCAAACACCAAGCGTAATATGCCATCTTCTCCAGAATTCAGCAACACTTCTGGAAAAAAATGGATGTCTAAAGTTCTCGTCCATTTTAAGTCCTATGGCTTCTGTAAAGCCAAGAACAATGTCCATATACCCTGAAAAATCACAATATAACTGCAAAGCAGCCAACATTGTTGCAATAACAATTATGCTTCCGGAGTATGTATGTATATCTGCAAAGACAGGCTCTGTAAACATGGCTGCTCTATCTGCAATCACCACTTTTTTGAAATATCCATAAATCATTCTTTGGATTCCTGAACACAAAGCTTTATATGAAAGCTGCCCGCCTTCATATAGTTGTTTTGCCAAATCTTTATGCTTCGTTATTGGTCCCTGGGATATTTTGGGAAAGAATAATATGTACAATAAAAATCTAAAAAAATTTTTGTCAGAACAATCTTTTTCCCAATAAATATCTACAAGATAGCTTATTAGCATAAAGGAAACATATGATATTCCAAGAGGTACTACACTTAAATGAAAATGAACCCCATCAATCCTGGACGCCTTTGTAAACATTAACCACATAGCAATTAACATGACTGAAGTGGCTAAAAGGATTTTACGTTTTTTAATTCCCACAGGTATCCGTTCTATTATAATTGCAGAGAAAAAAGTACCCAAAGAAGCTACTACCAACACCATCAATGCTTTTATGCCAGCGACATAATAAAACCTTATACTTGATATTGCCAAAACCAACCATCTATATTTTTTTGGAACAAAAAAATATACTATAAGTGTAATTATCGCAAACGTAATAAAGTCCAACGATATAAGATTCATATTATTACCATCAAATATCCAAGTATTAGGAAATCAGTTCCATTATTTTGAATGTTTTTACCCTTCTATTAATTTTTTTACTAAAGAAATGATTGCTTCTTTGCTCTTAAAATTATCTTCAACCACATATTTTGCATCAATATCAATATCAAAGGCATCCTCTAATTCTGCCACTAAGTCCACTGCCTGTAGTGAATCAAGCAAGCCTGCATCAAATAAATTGTCTCCTGTATAAACAGGTATCTGTTCATTAATTTCACCTAGAATTTCTAAAATTTTTTTTTCCATTTTTTTATCCCCTTTCATCATTGTAATTTTATATGCCTGCTCTTTTGCAAAACCGCTATTTATATGTAGTCTTATACTTTCATTATTATTCTCTCTGATCCATGCTATAAACTTTGTTTTGTCTTCTGCGTTTATATACCAAAAATTCTGTAGTTGCGTAGCTATTCTGTTCCCTCTATATGCTTTGTCAACAAAAATAAATTCCTCTGTTTGTACATCTCCTCGTTTGTCAATAACCAATCCACCCACTAATACTTTTTGCTCTTTTAGTATTGCAGAATAGCATATTCTGTCTTTCAAAAATTCCCTTATATAATCCTTCTCTGGAAGATAATCTGAATATATATCAAAATTTTCTTCTAACATTTCAATAAATCCATACCATATCCCATTCTTAATAATTATGTTATTGGAGAATTCAATGTTTAATCTTTTCTTACTATTTGTCCATTTATAAAATAAGGCATATTTATTTAGCCCCACTTTCAATAATGCAGTGTTTACTGCAACAGCTTTTTCCGTTTCTTTCTGATAAAATTGATCACAAACAATTTTATCATCAATATCTGGAATTTCATAAAAATCCAAATCGGCTATGTAATAATATAGCCTTACAAAATCCCTCTCTTTGTGCCATATATTTAAATATTTCATGGGCACATAAGTATAAAATAAATTATCCTTATCTATATATAAACCAATTCTGGCTTCACTTAGATAACAATTAGATATAAGCTTTCTATTTGCTTTCTTCAGTTCTGCCACAAATTCATGGAGAAATGCTATACTATCAATACCCCCCCCGATTTACCATCAGCATATATTATATCATACCTCATTTGAAGTAGGTTATCGTTATCAAAAGGAATATTAATAATATTCTCTACTTCCTTTTTGCTTCTGTTTGATACAATCTTATATCTTCTTATTTGTATAGTTTTACCTCTGTATTCAGTTTGTGGTAATGGAAAAATTTTATTTTTTCCATAATCCAATGCCCGGAGTAAACGATATATATCCTCTGGCGGATCAGTTAATTCAAAATGGCCATTTCCCGGTATTTCTGTAGATTTATACATTCTATGGTCAAGCTTTACGTTTTGGCATATAGTTTGTGCATTCTCTTGAAGAACGCTTTCAAAGCATTCTTGAAATGCATCAAAAGCTAAGTGCATAAGAGCCGCAACCAATTCATAGGCTTTTATATTCCAAGGAAGTTTATATTCTTTCTGAACAATAATATCCCCTTCATCAATTTTTGATGTCACGTAATGCCATGTAATACCCGTTATCTCCTGCTGCTCAAAGATCGCCCAGCTTGGCGCATTTCTACCAGGAAATTGAGGAAGTAATGCATTATGAAAATTAATGATGACAACATTCCTTTTTTCAATTACTTGGTTAGGAAAGATGTAATTATTGCTTGCACTAATTATCAGTATTTTTTCATCTATAAACGACATGAAATAATCAGAAAGAGATTTTTTATCTTCAATTATCTGACAATCTACATTATTAGCTTCTGCATATTTAGCTGCTTCACTAAAGGCATGGGGTTCATATTCAATATATTTTACTGAATATCTATATGCTACCGACTTTTCATCTACATAACGTAACACTTTACCCGCGATAACTCCATATCCAATTACAATTACTCTTGTAAATTTATTATCTGACATCAGAGTAACTCCCTCAGTTTTACCCTATCTATTTTCCCGTTTGCATTAACTGGCATGTTTTCAAGATAAATTACTTTTCCTGGAATCATATATTCCGGTACTAACTTTTCTATTTTTTCTTTCAGTTGTTCCAAAGTAATATCAGCATCAATAAACAATACTATCTTTTGCTTTGATTCATTATACAAACAGCAACATAATGTGACTTCTTCTAATGAAGATACTGCTGTTTCAATCTCTCCAAGTTCAATGCGATGCCCTAAATGTTTAATCTGAAAATCTTTTCGAGAAATATAAATAATTTCACCATATTCGTTATATTTCACCAAATCGCCTGTTCTGTATATAATCTCTGGAACTGCCTTATTTAATGGGTTCTGTACAAATACTTCCCGCGTTTTTTCAGAATTATTATAATAACCCATTGATAAGGAAGTACCTCGTACACATAATTCACCTATTTCATTGTTGTTTACGAGTTGATCTTGGTCGTTTAATACAAATACTTCTGTATTTTTCATAGGAATTCCTATAGGCAAAGGCTCATCGTCCGAAAAGCTTCTATTTACAATATAATAAGTACATGCATCTGTAATTTCTGTAGGCCCGTATAAATTGGCGTAAACCACATCAGGAAGAAATTTTCTCCAAATATTAAGCTGTTTATTAGGCATAACCTCTCCACAGAAAAGGACTCTTTTTAGCGTAGCCGTTAAATCAACATTTCTAAATGCTTTCAACTTTGAAATAACACTTAGTGCTGAAGGTACCCAAAAGATTGTATTAATCATGTTTTCTTTTATATATTTTAGTAAGGGAACTGGTTGAAAAAACAGTTTTTTAGGTATGATATATAAGGTTGCACCTGTTTTCAAGCACGAATATATATCTAAAACTGAATTGTCAAAATAAAAAGGAGCCTGATTACCAAATTTATCATTTTCAGTTATTGAAAAAGTATCCGTTACCCAGTCAATATAATCAATTACAGATCTATGAGTTATAGAAACTCCTTTAGGTATTCCTGTAGATCCCGATGTAAACAATACATACAGTAAATCAGTATCAATGATTTGTTGTACCGCTTCCGAGACAAGTTCTTCATCTACTTCTTCAGAATATACTTCCTCATATATTATATAACTTCCCTGATAGTTAAAATCTCCAAAATGCTTCTCCAGTTTTTTTGTCGTAATTACAATTTGCGGTTTAAGAATCTCCAAAACTTTATTTACTCTGGCTTCTGGCATTTCTACATCAATGGGGGAATAAAAGCAACCACTATATGCTATTCCTATGAATGATACCAAAACTTCTAAGCCTTTCTCCATATATACAGCTACAGGAAACTTCCGGTCTGATGAAGTTTTTTCTTTCTTGACTTTAATTATTTCTCTTGCTATTGCTTGACTTTTTTTCCTATAATCACAATACGTTAGACTGCTCTTCTCATCACATATTGCTATATTGTCAGGCATGAATTTAGATGTGTTTTCTATCCAATCCAGAATATTCGACTGCATTTTCTTTCCTCACAATTATCATGATTAATAATTTCCAATATTTTTTGCTAATTAAATTGGATTGTACAAGAATTTTCATTAGCAAGAAATAATGTTTATTTATAAAATACTATTTAGGGTAAAAATACGAGATTTTAACTTCATGAATCTCTAATAAAATACGTTAATTATAATACAACTATTTTAATTTATCAATATTTAAATTTAATTCAAGCACTTAATACAAAATCTCGCAGTTTCCATTAGTTTGATTTAGAAACTACGAGATTCTTCACAAACGCAACAGCATTGTTGCGAAAGACACTACGATTCTATTTTCAAATTTAACTAATTAATTACAATCTCCCCAAAATTCCAGAATTCATTATCTCCATTAGGTGTCTGTAAATAATACATTACTGTATAACTTCCCGGTTCCGTAAAATGGTATTCTATAAAATTAACATTATTTGTTTTCTCA
>QXWO01000100.1 GCA_009911035.1 Lachnospiraceae bacterium
CGAACGATGCAGACAGTAAAACAAATAATACCTGCCGTCTTCACCTACCTGCACATCCGGTGCAAATAGATGCTGTGTACCGTCTTCGTTCAGCGGGTCCTGCACGGAACGGTAAATAACTCTTTCTTTTTTCCATGCCCCCAGATCATCAATCGGCGCTGACCAGCACACATAATCATTCATGCAAAAATCTTCCCCGTCAAACCGGTCATGACTTCCGTAGACATACACCCTGCTTCCGAATACATAAGGCTCCGCATCCGGTATATACTCATAACTCGGCAAAAACGGATTAAATGCTTGTATTTTCATTTCTTATGAACTCCTTTACATCATTATGAAATGGCCACTACAAAACGACTGCCTGATATGACCTCTACGCCTTGTTGACTTCGTATGAGTATTCTCCTGCACTAACTTTTTCCACCCTGCCGTCCGGAAGATAAATTTCCGCTTCCACCGGCACCGTTACCGTAATCATTACTTTCTCACCCTCATATTTCCATGCAGACTTGATTTCCCCTG
>QXWO01000101.1 GCA_009911035.1 Lachnospiraceae bacterium
CTCTGGAAAGATAAGACCCTGTTGCCCTTCCAAGACGTTCATCCGGATAAGGCTGTATTTTTACTTTACGGAAACCCGGCTCCAGAGGCTTTATCCCTAAAATATATTGATAGTAAAATTCTCCTACACTGCCAAACGCATAATGGTTAAAGGAGACCATATTATCATCCGTTATTTTATCTTCATTTACTGTGCCATCTTCACGGATAGCATCCCACCGCTCCCATGTAGTTGTAGCCCCCCTGTCAATCTGATACATCCACCCCGGACATCCTTCCTGAAGCAGAACATCATAAGCAAGCTTCGTCTCTCCAGCCTCCACCAGCATAGGAAGCAGATGCTCCGTAGCAAAAAATCCTGTCGTCAATCCTTCCCGCCGGACATTTTCCACAAACTTCTTCATAACCTTCTGACGCAGTTCTCCTTCCGGAATGACAAACTTCAACGCCATGATATACGCAGACTGATAATCATCCGCTACATCCCCATCCTCTTTTACAAACATTTGAAGGTAAGCATCTCTGGTTGCCTGATACTGTGCCTGATAACGTGCCGCATCCTCCACATAACCAAGCGCCTTTGCTGTTTCGCTTACCACCTTTAGGTCATGTACGATAAAGGAATTGGAAATGGGATTATTATGCTGTGCCTGCCATGCTATATCCTTTCCAAGCGCCAGCCAGTCACCTAAGGATACCCCAAGCCACAGATTCCTGCCCTCCATCTTCCGGATTTCCGCCTCCACAAATTTCTTCATACTTTCATACTGCTGTGGAAGCGCCTTTTCATCTCCAAACTGCCAGTACATCAGCTCCGGAAGAATCGTTACTGCATTTCCCCATCCCAGCATATTCACAAATCCAATTCCTGCCGGTCCGGTTTGGGGCACAGTGGCACAGACATACCCCTCCGAGTTATCAAGCTGCCCTAGTTCAAGGTCACGCAGGAAATTTTTCCAGAAATCATTCGTGTCAAAATTATATGCACCTGTTAAAGCAAACACCTGTCCATCCCCTGTATATCCCATGCGTTCATCTCTCTGGGGACAATCGGTGGGAACTTCCACATAATTGGATTTCTGCCCCCATACCTGATTCTCGAATAATTTCTGCACCTTCTCATGTCCGCATTCAAAGAACCCTGTCCGCCGCATATCCGTATAAAGGGCATACGCCTTTACCATCCCCGGCTTATACTCCGCCCCTGAAAGTTCCACGTAACGGAATCCCATATAGGTAAACCTTGGACGATAAGTCTTTTTTTCTGCCCCTGCATGATAAATGACAGTCGCCTTTGCCTTCCGAAGATTGGCAGTATACAGGCTGTCGTCCGGGTTCAGGATTTCTCCATGTCGGATTGTTAACGTCTCACCCTCAAAAAACTCTGGGTGAATCTCGACAATTCCCGCAAAATTCTGTCCGAAATCCAGAATAGTCTTTCCTTCTGATACTGTCACATTTTTAACTGGCATCTCTTCCTGTATACGCACTTCTGTCAGGGTTTTTTCCAATGCAAAATCTGTTGTTCCCGTATAGGCAACAGGATTTCCGATTACATTATTTCGCCCATCTGCAAAGTATATTTCTCCGTCATATTCTCCGGCATATTCATAGGGAGATTCCAGTTCGTCCACATCTATTCCAGAATGAATCTCTTTCTCGCTTCCATCGGCAAATTTAAGTTGCAGTATCCATGAAACTGCCGGCTTTTCTCCGTATATCTGCGTCTGGTTCTCACAGAGAAACCTTCCGCAGTACCAACCCTGTCCCAGATAAAAGACCAGCTCATTTTCCTTACTGCCCTCACCTCCAGTATTCAGAAATTCCGTCACATCATGCTCCTGATAAAGAACCCGGCGCGGATAGTAAGTATAACCGGGTGCAAACATCTGCTCTCCTGCTTTCTTCCCATTCAGTTCCGCTTCATATACCCCCAGTGCCGTAGAATAAAGTACGGCACTGACAACATTTTCTCCGGAAAATTTCTGGCGTAAAACTGCCACATCTCCCTCTTTATATTCCCTGTCTATGGTAATAAAATAATTTTTCAAATCCTGCATTTTGACTCATCCTTTCTAGGTGATAGACTATACTCATGGTAGTCGGACGAAATTATACATACTTTTTCATAAATTCCGCTGAAAGCTGTATGGATTTTACTGGTGATTTATCCACCCAGTTCTTATGGCTCTCCAGTATCACCGCATCCACTCCCGCCGCTTTCGCCTGCTCTACAAGGGCTTCCAGATTCATATTCCCATACCCCAGCTCCATGCTGTCTGATTTCAAGATAGGTGTCATCGACGCTCCTGTTACTCTGCTTCCCCTGTCATTGATATGGTAAAGCTTCAGTCTATCTCCCAACTGCCGCATCAACTGTAACGCATCCACTCCCGCTTCCGTAGGCCAATAAGAATCAAACTCAAAATTCACATACGCCGGATCCGTCTCTTCCATCAACATCCTGTATGCCGTCTTTTCTTTTGATACCTTGCGAAATTCACAGTTATGGTTATGGTATAAAAGTTCTACGCCGCCCTCTTTTAGTCCTTTTCCTGCTTCGTTTAAATCCTCCGCCAGTTTCCGGACTGCCGTTTCATCTGAGTAATCAAAACGGTACATCCCTGTTATGACCACATATTTTGTCCCGAATTTCTTCGCTTCTTCAATGACAGTTTGCGGCTCCCTTTGAATGGTTCCCAAATCCTCATGTACACTTACCACCGACAATCCTGCCGCCTTTACCAGACCTGCCCAGTCCAGATTCCCGCCTCTTCCTACCGGCATCCCTGCCATCTTCGTCATCATGCGCACCATAAAAGAAGTGGGACGGATCATAAATCCATTTAACTCAATCCCATCATATCCTGCTTTTTTGATAGCAGATAGTGTCTGCACAGCCTGATTTTCTTTTGCAGTCACTGTCCCAAGCATAATCTGCTGTACTGCTCTCATCGGCATTACGATATCCTCCTAATTCCATAATCATCTTTCCGGTCTTTTCATCAATCGGTAACTTTCTTAATCTTCTGCAAAGCATCATTCAGTGCCTTTATATCTTCCGGCTTTATCACATCTCCTGCTTGTTTCAGCATACTCTGCAGGGTCATTCTCTGCATCATGCGCTGCAGCGCCGGATTATCCTTCACACTCTCTGCCACATCTCCCCGGCTTGCTGACG
>QXWO01000102.1 GCA_009911035.1 Lachnospiraceae bacterium
CTTTAGCTGTCAGTCTCTGCACAATTGCATTTGCCTCCGGACTTTTGGCAATCTCGCCAAGTGTATCCCCAATTGAATAACAGTCCTTACGAAGGTCTTCCTTGTCAAACCAGTTGACAATATCGCCTTCTTTCACAAACAGATAATCTTTATTGACTTCAGCGACCTTCTTTATAGTAATTTCGTCCCTGTATTCTCCTGCCTGAGCAGTAACCGTATGAACACCCGATATTGGAACTTCAAAACAGAATACTCTGCTGCCATTCTGCTCTTC
>QXWO01000103.1 GCA_009911035.1 Lachnospiraceae bacterium
CACAAGTTTTCCGTCTACATACAATGCCACTAAAGGCTGATTAGAATACACCTTAATCTTTGTCACTTCCTCCGCCCGGTCTACATACCGCCGGCCGCACAGATGGACAAAAGCCTCTTTGCTCCAATACGCTTTATACAGATAAAATGCATCTTTTCTGAGCTCGCGGTCAATCGTTACCAATCCTTTTTGGTTTTCCCCATGTTTGCCGCCCTCGTCTCTTCCGTCAGCGGCAAAATCAAACATATTCCACACATGAGTCGCCCAGAGCCATGGACGCTCTTCAATCATACGCAGCATGTGCTCATGATACAGGCACTGATATTCTTCTGTATAATCCCCCCTGTCAGGCTGGGAAGAATGATATGCAGGATTTGCGTCCGCCCCGTATTCTGAAAATCCAATGCAGCGATCCGGGTAAGCACTGTGATACTCATCAAAGAATTCATCCGTTTGAACCATCTCTCCCACATACCAGCCAAAATAAAGATTATAACTATTGATATCCGGTATCTCCAGCAATGGGCTTTCCTTTTCTAACATAAATACATTTGCCATTACAGTTTTCCTTGTCTGATCCAGCTCATGGCATAACCGGTTCAGCTCCCGATGGTTCTCCATCAATTCTTCATTTACTGCGCTTGCTGCTGTGATCTCATTGGAAAGTCCCCAGCAGACAATCGACGGATGGTTATAATTCTGGATAACCAGTTCCCGCATCTGGCTTAATGTATTTTCTCTTCCTCCAGACATATGCATAGTAATATAAGGGATCTCCGCCCAGACGATGATTCCGTTTTCATCGCACAAATCATAGAATTCCTGCGCATGCTGATAATGGGCAAGGCGGATGGTATTTGCCCCCATCTCCCTGATTATCTCCATGTCGCGCACGTGATGCTCACGGCTCAGGGCATTCCCCGTTCCTTTGCAGTCCTGATGACGGCTTACGCCCCGCAGTGGATAGAAACGGCCATTCAAGAAAAAGCCCTTCTGCGGGTCAATAGAGAAATGGCGGCAGCCGAATCTTACTGTGACTGCATCTCCACTTTCCAGTTCTGCTTTAGCTGTATAGAGGTAAGGGTCATCCACACCATCCCACAAATGTACCTTGGACAGTTCAAATTCCACTTTTGCATATCCTTCTGTAACCAAAGCCTGTTTTGTCTCCTCCGCAACCGTTACAGTGACCACATCAGCACCACCCTCTGTATACACTTCTACAGTTACCGTTGCGCTTGCCGCTTCTTTCCCTTCCCCAGCCAGAGTGACCACAGGAGTTACTTTAATCCCATCTCCCCCATGATACTCCATAGCAAAATGACCCTCAGGCACTACGACGAGACGTACCATGCGGTACAGCCCTCCATAAAAAGTAAAATCGGCTTTTTGCGGATACACAGTTCCATTGTCCGAATTATCGACAGCGACCACCAATTCATTTTCCGCCGTTGTAAGTTTCTCTGTAATATCTACACGGAACCGTGAATATCCTCCTTTGTGATGAGCCAGTTTTTCTCCGTTTAAGTATACGTCCGCTGTCATGGCAGCACCGTCAAATTCCAGATAAGCCTTCTCCCCTGCTTCTAACTCCGGTTTTTCCAGAAGGCGGCGGTACCAGCAGGTTCCCCTGTGATAATCATTTCCTCCGTCCTGCCCGTCTAAAGCATTCCATGTATGCGGCAGTAAAACACCTGTCCCCTCTGCGGCTGCCGCTTCCTGAACATCCCCAGCATTTTTTACAAAAAACCAGTTATCTTTTAATTCCGTTATCTTTCTCATGTACTTGCTCCTCCTGTCCCTGTTTATTTAATTGTATTTTACCGCTTAACCTTTACTTATGTGTTTACTTTTTCCATAATATGTTTTTAAATTAATGAATTTTAAGACAGAATGAAAGAGACTGCCACACAATGTGAAAACCCGCAAGGGTGACAGCCTCATTATCAAACATAACTATATTCAAAAAACAAATACCTCTTGATAATAAATATCACAAACAACGCTATTTATTACCTAACGCCTGATTCATGCCCTGAATCATCAACTCAATCTGTGCTGCCATCTCTGCACCAGCAAAGCTTGCCAGAGATTTTAGGGGCATTCCATGCATCATTGCCTTCATCATTTCTGCACCCGTACCAAGGGTATCCTCAACATTTTCTGTTGGATCTGACTGCATGGCTCCCATCGCTCCCTGCATATTCTGCATCAAACCTCCGATGATCGGCGCGGTCACAGGATGCGCCATAAGCTCTCCGATCGTTGTCGCTCCACTGACGTACAGCGGAAGCTGCTTTTCGGTCTTGAAGGAAAGTTCCCCTCTCAAAGCAATCTCGTCACTTGCATGTCCTATCAACACCTCGTAAGTTCCTGAAGGTGCATACCAATCGCCAAGCCCTTCATGGTAGAAAGATAAATCCCTTGCAGTAAGTGCAAATTCTACAGTCTTTGTCTCACCCGGCTGCAACTCTACCTTAGCAAAGCCCTTTAGTTCCTTCACAGGACGCCCTGCTGTGCCGTTTTTATCGCTGACATAAAGCTGTACTACTTCCTTACCGACCATACTTCCTGTGTTTTTAACATCTACAGTTACTTTTACGCAACCCTTATCATCCAGACTTTCTGCAGGCATATTCAGATTACTATACTCATATTCCGTATAAGAAAGTCCATGTCCGAATGCCCAGCGCACTGGCATTTTTCTGGCATCATAATAACGGTAGCCTACATAGATTCCCTCCGCATAATCCACATTTACTCCGTCACCGGGGAAATTCAGGTAACTTGGATTATCCTCCAGACGGAGTGGGAATGTCTCTGCCAGACGTCCCGAAGGATTTACATCTCCATAAAGAAGTTTATCTGTTGCTTCTCCCACGCCCTGACCGCCAAGATACATTTCCAGAATAGCTGCTGTCTTATCTGCCCAAGGTACTTCAACCGGACTTCCATTGTGCAGCACAACAACCGTGTTAGGCTGTACTTTGATAACTTCCTCAATCAGTTTATTCTGGCATGCAGGAAGTTTCATATCCTTTCTGTCATAGCCTTCCGATTCAATCAGATCAGGCAGTCCTGCGAAAATAACTGCCACTTCAGCATCCTTTGCCGCCTGCACAGCCGCCGCCAGTTCTCCCGCGTTTTCTTCATCCTTATCAAAAGGGAATCCTTTCACATAAGATACTGGTCTGCCTTTTTCCTTTGCACTCTCCAATGCGGAAGTTACTTTACTGGAATTAATATGACTGGAACCGCCACCTTGATAACGGGGTTTTTCAGCATATTCGCCAATGTATACTACTTTTCTTCCTTCCTTCAACGGAAGTATTCCATTATTCTCCAAAAGAACTGCACACTCTGTCTCTATTTTTACCGCTTTTTCATGATCTGCATCCCTGTCAAACACAGCTTCCGGATGGCGGTTATCCGCATAAGAAAACAATACCTTTAAAATACGCTCTACTGCCTTATCAAGCAGCGCCTCATCCAGACTTCCATCTTTTACTGCCGCAATGATCTTGGCATCATTTACCCCATGGCTGCCCGGCATCTCCAGATCAAGTCCTGCAACAATCCCTGTCACACGGTCTGCCACCGCGCCCCAGTCTGTCATAACATAGCCTTCAAATCCCCACTCGTCCCGTAAAATCTCTGTCAAAAGATGTTTGTTTTCAGAGGCGTATTCTCCGTTAATCTTATTGTAACTGCACATAATCGTCTTAGGCTGCGCTTCCTTTACCGCTGTCTCAAATGCAGGTAAATAGATTTCCCGGAAAGTACGTTCCGACAAATTAGAAGAACAACTCATACGGTTATACTCTTGATTATTTGCGGCATAGTGTTTCATGCTCGTTCCCACGTCCCAGCTCTGTACACCTCTGATATAGGAAGCAGCCATTTTTCCTGCAAGATATGGATCCTCGGATAAATATTCAAAATTCCGTCCACAGAGAGGGCTTCTCTTAATGTTTACAGCCGGTCCCAACAATACACTTAAATTTTCTGCCTGACATTCTTCCCCAAGGGTCTTTCCCATTTCGTTCATCAATTCCGTATCAAAGCTGGAAGCCGTGGCACAGGCTGCCGGAAAACAAACCGCCACAATACTCTCGCCAATCCCAAGATGATCTGCCTCGCCGGGCTGCTTTCTTAATCCGTGAGGTCCATCTGATACCATAACCTCCGGGATACCAAGTCTCTCCACTTTCTTCAAACGCCAGAAATCCTCGCCGGAACACATCCCGGCTTTCTCCTCCAATGTCATTTCAGAAATAATTTTCTTAAGATCTCTTTCCATAATCTCCATCCCATCCTCTCTTTCATTATATCGATATTGCTATTCCATCTTTACTTTTATGAAAATTTTACCCTCATTTATCCTTCCTGTATTGTCTGATTTTAATATGCTTTATCTGATTTTAATCTTCCAAAAAATTTTTATCCACATGAGTTCTTCGGTACCGTGCCGGTGTCTCTCCTGTTACCTTCTTAAATACTCTGGTAAAATAACTTTGAGGAGAAAGATTCATATATTCTGCAATAATGGCAATTGACCGGTTAGAATATTTCAGCAGATTACAGGAAATCTGTATTTTTTCCTGCATAATATAATCCGTCAAGGTCATTCCTGTTTGTTTTTTGAAAATCCCTGAAAGGTACGCCGGATGCACACCAATCTCTTTTGCAATTTCCTGTAATGACAATTTCTTAAAAATATTCTTCGCGACATATTCCCTGCTCTGCTCCACATAAATCGAATAAGTCTCTGATTTTGCTCCTTTCCCTAGCCGTCCAAACTCCACAAGCGCATATTCCATTACTTTCCGCATCTCCATCACATTCGTTGCTTTGGCAAGTTTTTGTAAAAGTACATCACTTAATATATATGCAGCACTTTCTTCTACCCCCGCTGCAATAGCATATCTGGTAAGTAAA
>QXWO01000104.1 GCA_009911035.1 Lachnospiraceae bacterium
GTGATTCCACTTACTATGCCGTATTCCAAATTCTTTTTCTGTGACTGGGCCATAACACCTGCATTATCCACCAAATCCTCAAAAGATTTACCTGTTCCAAACGAAAACCTCCCCTGCCCTCCTCCTATAATCCATTTCCACATCTGATCTTCTCTGGCAAATGGAAAATGTTTTTTGTCGCACTCCTCATTTTCCAATTCATATTCCACACGCCCAGCATGTAAACTTTCTTGAAATCGTCCCGCATCTATCCCATCATCAATTTTGACAATATTTTCATACTCATCTGACAAAAGTCCATGTACAAACATTATTATTTCTTCCAGTTTCCCGATTTTCATCAAGGGAATATCACATACACATCCTGCCTTCGCTCCATGCTGTTTACAATACAATAAATTATCATTCTCAGAATACTCCTCAGTGTTCACAGGTCCCCAAATAACATAATCTCCCAAATCATGAAACACATAATACCAATACCCGTCGTCATTCCACCCCTTGTATGTCTTCTGTTCCCTCCCATATTCCATCAACATTTGTAAAAGCTTTGGACTGTTAAATACCGGATCCTCATCCAAGAAACCGTCAAAAGGAACTGCAAGAAATTTTCCTTCTCTGCTTAAAATCCTTCCTGCCAGATGATACAGATGGTATACATTTTTTAATATGTAGACTGCTTTATCCATTCATTTTCTCCTTCATTATCCTAAATGCACATTTGTACTCTCATCTTTCAGTGCTTTAGATTAATAAAATAAATAAATTAAATTAATTTTTTGACATAAACACGAATTTTTCACCTCTTGATATCTTTCTTTTCTATTATAATAAAAAAAACAAATCCAATAAACATCGTATTTGGAGATTAT
>QXWO01000105.1 GCA_009911035.1 Lachnospiraceae bacterium
ATTTTTTAGGAATTCCCTTTATATTGGGCAGTGTCCTGGAAAATGTCAGGATTATATTTTCCTTTGCATAAGATATTACCGCACCCGTAGTCAATGCCGATTCTGTAAATCTGTTCCATATTTTTTTGCTCCTTTTCCTCTATTTTTGGCAACAATAAAAGGACTACCCAAACACACTTGAATAGTCCTTACTATGCAATCAGCTAATTGTAGATTCCTACAACCCTCCTTTGTGAATTTGTGCGATCCCGCCCTTTCATAATAAGGATAAAAGGTGAAAACCCTGATAATTCCTAGAGTAATCCCTCTGTCATTATTATAACTCAATCACCTGCTGCCAAAATCGCCTTCACATCGTCTGGGTAGCTTTCCACCCACCCAAATGGGCATATATAAAATATTTTTTCGTTCTTTTTTGTTATAATATATGGATAAGCCGTCAGCATTCTTTAAAAAATCCAGATATATGTCCAGTCTCTTTTCATAAACCTTAATCTGTTCAATATGAGAACACATTAACGGAACTTCTATTCCTTTTTCAGTTCCACTTTCAAATAATGCCCTCACGCTATTCAGCCTGTCAAACAACTCATTATCCTCTTCTTTCTTTCCCTGTATCTTAATTTCCTTTTCATTGAGAGTTGCAAGCTGCTTTGCAATATCACTCATTTTAGATGAGTAGTCTGATTTTGCAATTGTTCCATCTAATAATAAATCCATAAGAGTATCTTTTCTTTTATGTAATTTCTTTTTTTGCATTTGGATATCTTCTAAATTTTCTCCGCTATTAGAATTAGCTAATCCTTCATAAATTTTTCTGATGGCATTACTCAATACTTCGTCTGTCTTTTCTTTCGCAATCAACTGCATTCCTAAGTGCTCAATCAAAGATAATACTTCATCTTCTTTTAGATTCAGCGAAACACACTTCATTCCTGTTTTTTCCCTTACTTTTCCAGAACGTGCACCCTCACTACAATACCAGTAAACACTCTGCGCTCTTTTATTTCTCCAATACTTAGCGTCACATTCGCCACAAATAATTTTAGATGATAAAAGCGTATTTCCTTTATTTATACCAACATTATGTATCCTGTCTATGGTTTTTCTGCTGTTAATCTGCGCATTCGCTCTTTCCCATAAATCATCATCAACAATCTGCGGTACAATACCTTCTCTGTAAATCCATTCACTTTCAGGATTCTTGATAATCTTCTTTGCTTCAAAGTCAAAATGCTCTTTATTCATGACTGCAACGCCTTTATACAACGGATTCTTCACAATATCACGAATCGTATTTTCTGATAATGTCTTACCATTCCGATTTCTAATACCTTCATCCCTTAACGTTCTTGCAACCACACGCCCACCAAAACCATCAGCAAACATCTTGTAAATACGCATTACAAGTTTCGCTTCTTCTTCGTCAATCAGAATTTCGCCATTAACATTTTTGAACCCCCATGTACGATTTGTAATAATTGGCCTGCCTTTTTCCTGTCTTCTTCTTTTAGCGGCATTACCCTTCTTACTCAAATCACGGCTATACTCTTCTGCCATCATTGCTTTAATACCAAATATGAACTTATCTTTTGAATCAAAAAATGTATTTTCTAAATACAAGTATAGTTTTTTTTGATTCTGCACAATCTCATTAAGAAAAATATACCAGTCCATTGTGTTGCGCTGTAAACGTGACTGATCCTTAACTACGATAATATCAAATTTATTTTTCCTGATATCATCAAGCATTCTCATATATTCATTTCTTTTCTTGGTTTGTGTCCCCGTGATTCCTTTATCTATATATTCATCAACCAGAATCCATCCTTTGGTGCTGATAACATCCCGGTTTTCTTCGATCTGTTTTTCGATTGCGTTTAACTGTTCTTCTTCCTCTGTGCTTACTCTTGCATAGAATACGGCTCTTAATTTCTTCTCTTCCATCTATCCGCACCTCTTAGTAATATTTGTATAAAACTGACTGATATTCTTCCTCTGTAATTATATCATGTCCCCTCATAATATCCAATAAATACTTAATGGCAACAAATTCATCTTCCTGTGTAATATTTGATAGTTCTTCTTTCACACACGGTTCCCTATTTAAAGAAGAATTACTACTAATATATTCAGATAAATATGATTTATCAATCATAAAAGAAAAATATTGATTATGATTTTGTGTTTTAATCGGCATAACTGTATTGATAATATCAGTTCCTTTCGCATTAAAGTTTATTTAAAAAGGTACTGTCATAACCACAACAATACCTTACATCATATCTCTGTATTTAATTTTCCCATAATTTATTATCCATTCAATATAAGGAACCTGATTCTCCATACGCTGCAAATCAGGTTCACATCGGCTTTGTTTATAGTTACATGCTTTATTTAAACGGCTAAAATCACGCTGGTTTCATTTTGTCATTATCTCTATCTTTCGGTAATGTTTCAACACTTCTTTCAGGTCATAGGACGGAGTATCCTTTACATCAACAAAAGGCTTCACATATACCACACTGCCCATTATACAAAATACAGTGAAAATTATTTCGCCGTCTTTTATTAAATCATCTTTATTTAACTGCATTTCTTTCTGCACCACTTTTTAACCGCACCCATATCCCAGAATGCGGTTCTTACTTCATATTCTATAAATATTTACAGGAGACAATGAATAATTGTCTCCCTTTTCTATGAAAATATTTCGGAACTATATTCTGGTCGTGGTACTTTTATTTCAATAATATTTCCGTTTTTATCTGTTAATAATGTATCAGTATACATTTTTATTACATCTTCGTCATTTTCTACTGTTTTTGTTGCCACTGGCAACATCCATCTTCATTCCATCAATATGTCCCATATTTCAGAGTCATGGTTGCATCTTTCCAGCTTTTCTTAATGGCCTTTTCTGCAACTGCCTGCATCTTATTTATAATGCGTTCAGCGTCATTTACATCACCCTGAATATTTATCATATTGTCATAGTGTATAGTTACATTATTATTCCTGTTTGCATTGTTGGGCACTGCTTCCGGCTGTCTTACTACTGGTTCCACTGTAAACTTCTGGTTCCAGTCTGTGGGCGGTTCCATGGCTGCACGGACAGCCTGTTTAAACTGTTCTGCACTGGTAAACATGGAATGGTCAGAGTCTTTTCCGTAAACAACAAGATTTCCATTTTCATCCATGCTGCCGCCCATGCTTTCAGCAAACCTTATAAGGGCCTGTGTCTGTTTTTCGGTGAAAACTCCCTCGCCTTCTTTTGCTACTATGATGGTATCTTCACCTACGGCTTCCGCTATGGAATTTAACGGGTTGTTTTTCTCTTTTGTGACAATGCCGCCTTTGGCCATTCGCCTGACTTCATACATTCTGCCAGTGCTTTTCCGCTGTTTTTCTTCTGCCGCTTCCTTACTCAGTCCGGATTCAACAACCCGTCCTGTATTCATGTCCACAAGGCCGTAATTTTCAGAGGATGATGAGTCTGAACTGCCTTTAAATCCGCTGCTTCCTGCCCCTGCCTGTGCCGCACCTACAGCCGCTATTGCACTTGCCGCCTTATTTGCTGCAGATGCAACACCGTTAAGACCTCCTGCAATCCCGTCCAGTGCATTCATGATACTGCTGATATTGTAACCGCCCTCAAGGGTGTTTATCAGGCTTCCATGCTGTGCCTGTAAATTATATACCTCATATTCTACACCCATCAGGTTCCCGATAAATGCGCTAGTGCTTTCTGACAGTACAGCCCCATACCCTGCAATCGCGGTCTCCCCGTTCTTCCATGAACTGATGATGGCGTCTGATATGGTGATACCGTGCTGTGCCGCTATTAGGGCGATCTCCTGTCCAACGATATCTGCATTCTGCTTTACTGTCTCAAAAGATGCTGCGATCAGTGCCTCACGTTCTTCAAGGGATGCTTTCAGCTTTTCGATCGCAGCGTTCCTCTCATTTTCATAGTTCTCATATTCCTTATTCAGGGCATTTTCCTGCTCGGTGATGGAATGTTCATACTGTTCTCTTTCAAGTTCCTTCTTTGCTTCTGCAAGCTGTTCCTCCAACTGTTTCCTCTTTGCCACTGTGGCGGCTGTGGTGTCATTCCTCATGGCGGCTATCTGGCGTTCAAGGTCAGTGATGGCTTTTGATTTTTCTGCGGTCCGTTCCTGATAATCATGTAAATCTTTGGAGGACTTTAAAGCTTCGATCTGTGAGTCTGTCAGTTCCTTATATGCATGTCCTGTAAATAACATCCATGCCAATCTCTTTACTGTTTGCTTGTTTACTCTCCGTTTTTAATACCTCCTGTTTCTAATTTCTCTATTCAGTTGTAATTTTTTAATTTGATTTTGCGGCCTTGATTGTTGTGCCGCTTTGAATGAATTAGATTATAAAATGAATTTTAATATATGTGTTTGATTGGTTGATAAGTTACTCTGGGTTTTACTGTTAATTTAATGGATCGCTATCCAAGTATTCATTTAGAGCTAATAGTGTTGGCTCCCTCAATTGCTTTTTTCCTAACTTAAAATCGGAAATAAGCTGCTTGGGGACACCTATTTGTTTGGCAATGTAAGTCTGTTTTTCTCTTTCTGCCCTTTTAATCAACTTCTCCCTTACTTCTTCCGGAAGAATCATTTTTTTCTTAATTACTTCTTGACTGACCATAATTTTTCCTTACATTATCTCTATCATATATACTTTTTGTCATAATAAAAACATTAAAATAAGACGTTGCTTTATTTGGCAGCGTCCTTATTTAATCTGTTATATAAAATATTTTCAGAGCCACTGCCCAAATCTATTTTTGACTTATAAAGCCAATATACATTTATCCCATTGTATTCGCTTTTCGGTTCAATGAAAAATGAACATATACAGTAATCATTACTTCTTTTATCCCTCTTTTTCAAAAATATATACGCCGTCATATGATTAACTGCACTTTTTATCAAATAATCTGCATCTATATTTGAATAAATATTTCTAAACCTTACATATTTGCAGATCAAGTTTTTACTATCAAGAAATTGCTCTAAGAACCTTAATCCAGATATCCTGTCTTTTACTTTTGCATAGCTTTCTTCTATTTGAAAATAGTAAACACTTTCCTTTAAATATTTGTCATTTATTTTTTCATTTGTAATTTTATCAAATAAAACCTTCGGAGTTTTAGGTATGTCTATATCCTTCAGATAATGCAAGCCCGCCATATGGTGAAAATCCTTTGAATCAAAAGTAAGTTCTATAGAATACGCAACCTTTTTGTATGAAATGACGAATTTATACTTATATCCCATCATGTACTGAAATGTTGCTAATGCATCTTGAATATCCCCCATTTTCTTTCTCCTCTGTACAAAAAAAGAGAGCTAAACATCAGCTCTCCTTTAAGGACTTTCTTTCGGCAGAACCTAGCTAGGCTATGGTAAATCCTCACACCTTTGTAGACCTCCATGTGAACCAGTTCCTAGCCCGGCGCACATTTCATCAGCCAATCTTAGCAGTCATAATATCGCTGCATTATTTCGATTTTAAGAAATCAATTAGATTCCTTACTTATAATATACCCAAAAACAGGAGAACATGCAACAAACATAAAATTAACATTTTGTGAACAAATGTTCAAATCCATATTTGTTGATAGATTTATTATACCACCCATGTCCCATAAATCAACATTTTTGGCACTTTGCCGTATGATGCTTGGGATACACCATACGGCTTGTACATAAGTTGTTATTGTGGTACATCCAGATAGATTGTGGAAGTCCTGGATGAATACCGATACAAGTTTTGAGGCTTATATCGGCTAAAACTGAATATTTGGAGAAATATATTTGAACTGTAATTACAGTTATTGGCGTTTGGCACTGACAGCTTTCTATGATCCGGATTTTCCACAATACCAGATACTGCCAATGCCGATAGTACGATATTTCACAACATTTTAGAGAGACCCTACTCAGCTTACGTTCTTTTCTCGCCTCTCTTCATAGTCAATCATAAAAACTCCCGTAAAATCAAATGTTTACGGTTAGAGGGAAGTAATTTCAGATTAGGCGGTATAGCCCCGATTACAAGGGCTGTACCGTCTTTTCTTGCGCTCAACGAGCGCATTTTCCTTATGCGCCTTGCTGTTTCGGTTGCGTGGCAGAAAGGAAATTGATTTCCCCTACAAAGTTGAAAACAATATCCACTTTCTGTACCCGTTTCCCGTCAACCTTTTCCGGCGCATGGACTATGATTTTCTTGATAAATTCATTGACGATTGCGGGGGTGAGTTCCTTTATCCCCACATACTTGCGGATAATCGCAGCGAAGCTGTCAAAATCGCTCTTATTCTGTTCGTAGGTATCGACTTCCTGCTGGTCTGCCTTGACCTTTTCTTCCAGTTCCCGCTGTTCCGCTTCATACTCTGCGGACAGCTTCAAAAACCTGTCATGGCTGATTGCCCCACTTATATCGTCCTCATAAATCCGCTTGAATATACGGTCAAGTTCCGCTATCCGCTTCCTCGCTTGTCCGACTTCACGCTTCCTGCGCTTCATTTCCTTTTCCGTTTCGGCAGAGCGTTGTGCGTACATCATTTCATGGAAAGCCATGATGTCATCAAAGAAAAGGGCGGTCACGTCAAATATCCTGCCCCACACTATCTGCTTCAACACTTCCTCGCGGATAAAGTGAGCCGTACAGCTTCCTGTATTGCTCTTGTATTTTGCACAGCGGTAGTGGTCTTGTGAGCCGTTAAAACTTTTGCAGGTAGCAAAGTGTAATTTACTCCCGCAGTCTGCACAATATACCAAGCCGGAAAACAAGCCCTGTCTGCTTTTGTAGGGCGGCGTTTATTCGCCCTTAGTTCCTGCACCCGTTCAAAAACAGCGTCCTCTACAATCGCTTCATGGGTGTTGAAGAAGATAGCCTGCTGTTCCTTTGTGGTTGGAATCCGCTTTTTCAGCTTGTGGGATTTGGAATAGCTTTTGAAGTTCACCGTATGCCCGCAATAGTCCATGCGCTCCAAAATACCGACAATGGTACTATCCCTCCAATCGTAGGGATTTTCGGGAAGTGCTTTCCCCTTTTTCTTTGCGTAGTAGGCTTTGGCAGTCAGTACCTTATCTTCTTTGAGGTTTTTTGCTATCTGCATGGGACCTTTCCCGCCGATACATAAATCAAAAATGCGTTTCACCACAGCAGCGGCTTCCTCGTCTACAATCCATTGCTTTTTGTCCGTAGGGCTTACCATGTAGCCATAGGGCGGCTTTGTCAGATGTTCCCCTGCCTGTCCTTGCGCCCGTTTGATTGCCCGTACCTTTTTGCTTGTATCTTTGGCATAAAAATCGTTAAACAGGTTACGGAACGGGGTAAAATCGTTGTCGCCTTTTGCGCTGTCTACCCCGTCATTGATTGCGATATATCTCACGTCACGTTCTACGAAAAAGATTTCCGTATAGTAGCCGACTTTCAGATAATCGCGCCCTAACCTTGACATATCCTTGACAATGACCGTAGCCACGTTTCCGGCTTCAATCTCCGCAATCATTCTGTTAAAATTTGGTCTATCGAACGTCACACCCGATACACCGTCGTCAATGAAGAAAACGGGATTGAAAAAGCCGTTGTCCGCCGCGTATTTGGAGAGGACTGCTTTCTGGTTCACAATGCTGTTGCTATCGCCCTCTAACGTATCTTCCTGCGAAAGACGGGCGTATAATGCTGTTATCTGTCCGGGCTTATATGTGTAAGCTGTCATATGTTCATTCCTCCTGTAATGAACGCCCGACAAACAGTATGTGCTAACCTCATTATAGCGCATTTATCCCTGTTTGTCATTGGGCGGTTTGACGGTTTCCGATTTTATGAGCCGTATCATCTTGTCGCGGAGCCGTTCCGAGCCGCCGCAGGAGGTAGACACTTCATAGTATGTGCCGCCGATTTTGTAGCAGACGGTTTCCTCTGTCGGCTTCCCTTTTTCCGGCAGATAGCCGCTGTCCTTGATTTCTGGTTCCCAATCCATTCTTTTCCCTTCCTTTCCGCATTTGCTAAAGTGATAAGTTTCGGAGCAAGCATATGTTGTCAAATATATTTCTAATACTCTGATAAGTTTATTTAGATCATCTAGTAATCGGTTTCTTATTTCTTTAAATGTAATGCTTTTCGATGTTTCTTCACCATCTAGCATATTTATTTGCTGCACTGTAAACATGTATTCGGAATATTTATTACTCAAAAAATCATTGGATAAATCATATACAATATCATCTATATTATATACTTGACTTAATCCATGCATATCGTCATCTAACGATTGAATAATTTTGCTAATTTCCCCTTCAAAATCAATCCAATTTTCTTTTTGATACATAGAATTTTGTTGGAAATATTCAATCCATATATTATCACCTACTAAGTCATTCCATATTTCACTTTGAGAATATAAATTGTTCCTTACATTTCCCAAGTTGATTTTTATTAATTCCTTGATATGAATATTTATATCACCCCAATCTATATCATTCATATCTTGTTCCTGGGATATTTTTATAATTTGCTTAATCACTTTTACAAACTCTAAAAAATCTGTATACTTTGTAGGTAGTCCATGTGTAAGATCAAATCCATTACCAATTACTAAAATATTCATATATATTATTCCTCTTTAGTTTCTATAATTGATACAATTATCTTAGCATTATCTAATAAAAGCTTCAATTACAATCTAAGAAGATATGATTTATGAATCTATCCGGTATAAATTGTTAGATTTTTAACAATATAGATTGTCTTATCCTTTCCGAATATTGACAGAACTTTAACAATATTCCCAAATTTCCCAATAATTCAATACTTTTCATACTCACACCCTCACAATCTCAGCAAACATTCCACCATCAAAAATCCCCACATCCACCCTATTTTTCAGCACAATTTCGAATTCCTACCATAAATTCAAAAATTCAATCCTATTTCCCATTCAATATCCCATCCCGACTCCGCCCCAAATCCCAAAATCCCTTGAAAAATAAAGGATTTCTGCATCATACTCAATATATAAATCACTCTCCACCGAACTATATTTTTTAAGCATATAAAAACTTTTTCCATACTTTTATAACATACCTTGTTTTTTTCTTTTAATTCCTATTAAAATAGTAGGATTTGTATTCAGAATTTTAATTTTTTATTATCATCCCGAATATTCATCCAAACTTTTTCGCCCCACAATATTCCACACAAAAAGAAAAGCCATATCCATTTCTGAATACAGCTTTCCTTAACCATATCACAAACTATTAAATTATCCCCCCTCTCAATCCTTTTCCTTCATCATCACACCCTTAAAAACTTTCCTTGCTACATTATCAAAAACACCATCAAATTTCTTTAACTGTTCTGCTGATAATATATCCCTCATTGCCGCCTTTGCTTCATTGCATTTTTCTTTTTTTAACTGGCTGCTTGTACGGATTTCTTCTATATTAATAATGCCCAATCTTAATACCTCTCTTCCTTCCTGATTTTCTCCAATTTCTCTTTTTTCTGATTCTTATATCTTACCCTTGCCCTCGGCTTATACTTATTGCTGTTAATAACTTCATGAGCTGTCACAGATTTAACCTCATCCACTGTCTCAAACTTTCTCATTTTCCTGACATAC
>QXWO01000106.1 GCA_009911035.1 Lachnospiraceae bacterium
TCCGATTCGTGGATTACGATTTTCTCCACAAACTCCCGCAACAGGGTAGGGGTGAGTTCCTCAAAGCTGGTGTACTTACGTACCACTTTCATAAACTTTTCAGCGTTTGCCGTGGCTTCCAGCGTCTTAGAAAGCTCGCCCTGCAAGGCGGCGGCTTTCTCTTTCAGCTCCTTTTGCTCGGCTTCGTAGTCTGCCAAAAGCTCCGTGAAACGCTCGTCCGATATGCGCCCGGTCACGCTGTCCTCATACAGCCGCTTGAAGATAGCGGAGAGTTCCGCAATCCGTTTTTCTGCCGCTTCCAGCTCTTTCTTCTTTGCGGCGTTCCGGCGTTTGCTCCCGTCCTCGGTCTGGTCGGTCAACAGCTTCATAAACCGTGCTTCATGCTTTGCGGCGTAGCTGGTGACTTTCCGTAGGTTCTCGGTCACTCCCTCGGTCAAGAGGTCGGTGCGGATAAAGTGCGCCGTACAGTCTGCCGTTCGCTTCTTGTAGCTGCCGCAGATGTAGCAGTCCTGCCGCCGCTTGTCCGTCTGATACCTCTGCTGGTACATGACGCTGCCGCAATCCGCACAAAAGAGTATGCCGGAGAACAAGCCCACTTCATCATAACGGTTGGGGCGTTTGCGCTGCTTGCGTAGCTCCTGCACACGCTCCCATGTGTCCTTGTCGATTATCTGCTCATGGTGGTTCTCAAAGATTGCCTGCTTGTCCTCGCTGTTGTAGATAATCTTGCTGCACTTGTAGGATTGGGTGGTGGTCTTGAAGTTCACAAGGCAGCCCGTGTATTCCCGGTTTTCAAGGATATGTACCACGGTGTTCGCTGCCCATTTGCACTCATAGCCGGGGTGGTAGCGGCGTGTGCTTCCCGTCCGGCGGTATTCCAGCGTTCCCGGCGTGGGGATTTCCTGCTCCGTGAGCATACGGGCTATCTTGGTCGGACCGTTCCCGGCAAGGCAAAGGCTGTAAATCTGCTTCACCACGGGGGCGGCTTCCTCGTCAATGATGAAATTTTCGTCCTCGTCCATGAGGTAGCCGTACACGGGCTTGCTTGTGACAGGCTTCCCACTCATGCCTTTTGAGCGTTTTACCGCTCGGATTTTCTTGCTCGTATCTCTCACCAGCCATTCGTTAAAAATGTTACGCAAGGGAGCAAAATCGTTCTCGCCCTGTGCGCTGTCAACGCCGTCATTGATTGCAATGAAACGGACGTTTTTCTGTGGGAAAATCATTTCGGTATACATTCCCACTTGTAAGTAGTTTCGCCCTAACCTTGACATATCCTTTACTATGACCGTTCCCACAAGCCCCGCTTCAATGTCTGCAAGCATGGACTGGAAGCCGGGTCTTTGGAAATTTGCCCCCGAAAATCCGTCGTCCGTGTACCATTTCAGATTCGTAAACCCGTTCTGTCTGGCGTAGGATTCAAGGATTCTTTTCTGGTTGCTTATGGAATTGGATTCCCCGGAAAGCTCGTCCTCATGGGATAACCTCGGATAAAGGGCGGTGATAAGTTGCTGGGTGGTCTGTCTTAACATAGATTCCTCCGTTTCCGACAGCCAGCCCCACTATTCCGTAGGCTCATTATACCATAGGGCGGGGCGGGCTGTACAGTCCTTTTTGCTACTTTATGTCGAAAAATATCACGGTTTTTTGTTAAGGCTTGTCGCATTATATGGCATGGGCGGCAGTTCCCCCGGATGCGCTTTCCGCTTCCAGCACTTTCATCATCTTGTCGGCGGCGGTGGCGGTGGTGTCCTGTTTGAAGTAGCCGGAAACCACAAGGACGGTGTTCCCCCGGCGTACCTCGGTCACGCAATCCGGGCGGCGGGCAGTAGTGGCGGTGCTTCTGTTGGGGGTGTCGGTCATAGGCTCTCCTTTCTGTTCAGCAGCGTTTTAAGCTGTTCCATTTTCTCCCTTGCGGCGGCTTTTCTGAAATTCCCCCCGGTAATGCGGACGGGGGTACACATTTCAGTAAGGCGGTCATAAATCCGGGCGTGGGCGGTGTCCTCCGGGTTCTGCAATTCTTCCAGCGTGAGATTCGTTGTCACGATTAACGGCTTTCTGCTGCGGTATCGGCTGTCAATCACGTTATAGACTTGCTCTAAGCCGTATTCCGTGCCACGCTCCATGCCGAAATCGTCAAGGATAAGCAGGGGGAAGCTGCAAAGGCGGGAGATATATTCGTTGCGGTCTTTGAAGCTGGCGGCAAGGTCGTTGAGTATCAAGGCAAAGTTTGTCATGCAAACGGAAATCTCTTTCTCCATAAGGGCGTTAGCGATACACCCGGCAAAATAGCTTTTCCCCGTGCCGACATTCCCCCACAAAATCAATCCATAGTTCCCGGTGCTTATCTGTTCCCATTGCTCCACATAGGAATAGGCTTTGTGCATTTGCGGGCATTTCCCGTTGTCGTTCCCGAAAGTCCATTCCCTCATAGCCGGGTCGGTGAAGCCTTTTCTTTTCAGCCGTTCCACTTCCTCCCGGTGCTTGTGTTCCCGGTCTGCGGCTTCCAGCGTTTCCCGGCGTTTCCGCTGGCAGTCACATTCTTTGGGGTGGCGGTCACGTCCGAAAATAACCTTGCCCTCCGGGAAGTAGGCTTCTTTGGGCTGGCGGCAGCTCCCGCAGTATAAAAGCCCGTCCTCCCCGGTGTAGTCCTCCGGCTCTGCTTCCTGTGCCGTGGCAAGCCGGAAAATGGCGTTATCGTAATCACTCATAAAATCTTCCTCCTTGTTCATGTTTTTTACGCCCTGTTTACGGGGCGTTGTGTCTATGCGGTCAAAGGCTCTCGCCCTCTTTGTAGGAATAATCGGGGATTCCTTTCTTTCCTGTGCCTTTCCTGTCACGTCTTGCCCACATACGGACAGCGGCGGCATGGTTGGCGTACACTTTCCCGTAGGCGGCTATGAACTCGCTCAATTCCTCAATGAACCGTTCCAGCCTGTCCGGGTATTCCCCTTTCAGCTCCGCATACTCGGATTCGGAGAGGAAAAGGTTTTTATATCTGCCAAAGGGTGCGGGCTGCTCCCCACTCACTCCTTTTCGTTGGCTCTTTTTTAGTTGGTTTATAGTAAGGTGGGCTTTTCGGCGGCTCTGGCGGCGTTCTGTGCGTTTATGGTGAGTGCTTCCAGTACGGCGGCACGGTCAAAATCATCACCCAGTTTCCGAGCGGTGACTGGCTTCGTCCTGTCCGGCGTGAGATACGATAATCTCCCCCGGCTCTCCTTGACGGTCACGCCCTGTTGCAGCAGCTTCCCGGAAAAATCCTCAAAGGAAACGGCAGAGGACAGGGCGGTGCGGATTGTGCGCCGTAATTTCTCCTTGTCGGTTTCAAACTTGGTCTGTTTGGGCGGCTCTCCCATGGCGGCTTGGGAAGCGTTCTCTTTATCCAGTGCGGCTTGTCCTTTCCGCTTCGCCCAATATTCACGCTCGGTAACTCGGTTCTTACTCCCGTTCAGCAAGTCAATCTGATAGAGTTTTTCCTGGTGGCACATCTCCATGACTTCCGCTTTGAAATATTCCATAGCAGCGTCCGTACAGCGGTGCTTGCAGCCCTCCCTTGTGTCCGCTGGTCTTTCCATGTAGGGCAGTAGCGGCACTTCCGCAATCCGTAGGGAATTGATTACGATATGCACATGGATGTTCCCGCTGTGGTTATGCCCGTCCGGGTGGGTGCATACCAACGCTTGGTGTCCGGGGAAATGCTCTTTACAGAACTGCTCGCCCAACTGCTGCGCCCGGTCTACGGTCAAGCCGTTGTCGGGTGCGTCACGGGGGTCAAAGCTGATGATATAGTGGTGGCTCTTTACGTCCTCCCGTTTCTGGTTCTTGCCGTATTTCAGATTGGAGCGCATACAAGCTATGGCGAAATCTTCCCCGCCGCAATTCAGAGAGGAAATGAGATAGCCTGTCCTCGGAACAATCTGCCCGTTTTTATCAAGAGTGGGCTTCATGGTAAACTCGTCATGCTCAAAGGTTAGGTACTGCTCGGCAGCTCCATAGTCGGCATTTTTAGAGCTGATATGTTTGAATGTTGCCAACGGCTTCACCTACTTTCTGCAAGACTTCAAACTTCAAGGCGGCAAGCTCCGCTGTGGCGGTTCGTACCTCTTGGGAGAGGGCGTTATAAGGTGCGCCGTATTCGTTCAGACAGTGGGCAATCTGGTTCAAGTTGCCGCCGATTTTCCCGTACTCGGCTGTGAGTTTTCCAACGGCAGAGAGCAATTCATCATTGACCGGGGAAACGGTGATAACCGGGCGTATGCTCGACTTAATGAGGGCTTGCCGGATAAACTCGGCTTGGCTCATTTTGCAGAGGGTAACACGCTCGGAAAACTCGGCGTATTCTTCCTCGGTCAAGCGTGTCTTGATTACCCGGCGGCGGTGTGGCGTGTTGTATCTTTTCATGGCTGTGAACCTCCTTTCGTGGGTGGATTTTTTCAAGCGGCGCAAGCCGCAAAAGGCGGGCTTGGGGTGGCAACCCCAACAAGATTCCCATAGGACAAAATGAGCGATTAGCGAAATTTGGTACTGTGGTAGAATCTTGCTCTAAGAAAGTGGCGGCTTCCCCTGTGTGGGCTTCCCTCAATACCTTTAGTGCCGCAAGCGGGGATTTTGCCAAAGCAGCGGCGATGTTTCTCTCCCTACTACCTACAAAACCACACAAGCTCGAATAGGCGGGAATTTGTGAAAATTTCTTTCTATCCCCCCTTTACACGGCATAATACCGACATTTTTTGAAAATGCCAAAAATGAGCGCAAAAAAACAGGAAACCTTTTCTTGATTTCCTGTCTTGGTGTACCGTTCTATGCAACGGCGGTTATTCAGTTTTTAGCTGGCTATAATTCCACAAACTGGAATTTGGTCAATGTATATGTTCATCATAAAACCCAACAAAATCCTCGAACAACTCCAAATCCAATGAATTACACCATTTTTCCCTGTCAAGGTTTTGATATATATAATTAGCTTTATCCTCCGAAAACCGTTCCCTGTTTTCCTCTGTGTTATAGTCATAGTCAAGCGTTTTGAGCCATTCATCAAATTTCGCATTAAACTCATTGCGATATGTGTCGTCATTGAAATAGTTATGTCCTTTATTCTCAAGAGGAATAAAGCTAAATCGGGAATCGTCCTTGTATTTTTCGTAATAAATTTCGTAACCGTATTCGACTGGAACAACTTCATCATCAAAGCTATGCACAATCATAACAGCGGCATTGCTTTTTGAGAAGCCGTCCAACGCAGTATTTGAGGCATACCCGCCATATTGAATCCTCTCATGCAGTTTCACAAATGGTAACATCAAATAAATACCATTTCCTACCTGTTTTTTCCCCTCGGCTTCAAACAGATTCGGTGAAGCGTTAAAACCCGAACACGCTATAACGGCTTTTACTTCGGGGTGGTATGTAAGCACACTGCAAACACTGTAGCCGCCCCAGCTATGCCCGAATAAAACGATTGGCAGACTTGGGAATTTCCCGCTTTCTTCCACAAATGTAATTGCATAGTCAAGGTCAATTACTCCCCGTGGAAGCCCTCCGACTCCCTCACCCTCGCTTTCATCATTTCCCGTAGCGTCATAGGAGAAAACATAATATCCATGACAGGCAAAATAATTCACGCAATCCATATAAGAATTATGTCCACCTCCACCAAAGCCATGTGCCATTACAACGATACCACGCTGGTTTTCTCCCGAACTATACATATATCCCGCCAGTTTCTGCCCCTCGTTGGAACTAAACTCATATTTCGTGCGGTACAATCCGTCAAAGTCATCAACATAGAGCATAAGTGGCTCATAGCTCTCAAATCGCTGGTTAAAATTCTCGTTATATACCATTACAGTCAATATCCAATCGCCAGCAATTATTAGTGTGACCACAATAGATAATATAATAAAGAGAATCTTTTTCTTCTTAGATTTCGGTTTCGTATTTTTCATATCCATATCCTTTTTGACTTATTGTTGTGTCGGAAAATTCCGATTTTACGTTCTCTACAACTTTTCGATAATTCCGATTTATTCTTGCCTTTTCATCAATCGTTTTTTGAAGGCTCTAATCCTCGCACCATAGCGGCTTGAATATAGCAAACCCACCAAAAGCATTCCAACTGCAAATCCCTGTACAATATCCAGTCCAGCCATAACTGTCGGATTATCATAAAGGCTTGTCCCTTTAATGATAGTGTAGGCTAATACTAAAAGCATTGCTATCCCATTGCATATCCGCACACGCTTATTGTATCGTTCCGCTTCTGCGTTTGTATAATCCACTGCCCGCAATACAGTTTCTTTCATTTCTTTATCCATATTCTCGCTTTTCCTTTCTCCATTTAGAATTTCCCGTAAGTCAACTTCATAATAATCTGATATTTCAATCAAAATATCTAAGTCCGGCATATTGTTGCCATTCTCCCAACGGGATATTGTTCTGCTTGACACATTAAATTTTTCTGCAATCTGTTCTTGGGTAAGTCCCTTTTTCTTACGGAGTTCTTTTAAGAATTTTCCGATTTTTTCTTGATTCATGCTTTTCCTCCTTTCAGAAAAATCCTATCAAAACTGCCCGATAAAAAACAGGACACAAAGCGAGAAATGCCTTATTTTATTACCCGACAAGGTATGTCTACCAATCCTGATTTGTCGTTGCTTTATTATATATCCGTTTTTCAAAAAATGAAAGCGGTTTCTTATACTTTCTGTTCATCAAAGCGGAACTTGAACAGGGCAGCGACAAGCCGCTGTTTTATGCTGTCCTCGGTATCCCTGTCGATATGCCCGTTTTCAATGGAGGCGATTCGGATACGCTTGCTGTAATGCCGTAAAACCTCGTCCACGGCTTCCGGCTCTCCGCTGGTCGCCCGGACAATCGTTTCATAGGGCAAAAGGTTCGGATTCCCCATGTGAAAGCACCTCCATTTCTTTGTGCAGAAGCTGTAAAGTCCTGCGGATTTGATACCCGGTCGTACTCCGGCAGCGTCCGTACATTTCCCCGATTTCCTGCTGTGTGTAATGCCCAAAAAAGTAAAGGAAAATTATTTCCCGGTTCTTCTCCGGCAGAGATAACAGGGCGGCGGCAAGCTCCCCGTTGGTGAGGATAACTGTCTGACCGCATATCGTAATGGGGTATTCTTCATAGGGTGCTTCAAAATATTCGTCTGTTGTGCCTAAAGGGTAAAATTTTTCTTCTGTGAGGTATTCAAGGGATATTTCCTTTTGCCGCCGTCTGCTCCTGTCACGCCATGCGTTGATAGCCGCAAAGCGTATGACAGTCTTGCAATAGCCATTGAAAGTATACATGATGTGTTCTCTGTATGCTTCTGTACAAGGCATAAATGATTCCCCCTTTCTCCCACATAGGGTGTTACATAGTTTACAGTTGCTTTTATAATTCAGAGGAATGACAGCACGTAGTCTGTCATATCTTGAATACTGCAAATAATATTTTGTATATGCCTACAACCAAAAGCAAACTTGAATTTACCAATAAAACAATGAACAAGTCTTTTACAAAATACCATACTACCCATAATGGAATATCTACCATATAGGGCAAACAGAGTAACAGTAGCGGTAATATGCCATGCCTTGTAATGTCAAAGAGTATCAGTCTCGTTGTCTGCTTCTTTTTCTTCCATTTTCTTATTGTTGCTATTGGATATACCGCTGCTGCAACCAACGCTAAATATGCCCCATTCAGTAACAGGTGTCTTACAATATACGGGCTGCCCGATATATCATATTGTTCTCTGCCCAAAAGAGCAAATATCACATTTTTGCTTATAATATCCGCCAGTTGGTTCGTGACAAGATAATCGTTCATATTGATGAGGAAGATGATTCCTAATCCGCTTTCCGGCAATAAAAACATATTTGACATATAATTCTCAACAAGTCCAGAATGCCCCAATACAGGCTCTGTATATTCCTCCGTTAAAGTCCACCCCATTCCGTAATAATAGGGGCTATCACCATCTACATATACATTGTCATAAAGCATGGCATTTAAACTGTTTTGATTGACGATTCCCATTCCTCCATTTAGATACATTTGCAGATATTTTGTCATATCTGATACACTGGAACTTAAATAACCCGCCGGAACGGTAGACCATGAATATTTATCGGGATAGTCCGGCTCTCCCGCAATCGGAAGTCCAAAATAATTTCGATACCCTGTTATCAATCCGTTTTCTTTGCTTTGTATAAGTGTTGCTGCCGTATGGCTCATACTTAGTGGAGAAAAAATGTTTTTATCCATATACTCTGAATAGCTAACTCCGCTGACTGTTTCTATAATTTCTCCTAACAATCCATAATTGATATTTGCATATTGATGTTGTCCGTAACTTTCTGTTATTTTTGCATTTCCAAAACGCTGATATGTACCTAAACCACTTGTCTGATTCAAAAGCTGTCTTATAGTAATTCTATCTCCGTCGGACGCATTTATAAAATAAGCAGAGGTATCAATATAATCAGATATTGCCGTGTCTAAATCTACTTTTTCTTCTTCCACAAGCTGCATAACAGCTAATGCTGTGAATGATTTGCTCAATGAACCTATAATAAAAGGCGTATCTAAATTATCGCAATTTCCATAAGTTTCAGAAAACAGTACCTCTTTATAGTCTACAATGGCTATCGCCATTCCGGGAATATGCAATTCTTTTATTTCCTTTTTTAACTGGCTGTCAATATCGCTATAATTGCTACTTTTTTCATTTGCCAAAACAGGCTTATACCATATGGCAATAACACAAATGAGTGACAGTATTACACAAATTATTTGTCTGGTTTTTCGATTCATAAAACCGTTCCCCCTATTTTTTCTGATATACCATTCACTATCATCTCCCCTCTAATTTTTTTGCTCCCTCAATTAAAATAGTTATTGATAATTCAAAACTATCTTTTATCAACTGTGTATTA
>QXWO01000107.1 GCA_009911035.1 Lachnospiraceae bacterium
TTCTAACAGCTTAAGCAACAAGATGGGTAATTCCTTACTGGCTGTAAGGGGTATTAACCATAAATATATTGTAGTAGAGAGGGAATAGACCTATGCCAGAAATTTTTACCAGACCTTATCATTTTGGATTTAATGCTTCCAATTCTAAATGGCGATAGTGTGATAAAGCAATTAAGAACATATACAGATATTCCTGTAATTGTTGTGTCTGCAAAAACAATGGTACAATCCAAAATAGATTTACTGCGTTTGGGAGCAGATGACTATATGACAAAACCTTTTAACCTTTTTGAGTTACTTGCAAGGATTGAGGCTAACTTAAAAAGAAGTGTAACTGCTCCCATGAAAGCGGATATTCACTTAAAGTATAAGGATATTAAAATCGAAAACTGTAATGCCTATATAAAAGGAGCAATCGTACAATTTACATCAACAGAATTATCAATTTTAATCCTTCTGTTACAATATCCGCAAAAAATTTTTTCAAAACAAAATATTTATGAATCAATCTGGCAGGAAGAATATGCCTACGATAATGATACAATCAACACGCATATCAGTAACATTCGGAAAAAAATAAAAAAGCATACGGATACTGATTATATAGAAACTGTATGGGGGATTGGGTATAAACTGAAATAATTTTTATTTCTTTAGATTTTTTTTAGATTTGGATTGTAAATTAGCATGGAAAGGAGTTGGTAAAATGTCAGAGATTATTTGTCAAACAACAGAACTTTGTAAAAATTACAAAAATTTCCATGTATTACAAAATGTTAATTTTTCAATTAACCGGGGAGAAATATATGGGTTAGTCGGTGAAAACGGCGCTGGAAAGTCTACCCTAATCCGTATATTGACGGGATTAGCATTTAAAAGCAGCGGTATCATTACTCTGTTCGGAAAAACAGATTATTTGCAGCATGAACGTACTAAAATTGGCTGTACGATTGAAATGCCTGCATTGTATAAAGATATGACTGCAAAACAAAATTTAGAGATTCAGCGGGTACAAAGGGGCATTCCAGACCAAAAATGTATCTCAAAAACATTGGAACTTGTCGGACTGAATAATACGGAAAAAAAGAAAGTAAATAACTTTTCTTTGGGTATGAAACAGCGTTTGGCATTGGCTGTTGCTCTTTTGGGTGAGCCGGAATTTCTAATCTTAGATGAACCTGTCAATGGATTAGACCCAACAGGTATTATTGAACTTAGAGAGCTGCTTAAAAAGTTAGCCCAGGAAAACCATGTAACAATATTGATTTCAAGCCATATTTTAAGTGAGCTTAACCAGCTTGCAACTTGTTATGGCTTTTTACATCATGGTAAGCTGCTGAAACAAATTACGGCAGAAGAATTAAATGAAGAATGTAAGCGGCATATTAAACTGAAAACAGACGATACGAAAAAAACTGTTACTGTTTTGGAAGAACAGCTAAAAATCAAAAATTTTTCTGTATATCCAGACAATTTTATAAGGATATATGAGAAACTGGAAGAAACACATACTATTTCAAAAACGCTTTCTTCTAATGGCATTGTTGTTGAAGAAATGTCTGTACAAGGGGAAGAATTAGAAACCTATTTTGAAAATCTAATAGGAGGGCGCAGATATGTATAATCAGTTGAAATCTGAATTTCTGAAACTGAAATATTCCAAACTGTTTATAGCGGTTCCAATTCTTTTTTTGGCAGGGCTGATTTTGTATGGGAGTTTCAGCCTGTCCGCAGGGGGAACACAGCTCTTCGTTTCAGAGGGAGATGAAGAAACAAATGCTGCCATACAAGGAATTATTGGCTTTTTTGCATTTACATTTGAAAACATTGATACACCTAAATTTAGCGAAATTATGCAATCCTGTATATCCTGCAATGTATTTCTCTGGATTGTTACCCTCATTTTAACCATACAATTTTTCTGCTATGATTACTCTACGGGTACAATCAAACTCCCTGTTGCCTATGGAATAGATAGAGTAAAAGTTTACTTTGCAAAGACTATTGTTATTGTTTTATATAATGCAGTCTGCTATTTTATATTCAATACCATTACACTTTTGTTTACTTGTTTGCAGACCGGGTATCTCCCCGACACAACTGAGTTGGCACAATATTTAAGTTATGTCGGATTAAATTTTTTAGTATTGGTTTCATTTATCTTACTTTGCCTTACTATATGCATCTGCTTGAAAAATACCGGTATTATTGCAACTGTCATGTGTTTATTTACTTTGGGCGGCGCAGTAATATATACCGGGATATGGCAAGATTTTCACAGTCATGCAATATTAAAATATTTAGTCTGGCTCAATCCATTATACTATTGGATGAACATGGGAACTTTCCGGCTTGAATATGGGCTAATCAATGAAATAATCATATATTTTATTTTCAGTTTATTATTTTTACTGCCCCTGTCTGTTATACTTGTCAGAAAACAGGAGTTTAAGTAATTTTTATAAAACGAATAGTCAGCAGAAAATATTTTCTGAAATTCACCGAAGGAGAGAATGTTAATGATGTATTTATTACTGGTCTTATTAAATATAATATTGGCATTTTCTCTTTTTTCATGGAAACGCCAAATTTGTGAAATAACAAAACAGATTAGCGAAAACAAAAAACTGCGAATTTCCTTATCAAATAAGCAAATAGAAAAATTAGCAGGTATCATCAACGAAAAAAAACATTTAGAACAGAAAACAAATATCCAGATTATACAGGAAAAAGAGCAATTAAAACACTCTATTGCTAATATTAGCCATGATTTAAGAACGCCTTTAACATCAATCCAAGGATATCTAACACTTTTAAAAGATTGTGAAGATAAAGAAGAACAGGAACACTACTTTTCTGTTATTCAGGCAAAAACAGACTATTTAACAGAACTAGTGCAAATATTTTATGATTTGTCATTGATAGAAAGTGATGATTATATTCTGGGAATTGAAAAAATAGATGTAAACAGAATTGTAACTGACTGTCTGATTAACAAATATAACGAATTAAAAGAACTGTCCCCCACTATTAAAATAGAAAATGCTCCTGTATGGATAACCGGAAATGCTGTTGCCTGCAAAAGAATTATTGATAACCTGGTTACAAACGCAATACGGTATTCTAATGATTATATTGAAATTGTGATGGACGCAGATGGTATCTTTACAGTAAAAAACACTACATCAGAATTAAAAAATATAGATGTTAATATACTATTTCAAAAATTTTATACAGTAGATACATCACGTTCAAACGGGAATACAGGGTTGGGGTTATATATTGTAAAAGAGTTATTAAATAAAATAGAGGGTGGTATAAAGGAAATTAGTTACAAAAATAATATATTAACAGTTTCTGTTTATTTTAAACTTTATAAGCAAAAATGTGATATTTGCTCTTTGGGGCAGAGAACAATATGATGTATCAGGCAGCCTGTATACTGTAAAACACCTGTTACTGAATGTGGCATATTTAGTGTTGGTTGCAGCGGCGGTATATCCAATAGCAACAATAAGAAAATGGAAGAAAAAGAAACAGACAACGAGATTGATACTCTTTGACATTATAAGGCATGGCATATTGCCACTACTGTTACTCTGTTTGCCCTATATGGTAAGTATTCCATTATGGGTAGTATGGTATTTTGTAAAAGACTTGTTCCTTGTTTTGTTGGTAAATTCAAGTCTGCTTTGGGTTATGGGATTATACAAAATATTATTTGCGGTATTCAAGACATGACAGACTACGTGCTGTTATTGCTCTGAATTATAAAAAGCAACTGTAAACCATACACTGTCCTATATGGGAGAAGGGGGGAATCATTTATGCCTTGTACAGAAGCATACAAGGAGCATATCGAATACACATTTAACGCCTTTTGCAGAGTTGTCATACACTATGCTGCTATCAACGCATGGCGTGATAGGGATAGGCGGCGGCAAAGGGAAATATCCTTTGAATACCTCACAGAAGAAAAGTTTTACCCGTTAAGCACAACAGATAAATATTTTATAGACCCTTGCAAGCAATACCCGGTTACGATATGCGGTCAGAGGGTTATCCTCACCAATGGGGAACTTGCCGAAGCCCTGTCCTCTCTGCCGGAGAAAAAGAGGGAAATCATCTACCTTTATTTTTTCGGGCGTTACACACAGCAGGAAATCGGGGAACTATATGGACGCTGCCGGAGTACAGCATGGCATCACATACATAGTGCCTTGCAAATGTTAAATGAAGAAATGGAGGTGATTTTCCGTGAGGAATCCTAAACTTGTGCCGTATGAAACCATTGTCAGAGCAACCAGCGGAGAGCCGGAAGCCGTGGACGAGGTTTTACGGCATTATGGCAAACGAATCCGGCTTGCTTCCCTTGAAAACGGACAGGTCAACAAGGACACCGAGGACAACATCAAACGGCGGCTTATCGCTGCCCTGTTACAGTTTCGCTTTGACGAACAGGCGACATAACGGGAGGTGAGATTTGTCGGGAAAATAGTCATGCTTATATTCAACGACACAGAAGAAAAAGCGGTTGAGAAAGCCATAGCCGCTCTTGCCGATATGATACCGCTGGAAGCCATACAGCCGCCCCATTCCCCCGCACTGGTTTTTCCGGGATTGGAAATCAGATTACACCAACGCCGGGTACTGAAAGACGGTGCAGACATCTATCTAACCCGTTTGGAATACGGCGCACTCTGCTACCTTGCCGCCAGTCCAGGGCGGGTATTTACAAAAGCGCAAATCTTTGAATCCGTGTGGAGCATGGAAAGCGAAAGCTGCCAATCAAGCGTTGCCAGTGTGATATGCAACTTGCGGAAAAAGATAGAGCCGGACAATAAAAACCCCACCTACATAAAGACGGTTTTAGGCATAGGCTACAAGTTTGCTTCCGGGGAATGACAACAGAATAACCGCCGCCCATCACAGCGGCACACCAAGACAGGAAATCAAGAAAAGGTTTCCTGTTTTTTTGCGCCCAAAACCGAGCCAGAGTTTGCGCCGGGCTGAAAAACTTCAAAAAGTTTCAGATAATGTTGCCAAAATTTCATTTTTTCCCGTAGTAAGTTATAGAGGGGCAAATGACCGCCCATATATTTCAGCGAAAAAAATTTTCAACAAAAGATAGAGAACTTTTCCATTTCACGCCCGCCGTGCGTAACAAGGGAAAAGAGAAAACAACTGCCGCTTTGTCTGGCAGTTTTCTCTTTTTATGTGGCGTGGAAACAAAAAAATATTAAGATTTTATGAAATCTTTGGCAAAATCGCAAAGTGCGGTGTTGTAAGGATTAAGGGGAAGTTTACGCAAATCAACGTCCATTTTGCCTTTTGCTGGTTTGTAGGTATTGGAGAGAAAGTTTCCGCAGCTTTGGCAAAATCTCTCCGTGCGGCACTAAAGGTATTGAGAGAGAAAGTTTCGCCGGAACGCAACAAACCAGCCGCCAATAGCCGGATAGTAAGTGAACAGACCACACAGCGCAGTTTCTTAGAGCAAGATTCTACCACAGTACCAAATTTCGCTAATCGCTCATTTTGTCCTATGGGAATCTTGTTGGGGTTGCCACCCCAAGCCCGCCTTTTTGCGGCTTGCGCCGCTTGAAAAATCTCCGAAAAAATTTTTCGGATTTTTCAAAAAACACTTCCGCTTATGCCCCTGTTTTTCTCCTATTGGTGAGAGGGCAAAACATAAAAAGAAAGGAGTTAAAGCCCATGAGAAAATACAACACGCCCCACCGCCACCGGGTAATCAAAACACGCTTGACCGAGGAAGAATACGCCGAGTTTTCCGAGCGTGTCACCCTCTGCAAAATGAGCCAAGCCGAGTTTATCCGGCAAGCCCTTATCAAGTCAAGCATACGCCCGGTTATCACCGTTTCCCCGGTCAATGATGAATTATTATCTGCCGTTGGGAAACTCACAGCCGAGTACGGGAAAATCGGCGGCAACTTGAACCAGATTGCCCGCTGTCTGAACGAGTACGGCGCACCCTATAACGCCCTCTCCCAAGAGGTACGAGCCGCCACAGCGGAGCTTGCCGCCTTGAAGTTTGAAGTCTTGCAGAAAGTAGGTGAAGCCGTTGGCAACATTCAAACATATCAGCTCTAAAAATGCCGACTATGGAGCTGCCGAGCAGTACCTAACTTTTGAGCATGACGAGTTTACCATGAAACCCACGCTGGACGGGAACGGGCGGCTTGTTCTCCGTGACGATTATCGCATATCTTCCCTTAATTGCGGCGGGGAAGATTTCGCCATAGCGTGTATGCGCTCCAATCTGAAATTTGGCAAGAACCAAAGAAAAGAGGACGTAAAGAGCCACCACTATATTATTTCCTTTGACCCCCGTGACGCACCAGACAACGGCTTGACGGTTGACCGGGCGCAGGAGTTGGGCGAGCAGTTTTGTAAAGAACATTTTCCCGGACACCAAGCCCTTGTATGCACCCACCCAGACGGGCATAACCACAGCGGCAACATTCATGTGCATATCGTAATCAATTCCCTACGGATTGCGGAAGTGCCGCTACTGCCCTACATGGAAAGACTAGCGGACACAAGGGAGGGCTGCAAGCACCGCTGTACGGACGCAGCTATGGAGTATTTCAAAGCGGAAATCATGGAGATGTGCCACCGGGAAAACCTCTATCAGATTGACTTATTGCATGGGAGCAAGAACCGCATTACCGAGCGTGAGTATTGGGCGAAACGGAAAGGACAAGCCGCACTGGATAAAGAGAACGCTTTCCTTGCCGCCACAGGAGAACCGCCCAAACTTACAAAATTTGAAACCGACAAGGAGAAATTAAGGCGCACAATCCGAGCCGCCCTGTCCTCTGCTATCTCTTTTGAGGACTTCTCCGGGAAGCTGTTACAGCAAGGCGTAACTGTCAAGGAGAGCCGGGGGAGATTATCGTATCTCACGCCGGACAGGACGAAGCCCATCACTGCCCGGAAGCTGGGTGATGATTTTGACCGTGCCGCCGTACTGGAAGCACTTACCATAAACGCACAGAACGCCGCCAGAGCCGCCGAAACGCCCCTACCCCAACAGAGATACCCCCGCAGCATAAAAGACCGCTTACAGCGTAACAGAGCCGCCATAAACGCCCCGAAAAATGACGGAGTACAACGCATGGTAGACATAGCCGCCAAGAGAGCCGAGGGCAAAGGGAAAGGCTACGAGAAGTGGGCGAGTTTGCACAATCTGAAGCAAATGGCGGCGACCATGAGCATTTACGAGGAATCCGGCTTTTCTTCCCCGGAAGAACTGGAAGCCGCCCTTGCCGCCGCCAGCGCAGAGCTGTCAAACGTCCATGCGGAACTAAAAGCCGTGGAAAGCACTTTGCGGGAGAAAAAGGACTTGCAGAAACAGCTATTGGCGTACATCAAGACCAAGCCAGCCCGTGACGGATTGCGGGCGCAGAAAACGGAGAAAGCCCGGAGAGCTTACCGGGAGCAGCACGAAAGCGAGTTTATCATTTCCGAATCTGCCGCCCGGTATTTCAAGGCACAGGGAATCTCCAAGCTGCCAGCGTCCAAAGCCCTACAAACGGAGATTGAGCAGCTTACCAGAGAGAAAAACGCCCTTTACAACGAGTACCGGGAGAAGAAAGCGAACGTCCGGGAATTGCAGACCGTGAAAAGCAATCTTGACAAAATATTGCGCCGGGAGCCGGAACGGGGAAAGGGGCGGGAAAATGAACGGTAAACGCCCCTACATGGACTACCCACAGTACAGAGCCGCCCGCCGCCTTGTGCATGAGTGCTGCAACTACGATAACGGCAACTGTATCTTGCTGGATAACGGCGAGCCTTGCGTATGCGTCCAGAGTATCAGCTATTCGCTTATATGCCGCTGGTTCATAGCCGCCGTGCTGCCGCTGGACGGGAAACTGGAAGCCGCCCTACTCCACCGGGCAGACAGGAAACGCTGTACCGAGTGCGGCGGGTATTTTCTCCCCAAGTCAAACCGGGGGAAATACTGCCCGGATTGCGCCGGACGCATGAAAAGAATCCATGCCACACAGCGCAAGCGGAAACAGAGGGATAAATGTCACGCTTTAGGATATTCCAGACCCCCGTAAATCAAGGCTTTTTTGACCGCCCTCAAAGGGTATGCGATACATTTATCCTTTATCCCCGAAAATGCCGTTTTAAATGCGTAACAGAAGCCACAGACAGGAGGTGAGAACCATAACCGAATACATCACAGCCGACACCATTATGCCGCCGTTTTTCCGATACCCCCGTTTTCTGCTGAAAATGGACTTGTCACAGACCGCAAAGCTGCTTTATTCGCT
>QXWO01000108.1 GCA_009911035.1 Lachnospiraceae bacterium
AAAAAAAGTGGGTGATTTTTGAAAAATAGGTTCTGAAAGCCCCATGAAATAAGGGCTGAAGATTCCGAGAAGTTATCCCTGAATAACGGAGGGTATGTCTATCTGGCAAAAGAGAAATACGGGGAGTTTGTGAAAGCCTATATGCGGTATCTGAGAAACGGGGTGGGTGCTGATGGCTGAATGGATTATGGGATTGATCGGGGTTTTACTGTGCCTGTTTGAAGGGTACTGCATACAGTCCTTTTTTGGCAGGTTTGCCGTGCCAAAGCTGTGCAGGATAAGGAATGCGGGGTGGGCTGCGGGCATTGCATGGATTGTGATAAGGGCATTCAGTGAGGGGCTGTATTCTGACACGGACAGCGTATCGTTAATCATGGAACTGCTTTTTACATTCTGCACTTTATTTGTTTTCTGCGTATGCTGGTATCAGGGAAATGTCCTGTTAAAGATATTTCTGGCTGTCCAGTTCATATCCCTGCGGGAACTGTCATTCTGGACGGGTTACAGCCTGATCTATATTGGAAATGAGATGATAGAGGCACTGGCGCATAAAGCAGGCGCTGGTATGGCATCGGTGGAGTATCTGCCCGTGGCGGCAGGCATCCTGTCATGCTTTGGGGTTGCCCTTGTGGGGACTGTTAGGTGCGCCCTGCTTTTTGTTTCCACAAGAAAGATAGCGGGGAGTTATTGCAGTAAGCAGAGAGGGCGGATGGGCAAGGAAGTGGCATTCTATCTGCTGCCCTCCGTGGCAGGTACGCTGGTTTCGGTGCTTGTGCGCCTGCTGATGATCATCGTTACGGACGGCATCCCGGTACTGCTGTATGACAAATATCCGGCACTGTATCTCATTATCCCAATGACGGCGCTTGTTTTGCTTGGGGCTGTCGTGTATGGTTTCCGCATCTATCAGGATATGGCGGCTCTGCAGGAGGAGCGGGCGGAAAAGATCGTGCTGGAGAACCAGATCTCGCAGATGCAGAGTTCTATGGTGGAGATGGAACATCTGTATGACGGAATCCGCTCGGTCAAGCATGATATGAAGAACCACATGGCAGTCCTGCAGAATCTGATACAGAAAAGGTACAGCGGGGAGGATGAGGAAATCCGGCAGTATTTTGAGGGGATGCGCCAGTCAGTGGAGCAGATCGACAGCAGGGTGCATACGGGGAATGCCGTAAGCGATGCGGTGGTTGGCAGCAAATTCCGTTATGCGGCAAAGAAGGTAAAAGGTATCAGGCTGGATGCCAGTAAATTTATGCTGACGGATGCCGTTACGATAAAGGCTTATGACATGGGGATCATTTTAAACAACGGGCTGGATAATGCAGTGGAAGCCTGTATGCAGATGAGGGAAAAGCAGCCGGATGCGGAAGCCCATATCACGATCCGGTCTTTTAATGCAAAGAATATGTATTTTATAGAGATTGAAAACAGCTTTGATGGTTCGGCACTGTCCCGTGGAGACAGCGGCCTTCCCATATCAACGAAAAAGGATAAGGAGGTGCATGGGATAGGGTTAAAGAATATCAGAAAATGTGCAGTAAAATATGGCGGCGATTTAGACTGTATTGTGGAAGGAAATAAGTTCACGCTGTCGGTCATGGTAAAAAGTTAATCAGCAGGAAGGAGAGGATTGATTGTGAGTATTTTAGGAGTAAACGGTGCTTTGGCTGCTGGCGCATACCAGTATGCGGACAAGGCACAGAAAACAAATACAAATGAGGTGAGTTTTGCGGAACTTGCGGCTACGAAAGCGGCAGGGAAAACAGAGAATGTAAGTTTTAAGGGTATGTGGCAGGCGAGGTTTCCGGGAGCATACTACAACGTGATGGATACATCCAAGATTGACGGCTCCTTATGGGGAAGGAATGATTATCCGTGGGATAAGTATTTCAGCAATAATGCGGATGCTTCGGTTTTGGACTGGAAACCATCGGGTGCGGAGCCTGCCATGCTTGACCCTAAAGTGCAGGCAAAAATCAATTCCACTATAGGCAAGAAAGCTATTGTTGTTCCGCCGGAACTGGAAGAAAAGATGAAGAATGACCCGGAACTGGCAAAGAGTGTCATGGCAAAGGTTGAGGGGTTTATTGCAGAGCAGGATATTATGAATCCAAATCCTCGGAAAGGTTATCTGATTGCATTGGATGAAAATGGGGATATCGCGCACGCCTGCGTGACAAGTGAAAAGATGTCAGTGTCATCGGCAGAATTCATAGAAGCCCGCAAAGCAAGGGAAGCAAAACACGCAGAATATGAAAGGCTGGAGGAGGAAACTGCGCTGAAACGCAAGCTGATGGAGCAGGAAGCAGACGAGAGATATTATAAGACCAGTACAGCAAAAAAGGCGGTTTCGATTGCCGCATATGAAGCGGCGGGCATTTTGAAGTAAGGAAGATCATGCCCGGACTTACCGCAAGGGGGCATGGGCAGCCCTGAATGACAGAGGGGCCGCAGGTAAGATTTTTTGAAGGAGGATGAGATTATGTCAATGGAGATCACAAACAATTACAGCGATTATGGGAAAGGCTACACAAATACTGCAAAGGAAGGAAATGTGACAACAAGCACGGTGGAACTGAAAACCCCAACTGGGGGAACAAAATCGGAGCAGATTAAGACGGGGTACAGCAATGTCAATGACTATTCCAAATACCTGCAGGGCAAGTACAGCTATATGAATTCGGGTACAACCTCCATGCAGGGCGTCCCGACAACGGTATCCGTATCGGGTGCTTTCCTGAAGAAATGCATGAACGACCCAGAAAAAGCAAAATATCTGGAAGAAAATCTGGCGGCGATTCCAGATTGTGCAAAAAGTGCAGTAGCAGGCTGCCGAGGAACGCTGACCAATCTCAGCTACAGTGTTGATGCAAATGGGAATATTTCAGTAGCAATCTCCGGAACAAGTGACCCCGATGGGAAGATAGCAAAAGAAAATGCGGAACGGAGGGCGAAAGAGAAGAAAGCAGCCGAGGAAAAGGTTGCCGAGAGGCGCAAGGAGAAAAAGGCAGCGGAACGGCGGGCAGAAAGAAAAGAGAGGATGGAAGGTACGTTCACGGTGTCTGCCACTGGCACGGATGTGAAAAGCATTACACAGAATATTGTTGCGGCGGTATCCGGCACATCGTCACCCACAGGGGGCAGTTTTGACATAAAGGCATAAAGAGATGTTGCTTACACCCTATTCCGCAGAGGCGCATAATGCTTTGTCTCTGCGGTCTGCCCGGAAGTGAGGCAATGAACCGCTCGGACTTATTGCGAGGGAGCGGGCGCGGCTCTGACCGACTAATAAATAATGGAGGATATTTGGAGATGAGTGTAAATGGAATAGGTACAGCGGGATATCCGCTGACAGGATATATGGCAAGGAAGATGGAAAGAAGTGCGGAACCCGGAACGGTGGGATTCATGGAAGCGGTGGAAGAAAAGGCGGCACAGGGCAGAGCAGTCGGCCAGGATGAAAAAGCCTTTGAGATGGTCGGTCCCAATGCCCCACAGGAAGTGAAGGATGCGTGGATGGATGCGGCGAAAGAAGTAAATGCGAATGGCATGGGAATCCGGGGCAACGGAATGTTGAGCCACATATCGCAGATGATGGTGCAGCGGCTTAATAAACAGCTTAAGGGTGAAACGGAGAATTTTGTCATCCTTGGAAACACGGTGGAATCTGCGATTCAGGCAACGAAAGAGGCGCTGTACGATTTAGAGCATCCAAGGGTATATACGCCCAGGAGCATAGAGGTCCAGCAGGCCCGCATCAAAGAGGGAGAATTTTACAGGGCGTTTTTGGAGAAGCTGGAACGATTATAGGGTACATTACGGCACAGAAGACAGGAATGCTTCTGATTGCAAGATGGGTTGCGATATCAAAAATAATGGAGGATTTGAAATATGAATGTAAGTGGAATAGGGACAACGGGATATCCGGCATGGCAGGGAACGAGAAAGACGCAGCCGAATGCGGCAGGAAAAAGTTTTGCGGCGCAGGTGAACAATGTGGCAGATACGCCAAAAGTCTATAACATTTTTACAGATGAAGATATGATATGGACGGGAGGGAACGGCACGGGGCTGTCCTATTATCTCAAATATGCGGAAGATTCAACAGAGGATGATCCGACAATCATTGCAAAGGGTGTTGATGAGAATGGGGATGAATTCGAAAAGACCATACATATCAACGAGGTAAATCCCAAGTCTGCGACTGTTGTGGAAATGCGTGCTTTGGAAGCGCATATGGGGGTAAAGAAGCTGGGAGGCTTTACTTCCCTTCCGATGGAAGCTGGGGCTATGGGGTTAAATGACAGGACGGATTTCATGGATATGTTCCAGAAGCAGATTGGCGACATGAAGCTGCTGCTCCAGAAAAAGACGGCGGCATATTACCAGTACAGTATGCAGGCATATTGGGATTTCATGAATAAGAAATAATTTCCAGTGGCTGCATATCCCCAATAAGCTACAGCCTGACAAGGCAGGGCAGGTATCCTCAGCATTCCGGCAGATTGGGGAAAAGGGAAAAATGAATGGAGGCAAAAGAGATATTGATGAAAAAAGCAGGATTTTTGTTGGCACTGATATGTATTCTCTCATTGACGGGGTGTGGAACGATAGCCAGCGCAGAGGAAGAAACTTTACAGCCGGATACGGAAGAAAATACCGTGTCAGTAAACTTTGATGATGTGGCAACGCAAAGCGAACCGACTGAACAGTTTTGTAATCATCTGGTACAGTTTACAGAAAGTACGTTCACAGATGAAGAAGGAATTGAATCAGCGGATGCAATAGTGTCTTATGATGAAGAAACAGAGCAGTATTCAATAGAATTATCGTTAAAGACGAATGGTAAGGTGGACGGTGAGAAAATTGAAGAATATAAAACCTATCTGAGCAAAACATATGCAGATGTGATTTTGATTATTGATGGGGAGGTTATGTAAGAAAAAAGGGCGGGCATCCCCGGTTTCCGGCAGATTAGTGAGAGGAGGTGAAGGCCGGTATGGGATATGATCGGGGAACATAGAGGATATTTCTGTATGAAACAATGAACTGCTCGGACTTATTACGAGGGAGCTGATGCGGCTCTGAACGACAGAGGGGCTGACAAAAATAATGGAGGAGATTAAGAAAATGAATGTCAATGGAATAGGAGCAGGTTATGCAGTAGCAGGGTATGAAACGAGAAAGGCAGAGAGGAATGCGGCGGGCAGGAATTTTGCTGATGCAATAAACAAAGCAGCACCAAAGAAAGAAACGAATGCTTTCAGACCGGAGAGTTCTGATGAGGTGATGCAGGCATGGGATAAGGCACTTGCGGAAACGGGAGTAAATCCTTTCCCGATGAACCGCATTTCAACGGCATTGGTACTGCACGTTGAAAGCGGGCAGCAGGGTTTGAGTTCCACATTTTTGGGTGACAGCACAGGCTCCGCAAAGTCAATGGCTGAAAAGATTATACATAGGCTGGAGAATCCGCTGACCCCGGCGGCGAACCCGGATTTTGCAGGGCAGGAATTGATGTTCTATAAAAAGTTCTTAGAGTTTTTGGGATAGTGAAATGCCTGGACTTATTATAAGAGGGCATGGGGGTTCTGAATGACAGAAGAAACGCCAATAAATATTGATAACAATGGAGGATTAAGAAAAATGAATGTAAACGGAATAGGAGTAGCAGGATACCCGGCGGCAGGGTATGAGACAAGAAGGGCAAGAAGGAATTACGCTGACCAGATGTGTAATATGGTTCCGGCAACACAGTCATCCGGCGGCACATTTGAGTTACATATTTCAAACGATAAGGACGGAAAGGCAATCGGCTCAATGTGTGGGGCGGATTATTCCCTTACGGTCTATCAGCCGAAGGACTTTGACCCTGCAAACCCGGTATATAAAGTGAAGGTATGGGATAAAGGCGGAAATGTGACAGAACGCATGGTGGATGTGTCGAAAGTTGACACAGCGGGCAGCGACTATATAGATATGTTTGCATATTCCAGCCACTTATCGGCAAGCGGGAAATGTCCGGGCGCACAGTCTGCTTTTATAAGGGCAGGTGCAAATCAGCATGGCGCTGACAATAGGACACATGATGATTTGTTCGGGATGAATGACTGGATCAGCGTTTTAAAGGATGCTATGCAGACGCAGTATGATGCCGGGAATCTGAAAGGATATCTGGACTATAAACAGTTTTGGGATTTTCTGGATAATAAATAAGTTATTCTTTGTCCCTATATCCCCGATAAGGGCAGGCATCCTCGGTGTTCCGGTAGATCGGGGAGTGGGGGAGCTATATGGGGAATAAGTTCCTCGCCCTGCGGAAAAGCGAGGTCGCCAAAGTTGCGCCGGACAGGGCGGCGCTGATGGGGAAGGTCAGTCAGGAAATGGCGGACATGAAAACGATACGGGAGGCGGACGAGAGGTGGCTGCCTTTCCTGTTCGGGGAGCCGTATGAAGCAGAGTTCCAGTCCGGGGCCGTCCATGTGTATGACGGGAACGGCGACGAGGTACGGACCTACACGGCGGGCGTGGGCTGGCATGAGAAGGAGTCGAAGGCGGAGACGCAGGTACACGGGGCTTTGAAGGCTGCCTACTATGATGCGTACCATGCGGCAAGGCAGGAGATAAATGCCGGGGCGTTGGAAATGCCGGGCGGATTTGACGCGAGGGCGTGAGGAAGAAATATTATGAGGGAGCAGAGGCGGCTCTGATCGACAGAGAGGCTGATAAATAAAGAAAATGGAGGGTTGAGTAAAATGAATGTAAATGGAGTAGGACAAAATTATTACCAGAACAATGTGGAAACAAAGAGAAACACGAAAAATGTGAATGGTACGGAAAAGTTCGCACTGGAAAAAACAGGCAGTACACAGGAACTATCGGAAGCGGAAGAAATGGAACTGTTCAAGAAGGAATTTTATGAAGACCTTTCTAAAGTCACCAATCATAGGACGGTGAGCAATGCGGCTGTCAATATTTCGGAGGCGGCATTCAAGGCAATGAAGGAAGACCCGCAATACAGGGAGAAGGTTCTTTCACTGATTCAGAGGGATTGGGGGGATTCCTATGCGCCGAGGAACTGTTCCGTGCTGATAACTGTCGGTGCGACCCTGAATGAGTACAGGGCGGATTCATGGCCCGTTGGGTATGATTCGGAATTTGATGTGCGTTCACAGAACAGTTTCTATAAAAGGACGAGTGAAAAAAAGGCAAGGCAGAAGGAACTGCTGGAAGAATATCTGGAAAAGCGGGCGCAGGCTAAGAGACAGCAACAGGAGTTATTGGATGAAAAGATTGCAAAGGCGGAGCAGGAGAGAAGCAGGCTGGCAAAGGCGTGGAGCAGTAAGCAACGGATGGCGGCGGCTTCTGGTGCCTATGAATCGAATATAATGACGGAAACTGTGGCAGGCGGAGATACGCAGCTTGGTTAATGAAGGGCATCATGCCCGGACTTACCAAAGGGAACTGCCATTGGGATAAGTACAACATAAATCTTATTCTGGGAGGCATAGGAGGTATGAATGAATATTTTTCTTAATAATCAGATTCAACGTAACCGGACACTGCTTGACATCATGTTTGGCAGAAAGGCACGGGACACAAAAACCAACAAAAATGTGCAGCCCGGCAGGAGGGACACCGTCACCATAAGCAGTGAGGCGCAGGAACTGTCCATGAAGAAAAGCATATCGGGCAGGGCGCGGAACACAAGCATAGACAGCATAATTGATTTGCAGAAATATGTGGACGCTGCCGGGGAAAGTAACAGTGCGGCGTTGGAAAATGCGGGAAATGAGATAGATGTCAATGCTGTTCCATACACGGACAATTCTGCAGCGTTCCGGGCGGCGTTGACGGATAAATATTCCAAGCTGGCGGCAGAGGCAGGGACGCATTCCAATCCGGAAGAATATATCTACGGGAAGTATTATGACAAAGGCTCACAGTACTATGAAACAAACCTGACAGAAACGGAGCGCCGGATTGCCTATAACTATGAAATGCAGATGTATAAGAGCGGTAAGATAAACGGCGTAAGTTACCAGGATTCCCTTTTCAGGGGAGTTGAGATAAATGGGGACGTGGTGGATAATGACAGGATTATGTTTAAACGCCAGACGATAAACAGGCAGATATCCAACATCCTGTCGGGCGCGGGGATTGACACTGAATATTATCCCCCTTGGGAGCCACCAGTTTCCCGCTTCAGAGCCACCCGGAAATTTCTTTCTTGAGAGCCACC
>QXWO01000109.1 GCA_009911035.1 Lachnospiraceae bacterium
ATCCTTAATAGGCATAATAATTGGCATAATGCTTCACCTCTTTCTTTGGCACAATTATAGCATGATTATGTCCAGACAACAACAAAAAATGTAACATGATGAAAATTTTGAAAATGTCAATATTAAATGCGACATTTTTTAAATTTTTTTCAACCGATTTTCCTAACCTCTTCTTTGAACAATTCCCCAGCAGAATGATAGTCATGTATCCGGCGGGGGTAGTTGTTTATCCAGTTTTCCATTTCCTCTACTTCTGCGTCCGTCATATCGTCAAAATTTGTCCCTTTTGGCACTTTCCGCCGTACCATCTTATTAGTTACCTCATTCGTGCCACGCTCCCAGCTACTATACGGGTGACAATAATATAGCTGCGTCCGTTTCCCATCCCCCAATATAGAACGCTCCAACTCTTCGCAGTACGCAAATTCGCTCCCATTGTCTACGGTTATGCTTTTAAAGACTTGTTTAAACATTCCGCCCCATTTTCTTTCTAAAGCGTCCAGGGCGTCTACTACCGCTTCCGCCGTCTTATCCGGCAGCTTAAAGATAATTTCGTCCCGTGTTTTCCTCTCTGTTAATACCAGCAGCGTATTTTTTGATTTTCCCCGCTGCCCTATCACGCTATCCATTTCCCAATGCCCAAACTCTTCCCGGCTGTCTACCTCTTCCGGGCGTTTTTCTATACTCGTACCAGCCGCAGCCCTGGCCTGCTGCCGCTTCACTTTTTTATAATCCCGCTTCTTATTGGCTTTTACTGGCAAGTCTTTGTTGGTCAACTGCAAAAAGATACCCTTATCAATGTAACTATAAAGAGTGGTTACGCAGATTGTTACAGAAAATTCCCCTTCCCGGTTCTGCGCCTTAAGTTCTCCCAGGACGGCCGCCGGGCTATATCCATCATTTACTATTTTATTTTCTATATAGTTGGCTAGTTTTATATCATTACCAATCTTTAATACTCCGCCCTTGCTCTTTAAATTCTCTTTATACTTATCGTCTGCAATATCCGGGCTGTATCGTTCCTCTTGTGTAAGGTCGGAATTAAGGGCAGTATAAACCCCTCTTTTTATTTCCCGGTATACTGTGCTTCTGTGTACGTGCAACTGTTCCGCTATTTCTGCCTTGCTATGCCCCGCCTTTAAAAGCGCTTCCATCTTTATTCTATCGGATTTTGTTAAATGCTTAAATGTCTTCGCCATACCCTTTTTTCGCTCCTTTGTACGCAGAAAAGCCGCAGGCTATTTCTGTCTGCGGCTCCCTTTTTTACTTACAACACTTTTTGCATGGGGTGTATTTAACCTTTGCCCTACTAATCGGTATGGCTTTCGGATTTTTCATACCGGAACAATTAGGCTTAACATGGTATTTTTTACTGCTGCGGTCTACATATACATAGGCTTCACTTACCGGATTTTTGGTACTTTCCTTTGGTTCCTCAACAATATCTATTTCTATATTGCACCCGAACGTCTGTACCCCCCCCCCCGGAAATTTCCAGTATTTCCGCTGTATACCGGGCGTTCGGATACTTCCTTGCTAAATCTTCCGCAAGTTCCGCAGACAAATTTCCTAATATTTTATTGCCCCATTTAACATACGCAGCAGGCTTCCCTTTATAGGTATATTTTTCTATTTCTATTTCTTCGTCGCCACTCATACGGCCTAATATATCCTGTCTGTTTTCGCCGTCCTCATTTTCAAAAGTAACGCCTACTATTTTCGTGCGTATGGTATCCACAACCTTGCCGCCGGATACAGGCGTAACCGTTCTTGTCTGCGCCTTCTGCTGCTCTTCTGCTTCATGCCCCGGCCTTCTCGCTACCAGGAAGCATACGGCAGCAATCACTATGCAGCCGATACCGCCCGTTATATTCCCGGAAGGAAACGCAACTACTCCGCTTACTGCAAACAACGCAGCCACCCCATAAAGTACCATTTTCTTTTTACCCATGTTTATGCCTCACTTTCGTAATAATTATTTCAATCCTAAAATTTCATCAGCCGACGCGCCCAACTCTTTACATATCCTTGTAAACACTTCTACAGAAGGCGTCCGCTCTCCGTTTTCCCAGCGGCTTATGTCTTTTTGGTATACCTGTAATCGTTCCGCAAGTTCTTTTTGAGAAACGCCCGCCGTTTTTCGCGCCTTTTTTAAGTTCTCCGTAAAACTCATTCAATGCCCTTCTTTCGCTGTCCGGCTCTGCCGCTTATTTTTCTTTTCTCCTTTCCGTCTATATCTTATACCCTTTTGGGTATTTCGTCAATGGTTTAAGCGGAAATACTTTTATTTTCGCGCAATAAAAAAGAGGGTAAGCAGCAAAAACTACCTACCCTACTTTCCTATGCTTCCGGCGTCTTCTGCGCCTTCCTTTTATACTCTCTTACCACTTCTATGGCCTCTTCCAGCTTCTCCGGCTCCATCATTTCGTTACAAGCCTGCTGCTGCTTTTCCCTGTCCTTGCCTTCCTGGTATGCCGGGCATTGTTCGCAGCCTACGGGTACCGCTTCCGTACAGATTGAAAAGGCCTCCAGGCGGTCGGCTGCTTCCTGGTAATCCATAGTCTTACACCTTCAATTTCCAGCCAATTACAATATGGTCGGCAGAAATCTTCTGATACTCCGCCTTATTGGCCGCTACAATGGCGTCCACGGTGGTACCGTACTGCTTTGCCAACTTCCCCAGGGTATCGCCCTTCTTTACCTCATGGACGGATACAGAAACATTACGGTACAGCACCTTCCCGGCGGCGTCAAATACTGCGTACCCTTCCGGGCAGTTATTTACGGCATTGTCGTACACCTTGTAGGCGCCCACCTGGCTGGCGGCGTCTTCCCAGGACTTGCGGACACGGTACCAGGAAGTAGCCGCCTGGTCTTCTGCCTTATTGGTGAAAATGGCTTTCCCTGTTTCGTCAAATACGCTATAGCCTTCCGGGCAGTTCTTCACCGCGTTATCTTTCACCCTGTAGGCGCCTACCTGGCTTTTGCTGTCTTCCCAGGACTTACGGACGCGGTACCATGTTGCCGCAGCGTCGGACGCGCCGGGCTTCTCTTCCGCTGCCTGGCCGGGCGTCTGTTTCACCCCGTAATAATCCGCCAGGGCTGCCGCCTCTGCCTCTGCCATCTGCTGCAGGTGGTTATCATCCAGCAGCCAGGCGGTTGCCGCCGCATTGGTATGAAAAGAATGTTCCAGGATAATACCGGGAACCCCTACGCTTTTGGCTCCGTGAAGGACGCCGTAATATTCATCATCAAAAATACCGTTCCCGTCCCGGTCGTTGCTGCTCTGTTTTGTGTATGTCCTGGCCTGCTGCCTTGTCTGCATAACCTGGGCTACCGTCTGCGCCAGCCGTTCGCCCACGGCCTTGCTTTCTTCGTCTATGGTGGTCTTATCATCATTCACCATAGTAATGGCTACCGGATAGTCTACAGAATTGTTTACCCCGCTTCCTACGGCGTTGGAATGAATGGAAATAAACAGATTGCAGCCCGCCGCCTTCCTTCCCCTGGTTGTTAATGCCAGGTCATTGGCCTGGGCGTCCCTGGTTGTGCCTACAGAAATACCACGCTTTTCTAACGCAGCTTTAAGCAGTTTATGGAATTTCCATGCAAAATCGCTTTCATAATATGCCCCGTTTGCGGGTGAACGGTTATATTTCCCGTAGTGTCCCGCGTCCAGCATGATTTTAATACCCTTCATTCCTTCTACCTCTTCTTTCCCGGCGTCATAGGCCGTAAGTTTATATTTGTCGATAATGTTCATTATCTTTTCTACATAGTCCAGTGAAGTGGCATACCCGCCGTTCTTAATGATTGTTATAGCCGCCCTGGCGTCCTTTTCCCCGGCCAGTCCTTCATACCGTTTTTTCCCGTCCTTCATGGCTCCGGTAAGGTATGCGCTATGGTCTGCCACGCTGGCCGCTGCGTCCTGGTACTTTCTAAAGGCAGCCGTAACCGTGTAATGCTCTCCGTTTTCCTTCTGCTCCCCGGTGTCCTTCGTGTAAGTCGCCCCATTCCAGGCAGAAGGCCAGGTATTCCCGGATAGGCTGGCTTTCATGCCGAAAAAGTTACAGGCATTTACCGCCAGTTCCGACGTTCCCCAGCCACTTTCTAAAATGGCCTGTGCCAGTGTTACGGAAGCCAGTACCCCGCTTTTCCTCATATCTGCCACGGCCAGCGGCGCCATTTTTGTGATAAATTCCGCTGCGCTCATATAATCGCCTTCTTTCCATCAAAAAAGGCCTTACGCTTTACCGCAAGGCCTCACCCTTCTGCTACTCTCTGAAATTTCTGGCAGCTTCGTACTCTTCCGCCGTCACTGTCCCCGCCTTCTTTCCGTCCGCGTCGTAAGCGTTATAGGTTCCGTCCGGGTTCTGCTCCATTGCTCCAGGCGGTACCATGTCCGTAACCGTCACGCCATCCGGCAGCGCCTCTCTTTCCTGTTCTGCGTCCTCTTCTTCTGTGTCCGGCAGTTCTTTGGTGTACTTCATCAAAAACCCCTGTACCTTTTTCCATAATCCTTTCACGGGCAGCCCACATAATGCCATGTTCTTAAGGATACTTACCACTTCATAGCAAAGATACAGAAGGCCAAAAAACTCCGCCAGGCCTATGGTGGCCGTCGGCAGATACCCTCTTACCTCTTCCGGGATAAACCCTATCAAATTGATATGTACCAGTACGTCCACCGCTCCCAGGAATACAATGGAAACAATCATAGCTATTTTTCTGATTGCTCCATCAATCCCCACGCTGCTGTTAAACCTGTGTTCCCGGATAGCCCGGCCAATGCCGAAAATACTATCCATCACCACCGCGACAACTACCAGGCGCACTATGGTATTATACGCCAGGGTTAAAATAATCCTTTCTACTGCTTCCATCTTTCTTTTTCTCCTTCCATTTTCTGCTATGCTGCTTTTGCTGCGGCCTGTTCATCCGCCCGCGCTACCAGCGTTAATATTTTCTTTTGCAGATTGTAACTATCTGCATGGCTGGCGTGTCCCGTCCAGCTTCTTACACTCTTTTGTAGTTTCTCCTTTGTAATTTTTCCTTTAACGTACCATTTGATTTTCCGTTTCATGCGCTTTATGCTGTCCCGGCGTACCTTCTTATGGGTTCCCCGGTGCTTGTAGCCCACAAAATCAATACCATTCTTTGCCGCCAGTATAGTGGTCTTCGGATTCAGCTTAAGCCGTAATTCATCCCGTAGGAATATTTCTATAGCTTCCAGCCATTCCCGTAACTGCCCTTTGTCCGGGCTTAATAAAATAAAATCATCCATATATCGTACATAGTGCTTCACGCCCAACGTATGCTTTATGAACCTATCCAGCTTATCAAGGTATATATTTGCAAAAAGCTGGCTGGTAAGGTTCCCCACCGGAATACCTACGCCATCCGGCATATTCCCGTTATGGTCTATAATCCGGTCTATCAGTGTCAAGGCCTCTTTGTCCTTTATCACGCGCCGGATTTCTGCCTTTAGTATCCCATGGTCGATACTTTGGAAATAATGGTGTATATCTGCCTTTATAGCGTATAATGGTTCGTCCCCATGGTACTTTTTCCAGCCATATAGCCAGCCTTGCAGCGTTTCAGACGCCTTGTGCATACCCTTTTTCTTTCTGCAGGCGTATGAATGGAATATGAACCGCTTATTAAAAATCGGTTCCAGTACGTTATTTATGGCGTGTTGTACTACCCTGTCATAAAAAGGAAGCGCCATAATCTGCCGTTCCTTCGGTTCGTAAACCTTAAAGTAATGGTACGTCCCTGGCTTATACTCCTGGGTTAAAATATCTTCCCGTACCCGCTTTAGGTTCTCTTCTTTTTCCTTCGTGAACCTTATAACATCTTTCCTGTAGCGCTTTCCCTTCCTGGCCTTGTTGTATGACTTCTGTACGTTCCCGTAGTCCGCCATAGCTTCCACCAGGGTAATGCTGTTCCCTCTTTTGTCTTTGATATGCCCTATCCGTTTCATAAAAATAAGCCCCTGTCCTTCGCCGCAGCTACTAACCAGCAGCCTGTATTTTTCTTTTTGCCTTTTCCGGCGGGTACAACCGCTCTGACTATAGAATTATTAAGCACTATACCTAAATTCCTTTAAGTCCTTGCTAGGGTTCCGGGGAACACTAAGCCTGTAATACTTTCACTAAGTCACACGCCCCGCGCGCGCCAATGTTCGTGTTGACATTCCACGGGTAATTGTTGCAATTCACGGCGCGGGCGCCCGCATTGGCGCCATTGTTCCAGTTGCCGCCCGCTATCAGCGCCGCAAGGGCTAAAATAAGCAGTTGCCCCATATCTTTATTTTCCTTTACTTCCGCTTCCCGCTTTTACATCCTCTATCAGAACGCCCAGCATTACGCCTATTTCCGCCAGCTTGCCGCAGCTTACCCCGTAATGCTGCTTATTCATGGCGCTGTACTTAAGGTCATTCGCCAGGCGTATCAGTTCTTTGGCCTGCTGTAGCGCGCTATCCGCAGTATACAGGTGGCTTTTTGTTGCCGTCTTATCCCACTTCACCAACTCCAACAAAACCTCTAATATGGCGTTCCTGGTGGCTGTCTGTAGGCTGAATTTTTCATACTTCGGATACTTACTAAGCAGCGGATACAGATATAAAAGAAAGTCGTACACCTTTTGGTGTACGACGTCTGTTTGTTCCTGTATATTCATTTTTCACCCCCGGCGTAGTCGGCTGGGCTTTCGCCCGCCGTCTACAAAGAGTCACACGCCCCGCGCGCGCCAAGGTCCGTGCGGACAACCCACGGGCAATTGTAGCAACGCACGGCGCGGGCGCCCGCATTGGCGCCATTGCCCCAGCTGCCGCCCGCAAACAGCGCCGCAAGGGAATACGCATAATACTGGTAAATGTTGCCTACGTCGTATTTTGTGGCGTTATCCCTTAAGGGGCTTTTCTTATCCCATCCCCAGGCTACTGTAGGGTGATATTCGGTATTTGTAGCGTGTTCTGCCCTTGTGATAAGGTCGTTAAGCCATTCCCATACACGGCCTACGGCGTCCACGCAGCCTACAGCCGATACCGCATTAACCACGCTTCCGGTAACGCCCCTTCCCGTGTTCGTGGTGGCCGTCCAGGCGTTCGTATTGGCATTGTCAAGGCCTGCCGGGCTTCCGAACGCATACGCGCAAAAGTCGCTATAATCCGGCATACGCTTACCGGATTTCGCCAGACGCTCCGTGAAGGTATACCAGTTCATGCCTTCGGTTCCGGTCATGGGCGCGCATCCATATTCAGACTTAAGGCCATAGGCTCCATCATCAGAATTTAAGTAAATGTCTATCCAGGTACCGCCGCCCAGGTATACCATTCCTTCCGGGTTGCATTTCGGGCGGTGTCCCAGCGTCCATACGCTGCGGGGTACAATCCCATTACTTACCGCGCTTTCCCATCCAGTGCCAAAAATGGCGCCGCTGCTGTTCACGGGCTGCAGGTTCCCGTCCACTTTGCGGACGCGCCCATAATGAAAACCGCCGATTTTCCGGCTATCGCTTGCGTTCCATCCAGCCGGATACGTAGAATTTAAGGAAACTACGTACCGTTCGTTCTGTGCGTCCACCCTGGTATCGCAGATATATACATAATAGTCCTTCCCTACTTCAAACGCACTTCCTACGTCCAGGTTCCCGGCTGTAATAACCGTTGCTTCGGTCGCAAAAATACCCGCGCCGCCTACAGCAATTACGCAGCCGTCCAGCAAGGTCAATTCATTCGCCCCGCTGGCGTACAGGTATTCGTTTTTAGGCACCACAATGTCGGAAATAGTAGCCATTTTATTGACATTCAGCAGCGCCCGGCGGTCTGTTTTTGTTACATCATCAACAAGTAATCTGCTCATACTGTTTTAACACTCCTTTCAGTGAATCAAACTCCCCCGGCTCCATTCCTGTTAATAACTTCATGAGCTGTCACAGATTTAACCTCATCCACTGTCTCAAACTTTCTCATTTTCCTGACA
>QXWO01000110.1 GCA_009911035.1 Lachnospiraceae bacterium
TCGTGGCTCATTCATCTGAGATATGTAACTAAAAATTCCTTGAAAAATAAGGAAAAAAGACTTGACTAAATAGGGAGATGATTTTATTAATAAAAAAATGCATTTTGCATACACATTAAATCAATTTAATACAGTTATATATGGTATGGAAAATATAACAAAAGAAGAAATTGATCAAATAGCGAAAAGGGCACTGACTGGATACTTAGTTGTCCAAGACGGATTAGGCGAAATTCCGCATAATTACGGAAAATTAGATTGGAATATAAGCGTATGTAATAATTCTGACAGAACACAGTTACTATTGCAGTCCTTAAATATGATACAATTGTTGAGTAAAGCATATTTAAATTCTGGGGAGAAAGCATATCTAATCTTAGCAATTAATTTCTTTAACGATTGGTATGACTTTCAAGCAAATTTTGAAAAATCACAATATAATGCGTATATTTGGAATGATCATGCAGTGGCTTTACGCACAGAAAATATAATATATTTAATGTTATTATTAGATAAAGAAAACCTGCTTGATTGTAATATGTATAATAAGTTATATGATGTTTTGAAATGTCAGGGGAAATGGCTAAACAACAATGAAAACTATTTTTGGAATTGTAACCATGGTATATATGAAGATAGAGCTTTGATTTGCTTAGCAAAATTATGGGAGACAGATGAAGCAAAAAAATGGTTAAAAAATGCTAAAATAAGACTTTTAAGCCAAAAGAAATTTGCATTTACAGACGAAATGGTTCATGTAGAAAATTCTCCGGAGTATCATCTTGTTGTTTTAGATTTATTTATGCGTATAGCTGTTTTTTTAAAGCAATTTGATGACTCTTATGGGGAAGAACTTTATCAGGCCATAAAAGTTTCAGAGGAATTTTTAAGTTGGATGATAAAGCCAAATGGATATTTGGCGGAGGTGGGGGATACAGAAAGGAAAACATTATTTCTTCCAGAAGACGTAGTAAATTGTTACAAAAAGAAATCCGTAAAAACAGATTGCGAATCTAAAACAGAATGGAATCAAGTCTATCCTAAATCAGGATATGCATTTTGGCGACGAGAAGTAGAAAAAGATAATCCACGAGCAGATAGTTGGTTTATGTTTAAATCAGGATATCATTCACGAGTCCATAAGCATGCGGATGATTTATCTATTTTATGGTCAGTAGGGGGATATGATATTCTGATTGATCCGGGGAAATTAGGGTATACTTTAGGTGAAGCGAGAGTGGACTATCTACATTCAGCATTAGCGCATAATACGGTAGTTGTAGACGAAAAAACATATTCCATTACAAATGAAAGAACACATTTAACTGGCATTTTGGAATTTGATACTTCTGGTGCAATACAATATGTTCGAGGATTTAATGATAGTTATTCAGGGGTGCATATCGATAGAGCAATTTATTACTGGGCAAATATGCTTATTATTCATGATGAAATTCAATCTGCCGATATACACACTTATTCACAAATGTTTCATATATCAGAACAGATTAAGCTGATACAACAAAGCGATATCGAGATTATTGGTGAAACAATCAATGGAGATTATATTGTTCAAATTAAGCAGATACTAAATGTCAATGGAACATATTTGTATTCGGGGAGCGTTCAACAAGATAAAAAGTATGGGTATAGATCCTCCAAGATGGGGGAAATAATTGATTGTACAACATGCCGTTTTGAAAAGTCTGGTAGTAACGTGGAATTTGTTACTGCTATTACTGTTGAGCATAAGAAAAATATCAAAAATGATTTAAGTGGTATAACTATAAACGGAAGGAATTTAATAGTTTCTCCAAGTATAAATATTCAGTTGAAGAAAAGAGAAAGACCTAATTTATTAAGTGTAAAATGTAAAATAGATACAAAATCATCAGATATTATATTATTAAACGAGCAAGTGAGTAATATAAAAGAATATCGTTGGGAACTGTGGGATATGAAATGGGGTAAAAAAATTAGAGAAAAGACTACTTTAAAACGATATTGTAAATTTGAAAGAGATTTTTATGTTGATGTATATGTCAAATTAGTAGCCACGACAATTCAAAATCAAACAATTAAAGGTATTGTATTTATTTTAAAATACAATGCACTTGACAAGAGACATGAAATAGCTTTAGCTAAAAAATGGAACAATCTTTTGGTTGAAGGACTTCAAATGGAATGGTATTCAGAAGATTCAGCAAGATTTACAGTATTGTATGATTATAAATGGAATAGTAAAATTAATTGGCATATATATAGGAATGGAGGGCATTATTACCATCAATTTATAGTAAACAGAGGATATTTTGAATATCAGTTTAAGTACCCGGGTCGTTATACAGTAATGTTTTTTATAGAAAGCCCAGATGGCGAAAAAGAATTTTGGAATTTTCCAGAATTTGAATACAGAGGTAAATTATGAAAATTAATTATAATTTGGATAAATATGAATGTATTATTGAGTTGCAAACAAGTAAGATGGCAAATAGACAACTAAAAGAAATTGCGGATAAAGCGTTAGCTGGTTCCTTGGTTGTTCAATGGGGGTTGGATGAAATCCCATATATGAATGGTAGGATAGAATGGAATATACAGTTATCTTCAGTCGCTAATTCAATTCAAATGCGTCTGCAAAGTTTAAGTATATTACTTTTTTTATGTGCAGCATATAGAGAATATAAAAGTATAGAATATCTTAAATTGGCAATAAATATTTTTGAAGATTGGTATGAATATGCAAATAGTGAAAAAGCCCAAAAAAACGTCTTTTTATGGAATGATCATGCAGTGGCAGAGCGTACTGAAAGTTTAATTTTTTTTCTTTTATGTTGTAAAAAAGAAAATCAATTAAATGAAGAGTTACAATATAGACTGGAAAATATCCTACTTAGGCAAGGCGAATGGCTGAATGACGATAAGAACTACTTTTACAATTGTAACCACGGCATATTTGAAGATAGGGCATTGATTTGTCTTTCAATGTTAATTTCTAATGAGCAATCAGGAAAATGGTTAGCAAAAGCAAAGCAAAGAGTAGTTGAGCAGAGAAAATTTGCATTTACAGATGAGATGGTGCATGTTGAAAATTCTCCACAATATCAGGAGACTGTTTTAAGACTGTTTTGTAGTATTGCAGAATTTTTATCGAAGTTTGATGATTTAGATGGAATAAAACTGTACAATGATGTCAAAAGATCATTGGAATTTTTGACGTGGACCATAAAGCCAACAGGATATATGGCAGAAATAGGTGATTCTGATGGAAGTCTAAGTTGCACGCCAATAGTAAATAGAAGATTTGAAAGATTTGGAAATAGCTATTTAAACTACGCCGCTACACTAGGGAGGGGGGGGGTAAAGCCGCAGAATTGTTATGCTATTTACCCTCAATCAGGATATTTTTTTAGCCGCAGTAATTGGGAAAAAGAAAACTTTACAGATGCAACATGGCTGATGTTTAAAGCTGGATATCATTCCAGAGTCCATAAACACGGGGATGATTTATCACTTATGCTGACATCTAAAGGATATGATATTCTGATTGACCCAGGTAAGTACGGATATACTATAGGCGAGCCGCATGTTGATTATTTACATTCAGCATTAGCGCATAACACAGTAGTAGTAGATGAAAAGTCTTATTCCATTTCAGATGAAAGAACGCATTTAGCAGGGATATTGGAGTATAACTTAAACGTAAAGGAAAATGAATATCTTTATGTAAGGGCATTTAATAATAGTTATTATGGAGTCTATATCGATCGAGCAATATATCATAAGGATGAGATAATATTTGTTCATGACGAAATCCTTTCTAAGGATAATCATGTTTATTCTCAAATGTTTCATTTATCGGAATATGTTAAAGTCCTTAAAGAAAGCAAAGACGAGATAGTAGGACAAATTGGGGATTCAGGTTATATTATTCGAATTACACAATTATCTGGTGTAGATGATGCACATATTTATCAAGGGATGCAACCAGATGCAAAGTATGGATACAGATCACCAGTAATGAAGGAAATTGTTAATTGCACAACTGTCCGTTTTGAAAAGTATGGAAGTAAAACTGAGTTTGTAACAATGATTGCAATTGAACCGTTAGAGAATATTTCAAAAAATATTGAATTCTTTAAAAATAAAAATAAAATTTATAATTGTAACCATATTTCTAATATAACGTTAATTAGAAGACCAAGACCTGACTTGTCTTTGATTACTTGCAGGGTTGATAACAAAATAGATAGTATTATATTAGAGGCAGACTTATTGGAAGATATGAGCCAATACGTATGGGAAGTAGTTGACGTCCGTAAAAATTTAATATTAGAATCACAAACTACCATTAACGCTAATTGTAAGTTTTTTGCAAGCTTTTGCACAGATATATGTATAAAAGTAACTTTTATAACTAACACAAATCAGAAATTAAAAGGAATTGTTGCATATTTAAAGTATAACCACAGGAGCGGATATGAGGTTGTAAAAGAGACTGAAAAGCCATTAAATTTGCAAATGAATGGGATGCAGATGGAATGGTTAACAAAAGAAACGCTACGATGCACAGTACTTTTTGACTATGCATTTGATTGTGGATTAAATTGGCATATCTACCGAAATGGTGGGCATTATTTTTATAAATACGAAAAAAACAATCCTACTTTTGAATACCAATTTACTGAACCTGGCGCATATACTGTTATGTTTTATATATGTGGATTGGCTGGTGAAAAAGAATTTTGGAATTTTCCGCAATTTAATATTATAGGTAAAGGAGAAATATGTGGAGAGCAAAAACTTTGAAATCTTGATAGTATCAGAGGGAAAAGTCATTAAATGTAATGTTAATTGTACCATTAAGGAAAAATGTCTTGAGTATTCTTTTTATCTGATAAAAGATTGGAGAAAAATCAATTCAAAAAAATTGAGTCCAGATCCTAAAGCCGAGTTCCGAGTTTGCGAGGCGGGCTTATATCATGTAATATGTTTTGTAAAAAAGGGGTGTGAAAAGCTAATTTTAAAATCTCAGGATATAAGATTTGATACTGGAACAAAAAATAAGGTAGCCGTTAGCATATATGGAAGTTGTGTAACGAGAGATATTCTAGAATATGAAACCATATCATGTTTAGATTTAAAAAGTTATTTTTGTCGACAATCTATAGTATCATCTTTATCAATGCCTATTAGATGCGATATGAAAGAAGTAAAATTGACCTCACCCTTTCAAAAGAGACAATTGCATAATGATTTTTCAAAAAACCTTTTTTCTGTATTGGCAAGTGATACAAGTGAGTACTTGATAATAGATTTAATAGATGAAAGGTTTTCTCTTATACATTATAGAGATAGTTTTATTACAAATTCCACTTCTTTGATGGAAAGCAATTATATCGAAGAACCGGAAGTTATCGAGTATAAAAAGTTAAATGGAAAATACATATTTGATGGTAAAGATTTGGATGAATATCTTGATAAATTTTCCAAACTAATACTGAATATTTATGAGCCAGAAAAAATCATTATACATAAAGCCTTTATGTTAGATAATTATATAGATAAAAGGGGGGAATTGCATAAATTTCCTATAAATTATATATTAGAAAACAAAAAAGTAAATCAACGGTTAGATTATATGTATAATAGGCTTATAAATAATCTGGGACCAGTACATGTAATTGACATTTGTAAAAATGAGAAAATATATCAAATAAAAATTAAAAAAATGCTTTGTTCATATACAAAAAATAAAAAGGATTTGGCACTGGCTGATGAAAACAATAAATGGGGACTTGCACCTATGCATTATCATGAACAATATTATAAGGCAGTTTTGTTGCAATTATATAAGGCTTTAATGCTTACATAAATGAAAGAAATACAAGGGAGAAAAAGAAATATGGATAAAACATTCTATCAAATTGTGGATGACTGCATTGTAAAAAATATTCCCAGTAGCGTAAAGATTAATGAGACAATTTATGATTATCAAAAGATTGCTGATATATTTATTGATGGAAAATTAATTATGCGCACAGAAATTAGTGAAATATCTCATGTTGATAATTTTTTTCATGAATATAGAAATTATTCTGAATGGAATATGAATTTAATGTCTGTATGGGGATTAAATATAATTCAAGATATGGTATGGAGCACTCAGAAAACATCAAATTCTAAGTATGTGCTATTTGCTAAAGATATATTTAAAAAATTTATACAAATAATACATAGTGACGATGATTTATTAGAGCGAACAATAGCTGCAACATTTAACCGAACAATAATTTTAATTAATTTGTATCATTTTTTATTGGGAAAAGATGATACACTTGCAGAAGATATTTTGAATTTTCTTACGCATAAGCAGATTGCCGTTTTAGAATCAACCCAAATGACCAACGCTTCTATTTTTTGCAGCAAACTACTTATATACAAAGTGACCGGCGATGCAAAACATATAGATGAAGCTATTGTTGAAATGAAAGCTTTTATTCACAGTTACATTAATGAAGATGGTTCGAGCAAAGATTATCGTTTGCTGTCAAATTCATATTTTAATCGTTTTTTTTCTCTTTTTATGGATTTATTGAAAAATGATCAAATCAACGATGATGCGCTTGCTGAAATTTATAAAAAAAATATAATATATTTAAGAACAATGACAACCCAAGAAGGATTTTTTCCATCTTTAAATGGATTTAATGGAGGTAAAAGCCCTTTTGAATCGCTTGTTAAAACACAATATTTTGAAAACAGTGGTTATTTTGTAAATAAAAATGAAGATATTTTTTTCTTACAAAATGCTTGTAAGTCTAAAAGTGTTTCTTCCAACCTATGTGGTGTGGTTTTAACCTATGGGAAAAAGGATATTTTTTTAGAAAGCGCAATAGTAGAGGAACATATTGTATATACAAAACCATACTTTATTGATGGTCATTCACTAAATAGAATAATTGATTTTGCATCTAACAGCAATGTTGATGTTAAATTTATTAATTCAAATACGATTATTGATGTGTCTTCTAAAGTCGGCCATATGTGTCTTTCTTCCAAATGGAAGGAATTAGATAATTCGATTATTATCCATTGTTCTGCAACTTCAAAGTATGGTGGTTTAAAATATTTTTTTATCCTCTCTTCACAATGCCATGATGTTAAGTTATATAAAGATTGTATAAAGTTTTTTGCAGGAGGGTTTTTGCCAGTTTCCATGCGTATACAAAGTGATTTAGAATATCAAATTACTTTGTCTCATGGTATTGGAGATGAGAAAGGAAGTAAGCAGGAAGTTCAGATTATTGAAATTTTATGCGAAGATAAAAATGCGGTATTTAATATTGAAATTAATTTTGACAAAGTAAAGTATGATGAGTATAAGGTAAGCGCCAAATAATAATGCGGTCAGATATAAAATTACCCCAGCCCTTGTAAACGGTAGATAGTGCGTACCTCGACTGATATGAAGAAGTATGGGAAAATAGACTATATTTCTATCACGAGTAT
>QXWO01000111.1 GCA_009911035.1 Lachnospiraceae bacterium
CATGAAAGACAGGTCATCCGCATGTTTATGTGTTTTACTTAAATACCCGGCCTTAAACATTGTCCATGTTGCGGCTGTGGGATCAGTATCCTCCATTCCCCAATAATTTCTTCCGAAATAATATCCACTTTTAGGATACACTGCAGATAAATCATCAGGTTTTTCTCCTTTATCCCCCAAGGTTGCTGCATATACCAAGTGCTCATTTCCAAACTTATCCATTCCATAGTCTGTCTTTTGTTTACCTTCAATACTACTGGTATCACCTATTTCAGCCAAAACGCCGTTAGGCTTAGTCGCCCAAGCCATAAATTCTAATGAGTTTGAAACATCATCATATAACTGATTTCCAAAATCATCCCCCTGACCTTTTAAAAATTCGGCAACTTGATAAAACAATTCTGTTACTCCTAGTTGATAAGCCGGAGAATTTTCAACGTGTACCATTTCCTCCGAAAAAGCATATTTCTTTTGAGTCTCCAAGCGAGTTTTAGCCAAAGAAATCCAATCAGACGAATATTTATTATTCAAAAAATATGCCAAATAAATTAAAGCTTGATCCTGAAAAATGCCATGATTATGATTAGGGGTATATTCTTCTTCATTGGCCAAATGCTCACCGTGTTCATTTAAAATATTTATTACCTTATTATAAAATTCTTCATCATACCCCCCCCGGTATATGCAAGAAGAAAATAAATAAGATTGTTACTTCTGATTGCAGTGCCATGATCATACCAAAGATATGGATTATCAGTACTCTTTCTTTCTCCTTTGTATTGAATCCATTGCTCGATAATGCTCTGAGCAACATCGAGATATTTAGAATCACCATTAATATAATACGCCTGCGTTAAATATGATACTGGATTAAGTGCCTGTAAGTATAACATAAATGTACCAGGAGATTCTGAAAAGGTAACATCCCAATCAATTTGCGCTATATCACATAGATAAGGCTCTGGAAATACAGATTCTACATATATTTCTCCCATACATATGGCATCTGCACGTTTAACAATTTCTTCATCAGTTGTTTTAAAATTGTATTCCCAGTTAAATTCCTCTTTTGGAAACCCTGGATTTAATTCTTTCACGGCTATCGATTGTTCTTGCTTACTACATGCAGTAAACATAACGCTACACAAAATAAGAAATACTATATATAGGCATTTTTTCATTTAAACGTAGTCTCCATATTTTTCTTTTTTATGAGTTTATTTTCCCTCTTTTATACAACTATTCCAAGGAATCATAAAGCCAGTTCATTGCTTCTTTATAGTATTCTTCCTGGAAATGCATTGGTGCCAATCCCCATTTATGCTTTTCGTCGGCAATATACTTTGATGAAATAGAAAGGACATTCGCATAGGGCATGGCCTGCTTTAAGCACACATACATATACTCCAAAATTTTATTTACCCTTAAATTATATCCAATATAATTACATGCAAATTCTTTTTTTATTCCATCTTCTCCTAGATAATAATTTGTTAGATATACTTCATGGATAATGATTTGTTCCTGACGATAAATTTCCAATATCATTTTTGCAAAGTTGTTTATATACTTTTTAATATCTTTAAATTTAAAATATATCTTTCCATTATATATTCTTTTTTCATATATCTTTATTCTCTCATCCCGAAATACTTTACTTTGAGTAAATTCATTAGAAAGAGTAAAATAGGTTTTTCCTATTTTACCTATTTTAAAACGTTCTTCTATTAAATCAATAATTAATAAATCGCCAGAACTACTTTTTAATCGTTGAAAACCATTTTTGCTCAAATCACTTATCAACTGTTTTTTCTGAAAATCAGATTCCAATTGTATATTCTGTTCATTTAAATTAATAGGTACAGACAAAAACGATATTACAGATTGCCTCGCAATATATTCTCCAATAGAAAAAATTTTTTTCCTATCATACTCAAGCAAGTCTCTTGTTACGCAACTCCCAAAAATATTTACTTTTTTACAATTCTCTTTTTCTATCATATTTTCATATATTCTCTTATCAGTTTGGATGCTTCATGATAATATTCTTGTTGGTAATGCATAGGTGCAAGTCCCCACTGATGGTCTTCATCAGCATTATATTTACTACTTATATCAATAACCTTCATGCATTTAATATATCTTTCTGTATAATCGTACATATACGTTAGCATTTCATTCATTTTTTTATTATTTTCTATAATACTTTTGTCAAAGTACCCCCCCACACACAATACTTGCTTACATATCTGTCTACCATATATGCCTTATGTAAAATAATCTTATTCCGCTTATAAAGCCGAAGTATTTTATCCATGTATTCTTTCAGTTTCTTATCCAATAACTCTCCTCCAATTTCCCATATTCCCATCGGATTTTTTTTATATTGGGTTTCAAAAAAAATTTTATCTTTTAGCCATTCACTTTTAACCAATTCTCCAGATTTAGTAATGAATGTGTTGTTAATCTTAACCAAGCTGAATCTCTCATCAATATAATCTATAATACACCAATCTCTTTTCTGCTCTTTTAATTGTACAAAAGATTGCTTGTTTAAATCGTTTAATACCATCCTTCTTTGAAATTGAGAATCCAGTAAAATTTCGCTTTCTTCTACTTCCAATGAAGCAGAAAGCTGAGAGACAACTTTGGTCCTGGCTGCATACAGATTAAGTTCCCATTTATCTGTCGGAACATATTCCATAGTATCTCTTGAAACACAACTTCCCAAAATTGCAACTCTCGTTTTTCCATTCTTAAAACAAAACATATTTTCTCCCAAATCAATTATAGATTAATGCAATTTCCTCTTTTATTGTATATTCTTTAGTTGATTGCTTCCTGACTCTTTCTGCTGCTTTTGCTGACATATGCATAAACAAATCAGAATCATAATAGAGTGCTTTGATTCCCTCGGCCATTTCAAGATACCCCTCATCTGGTGCTAATATACCGCAAGAATCGTCCACAAATTCCGGAATTGCGGTGACTGCATTTGTTATTGGCACTAGACCTGACGCCATTGCTTCGTCTCTTGAGACACCTTGTGTATCTCCTCGCGTTGGAATTAATGCTATACCATATTTTTGGTATAATTCGGCAATCTCACTTTGTCTTAAAAATGTCTTTCTCACTTCTACATTTTTATATTTTTGAATTGGCGCAAGCGTTTCTTCAAACAGTTTTCCATCGCCTATTATTAAAAATTTTAGATCCCCAAAAAAGCGTTCTTTTGATAAGTTTTTAATTGTCTTAACGGTTAAATCATTTCCATATATTCTACTTGCATAAGGTCTGATAGACAATAACATTTTTCTTTGTTCAGGCTCTTTTTTTTCATATTTAAACATATTAGTATCGATACAATTGTGTATAACACTGTACTTATTTTTGGCCAATGTAATGCCATAATCTTCAAAAACAATATTAGCAAAATATTGAGACACAAAGACAAAATGAATATTATACTTATCTATTTCCTCAAAGATAGATTTCCAAAATGCTTGTCTTTCTTCTGTTTCTTCCTTAGCCCTATTTAATTCTTCTTCTGTGGTATAATTATATTCTCTTCTCCACCAAGGCTGAATCTCCGCCCCATGCAACCAAACAATAATGCGAATTTTTTCCCTATAACATTTTAATACATTCCACATATTCTTATCGAGGAAATGGACACATACGGTGTCGATACTGCCCATATCAAGAATATTGGCTAATCTGTCAGCCTGTCCTTCAATAACATTGATTCCTTCAAACTCTTCATAGCCATTTTTACAGAATATATTCATTCTCATAACATCACATACAAGTTTATCTTCCTTATATGCCATTACTCTTTTATGCACAAACATATTTCTGTATAAAGACTGGGGTGACGGATAGTTATTGGAAAGCACCAATACATTGCTTCTGCTTAAGAAGCAGGAGAGTTCCTCCAAATCATGACTTAATCCTATACGGATTTCCTTTATTTCGCATATACCTTTTCCTGAAATTCTAAATCCTAGTCTGAAGTACTTCGCATTTTCTGGAACTAAATTGCATGACAATACATTTAACTTCGGAAATACCGGATTCAATTTACTCTTCTTTTCATCATAAAATACGCACACCCCTAATATGTCCAGATCGCCTCTCCCGGCATACTGGACGTTAACATTATTTTCCTTTTGATATTTAGACACTTCAAAAAATTCATTAAAATAAATATAATGAATCTGCTTTTCTTCCAGATTACTGACTATTCTCCAACTTTCATTATTAACCGATGCTTCAATTAAAGCACTACCTAATCTGCCACAATATTTTGCTATTTCCTCTTTCCTGATTCTGAATATATTTTCGTCTAAAATATCCTTTTGAATATTTTCTGCAACAGTTTCTATATTTTCTAAATTTATACCTTTATCCGCAATTATTTTATCATCAACAAGAACACATTCGAGTTCTTTACACATTTCACAGAAATTAAATTCATCGGTAGCGAATAGACTATCTGCTTCCACGCTTTCTTTTTTAATTAATTCTTCAAGTGTTAATTCTTTTAAAAGTTCTTTTTTGAAAATACTTCTATCATTTTTTAACCTGGAAACATATTTATAGGTATTGCCTGCATTCACCAGGTCATAATCTGTATTCTTGTGAGAATAGTATGTGAACTTTCCCATGCCATTAACATGTGCATAGCGGACTGTTAGGGCTAAATCAAGCAGGTAGCTGCTCCCATAATAATTTTCTCCATTTAAAACCCCTAAAAAACCTTCCGTTGGTAATTCATGTATCTTTTTCCCAAACCATTCTTTTTCTTCCAATACTTCTATATCAGTTTCGTTTACCCCTTCAAAGTTTCCAATTAAATATAAATGCTTATTGGGATAAGATTGTTTTCGAAACATTGCTAAAACCCTGTCCAGGTTATCAATGGTTGGATATGCTATAAGGGAAATCACTGGTAACGATTCCTTTATCTCGACCCCAAAAACCTGTTTAATAATATAATTCAGTCTATCCTCATATAGATGCTTTTCTAATACTTTTCTTAATCCTTGTAATCTATATTTTCTATACTCTGTTTCATCGTTGCATTTGTCGCTTAAATCTTTCTTTAGTGTTAAGGAGTCATTTGTGCAAATTGTCAAATCTCCAAAAAGATTTTTGACGCCTCTGGAATAATTTCCTACTATCACTGTATTAGAAGCGAGTAACTCAAATATCCTCCGTGCAAACATGGTTTGTGATTGTTCTACTGAATTCATATTAATTCCGAAATTATATCCCTTATATGCCATATCAATTTCACCAGGATCTAAGCAGCCTAAAATACATGGGTTATATTTAGATGGAAATGTAAATTCAGGCTTTGGAGCATTATAGTTTCTATCATATATATCTAATCCTTTTGTCTGCATAAATACTTCGGCAAATGCATCAAATGTTTTTGCTCTATTAGGGTATTTATGATAATATGCACCTGCAAAACAGAATTTATCTTTCCTTTCATGTTTTTCGATAGGATTATGTATCTGGGGCTGAGCTGCAAAATGCAGGAAAAAAACTCTATCATGCCCTAGAGCATTTTTATACTTTTTTATGCAATCAATGTCTGTTGTAAATACAAAATCAGCACACCTAGCCGCCGGCATAAAAGTATCTGTATATATAGGGTCTTCCTTATTCCAAAAAACTATCGGAATCCCATTCTTTTGGCAGTAATCTGTCATTTGATATAATTCAGCGCTTCCATTTGCAATTTTACGATACCACAATCCATCTTTTCCCTGCCAGGCTGATTCAATGAAAACCAATTCTGGTTTAAAATCGTCAATTTCTTTCTGCCAGCTATCTGGTGTTAGCTCAAATAAATTGCATTCTGGTTTATAACTATCCAAGGTAAACCGATCCATAATACAGGCCATACGCAGATCTTTTAATCGTGTTGCACACAATTTTTCAAAAAAAGGAGTTCTTTCTTCTGCTTTTAATATTGCATCTAAGTTAATTCCGCTCTCCACTTCTAAAAGTGTCTTTAAATTTGATCTTCTTTCTTTTAAATAATTAATCCATTTATCTATAATTTCCATAATATTCTTTTTACCTTCCTCTTAATTTTTTATAAACTTGATAAGCCTTTATACCCATTCTTCCAATTCTACTGTTTTTAATAATATCCAATTGTCTCTTTTGTTCACTATTTTCTAATATTAACATACTATTTTGAGCTTCTAATTTTGCTATTCTTCTAAGCATTTGCTCAGTTCTTACACTCATTAAGTCATAGTCTTTCAAGCATTTTACTATTTCTAATTCATATTTTTTTTCTTTTTCCTCAAGTTTATTATAGTTCTCAATCAACTCTTTATATTTCTGATTGCTATTTATTAGTTTTTCAGTTAACGCTTTTTCTCTAATATCTGCTAATTGCAAATTCTGATTGCTTTTAGTTAGTTCTTTGTCTAACATGCTTACCTTGGTATTTGCTAATTGCAATTTTTGTATATTGCTTGCCAGTTTTTCGTTTAAAGCCTTTTCCTTTGTAGCTGCTAATTGTAATTTCTGCTTGTTGCTATCTAATGCTTCATTCAACGCCTTTTCTTTTTCGCTTGCTAATTGTAATTTCTTTTCTTTTGCTTCGTTCCAGCCTTTAGCTGTCAAATAATTTTTGTAATATATATTTACTCTTTCCAAATTATTAAACATTGCTTTCCATACTATATTGATATCAATTTGCTCAATTTTAGTATGTCTTCTTGGGTTAAGAAATAGAATATTAAAGCCTAAAGTATCTGCAACTATATATTCCAACTGTTCTAGTCTATTCATAATTTCTTGAAAAGTCTGACTATTTACTTCGATCCACAAGTCTGGATAATATTTTGATATTGTCTTTTGGGCACCATCCAGTACACTTACTTCATATCCTTCTGTATCTATCTTAATAAAATCTACACTTTCTATTTTTTTTCCCTTTACAAATGAATCAATAGTTATGACTTCAATCTCGCCCTCAGACTGAATCTCTTCGTTTAAAGTAGTTCCTCCATAATTGTCTTCATGAAACTCTTTTACACAAGTATATCCTTCCTTTTTTCCAATTGCCTTATTAATTGGGTATACATTATCTAACAAATTATTTTGAACATTATGAAGTAATCTTTCAAAATTGGGAATATACGGTTCGAATGAATAAATCACGTCTGTATTTAATTTTTTTGCCCAGAATAATGTATGATTACCCAAATTAGCACCTACATCGAAAACCACTTTGCTATCGGACAAATACCTTTTCCACTTATTCAATAATTCATTTTCATAAAAGTTATTTTTTTCTCGTATTGTTTCAAATACATAATCGCCTTCTATACCTTCTATTTTTAAATCTTCAATATTTATATAACTGATTTTCTGCATACCCATACCTCCTATAAATATTTATTCTGATAAAACTGTAAAGAAGGGAAGAAATTTAGTCTTTCAGCAGAA
>QXWO01000013.1 GCA_009911035.1 Lachnospiraceae bacterium
ATAAGTACCTCTTTCTTAATTATTTTCAGTATATCTTATTAGCCACTCCCGTTACAACTTTATTATAGCAGGTCATTCCTCTTATACTTATCATTGCCATTGTCTTATTTACTTCCCTTTTGGCGGTTCGGGAGCCTGCAAAACGGTTACAAAGAATGTCTATCATTGAAAATATCAGCGCACAATAATTTTTCATAATCTCTTGAGAGGGTAGCTTCAAAAACTACCCTCTCTTTTTCCACCTCACAAATCCGTAAGCTAAAATTCATCTTAAAGTAAGCTGATATTGATAAAATTAAGAAAAGAAAATATTTGCTTATTATCTGCCGCACGACGGCAAAAGAAAAAAGCCGTCGTACAGCAGCCATGTTTTAGTGCCTTGATTTTACGGGGGCTTTGGAAAACAAAGCTGCCGTTTTTATTTGGATAATTAAAATGGAATGGGTTAAATCAGGAGGCCAATAATGGGAAAGAGGAAATTGAAAATATCGCTCCATAGAGTAAGGGAAACAAAAGAATTATGGATGGTTTTACACATTAATGTGTACCGCAAGGAAGAAAGAAACTTCACTGCGGTACACCTTTTTTTAATGGTGCGAAATTTGTCTGATTTTGGTTTTTACTACCGTTTATCCGTTGCATATTTGTGTGCAAAATCTGACTGTAACTATTCCGCTTTTGGAGGGGGATTACGCTTGGATTTACTGCTTCATGGAGGGCTGTTTTGAGAGCATGGCTTTCTGTGTATCCCACACCTGTTTCATCAGCTTTTTTACTTCCTCGACATCGGCTTTATACACGTTGCCTGTGGCGTTCATTCGCTTGGCGATCTGGTTTAAATTGCCGCTGTTTTTTCCGAGCGTGTAGTTGTATTCCCGCAGGTCTGAATAGTCAATGTCATAGACAAAGCCGTACAAAATCAGGCGGCGGAGTGTGTCGATTATATTCTAGTCTTCTGAATGAAAAGAAGTTATGCGTTTCAAGATTAACGATAAGAGTAATAAATAATTTTCAGATAATGTTTTTACATGGTTCATAATTGTTCTGAGTAATGATGGATTATTTATCGCTGGATCAAAAAATTCCAATGGTGTGATTTTAAAGTGCTCACAAATATTTAAAAATACGGGTATAGGCAGAGAACTGCGGAAACCCAGGAAGGAGTGCGTGATTGAAAAATGGTAAATAAAATGGTAAAATATAAAACAAAAAATATTGGAGGACATGATGTGTTTCATATAGGAATTTGTGACGATGAAAAAGGTACATGTGCACAATTGGAAGAATGGTGTTATGATTATGGTAAGAAAAACGGATTAGATATTGAGATTTATGTTTGGTATACAGGAGAGAGTTTATGCGATGATATTTCTAATAAGAAGATCCAACTGGATATGCTTTTTCTTGATATTGAGTTAGTCAGTACAGATGGGATCAAAGTAGGAAAATTTATTAGAGATGAATTGGAGAATTTGGAAATAGCCATTGTATATATTTCGTCAAAAAGCAGTTATGCAATGAACTTGTTTAGAGTGCAGCCGATAGATTTTTTAATAAAGCCAATAGAAAAAGAAAAATTGATGGAAGTAATAATTTGTGGCATAAAGTTACATGAAAGAAAAAATCAAGTATTCGAATATTGTGTAAGGGGGTATAATTATAAAATTCCATATAAAGATATAGTCTACTTTTATAGTCAAGATAAAAAAGTCAACATTGTCCTGAAGAATGAAGAAATGCAGTTCAATGGGAAACTGAAAAATATTGCAAAGGTAGTACCGCATAATTTTATTTTAATACATCAATCATATTTGATTAACTTGGATTTTGTTACGGAATGTTCTTACGAATTGGTAAAGATGATCAACGGAACGCTACTAAATATTAGTCAGCCATATCGAAAAATAGTAAGAGAGAAAATTACACAAAACGTATGGGGAAGATAATATGTTTGATATTATTACTGCATTAAGTACAAATTTGTTTAGAACATTTATAATTAAAAAATTTATGTCTGTATTTTTTCCAGCATTGGTGGAAAATAAAAAGAGAGAAACCTTTTTCTATTTTCTGTTCTATTTTGTTACAGTAGGCATTTATTTGGCATTTCATTTTCCGCTTGCGAATATTGCAGTTAATATACTTATGCTTTATGTTATTACGCAGTTATATGAGGGGGAGCAGAAGAAAAAAATATTGGTAACTATTTTGATTTATGGCATTAATATGATATGTGACATCTTATCAGTCTATTCTTTTTCTAATTATGTAATAGGGGGAAAACATAGTGCCATAGTAGCATATGTAACAGTTTTACTCATAAGTATCTGCGAATTTATTATAGAAAGATTTTTTGTAAAAAATAGAGAAAAAGAATTCACACCGCCATATTGGAACATATTAATTTTGATTCCTATAATCAGTATCGTAATATTGTTTATTTTATTAATGAATAAGCTTAACAATCAGATAATATTGGTATCAGTCAGTGCGGGAATATTACTTATAAATATGCTGATATTCTATTTATACAATGCATTGATGGATATCTATATAAAGTTAGAAGAGAACGTTTTATTTGAGAGGAAACTGGAGAGTTACGCAAATCAATTAGATGTGTTGATGCAGTCAGAGGAAAAAATAAGTGCCCTGCGTCATGATATGAAACACCATTTAAATGAATTACTTATTATGACAAAAAGAAACGAAGATAATAACCATGAAATTACAGATTACATACAGAATATGCAAATGTTTATGGAAAATAAGAGTGAGTATTCCAACAGTGGGAATAAAGAGGTAGATAGTATACTAAATTATATGCTAAATAAGGCGCAGGAAGTTTTGGAAGAGGTTGAATACAAAATCAATATACCGAAAGAGATAGAGGTTCGGCTATTTGATTTAAATGTTATATTAGGCAACCTGCTTGAAAATGCCATACAGGCTGCCAGTCATTCAAAAGAAAAGAAGTTATTTCTTTTGCTTAAATTTGAAAAAGGAATGTTGTTTATTAATGTTTGGAATACATACGAAGGCGGATTAATCAAAAATGGGAAAGACTATCTGACAACAAAAAAGAAAGTAGAGCAACATGGTATCGGGTTAAAGAATGTTGAAAGAGTGGTAAATTCTTATCATGGCAATATTGAAATTTCAGACACAGATAATATTTTTGATGTAAAAATCATGTTATATACGTTATTTATGAAATAGGAGCAAATTTTTACGAAAGCAGTGTGGCGTGGCGAATCACATTGCTTTTTTTGTGCTTAACTAATGAAAAATTTTATTCGCCAAAATTCGCCCTAAAATATTCAGTATATGAATTTCGCTCTAAAATATATGAATTTCGCCATAATATAAAATGGTTGTTGAAATATGGTAATATATATAAATATCAAAAGCGAGGCATAACAGGAATTGGAAGAAATGTTTAAGGAGACTAGCTATGAAAAAATTATTATTTATTTTATTGTTTGCGTTTAGTGCCATAGGAATATATGGTTGTAGTCAAAAAGAGTATTTCAGTAACGATGAAGAAAAAAAACAATTTACTGAAATTATTACAGCTTCTGGTGAGACGATTGGTATCATTGACGATAATAAAGAAATAGAAAGGTTCGTAAAACAACTGGATATTAAATCCTGGAATGATATGGAGCAGCTGCCTGAAGATATAGACTTGGTATATAGTTATATATCATATGAGGTAATTGATGAACCTATATTTTTACAGGATGGAAAACAGTTAGTTCATATGAGTACCTTAGAATTATATATTTCCGATAAAGGTGAATATATTATACGAGATTATGATCAAGAAATAGAAACAATAGCAAGAATATCAGAAAAGGCGGGACAGTTTCTTAATGCGCCGGAAGACCTGGAGCTGAATAAGGATATAACAGCAAAGGAAATACTGGATGGGTGGGGGCTTGATTTTTATGTGCCAGACAGTGATATTGAAAGTGATATTGAAAAAACAGATGATATCGGGACTGCCCGATATTATCAGGGAGAAACATCATTTACAGAAGAGGAACTGCGCAGGACTTCTGAAGAGCAGAAGATACAGTTTTACAGAGCAGACCAAAATACGCTGCTGAATGAAATAGACGATATTTCTGAAATAGCGCAATATCTAAACGGATTGAATCTGGAACAGTGGGAATATGCAGATAATGCACCAAATCCCGAAGGAATTGAATGTCAAATTGTTAGATTTATGTTATCAAGGCATAGTAATAAAAAAGAGTTAAAAGAAATGGATACCCAGATACTTTATAAAAGCGATGGCAATTACTATATTGAGGAAATAATTTCGGGAGAATATAGTGATCGGGGAGAATCTATAACACATTATCAAGTGTCAGAGGAGATAGCAAAATATATTTTATCATATATAAATTGAATGTAGGAACATTGAGTGGAATATTTTATCAACTAATATTTAGTAAATCTAACGTAACCTAGTACTGACATATTGATATTTGAACTTTTATGTATGGAGGATGTTCTTGATGTTTATGAAATGCCTTATAATCCCTCGGTTCCTGTAGTCTATATGGATGAAAAGCCTTACCAACTGGCGGGCGAAGCACGGGATTCATGGGCTATGCGACCAGGAGACGACAAAAAGGTGGATTCTGAATATACCCGTAACGGGACATGCAGTATCTTTGCATTTATAGAACCACTTGGCGGGATGCACCATGTAAGTGTGCGGGAACACCGTACAGCAAAGGACTGGGCAGAAGAAATAAAATACCTGTCCGGTGTTATGTATCCCAATGCGGAAAAGATTATTCTGGTAATGGACAATCTGAACACACACGCGCCTTCTTCCTTATACAAGGTATTTACACCGGAAGAAGCCCGCCGAATCATAAAACGGCTTGAGATACATTACACCCCAAAGCATGGGAGCTGGCTTGATATAGCGGAAACTGAATTAAATGACTTATATGGACATTTTTGAATCCGGCGTGATAGAAAGGGAACGGGCATCAGAGCTGGCAGGGATGATAGTAGAGTTTGAGGGAAAGGTTTATGAGATTTATGATTGCTATTCCCCAAGATGAAAATTTCAACAATTTTAGGCCGCTGGCCGGATGATATGTATGAAGCATATATCGGACAGTAGAAAGCTTTTTAAAATCCTGCCGGATTCCATAAGATATAGAATCTGGCAGGATTTTGTACGTCTGCTGGTGCAGCTTCTGATAAATGAAAGTCCCTAATGTGTCAGGCTATCTTGTACCGAAAATACGGTCCCCTGCATCTCCAAGTCCCGGACAGATGTAGGCATGTTCGTTTAAGCATCTGTCAAGGTGGCCTACATATATCTGAATGTCAGGGTGGGTTTCACGCAGTCTCTTAAGGCCTTCGGGAGCGGCAATGATGCACATAAATTTAATGTGCTTTCCGCCATGCTGTTTGATAAAGTCCACGGCTTCTGCGCCGGAACCGCCGGTGGCAAGCATAGGGTCTACCACAACGATTGTCCGCTGGTCGATGGGCTCAGGAAGTTTGCAGTAATATTCGTGGGGCTCGTGGGTTTCGGGGTCCCTGTAAAGGCCGATATGTCCCACTTTTGCAGAGGGAACCAGCGCAAGGATTCCGTTTACCATTCCAAGCCCTGCACGGAGAATGGGCACGATCGCCATTTTTTTGCCGGAAATCATCGGTGTCATGCAGGTTTCGATAGGGGTTTTTATCTCCACATCCTCTGTGGGGAGGTCCCGCAGGGCTTCATAGCCCATCAGTGTTGCTATCTCTTCAATCAGTTTGCGGAACTCGTTAGTGCCGGTGTTCTCGTCCCTTAAACGGGAAATCTTGTGCTGAATCAGAGGGTGATTCAGAATAAATACATTGTCCATGTTTTCCAAATGTTCCATGTCATTCCTCCTAAGTCAATATGCATCTTTATCTAACTGTTACTAAAATTTTAGTGCAAAATTATGATGAAGTCAAATTTATTTCAAATTTTTCTTGTAAAAATGGACAAATATCATTATACTTTGTAAGAACCAGTGTTATGAACCGGGAAGCAGTGCACTCTGGAAGCGGATTTTGTGTGCAGGCGGCCGGAGAGGACATTGCTTCAAATAATAAATAAACATGCGGAGGAATATAAAGATGAGTAAGCAGCAAGACGCGATCCGTGATGCCAGGGCGCTTGGGGTTCCCAAGATGCTGATTCTGGGATTACAGCATATGTTCGCCATGTTTGGCGCAACAATTTTAGTACCGATTTTAGTAAATGTATATTTTGAGGGAGAAGGACTTTCGATTCAGGTGACACTGATTTGTGCGGGGCTTGGAACTTTATTTTTTCATTTATGTTCCAAACTTAAGATACCTGCATTCTTAGGTTCTTCTTTTGCGTTTCTGGGCGGGTTCCAGACAGTAGCACAGTTGGACAGAGGTATCTTTGCAGGTATGACCATGGGGGAAAAGCTGCCCTATGCCTGCGGCGGTATTGTGATAGCGGGATTGTTTTATCTGGTGCTGGCACTGGTTATTAAGCTGCTGGGGGTAAAGAAGGTCATGAGATTCCTTCCGCCGGTGGTGACAGGGCCAATCATTATATGTATCGGGCTTTCCCTTGCACCTTCTGCGGTTTCTAATGCCTCCACTAACTGGCTCCTTGCCGCTATTGCACTAGGTACCATTATCATCTTTAATATATGGGGAAAAGGAATGTTTAAGATCATTCCTATTCTGATGGGGGTACTGATTTCCTATGGGGCAGCCCTTATTATGAATGGGATGGGCATTACCAACCCGGACGGCAGTGTGATTTTGAACTTTGCAGGGGTGCAGGCGGCAAGCTGGGTTGGACTGCCTCCTTTCCAGATATGTAAATTTGACGTGACGGCAATCTTGGTGATGGCGCCTATCGCGCTGGCTACCATGATGGAGCATATCGGTGATATGTCAGCGATTTCTGCGACGGTCGGCGAGAACTTCATTGAAGACCCGGGACTTCACAGGACGCTGGCCGGGGACGGACTGGCTACGGCATTGTCGGCGCTGGTGGGCGGCCCTGCCAACACTACCTACGGGGAAAATACAGGAGTGCTGGAGTTAAGTAAGGTATACGACCCCAAGGTGATCCGTCTGGCTGCAGTTTATGCGGTCGTTTTAAGCTTTATCCCTAAAATGGCGGAGATCATCGGCTCCATACCCTCGGCGATCATCGGCGGCGTAAGTTTCATGCTGTACGGTATGATCTCCGCAATCGGTGTCAGGAATGTGGTTGAAAATAAAGTAGACTTTACTAAATCAAGAAATCTGATTATTGCGGCGGTGATCCTGGTAAGCGGTCTTGGATTCGGCAGCGGCCTTACCTTTATGATAGGGGGAACCTCCATTACCCTTACGGGACTTGCAATTGCGGCCATTGCAGGAATCCTCTTAAATGCAGTTCTGCCTGGCAATGACTATGTTTTCGGGGCGAATCCCAAAGGCGACCAGACCCGCGGCGTGGCACTGCGTCCTAATGTAAAAACAGATAAATAAAATGCCTCCAATAAAATTTACGTGGTCCTCTAAAGTCTTTCAAAAATAATCCGATACAAATAGTGTACAACAGATAATTAAAATTTATAGGATTTAATGAGAGGCAACAGGGAGGTCCACGGAAGGAGGAATCCATATGCGTATAGAGGCTTATACACAGGTACAGAAGGTTTACGATACGAAGAAGACAGCGAAAACCCAGCCTAAGAGCAGTTCAGGCGTTTCCGATAAGCTGCAGATTTCCAGCATTGGAAAGGATATACAGACAGCGAAGCAGGCGCTGGCAGCAGGCAGTGACATCAGGGAAGATGTGACCGCGCCCATCAAAGAGAGAATGAAAGACGGCACATATGCAGTGAGCACTGACAGTTTTGCTGATAAACTGTTAAAGCAGTATGAAGAAATGAGGTAATCCAAGTGGCAAGTTTAATGGAGAACCTGATTGAAGTTTTAGACTTGGAAAGCCAGGAATATGAAAACTTGCTGGAATTATCCATGAAGAAAACGCCGGTCATTGTGGCCGGCGAACTTGAAGAATTAGCCAAAATCACGGATGAAGAACAAATCGTTGTCGGTAAGATTAACCGTCTGGAACAAAAGAGACAGGAAGTATTTATTGATATCGCTAACGTAATTAACAAGGATGTTAACTCGCTGATGCTCATTGATCTGGTTGAGATGCTCAAATCAAGACCTGAAGAGCAGCAGAAGCTGGCTATAGTACACGACAGATTAAGCGCAGCGGTTCATGACGTGCAGAGGGTAAATGGACAGAACAGGCTTTTGATCCAGAACGCTCTTGAACTGGTAGAGTTCGACATGAACCTGCTTCAGGCAATGAAATCGGCGCCTGAAACAGCCAACTACAACAAAGGCGCATGCAACACAGGAACCCAGATGGGAGTGGATGGTAGCGGCTTTGATGCGAAACAGTAATCCTTGGAAAGTTATGAGGTGATATTATGTCTTTATTTGGAAGTTTATACACTGGCGTGAGCGGACTGCGCACCAGCCAGAATGCGCTTAACACAACAGCGCACAATTTATCTAATATCGATACTATAGGGTATACCCGCCAGCAGGTGCAGCAGGGTACCCGTTTTTATAATAAAATCGGCGTAGCAGCCATTTCTCCGAAACAAATCGGTCTGGGTGTTGAATACACCCGTGTAAAGCAAATCAGAGACGCTTTCCTTGACAAAAATTACAGACGGGAGCTGGGCAGGAGTGCATACTATGAAATTGCGTCCGGCGCCGTTGAAGAGGTGGAAGCCCTTTTTAAAGAGCTGGACGGGGATGCCTTTGCCGCTTCCATTGACAACCTCTGGAGAGCGGTTCAGGATTTAGCGGAGGACCCTTCCAATCCGGTAGACCAGGGCGTATTCATGCAGCGGTGTAATGAATTTTTATCCCGCGGGCAGGCGGTCTATTCAGGTCTTTGCGAATATCAGAATAATTTAAATTATAAAATTGCCCAGCAGGTTGAAACCATGAATGCCTATGCAAAGCGTATTGCAGAGCTGAATCAGGAGATCATGGGAATAGAATCCGGTAATGTAGAGTGGGCAAACGACTTAAAGGACGAGAGAAACCTTCTGCTGGACGAACTTTCCGCAATGGGAAATATCGAGTGCAGGACAGACTCTTTCGGTAACGTGCTTATCAAACTGGAAGGCGTGGACTTCGTAAAGATGGATTCCGCTAACGAAATTCTCCTGCACGAGGACACGGAAACAGGTTTCTATACCCCTTACTGGAAACAACTGGCTAAGAAGAACATGGTGAACGGTGTGGAGACACTGGACTTGAGTACCGCCGCAGTATTCGATCTGGGGCAGGTGATTGCCACTGACCGGGACACAGATATTGGTTCCTTAAAATCCATGATGTTTGCACGGGGCAATAAGAGAGCCACCTTTAAGGATTTGGGAATGGATGGAAATATTACAGGCAGCGAGAATCCGGGCAGTGTAGAGTATTATGATAAATATGTTTCCCAGTCCGTTGTCATGAATGTCCAGGCAGAATTTGACATGCTGGTGCACTCCATCACTTTAAGAATCAACGAAGTATTTAAGGAAGCGGCAGACAGGGCCGAAGCGGAGCAGCCGGGAACTGACTACATGAAGAAGTGGATCGTGGATGCCAATGGAAATCCGGTTCTGGATAATAATGGGAAGCCTACATGGGAGGCAATTGCAATTTTCAGAACCCAGATCGACAGTATGAACCCGGATGATTTCACGATAGAGAATCTGATCATCGACGGGGAATTGAAACAGTCACCTTCCCTGCTTGGTTTTAAAAAGGACGACGGGCAGGTTGACCAGACAACAGCCGATGCCCTGAAAGCTATTTTTAAGGAAGAAAAGTACAAGGTAAATCCGCATGTAAATACAGCCTGCGATTTTATCAATTACTATAACAATCTGGTATCGCTGACTGCCAATTTCGGGTACGTCCTTCGCGGCATATGCAGCAACCAGGAAGTGGCAGTTGACAATACGGCAGCCGCAAGGGAACAGGTGCATGGCGTTTCTTCTGACGAAGAACTTAGTAATATGATCATGTTCCAGAATGCATATAATGCTTCCAGCCGTTACGTTAACGTAATTAATGAAATGCTTGAACATGTATTAAGCGCGCTTGGAAGGTAGGAAGGAGTGAAGTAAATGCCATCACAATTTTTTGGATTATATATAGCAGGATCGGGGCTTCGGGCTGCAAACGCGGCACTGAACACCACGGCTAATAATATAGCAAATGCCCAGACAGTAGGATACAGCCGCCAGCAGGTGACTTTGCAGGCGAATAAGGCAATCAGAACCTTCGCTACTTACGGATGTGCAGGCGCAGGTGTGGATGCGGTTTCCATTGACCGTGTCAGAGACAGTTTTTACGACTATAAATACTGGAGCAACAACTGTAAATATGGCGAGTATACCGCCAAACAGTATTACATGAGGACACTGGAAGATTATTTTAATGATGACGGTACCAGCGGATTCAGGACGATTTTCAATAAATTGAGCGCTACCCTCCAGGGGGTTACCACGAATTCCAGCAGCAACGATTCCAAGACAGAATTTATCGGTGCGGCGAAAGCACTGACAGATTACTTTAACAATATGTACGGAAATCTCCAGGAACTTCAAAAAGACATTAATCTGGAGATCAAGCAGAGCGTTGATCATATTAATTCTCTTGCGCAGCAGATTGCCGTTCTCAATAACCAGATTAATGTAGTGGAACTTTCCGGTAAAAATATGAGGGCCAATGAACTTCGTGACCAGAGGGATCTGCTGATAGACGAATTGTCGGAAGTGGTGGATGTGGAAACCATGGAATTTCCGCTCACCGACAAAAATGACCCCAATGTGGAGAGCAATGCCCACAGATATATTGTGAGAATTGCAGGCGGGCAGACCCTGGTGGACGGAACCAGCTACAAGACTTTAGAGTGTGTGGCCCGGGACAAGAATGAAAAAGTAAACCAGACAGATGCCGACGGCCTTTACGATGTGAAATGGAGTGACGGAAACAGTTTCAGCCTTACCAACGCAGCCATGGGCGGAAAACTAAAAGGCCTGGTGCAGTTACGTGACGGAAACAACGGCGCTAATTTTAACGGTGAAATCAAGAGCGTTACAGGCAATCAGGTTGAAATCAAAGTGACAGATGAATTCCTGAAAAGCATGCAGGATTGTACCCTTTCCGACAACGGCGGGCTTATCAATATAGGCAACGTTATGTACCGGTATGACAGTTGGGAGTTTGACGGGACAGATACTTATACCTTTACCATGAGCGCATCCAATGTGCCCCAGGTTGATGCAGGGTGTGTGGGTAAGGATGCCAAGACCGAAACCCAGATCAAATATCAGGGGATTCCCTACTATATGCAGCAGATGAATTCCTGGATACGCGGGTTCGCCAAGACTGTAAACGATATCTTTACAAGCGGTGTTGACGCCAACGGAAATAAAGGCTGTATCTTATTTACAGGAGTTACGGGAAATAAGGAAAGCCAGTTTACAGAAGCAGACTTAAATATAGCAGGAGGAGCAGGTTCCGACAAATCCAGCTACTATCTGCTGACCGCAGGAAACTTCTGCATCAACAGTGAACTGATTAAAGATCCCAGTCTTCTGGGAACCAGGACCGACAGCGAAGTAGGCGTGGAAGAGTGTGGAAAGATTCAGGAAATGATCAACATGCTTACCAGCAGGGAAGAATTCAGTTTCCGTAACGGAACCGCCGGACAGCTCCTGGAAGCGATTTTAGGGGATGTATCCTTAAATGCCAGCGATGCAAATATTTTTCAGGGAACTTTTGGAAGCCTGCGGAATACCATTGACAACCAGAGGAATTCCATTTCCGGCGTGGATGAGGATGAGGAAGCGGTAAGCCTGGTTAAATTCCAGAATTCTTATACACTGGCATCCAAGATGATACAGACACTGACAGAAGTTTACGACCAGTTGATTCTGCGGACAGGTGTTTAATGGCGGCTGCTTATAGGCAGGAAGGAGAACAATTAGCATGAGAATGACCAATAAGATTATGCAGAATAATTCTCTGTATAATATCAATAATAATAAAATATTGCGGGATAAACTCAGCACGATGATGTCTACCCAGAAGAAGATCACACGGCCTTCTGACGATCCGATTATTGCCATCCGTGCCCTGCGCCTTAGGTCCAGCGTTTCGGAGCTGACCCAGTATTATGAAAAGAATGCAAAGAATGCCGATAGCTGGCTGGATGTTACCGGCAAAGCGCTTGATACGGCAACACAGGTACTTACGGATATAAGCAGGAGAGCCAATGACGCTGCCAACAAGGACAGGAAATGTGAGGATTTGAAGATTCTTTTAGACCAGATCAAATCCCTTAAAAACGAGTTTTATTCCACAGGAAATGTGGACTATGCGGGCAGATATGTATTTACAGGGTTCAGGACCGATACTACCATGTCATTTACAGAGCAGGTGGAGCGGGATCAGAAAAGGACGAACGGCGGTTATCCTAATTATACCATTCATGAGCAGAACACCATTGCAGATTTCGATACCGTTAATTATACCGATGTGGGCGATCTGGACGGCTTGAATATAAATAACTTTACGGATCCTAACTATGCCAATATTGCAGAGCAGGATATCAAAAATGGTGATATCCACAGATTGCGCGTATCTTATGATGATTTGGATCCGGCAGGCCCTACAGGTGGCGTAAAGGTAGAAATGATAGATCCGGCTACCGGCAATCCAGGTACAACTTTTACTGCTACTAATGCGTCTGTAGGAGATGATCCTGATCCTTATCAGCAGATGCTGACTGCTAATGAAAATAATCAGGATCTGATACTGTTTGTACCGGAAACAGGAGAAATCCTATTCAGCGATACGGCTTACTCAAAAGTTGAGAATGCCACAAAAGCACCGGGAGCAGGCGGAACCAGTGCGGAGATCCGCGTTACCTACGATAAGAATACATGGGCTGACGGCGACATTCGTCCTGAACATTATTTTGCTTGTGAAGGGACGACGCTGGACGAGAGCGGTAACGTACTGATGGATGATTCTGTCAACCCTCCGGTACCTGTAAAGGTCAATTATAATAAAGAATATCTTACCACAGCAGGCGGTAAGAAACAGGCCATCGAATACGATGTGGGATACAACCAGAAAGTACAGGTGAACACTACGGCAGACGAAGTATTTTCCCACGATCTGGACAGGGATGTGGAGGATTTGGAGAATGCCATTGAAAGATTGTCAGCCATTGACAAGACTTTTACGGATATGGAAAAGAAGTTCAAAACCATGGAGGAAAGCGATCCCAATTATGCTTTGGTCAAGAAGCAGTATGAAGCTGCGGAAAAGGCATACAGCCACGAGCGCGAGAATGTACACAATATGTTTGGAAGAATGATTGCAAAAGCGCAGGAGTATCTGGATGACACCAATGTGGCTGTCACGGACAACGGTACCAGAAGCCAGCGTCTTGACTTGATCAGCAACCGGCTTATGGATCAGCGGACCACCTTTAAAACTTTGCAGTCTGAGAATGAAGATGTGGATATTGCGGAAGTGGTTATCCAGCTTTCAAGTACAGAGCTTACTTACAATGCAGCCCTTATGGCGACTGGAAAGATTATGCAGACGTCGCTTATGAACTATATTTAACAGCGGGTGTCAAAACACGCGGATAGGAGCGGTTATGAAAATCAATACAAAAGTATTTGGAGAAATAGATATAGCAGATGAGAAAATCATTCATTTTCCGCTTGGGATTATCGGATTCCCGGATTTAACGGAGTTCACGCTGATACATGACGAGGACAGGGGAATCGGTTCTATTCACTGGATGCAGTCCATACAGGAGCCGGCTTTTGCGATGCCGGTCATGGATCCGTTGATTGTCAGGCCGGACTATAACCCGGAGGTGGATGATGAATTGCTAAAGCCCCTTGGGGAATTGCAGCCCGATGAGCTGCTGGTAATGGTAACAGTTACCGTTCCTTCGGATTTGAAGAAAATGAGTGTCAACTTAAGAGGCCCTATTGTCATCAATGCAGCAGAAAGAAAGGCATGCCAGATCATCGTTGAGGGAGAGGATTATGCAGTCAAATTCCCTATTTATGATATTTTGAATGCAAAGAAAGCAGGTGAATAAATGTTAGCTTTATCCAGAAAAAAGAATGAAGCCCTCATCGTTAACAACAATATTGAGATTACTGTGCTGGAGATTAAGGGAGAGCAGGTAAAGCTTGGCATCAGCGCACCGAAGGAAGTACCTATATACCGGAAAGAGGTATATGCCCAGATTCAGGAGGCAAACAGCGAATCAGTCAACATGGACGGATTACAGGCTCTTAAAACACTGCTGGGAGATAAATAAGATAAAATGTGTTTTTCTTACAAACGCTGTCATGCAAAGCATGGCAGCGTTTGTTTAACGTAAGGATAGTCCGCGAAGGGGGTATCCATTGCTTTGCAATAAGCACTCTATGCGGGGGAGCAGCATTAGAATTACAATAGGCTGTCTTATGAGGCATGGCTGCAGCTTTTTGATTAAGTTACATTGCTGTATAGAGGGGAATTTTTTCGGAAAAGACTATAAATTTTTCGTCATATATTCCGATATATACTTAAGAAGATAGGAAAACTCTACAGTTTTAAATTTTTATATCACACGGAGGTGATTACAATGGCAATAGAACCATTAAGCAGTGCCATGACATATCAGGCACAGACAACACAGCAGGCAAAGCCTGTACAAAAAGTGGCAGAGGACATGGATGTTGCTGCACAGGAGCAGAATAACATATATGATTCCACCACAGTGAAAGTAGCTGCACCGGAAAAGAGAGAGGAACAGGGCGGCGGCCAGAGCAGTTCAGAGGGCGGGAATACGCCGAAAGACCAGCAGCAGGCTTCTACAGAGCAGATCAAGAAGGCCGTTGAACAGTTGAATAAGAACCTTTCCCATTCGGAAGCAGTCTTTGGTATCCATGATGCTACTAATCGTGTTACGATTAAAATCGTAGACAAGGAGAGCAAAGAGGTAATCAAAGAGATTCCCCCTGAGAAAACCTTAGATATGATAGCAAAAGCATGGGAGCTGGCAGGGCTTTTGGTGGATGAGAGAAGATAGGAGGTAACACAATGCCAATCAGAATAACCGGTATGAATTCCGGTCTGGACACTGAGTCAATCATTGCTGAACTTGTGAAAGCCCAGAAGACCAAGGTTGATACCCTTAAAAAGAAGCAGACCAAACATGAGTGGAAGCAGGATGCATGGAAAGACCTGAATACCAAAATCAAGAAGTTCTATGACGGTACATTATCCAATATGCGTTATGAATCCGATTACAGGAAGAAGACCACGAAGGTTTCCAACACTAGCGCAGTCAGCGTAATTACCGGAGCCAATGCAATCAATGGTTCACAGAAACTCAAGGTAAAGAAGGTTGCCACTACAGCGTATATGACAAGTGCGAAGCTTTCCGGGAATAACCATGCCAATACCCAGTTGAAGGAACTCGGCATTGAGGGTGATTCTAAGATAACGGTTAAGACTTCTGGGGGAAATAAGGAAATAAATATCAATGGCGATATGACCATTGACAATCTGGTTAATGAATTCAGAAATGCCGGATTGAATGCCAACTTTGACGTGGACAGCCAGAGATTTTATATCAGTGGGGGCCAGAGCGGAGCAGCAGGAGATTTTGAACTTGAATTTTACGACAAAAATGGGAATGTAGATTTAGATACGAAATCTAAATTGGGATTCAATACTCTTGACGACAAGCAATATTTAGATGCTTATGTTGAGAAATATTCAGATGCCAACTATGCCCAGACTCTTGCAGATGCCAAGACTGCAATGGCTAATGCATACAAAGATGAAATTAATATTGCAGCAAACTTAATCCAGTCAACAGAAAATGATATACAGAAGTTGAAAGACGAGGCACTTGTCGATGGACTTGATTTAGATGATCCGGATAATTCATCAGAAAAGATCAAAGAGCGTATTGCCGAGCTGAAGAAAAAAGATGAAGCTGATCTGACAGAAGCCGAAAAAACTGAGTTGGAAGAACTGGATAAGAAACTTGGCAAGGCAGAAGAGTATGAGACTCTCAAAGAAAGGAAACAAAATCAGGAAGATACAAAGAAACAATTTGAGGACTGCCTGAATCCTGATGGAAGTTTAACAGCTGACGTAGCAGCTAAAGTAGAAGAGAAGGTCGAGGCCGACAAAGCGCATGCTCTGAAACTGCAGGAGCAGTATAATAACTCAGCGGCTGGAAAAACAGCTAATCTGGGCCACATGACCAAAGGCGAGGATGCGGTTATCGAATTGAACGGCGCCGAATTTACATCCAGCAACAATGTATTCCAAATCAACGGTTTGACGATTACCGCTCTGGAGGAAACCGATGAAGCTGTAACCATCACAACATCGGAAGATACAGACGGCATCTACGACATGATCAAGAACTTCATCAAGGAGTACAGCACTCTGATCAATGAAATGGATAAGCTCTATAATGCAGATTCTGCCAAGGACTATGAGCCCCTGACCGATGAAGAAAAAGATGCAATGTCCGAAAAAGAAATTGAAAAATGGGAGCAGAAGATCAAAGATTCTGTTCTGCGCAGGGATAGCACCCTTAGCACCGTTTCCAGCGCCTTGAAAGAAATCATGATGGGCGGTATCGAGGTAAATGGAAAGACAATGCATCTTAGCGATTTCGGTATTGAAACGCTTGGATACTGGAATGCTGCTGATAATGAGAAAAATGCTTACCATATCAATGGCGATGAAGATGACGAGTTTACAAAGAACAACGAAGATAAGCTGAGAGCAGCTATCGCAAATGACCCTGATTCTGTTGTTGCATTCTTTACCGGACTGAGTAAGAGTCTGTGGGGAAAGGTTAACACCCTTATGACCAAGACCGACTACAGCAGTTCCTTCACAGTGTATGAAGATGTACGTATGAAGGAAGAATATGATGCATACAGTGAAAAAATCAAAAAGCAGGAAGACAAGATTACAGCACTGGAAGATAAATGGTATAAGAAATTCAGTGCAATGGAAACAGCGCTTGCAAAGATGCAGTCTAACCAGAGTGCTGTCACCAGTTTATTAGGAGGATGACAAAATGGCATTACCCAATGCGTTTGCCCAGTATAAAAACAGCAAGGTATTGACCGCTTCGCCGGCAGAACTTACATTGATGCTGTATGAAGGTGCGATTAAATTCTGTAATATCGCTATTACAGCGATTGAAGGAAAGGAAATCCAGAAAGCGCATATAAATATCATCAAGGCCCAGAAGATCGTAGAACATCTCCAGGTTACGCTGGATATGAAATATCCGGTAGCCAAGGATTTTGACAGAATTTATAATTATTTGCTGGAACGTCTCGTGGACGCGAATATCAAAAAGGACAAAGCAGTCATGATGGAAGTCAGAGATCATCTGAACAATGTCCGTGATACATGGAAGGAAGTTATGCGGATTAATAACAGGGAAAGAGGAACCGTATGATAGAAAATTATCTTGACATTCTGGCGGACAGCCTGCAGAAAAAGTCAATTGTTCTTGACAAGATTGAAGATGAAAACAATAAGCAGGCCAAGATGCTTAAAAGCGACAGCTTTCCTTATGACGAATTCGATGAAGCCATTGACAGAAAGGGAGAACTGATTGAAGAACTGACAGCTTTGGACGATGGATTTGATGCCTTATATCAGAGAATTCGAGAACAGTTGCAGGACAATCGGGACAAATATAAAGACCAGATTGCCGGACTTCAAAAACTTGTGAAGGAAGTAACTGACAAGAGTGTTGCAGTGCAGGCTCAGGAAGCAAGAAATAAGCAGCTCGTGGAAGCAGCATTTGCAAAGGAAAAAAGTTCAGTGAAATTCAATAAGCTGAATTCCAAGGCGGCATATGGTTATTACAAAAGTATGAGCAAGGGTAATGTCGTAATCCCACAATTTATGGATAAAAAGAAATAGTTATTTTAAGGGGCGGCTGCACACAGATGAAATCATAGTGTGCAGCCGCCCCTTTTTTCCCATAGGCCGGATCGTGGAAGCATATAGCAGCTTTTACCCTATCAGTGAGACAGGAGATTTGGCTTTAAGATAACGTGGCCAATACTGTCTGCATCATAGCAGAGATTCTGTGTGCCCATGTATGCTGTGCCTTGACCTTTTCGTATCCGTTATGGGCAATCTCCATCCGTATATCATCGTGGGCCAGATAATAGGCCGTCTTTTCCTTCAGATCCCCTATACTTTCATAACATACCAAGTCCTTATCAATTTCAAAATATTCGGGAATTTCAGTCTGGTAATTGCTTAGCAGAAATCCGCCACATCCTAACACGTCCCATACCCGGAGGGAAAGACCGCTTTGGATAGATTTTATGGTAATGTTTAAATTGATTTTGCTGCAATGGAATACCTTAGGCATTTCTGTAAGCGTGGATACACCGCCCTTAAAGCGTAGATTGGGGACGGAGGTTAGATCCCTGCAGGAACTTCTTGTATATACATCCACATAAAAATTATGGGAAAGGGCCTGCAAAGTACGTATACGTTCCAGTTCAGCAGCGCGCATTGCCAGATAATAATTGGCGGCAGTATAGGCATCCGTTCCGGCATAAATACTGGTGAGATTCCGGTAATCAGGGAAAATTTTTTTAAACTGCTTCGTCAGCTCCGGTGTTATAATTTCCTCCAGAAAGTTATAACCATATACCTGTAGCTGTGCTTCCACCGCTCCGTCTACATAACCTGCCAGTCTGGGAGGAAGCATCTGGGAGGAAAGAGGCGATTTTTCAGTATAGAGGGAACCAACAAAGGAAATATCAGAAGTATATTTCCTATTCTCATCGGGTGTCATGGAAGAAATTACACTATCCCAGCGCCCCACATTGGTGGCAAGGGGCAGATAAAAAACGCAGTCGGGATTGGCAGGGGCAATCCGCAGATATTGGGTATAATCAAAAAGGAAAATACGGTTCCATTTATTTTTAACTGATTCGGAAAATAACTCCAGTACAGGGCAATCCACGCTGAGACACACATAGGGAATCTGAAACCGCTCACATATATCAGAAATATAAGGAAAAAAATTAATACTGAATACAAAGGAAAAATTGTCCCCAAACAGATAATCGCTAAGTAAACGAATCCTCTGCTGCGCAGGAATAGACTTTTGCGCCACTTCCGTGTCCTCCCGGACCACCTGGAGACCGGAAGATTCAAAGACAGAAATAATATCAGGCTCGCATATGCTTCCATATTGATGGAAAAGTATTTTCATGATAACCTTACCCGTTCTGTTATGGCCTATTGCCATACGCAGACCCATAATCCTTTCTCTTATTATTATATAATGCTTTTTCCTGTATCTTCATATATAATGGATTACAATTATAATTACAGCGTTTTTGACTGCCTGATTATAGTATAAAAGTTTCCGGCATTAAAATCAATAAATAGAATTGACAAAATATCGGAATTATTTTATTATATATACCACTTATTATAGATATATCACCTTTAAATCTAGCCAACAGGCATCTCATTTCGGTTCTCCTGCAATGAAAGTGTCAAAGGCTGAAATTATCATCTTACACCGGTGCAGGCAGAAAGAAATTATGCGCATGTATTAAGTGCAGAAAAGGACAGTACAAAAGAAAATAATTTTTAAAAATAATCAAAAAATCAATTTTGACTATAAAGTATTAAGGAAAACCACCGATATAATATACAAGTAAAGCAAAACAAATAATTGCTTGCAAAAAGCTTACAGTTATCGCTTGTGGATGCGTACGAATTCATAAAGGTAACTGTAAGTTAAATTAACAAACGTACGCAGGGAAGCGACGTTAAATTCAAGGAGGAATATGTTATGTCAATGATAGTTAAACACAATCTTACAGCCATGAACTCTAACAGAATGTTAGCAGTTAACACATCAACACAGGCTAAATCAACAGAGAAGTTATCATCCGGTTACAAGATTAACCGTGCAGCAGATGATGCAGCAGGACTTTCCATTTCAGAAAAAATGAGACGTCAGATTAAAGGTCTTACACAGGCTTCTTCTAACGCTCAGGACGGTATCTCTTGTGTGCAGACAGCAGAAGGTGCTTTGAACGAAGTTCATGATATGTTACAGCGTTTGAACCAGTTAGCAGTTAAAGGTGAAACTGGTACACTTACATCTGTTGACCGTAACTACATCAAAGCTGAAATTAACCAGTTGATGAGTGAAATTGACCGTGTACAGAGCACAACTACATTCAATGAGCAGTCTCTGTTAGATGGTTCCTTTACAGGAAAAGGTCTGCAGGTTGGTGCAGAAGCTGGACAGCATATTGATATTTCCATTAAGTCAATGTCACTGTCAGGCCTTGCAGCAGTAGCTGGCAATGCTAATGTTTCTTACACAACATGGACCGCAGGAACAGGCGCAGCTAAGATGACATCCAGCACTCAGAAGATGACAAGTGCAATTGCTACAGCAGTTATTGCTAAATTCCACAATACACTTACTTCTGGTACTGGTATCCCTTCAAGCAAGGATTTCGCAAGCTTGAACGCATTTGTTAAGACCTGTTTACAGGCTGTATCTTCACAGCGTTCAGACCTTGGTGCTATCCAGAACCGTCTGGAGCACACAATTGCTAACTTGGATAACGTAGTTGAGAACACCACATCATCTGAAGCAGCTATCCGTGATACAGATATGGCTACAGAAATGGTTGCTTACTCCAACAACAATATCCTTGCACAGGCAGGTCAGGCTATGTTGGCACAGGCTAACCAGTCCAACCAGGGCGTATTATCCTTACTTGGTTAATCAAGATTGGGTATATAAGCAAACTATCAAAGGGGTTGATCGTACGGTCAATCCCTTTTTTTACAATAAGCTGGCTCGCAGAGCGTGGCAGCGTTTGTTACAATAAGCTGTCTCGCGAAGCGTGGCAGCGTTTGTTCGTAAGGATAGTTTGTGAAGCAGGCTATCCGTTGCTTACAATAAGCCAGACATCTATAAATATATAAATGGTCTGGCTTATCATTTATTATTTGCTAAAAGGGGCATATATTTCCTTTACCGGAGGGGAATTAAGAATCCCCCAGCACCCGGCTCAGCTCCTTTATTTTTTTGTCTGCCATAGGGAAATCCCGGCATCGTTTATAGTGCATTAAAGCTGTTTTCTTATCTCCCAACAATTCATTGACAAATCCGATATTATATGCAGGAATGTTAGAGTTAGCACCAATTAAAAACTGCTTTTCACATGTAGAAGCTTGGATATACTCCATCAAAGCTTTTAAAGGGTAATTGTTTCTCAGATAAATATCCCCCATCAGGCAGTGAAAATCAGCAACAAAGCCAAAGTCCTGTGAGTAATCAAGTAATTTCATGGCTTCTTTGAAACGGTTGGTATAAAGCATAGAATATCCATAGGCAATGATCAGCATATGGTGATATTCGCAGGTAGGGTCCAGTGGATACTGGATGGATTTATGATAGGCTTCATAAGCTTTACCATAGTCTTTTCTTGTGTTGTGGCACTGGCCGATTTGAAAATAAACATATTGCTTGTCAGGATTTTTTTCTAAATCAGCCGTCAGAATGTCCAAATTTCTCTTGACCTTTGCATCCATTTCTTCATCGGACAACAGATAACCGTAGTGATCCACAGAAAGTGGAAACTGGTAATAGAGATAAGAAATGCCGTCAAAAGGCACTAACTGTTCATGGATAGGTCCCTCATAATGGAAAAGCTTTTTGGAGAAAAGCCTTTCTACATAGTCAACATATAAAGTATCCATCTGATTGGCTTCGTAGTGGTTGATTCGGGCAAGGCATCCCATCTTTTCGGGATTTTCCTGCATTAACTGCAGCATTTGTTCAATATCGGCATCAACCAGAAATTCGTCGCAGTCAAGAACTAAAATAAATTCATTGGATGCAAGCGAGATAGAGTAATTCCTTGCGGCGGAAAAATCCTGAATCCATTCAAAGTCTGCAAGAATGTCGGCGTATTTTTCGGCGATTTCCCGTGTACCATCAGTGGAGCCTGTATCGACAACCACAATCTCCCAGTCATAGGCACGAATTTTGGACAGAAATTTTTCCATCTTGTCAGCTTCATTTTTGGTAATAATACAAACAGAAATTGGTAACATAGTAACTCCTTTCGCGGTGCAGTTATTTCCGTTGTCTGCATCGGCATAAATAATTTATAAATAGCGGTTTAAGTCAACTGACCGATAGTCAGGGGTGGCATCAATGATGGCCTGCAGGGCAGGTTTTGATACCAAAGTATATTTCAAATACTGTATATCCTTGGGCGTGGCCTGTTTTGCTGACATATGATAAAGTATTTCAGTGATCCGTGTATAATGGGTTATCAACTTTCCCAGGTCGCGGCTGTACTTGAGCAGGGAATCATGTCCTCTGAGCCGTTCTTTTTCACAGACATTCAGGATTTGATAGATGGTCTTAAGTTCCTGGGATAAGTCGGAGCCGGGAAGAAGGACATCAGGGCGATCTTTCACCGTATCTTTAAACAGCAGCTTTGCCTGACTGATATCCCCCAGGGCAATGAGCTGTGCCAAAGCTTTTTTTAGATTTACAGTTTCGGCTTTCTCTTGTGTAAACCCCACTTCACACTCATAGTAGGTTAGATCCCGGCCTTTTACCCAGACGTAGACTAACTGTTCCGACAAAAACCCATATACCCGTCTATGATAATTGTCGTAGGTACTTGTGTCAATTTGCTGGGAGGAAGCCTTTAGTATGGTAAAAAGCCAGTCCGCATATTGGTTAAAAAGGACCTTGGAAGCGGCAAATAAATTACCAGAGTAAATGAAATGGCTTTCCAGCACCTGCTCAAAATACGGGTAGTATTCGGGATAGAGCTTTTGTATGGCTTCTCCCACTGTAAGCAGGTCATTGATATTGTGAGCTTCCTTATAACATTCGTAGTAGGTTTTTTCGCTGTGCACAGGTTTGGAAATAATGACATCGTAAGAAGAAAAAATGCGAAGATAATCCATCTTTGACATAATCTGATGGCTGTCATTTAAAAAGTACCTTCTGTAATGGCATAGCCCTGCATAATCGGAGGAGTGGTAGTTTTTCCAGATCCAGTACAGCCCGGTCAGCTCTCCGTAAAAACAGTTAATCAGGGAAATATTGTCGCCCGTATCGTCCCCTAAGTATCCTAAGTCCTCTGCAGACGCCCGGCCTACATGCAAAGGCAGGTAGGTATCATCCGCAGGAGGGGAGAAGGGAATATGGGTGGCAGTAAATATGGTAACGGACTGCCATACATTTTTCACCGACAGGGCAATTTCATCCAAAGCCTCTCTCGTAACATTGGTTACGAGAAGTTCCAGCAGGATTTGATTGACCGGGGTGAATGCTGTGGAGATATAGGGATTCTTTCGGTAGTCCGGAATGCGTGCAAGCACTTCCTGTTTCAATACAAGGAAATGTTCATACGGAATCTGACTGAAACGAAGAAACAGTACCTTTATGTAACCTAAGTAAGTTTCCAGAAGAAAGTTACATTCCAGTTCATTCCGGTAATATTTCAGAAAGCCCCGGTTGACCCATTCCTGCCATTTCATGAGGCCCACAATGAGGAAATCATGGTGGTATTCCTGATTTTTGGTAAGAACAATGGAACTGTTGTTGACAAAGTAATGATAGAATCGCTGTTCCAGCACATAAATATGTTCGGCATAGAGATAGAGCAGGGAAGACCAGGGGTGGTCCTCATAGGCAGCCCCTTCTGCAAACAGTATGTTATGTCTGGTCAAAAAATCTTTCCGTATCAGTTTGTCCCAGGCTGTAAAGCCAAGGGAATCTGTCTGCAGAAATCCTTTTCTTTTGGCAATGGAATCTATCAGAAGCAGACGGTCCTGCTTACCGGTGCACTTTTCTTCCGGGGAGATAGGGGCAACGCCGTAATCCCTGATATACTGGCAGCGCACAATGTCGCACTGGTACTGTACCATTTTTTCATACATGGACTGGTACATCTCAGGCTCCACCCAGTCATCTGAGTCAAGGAAAGCAACGTAAGGGCAGGTGGCATAGGAAAGCCCCAGATTTCTGGAATAGCCAAGCCCCTGGTTCTGTTCGTTCTGGATAATCAGGACAGAACCCGGAAAAGCAGATTCGATTGCTTTTAACGTATCCCAGGTATGGTCGGTGGAAGCGTCGTCTACAAAGATAAGCTCCATATGTTCAATGCCAAGGGTCTGCTTTTGCAATGACTTGAAACAGCGGGGGAGGTAGGGTTCCACGTTGTAACAGGGAATGATGATGCTGATTAGTTTGTTCTTCATAAAAATGCCTTTCTTTCCGGCTGATGGTCTGGAATTCTGTGCAAAAACTTTTTCTTACGGCTTTTTGGACGTGCACAGATTTATCTGACCTGTTACGGGTTTTCATACAATTTTAATATTTCCAGCGCAGGAGCATAATCCCCGCACTGCAGGTAACATTCCCTGGCAAGGTCATAATCTCCTGCCAGTGCAAGAATATTTCCCATTTCATAATAGGCCAGGAAGCTGTTGGCGCCATTTTCATTGGCAAATGCAAAGGTAACAGCTTTTGTGAATTCTTCCAGCGCCTCTTCATAGAGGCGGTTGTTCCGGTAAATAAGCCCCATTAGATAAACGAAGTCAGCAGAACCTGCAAAATCCTCATAAATGTTTTGGTAGGCGAGGGCTTCCTCAAATCTACCCAGCCGCAGCAGGTTAAAACCATTGGAAACCACCATAGACTGCACATAGGCCAGGGAAGGATCCAAGGGAAAGGACAGCCCCCTGGCATAATACTGGCAGGACTTCCCATAGTCGCCCGCCATCTCAAACCCTTTACCCAACTGATAATATACATAAGGATTATCGGGTTCTTTTTCCGATTGCTTAAGCAGCAGGGAAAGATTCCGCTGGGACTTTTCCTCCCGTTCCCGGGCGGTCATTACATAACCGTCATGGAAAAGTACCGTGTTTAACAGAAAACATTCCATTTCCCCGTCGGCAACCGGCGTCAACTGCTCGTGTATAATGCCTGTGTAATGGTACAGGTTCCGGTTAAACAGCCGTTCTGTCCGGTCTGTGTAATAATCAAGGGCATCCATAGAACCGGAAACATTTTCACGGCTGACACTGCCTGCGGCATGGGGGAGGTGTTCCATAAAATAAGTCAGTTCCTCCACGTCAGTACTTTTGATATACTCGTCACAGTCGATCATGAAGATCCAGTCATGGGAAGCCTTGCTGATGGAAAAATTTCTGGCGGCGCTAAAATCGTCGCACCATTCAAAGGTGAAGACTTTATCGGTAAAACGGCGTGCAATTTCCCGGGTATTGTCTGAAGAACCTGTGTCTGCCACCACGATTTCAAAACCATAGGGCATGAGAGAGGACAGGCAGCGTTCTATTCGTTTACTTTCATTTTTTGCAATCATGCAGACAGAGATTGGAAGCATAAATTCCTCCTGTAAATTGTGTATTGTCTGCCGGGCAGACGATGGCCATGTTTTCAAATGCCTGCATCTAAGTTTGCCGGGCATCTGTTCATTCATGGCAGAATGTGATACCATAATTATCATAACACAGAAACGTCATAACAGCCACAAGAATTGAATAGGTGGACGGGATGCTGCTTTTGCTCTATAGGAAACCGGACGTGGGCACGAACGAAAGGAAATTGTCATGCAGAAAAAATTACTGATATACAGATGGGGATCCATAAGTGAGCCTTCTCTGGTGGAGGCGGTCAAGGAAATAGGATGGCCCTATGCGGAATTTGTAAAAGAAATGAAGGATTATCACAGTGACGGAGGTTTTGCGGGGGAAATGATGAAGATGATTCATGGACAGCAGATCGGCGCAGTGTTCAGTTATGATTATTTCCCTCTGATCTCTATGATTTGTGAGATCAACCAAATTCCCTATCTTTCATGGATTTATGACTGCCCCCAGTACACTTTGCAGTCAGAAACGCTGAAAAGCCCCTGTAACCAAATTTTCTGCTTTGATGAAAGCTATGCCCGGAGGATCAAGAAAATGGGGGCGGCTTCCTGTTTTCATTTTCCGCTGGCAGGTGTCAGCAGACAGCTTGCACAGATTGAGGAAAAGGAGGGGAAAAATCCATATCTTGGTAAAAAATATAAATGTGATATTTCTTTTGTAGGAAATCTTTATAATGAAGATAAGAACCGCCTGCGCAGGGCAGGGCTGTCCGAATACGCATCCGGCTTTGTGGAGGGGCTGGTGGAATCCCAGCTTATGGTGTATGGATATAATTTCTTAAAAGAGTCTATGCCGGAGTGGCTCGTAAAGGAACTGGTGGAGAAGTGCAGCCTTGTTCTGGGAGAAGGATACAGGCAGGATGATGTCCAGATGGCGGCGGATGCAGTAGGAATGGAAGTGACCGGACGGGAGAGGGAACGTACCTTAGACAAAATCAGTGAAAAATATCCCATTCATTTTTACACCTCATCAAAGCTTCCCGCAGGGCTTGTAAAAGAGAATATAAAAAATATGGGATATGCGGATTATCAGAAGGAGATGCCCTTCATATTCCATAACAGCAGAATAAATTTAAATATCACTTCACGTACCATAGAAACAGGGATTCCCCAGAGAGTGTTTGATATATTAAGCTGCGGCGGATTCTGCCTGACCAGTTACCAGCCGGAAATTGACCAGTACTTTACGGATGGAGAAGACCTGGCCATGTATACCAGTCTGGAGGAGCTGATGGATAAGGCAGAATATTACCTTACCCATGAAAAAGAACGCTCACAAATCGCCCGGAACGGTCACAGGCGCATCCGGGAAGATTTTGAGCTAAAGGATAAACTGGCAGAGCTGCTTCAGCGGGGACTGTTATCTTTAACATAATATTCATTTGTGGGGCTTAACAGCAGGGCAAGATAACAGAAAGCGCTTTTGGAAAGAATCATTCCCTTACAAAGGCTCATTAACTGCAAATCCCTGTAACTTTGCGCACCGCCGTTTCCCTCCACATATACAACCTCTTTTGGCAGGTCAAAGCCGAGCTCGCTGCGGTTATTTTTGCACCATTCAATATCGTCAGAAAAAATAAAAAAGACCGCATCGGGATGTACATTTAAAATCTGCCGGGCCGCATCCACATAATAACTATTTTGGGAAGCCCAGCCAATAGTCACATAGTCGCCCCTGCGCACGTGGACGGCAACAGAATCAGTGGTCAGAATCTGGTAGGCGTACATGGTATTTAAGGGGTCTTCAATGTCGGGAAAAGTAAACTCCGGAAGGAGTGCATCCCGATATGTGTTAAACCATTGGTCGTCCAGCCAGTAACCGTGGTAATAGGCAATCTCACATTCCGCCCGGGTGATATCTGGGATAAAAGTGTTGCCTGGAACATGGTAGATGGTGCCGTCAAAGGGATTGTGGGATTCATAATTGTCAAATTCTGCAATCATAAAAATGTTAAAGCCAAGGTTTTTAAAAGACTGGGGCACACTTATGCCGTTTTTTTTGTTTTTGATGAACTCAGCCCATACTTCCTCATCAAAATTTTTGCTTAGAAGATTTGCTTTGATGCCAAATACTTTTTCTAATTCGTAACCGTTATGTACATTGTTGACATAAAAAAAAGAATCATCCAGCAGCCAGGGTTCAGCCCCGGGATTACTTAACTCTGCATAACGGGCAAAAATATATTGGAATACCTGATTGGCGAGTCCTCCGTTTAAATATTGAATTCTCATGTGACTTTCCTCTTTTTGAATACATAGTATGTTTTGAAATTAAAATTTTTGTATACAAGAATAATACTATATATTTATGAAAAGTTCAATTATATCGTATTGCAATTTGGATAGAAAAAATGAAGCAGATGGAATCTTACAAGACCGATTCCATCTCTTTTATCCTGTGTATATAAGTATGTGCCGTAGCTACCTTATCGTGTCCGTTTTTGGCAATTGCGGCCCGTTCATCTTCATGGGAAAGGTAGTAATCTATTTTATCCAGAAGATCCTGCTGGCTTTCAAAATATTCAAAATCCTCCCCGGGAATAAAATCGTCCAGAAAATCTGCCTGGAAATTGCTCAAAAGGAATCCTCCGGCGCCCATAATGTCAAAAGCCCGCAGCGGAATACCGCTTTTGATGCTTCGCAGGGAAATGTTCAGGTTTATCTTTGTTATTTTGAATATCAGAGGAGCCATACGGTAATAATCTGCGGTTCCGTGGTTGACAGTGCCGGGGAGCTTTAGACGGCTGTCCGGTGTATAGATATCCAGGGAATGCTTTTGCCCAACGGCGGTTAGGAGCTCCTGACGCTCCGTTCCGGTGATCCGGCGGTTGATGACGTACTGTGCAAAAAGATACTGAATCGTCTCCACCCCGTCTGCATTTGGCTCCATGGGCAGGGAACGCTTCATATCTTCAATGATTTTGTGAGGCAGTACTTCCTCAATAAAATTGTAGCCATAGACATGCTTCTGGGCAGCCATGATTCCTTCCAGATAACCTCTTGTGTAAGGGGAAATCCCAGTAAGACGGTCGTAAAACTGATGACTTTCCGTGTACATTGAACCGATAAAAGCAACATTTGTTTCCGGCATAAGCCCTGCCTGCGCCAGCACAGAAAAGTCTGTAAGGGTATCCAGCCTTTTGGGGTTTGCCGCCATGGGCAGATAATGGATCGTGGTAACCCCGGCTTTCCAGAATTCCATACACAGCTCTTTGTCAAAAACGAAAATATGATTGCATGGAAAAATAATCGTGTAGGAGAAGATCTGCACATAGGGACTGTCATAAACCCAGGAAATGTACGGGATATCTGTTTTTTTGCAGACTAGCGCAACTGCAGGAAAATAGTTAAAGGAAAAAATATAGTCCGGCTGGCACTGCCTGATACGCGACTCCAAAGCATTTTCGAAAGCAGCATCCGTCCGGTCAATTTTGTTTGAAAAAGGGTAACGGATGACCTCGTGGCCTAAGTCCGAAAAAGCTTCTAAGATGTCTGCATTGCCAAAACTGTTCCATTCTAAAAAAATAATTTTCATAAAACTTCCTTTTTGCCCGGCGTGCAGCAGAACCGGACCGAAACTTAAAATTTAATATTATAGGGAATATTCTACCATAGAATGAAATAGATGTCTGTAAAATGTAGAAAAATTTCAATGGAAAACAATGATTACGGGAACAGGAAACAAAAATTACATAGCTTTATAAAAATATGGTTAAAAACTCCATCTAAAGAATTTTAAATAATTGCCGATAAATATATCATGAATGTAAAAACGAATAAAGTGACAGGGAAGGTCGGTAGTTATCATGGAGGATAAACTTAAGGGTGAAGGTTGATTATTATATGTATTTATAATATCTGTTTACACTCTTATTTTTTTTCAATAAGCTGGCAGGCGGGACATGACAGCGTCTGGCCGGATAAGTTATTGTATGCTGTCAAAATAAGTATATATATCTTATTATATAACATTCATAAATAATTGAGGAAATTGCACATGAATACAGCACTGATATTAGCAGGCGGACGTGATACAAGATTTAAAATGGACATTCCCAAGCAGTTTGTAAATGTCAATAACAGGCCAGTTATCGTGTACACCCTCGAAATTTTCCAGAATCATCCGGATATTGACGAGATTATTGTCACCTGTCTGGATGGCTGGCAGGAGATGGTGCGGGTATATGGAAGGCAGTTCAATATTACGAAGCTGAAAGAAATCATAACCGGAGGCAGGGATGCACAGGAATCCACTTACCGGGGGCTGGAACTTTTAAAGGATAGAATGGGACAGGGGGACATTGTGGTTGTGCATGATGCGATCCGGCCTATGGTATCCGAAAAGATTATCACCAGCAGCATACGGATGTGCCTGAAAAAGGGAATGGGAGTGGCGGCTACTTACATTATGGATACGATTATGCATTCCGGGAATGGAAAAGAAGGATATCAAAGTATCAACCGCTATGATATTATGAAAGTCCAGACCCCCCAGGCATTTGATTTTAAACTGATATGGGACAAGCACCAGAAGGCCATAGACCAGGGCAGCTTAGGGGCATGGGATAACAGTTCAATGCTTACCCAGATTGGTGAAAAGGTATACTTTTCCGAGGGGTCAGACCTGAATTTAAAAATTAATACCATAGAGGATGTCGAAATGTTCCGTGCACTGTACCGGATGAAGCACCCGGAGGAGGGCGTGGAAAAATGAACATAGCGATGATATTGGCAGGCGGCTGCGGCAGCAGGACAGAGCAGGATATACCCAAGCAGTTCATGAATGTCTATGACAAGCCGCTGATCATTTATACTTTGGAAAATTTCGAGAGACACCCGGATATAGACGGAATCGCTGTGGTGTGTCTGGAGGGCTGGCATGAGGTATTGAAAGCTTATGCCCGGCAGTATGGCATTTCAAAGCTGAACTGGATTCTGGACGGCGGAGCTGACGGACAGGAGTCCACCCATAAGGGAATTACAGCTCTGCGGGATGTGTGTGAAAACGATGACATAATTCTGGTACATGACGCCATACGCCCCTTTATCACCGAGGAAGTTATTGCGGATGCTATTACGAAATGCGGGCGGAAAGGCTCCGGTTTAAGTGCAGTCCGGTGTCAGGAGACGATTGTAAGGACTGATGACGGAAAGTCGGGAAGCGAAGGGATTTCCAGACAGGAAATCATGCGGGTCCAGACTCCCCAGGCTTATAAATACGGCAAGGCATTGTGGGCGTATGAGGAAGCAGATAAGCGGGGGATTAAGGGAGAGGTGTATATCAACACCCTGATGCTCCGCCTTGGAGAAACCGTATATTTTTCCAAAGGGACAGAAAAAAATGTAAAGATAACCACAATTGACGATCTGGAAGTGTTCAAAGCACTCCTTAACATGGAACGGGAAGACTGGATGAAGTAGGAGCTGTACCAAGATACAAAGCTGGTGTAGGCGTTAACTGGATAATATGGTGGTTTATGGCAGAGTGTTGACATGTACTAATAAAAAAGATATTATATGAAAGGAAATAAATAAGGAAGTATATATATCTTATTATATATAATATTTACATATTATAGTGCAGTACATATCATATAAGGATATTTGTCTATGAGGAAAGCACAAAAAAAAGAGGCAGAAAGCTTTATTATACTGCTGGAAGAAGCACACAAAGCTGTCAGTAAGGCAATGGAAGCCGGGAAAAATTACATAGTGCAGGATTTGCTGGAACAATGTCAGGAAGGTGCAATCAAACTTGGTGAGCTGATTGAAAGTGCAGAGGGAGAACGGTTCAAGACAATCCCTTTACTGGAGGATTATTGCGAGCTGGTCTACCAGATTTATGAAAAAGCAGGGCAGGCACAGACGGATGAGGCAGATACTGTTCACGCTTTGCAGGAATCGCTGGCGCAGACTTTGGCACAGATAAAAGACAGTGTGGAACATGATATTGAAGCCCGCACAGAAATCGTGTTTCTTCCATATAAAGCATCTATGTGGGACTCGCTGGAAAGCGTATGGAAAGCAGCAGAGGAAGATTCGGAATGCGATGCGTATGTGATACCGATTCCTTATTTTGACAAGAATCCAGACGGGAGTTTTAAGGAAGCCCACTATGAAGGGGATCAGTACCCCGCTTATGTACCGGTCACAGATTACAATGATTATAACTTTGAGGCCCGAAGACCGGATGTGATTTACATTCATAATCCTTATGATAACTGTAATCATGTAACAAGCGTACACCCTTTCTTCTATTCAGATAATTTAAAAAAATTTACAGATAAGCTGGTATATATACCTTATTTTATATTGGGTGAGGTAGACCCGGAGGATGAAAAGGAAGTTGAATGGGTGCAGAATTACTGCATGGTGCCGGGAGTGTTTCATGCGGATAAGGTGATTGTACAGTCAGAGGCTATGCGCCAGATTTACATAAATGTGCTGACCAAAGAGGCAGGGGAAAGCAGCAGGCCCATCTGGGAAGAAAAGATTCTGGGACTTGGTTCTCCCAAGATCGATAAAGTACTTTGTACGAAAAAGGAAGATTTAGAAATTCCGGAGGACTGGCTGCGGATTATAGAAAAGCCGGATGGAAGCTGGAAGAAGATCATTTTTTATAACACAGGTGTGGCAGCACTGCTCAAACATGATGAAAAGATGCTGGATAAGATGAAAAGCGTTTTTAAGACTTTTAAGGAGAATCAAGATGAAGTGGCGCTGTTGTGGCGTCCCCACCCGCTGATTAAAGCAACCATAGAAAGTATGCGTCCCCAACTCTGGCAGGGGTATCAGAAAATTGTGGAGCAGTATAAAGAAGAAGGATGGGGGATTTACGATGATACGCCGGATATGGACCGGGCGGTGGTGCTGGGGGATGCCTATTATGGGGATGGAAGTTCTATAGTTCAACTATATAGAACAATTAATAAGAGTGTATTGATTCAGGATGTGGAAGTTTGTAATGAGGAAGATGCAATTTCCATCTGTCCATACGCAATGTGTGTATTAAATAATGATATATATGTTTTGAATGGGATTAATAATCTAATATTTGAAACTAACTATGAAAGTTCTACTCTTAAGATAATAGGAGAAGTGGAGGATCGTAAAGAGAGGTATGGATATATCGAAATAGCAAGAGCAAATCATATGCTAGTTTTGATTCCAGATAAATATGATAAATTTGCGTTATATGATACTATAAAACAAACTATTCATTATATTGATATAGATATAAATATTTATGCAAAAACGCTTAAAGATAATAAGCCTGGATTTTATAAGGCAATACAATATAAAAAAAAGCTTTTTGTGATACAAATAGTTTGTAAAACACTTGTATGTATTGATGTGGAAACATGGCAAGTAAAATATATTGATATATGTGAAAAAATGCCTTTCAAGGATGACTATCCGTTACTTACTTATGGGGATTTCGGAGTAAGTGGAAAGTTTTTGTATCTGCCGATTTATGGAACAGGCTATATCATTGTAGTAAATATGGAAGAAAATGATGTTAGATATGAAGTGATTGATAAAGAGGCAAGTATATCAACAATATGTGCTAATGAAGATAAAATATATGTATTTACAACTTCTGGTACAAAATATTATGAAATAGATACAAAAAAATGGTTAATAAACAGAATAAATATACAGTTACCTTATGGTTTTGTACAAGATTCTGGAGAAAGCACTAACCCACAAGTCTTTGTAGGTAGCTTTTGTTATGATAGATATATATGGCTGATACCATACTTATATTCCAATATGGTTTTAAGATTAAATATAAAAACTGGAAAAACAGAGTGTGTTTTACAATATAAGATACAAGCGCTATATAGTTATAAAATTGATGGAGACATAGTATGGCTATGTGCAGAAAAAGGTGTGATCAAAGTTAATCTTCGGACTTGTAAAAGCAGTTTTTGCAAGTTTGTATTAGATAGTAATAATGAAAATGAATATATTAATAATTGTAAAAAAACAGATTATTTTTTGGGAGAAAGGAGCATTGGATTATATAAATTTATAACTTATTTAGTTAATTCCAATGATTGTGTATCAGGTGAAAACAGATATGAAGAAAAGCAAAAAAATCTTTATTGGAATATCTGAAACAAGTGGATTTTGTGGTAGATTATACTGTGGATTAAGGCAAATGGGTATAGATTGCTTTTTTGCTGAACTTAGTCCTAATAAACATAACTATACATATAAATATGAGCATGATAATAGATGGACAAAATTATGTAGAAATAATTATAATAAAAAAATTATTATTTATAATATTGTTAAGTTTTTAATATTTATATGGGCTTTAATCAAGTTTGATACATTTGTTTTTGTAGGGTGCCAAAGCTTTTGGAATAACAAGGAGTTATGGATTTATCGAATATTACATAAAAAAACGGTTATGATTTGCCTGGGGTCAAAGACTAGGTTACCATATGCTAATGGTGTAGAAATTAATGTTAAAACATTTATGGCAAATAGAAATATTAATATTGCGTCAATTATAAGAAAGACCCATGAAAAGCAAAAAGAAATAGAAATTATAGAAGATAGTATTGATATTTTTATTAACTTACCAGCACAAGCGCAATTAAATAAAAAAAAATTTATATCACTTTCATATATTGGACTTCCAATAGATTTTGAGATTAGTGAAGAAAGGAAGGAAGAAAAGGATGTAAATAAAATAAAAATATTGCATGCGGCTTCAACAGTTGGATGTAGAGGTACAAAAGAATTTAGGCAATGTATTACCGAACTACAAAAAAAATATGATATTGAATATATTGAGTTGAGCGGGGAATCTAATTATAGAGTGATAGAAGAGATAAAGCATTGTGACTTCATTTTGGATGAATTATGGAGTGACACTCCTTTGGCTACTTTTGCTTCTGAGGCGGCATATTATGGTAAACCGGCTATTGTTTGCGGTTATTTTTCAGAGTTTTATAAACAATATTATCCTAAAGGATCCTGCCCTCCCAGTATATATGTACGGCCGGAAAATTTGAATGATGCGCTGGAAGAGATGATATGCAATATTGATTTGAGAAATATTCTTGGAGAAAAAGCAAAAAAATATGTGAGAAAATATATGAATTGTGAAGCAGTTGCAAAAAGATTTTATAAAGCGATTAATGGCAATATAGATGATATATGGGTAATAGATCCGTTAAGGATTGGCTATATAGAAGGGTATGGGATAGATAGGGAAAATCAAAAAGAAATTATAAAAAAAATTTATGAAAAATGTGGAATCGAGAAAATGGGAATATCGGGAAATCCTTCATTAACAAAAAGGGTAATGGAAATTGTAAATGAGTAGAGGCGATTTATGAAAGTATGTTTAGTAATTATTTATAATCATCAACATAATAATAATATTAAAATTATAAATAAGCTATATGGAGGGAAGTTTAGCAGGATAGTTCATTTAATGCCATTTTATGATGGAGATCCTAATGATGATGTGATTACAATATTTGAAAGTTCGTATTGTTTTCAAGGGTTTATTGCCCAAGGAAGTAGCAAATTTATAAAAGAAGAATATGATTACTATTTCTTCCTTGCAGACGATTGCATATTAAATCCGAAAATAACAGAAGAGTCAATGTGTGAATATTTTGGGTTGAGCGGAAAAGAAGCATACATTAAAAATTTGGAATCATTAACTTATAAGAAAGGAATTATAGCATTTCCTAAAATGAATATCTGTATATCAAAGAATGGAATTAGTAAATTAAGCGCATTTGATGATAACAATCATTTTATGTATATACATAGAGCATATAAAAAGTTAGAGAATACGCGTGAATTTAAGATCCAAAATTATATCCCCACAAAACGGAGAATGAAAAATAAATATAAAAAGCACGGAATAGAGATTGATAATTATGCACCTCCACTTTTATTGTCGTTTTCTGATTTAGTAATATGCCCTAAAGCTGAAGTATATGATTTTTGCAGACTTTGCGGAGTGTTTGCAGCAGTTAATCTTCATGTTGAATTGGCAATTCCTACAGCATTAGCACTTGTATGCAAAAAGATTATTACAGAAAAGGAATTAAATAGGCAGGGGAAATATGGATTGCAAAATCATGTTAATACAGTTGTAAAAAAAACTGATGAGATACATAAATTATTCAACGAAAAGTTGTTGTTTATACATCCAATTAAATTATCAAAGTGTAGAGTGTGAGGGGTAAATATGATAGGAATAGCTAGACCTAATATTGGAGAAGAAGAGAAGGAAGCTATATGTAAAGTAATTGAAAGTGGAATACTTGCATGTGGCACAGTGGTAAAAGAATTTGAGGAGAAATTTGCAGCGTATGTAGGAACTGCCCATAGTATCGCCACAACGTCTGGCACAACGGCACTTGAAGTTGCATTAATGTCTTTGGGATTGAACAAGGGAGATAAAGTACTTACTACAGCTTATTCATTTATCGCAACAGCAAATGCAATTATTTATTCTGGTTTGGAACCAGTGTTTGTTGATATTGAAGAAGAAACATTTAATATTGATATAAATAGTTTGGAGAAAGTTTATGAAAAAAATTCAGATATAAAGGCATTGCTGATAGTTCATCTATTTGGTTGCCCTTGTAATATGGATAGAGTACTTGATTTTGTAAGGGAGCATAGATTACTACTGATTGAGGACTGCGCACAGGCACATGGAGCGCATTGGAATGGCAGAAGAGTCGGAAGTTTTGGCGATGTAGCAGCATTTAGTTTTTACCCTACTAAAAATATGACTACAGGGGAAGGAGGAATGGTGACGACAAACAATGCTGATATTGCTGAAAGGGCAAAATTGTTAATAAACCATGGGATGAAAGAGAGATACTATCATGAAATAATTGGATATAACTACAGAATGACAAATATTGCTGCATCAATAGGAATTATCCAATTAAAAAAACTTAATGATATGAATTCTAAGCGAATTAATAATGCATATTTTTATATACAAAATATAAAAAACCCGAATATCATTGTTCCCAAGGTTCAAGAGGGGCATGTTTTTCATCAATTTACGGTTAAAATGAAAGATAGTAAAAGAGACAGATTTACAAAGTATTTAGAAGAGAAAAAAATAGGTTATGGTATTTTCTATCCATTGACTATGCCAGAGCAAAAATGTTATGAGGGTATGAATTTTATTTTAAATTATACCGTTGCAGATATAGTAAAGAGACAGGTGGTATCAATTCCGGTTCATCCTGGATTAACTAAGGAAGACTTGTGTTATGTTGTTGAATGTGTAAATAGTTTTAGATGAGGTGATGTGATGAAAAAGGATTATTTTGCTCATGATACAGCAATTATATCTGACACAGCAAAAGTTGGAAGAGACACAAAAATATGGGTAAACTGTCAGATTAGAGAAGGTGTGAGAATTGGACAAAAGTGCATTATCGGCAAAGATACATATATTGATGAAAATGTTGTTATTGGTAATGAAGTTAAAATACAGAATGGCGTATCTATATACCATGGAGTAACTATAAAGGACAAAGTATTTATTGGACCTAATGTTACATTTTCCAATGACTTGTACCCAAGGGCATTTAATAACGAATGGAAAGTGTATGATACTATTGTTGAAGAAGGTGCATCAGTCGGTGCCAATTCAACAATTATATGTGGTCATACCATTGGAACATATGCAATGATAGGTGCAGGAAGCGTGGTTGCAAAGGATATACCACCACATGCATTGGTTATGGGAAATCCGGCTCAAATAAAGGGATATGTGTGTAAATGTGGTAATAAATTAGTAAATAGCATATGTGATAAATGCGGATTTGTTTTAGGAGAAAAATGAAGCGATGGATAATTTTAAAAAGTTAGAGTTTCCAAATAGAATTACAGTTGAACTTACTAACAGATGTAATGTTTCTTGCACATTTTGCCCAAGGCAGACAGTCAATATGACTTTAGGCGATATGGATTGGAATTTATATAAAAAAATTATTGATGAAGCATCCTTGCATTTACCTGTGAAATTGGTGTGTTTTTTTAGGGGGGAATCCATTTTGCATCCTCAATTTATAGAATTTGCAAGATATGCAAAAAATAAAGGTATAGGTCCTATTCAATTTGCATCGAATGGTAAGGGCTTAACAGAAGAACTTGCTGAGGAAATATTAGATGTTGGCATTGATTTTATTTCATTTAGTTTAGATACGATTGATAGAGGGGTATATTCAAGATCTAGACTGACGGGGGACTTGGATTTAAGTATGAAAAATGTAATTTCTTTCAGTAAAAAGTGTAGGGAAAGAAAGAGAAAGAGATTATTTGCACCCGTATTGCAGGTATCTACTATAGAAATAGAGGAATATTTAGTAAGACAGAAAGAATTTATAGAATTTTGGCAACAGTATGTTGATATTGTAAGAGTATATTATGAACATGATGATAAGGGGCATTTTGCTAATCAGGAAGTTAAAATGTATTTTGCGGAAATGACGGAAAGAAAACCTTGTAGAAAAGTTTTTACAGATTTTTTGATTTACTGGAATGGATATACTGCACTTTGTAATTATGACTGGAATGGATATATTAAAAACCTTAATGTAAAGGATATGTCTATTAAGGAAATTTGGGATTCTAAAGAGTATGAGGATATTAGGCAGATGCATTATAATAATACATTTTGCAAGGATATTGTGTGCAAGGATTGCGATCATTGGCGGATAGATTATGTAGATAATGGATGTTTGGGAAAAGTCTATAAAAATAGTACCGTTTGACAAATATATTGCAGAGGTTATTGATATGAAAATAGCACTTATTGGATATGGTTACTGGGGGCCTAATCTTGCTAAAAATTTATATATTAATAAGAATATAGAATTTGTAGGAATTTGTGATCAAAATCTAACAAAATTAAAAAAAGCCAAAGAAGTATATGGTGAAAATATTTTTTATACTACTGATTATAAAGAGATTATGAAAGATAATTCTATTGATGCAGTAGCTATTGCAGTACCGACAGAATATAGTTATGCCATTGCAATGGACGCACTTGAAGTATGTAAACACGTATTTATAGAAAAGCCGATTGCAAGTACAATGTATAGGGCACAAAAGCTTGTAGATAAAGCGAGAGAAAAAAGGCTCATAATTCATTGTGATCATATAATGATATACCATCCTGTTATCAGATATATTAAAAATATGATTGATAGAGGAGAGTTAGGAAATTTACTTTACATTGATATTACAAGGACAAACTTAGGCCCAATACGTAAAGATATTAATGCAATGCTTGATTTAGCGGTGCATGATATTGCTGTGATAAATTATTTGGCGGGAAATCCTGATTTTAGGGAACTCTCTGCCATGGGAGAGGTATGTTATGGTAAACAGGAAACTCTTACGTTTTTGAATATAAAATATGATTATTTTATTGCTAATATAAAATCCAGTTGGATTTCGCCTATTAAGGAAAGAAGGACTGTAGTTGCGGGAACTAAGAAAATGGCAATATTCGATGACGTTGCAATAGATAATAAATTGACAATATATGATAAGGGGATTGATGTTAAAAGTACAGATGAATATGGAGAATATGAGGTACATACAAGACTTGGGGATATTTATATACCACATATAAGTAATGAGGATGCTTTACAAAATAGTGTTACACATTTTTGTGAATGTATAAGTAATCATAAAGAATCACTTTCTGGACCCGAACAGTCACTAAAAGTTATGAAAGTTTTGGAGCAGGCAATGAAACAATTGCATAACGACTAGAAATATTTGAAATGGAAGATATAAAAATGAAAGAAATAATTAAAATAAAAGGTAAAGAGCGCCAAATATGTACAAGGTGTATATACGATGAAACCGTATCAGGAATTTCGTTTGATAATGAAGGTGTATGTAATTATTGCAGAACAATGGAAAACTTAAAATTAGAATATGGAACAGGTACACCAGAAGGAAAACGAAAATTAGATGTGATTATCAATGAAATTAAGAAAGATGGCAGAGGGAAAAAATATGATTGCATTGTAGGCGTTTCAGGAGGAACTGATTCATCATTTCTTATTGTCAAGCTTGTTGAATGGGGACTTAGACCATTAGCAGTACATTATGATAATACATGGAACACGGCAATTGCTACAGAAAATATAAAAAAAGTTTTAACGAAATTAGGCATTGATTTGTATACATATGTTGTTGATAACAAAGAAGCAGATGATATTTTCCTTTCGTTTTTAAAAGCGGGAGTTCCGGAAGTTGATGCCTCTACCGATTTAGCATTAGCAGAAGTTATGTATCGTGTGGCAGCTAAATATAAAGTTAAATATGTGATTGAAGGCCATTCTTTTGTCACAGAAGGAATTTCGCCAATTAGCAATATGTATTTTGACGGAAAGTATATACAATCTATTCATAAATTATATGGAAAAAAACAAATGAAAACATATCCGCTTATGACATTTAGCCACTTTATGAAATGGATTCTAGTTAAGCGAATTAGAAAAATAAGGCCGTTTTGGTATATTGATTATTCTAAAGAGATGGCGCGGGAATATTTGGAAAAGGAATTTGGGTGGCAATATTACGGAGGCCATCATCTTGAAAATAGAATTGTGGCGTTTCAACATTGTTATCATAATTATATAAAATTTGGAATGGATAATAGAAATTTAAGTTTGGCTGCTGGAGTCCGTTCGGGAATTATCGACAGAAATGAAGCTATAAATGAATATTTTTATCAGGAACCATATATAGAAGAAGGATTAGTTGATTATGTTAAAAACAGGTTATCATTAAGCGAAGAGGAATTTAACGAAATAATGCATTTGCCAAATAGAAGATATACAGAATTCCCAACATATAAAAAGAGATTCAAGAGATTGCGTCCACTATTTTATATTCTTGCGAAGAACAATTTAGTCCCAATGAGTTTCTATCTTAAATATACATCGTAGGTAAAAAATGATAACAATAGTAAATTATGGTCTGGGTAATGTCGGATCAATTCAAAACATGCTTAAAAAAATAGGGGTAGAATCTATAGTTACATCGGATGTTTCAACTCTAAAAAGTGCAAAAAAAATAATTCTTCCAGGGGTAGGCAAATTTGATGCTGGTATAAGCGGTATAAACCAATTAGGCTTACGAGATATCTTAAACTATAAAGTATTACAAGAAAAGATACCAGTATTAGGAATATGTTTAGGGATGCAGTTATTGGCTCAAAAAAGTCAGGAGGGAAAACTGCCTGGCTTGGGGTGGATAAATGCAGAGGTAATGAAATTCGATTTGAATAACAATTACAAAGTACCGCACATGGGGTGGAACGAAGTAAAGGTTGTCAATGAAAATAAATTGGTTGACAATCTTGATACAGCAAGATTCTATTTTGTACATTCATATTATATGTATGTATATGATTGTAGAGATATAGTATTAAGAACACATTACGGGATAGAATTTACTTCAGCAGTTCAACATGAAAATATATATGGGGTTCAATTTCATCCGGAAAAAAGCCATAAATACGGAATGCAGTTATTGAAAAATTTTTGTGAAATATAAAAGGGATGAAAAATATGTTACAGAGCAGGGTGATTCCATGTTTATTGTTGAACAATGGAAGTTTAGTAAAAACAGTGCAGTTTGGAAAATATTCATATATTGGTGATCCGTTGAATACTTGTAGGATTTTCAATGAACTAGAAGTTGATGAGATGTCTATCATAGATATTTCAGCAGCTAAAAACAGAGGGGAGCCAAATTATAACTTATTGCAAGGGTTGGCTAATGAATGTTTCATGCCATTATCTTATGGTGGTGGAATATCTAATGTGGAGCAGGCAAAAAAAATTTTTTTTATGGGATTTGAAAAGATTATAATTAATAGTTCATTGTATACAGATATTTCAATATTAGAGAAGATTGCAAATATATTTGGAAGCCAAAGTGTGATTGCGGGAGTAGATGTTAATAAAAATATATTTGGAAAGTATATGCTTTATTCTAATGGGGGGAAAAAAAAGGAAAAAAACGATTTAATAGAATGGACAAAAAAATTACAGGATAATGGAGCTGGGGAAATATTGCTAACGAATATTTCTTTAGAAGGAACATGGAAAGGATTTGATATTAATTTAATACAACAAGTTACGAGGAATGTAAATATTCCTGTAATTATTCATGGAGGTGCCGGATGCAAAAAGGATGTTGAAGAGGCAGTAAATTTAGGTAAAGCATCAGCGGTTGCATTGGGGAGCATGGTAGTGTATCAAAATAAAGATATGGGTGTTTTGATTAATTATAGTAGAGAGTATGATTTTGGATGTAGGAGTAAATAGAGTATAAGTAGACAGGGAGAAGATATATGAAAGTAGTTTTCCTTTGCGCGTCTGAATATGGATTCGAATGTCTAAGATGTGTATGTGATATTTTAAATTGTAATGTTGTTGGGGTTATTACAATGCCTAAGCAATATGAAATTACTTATGATAATGGAAGGAAAAGCAGAATAGCTGATAATCCAATTTTAGATGAATTATTTGAGTTTTGTGAGTTAGGTAAAAAGGAACTGTTTATATCAAAAAAAGTAAATAGCTTGGAGACTATAAATAAAGTGAAAAAATGGAGTCCTGATTTGATTATTGTATCAGGCTGGTATCAGATTATAAAAAAGGATATTTTAGATTTACCATCTAAGGGAGTTATTGGTTTACATGCATCTATGTTACCCCAATATAGAGGTGGAGCTCCTTTGGTATGGCAAATGATTAATGGAGAAGAATATGCGGGAATAAGCCTTTTTTATATGGATGAGGGATGTGATACAGGCGATATTATAGCACAGAAACAAGTGAAAATATGTGATGGTGATACCATTAAAGAATTGTATGAAAGAGTAGGGAAAACAGGGATTGACCTGTTACGTGAGAATATACCGCTGATTGAAAGTGGAACCGCAAATAGATTTAAACAAGACGATGGTTACGAGGGGAGTGTTTTTCCGCCTAGAACAGAAGAAGATGGTTTGATTGATTGGCGAAAGTCTTCAAAAGATATTATGAATTTTGTGAGAGCACAAACAAGACCATATCCAGGAGCGTATACAATTATTGGGAATAAAAAAATAACTATTTGGGATTGCAGCATTGAGGACATTTAATTATGGAAAGCAAAATAAAAAGACATATAGAAAAAAAGCAATATATTATGCAGAGTAAGTATGACCGTTTTTTGCCAATAGCAGAGTTATTTGTTGATAGATGGAAAAAGGCAAAGAAATTGGGATGGGGAAAAGGGACAAGTGTATATGATAGTTGTATTGTGATGGGGAATGTTGAAGTCGGGGGGGGGTGTTGGATAGGACCTAATACTTTGCTTGATGGTACAGGCGGAGGAATTGAGATAGGGAATCACTGCGATATTTCAGCAGGCGTTCAGATATATACGCATGATAGCATAGAACGCTGTATAACTGAAAGCAAAGCCATAAAAAAATCTGCGGTGAAAATTGGTAATAATTGTTATATTGCACCACAGTGTATAATTTCAAAAGGAGTTTCAATAGGAAATCAATGTGTTATAGCGGCTAATAGTTTTGTTAATAGAAGTTATGGAAATCAATGTATTATAGCAGGAACTCCAGCCAAACAAATTGGAGAAGTCAACATAGACAGTAATGGAAATGTTGAGTTTATATATTTTAAAAAGGAAGATCGGTGAAAAAATGACGATACCTATTACTAAGCCATATTTTGATGGAAATGAATATAATTATATAAAAGAAACGCTAAATTCAGGATGGGTAGCGCAAGGAAAGATGACAGAAAAATTTGAAAAAGAAGTGGCAGAACATGAGGGTATAAAATATGCTGTTGCAGTTTCAAGTTGTACCACAGCGTTACATTTAGCATTGTTGGTGAGTGGTATTGGAAGTGGAATGGATGTCTTGATACCAGCATTTACCTTTGTCGCTACAGCAAATGCAGTCTGCTATACAGGTGCGGCTCCTATATTAGTGGATATTGACATAGATACCTTTAATATATCAATTCAAGAAATTGAGAAAACTATAGGTGAAAAGTATGTATGGGATAATCAGAAGAATTGCCTGATTAATAAAATATCGAATAATGTTTTGAAGGCAATTTTGCCCGTACATCAATTTGGTTTATGTGCAGATATGAAAAAATTAAATCAAATTGCTAAAAAATACAGGTTAACTATTATAGAAGATGCTGCATGTGCATTAGGAGCCAAAATAGGGGAAAAACATCAAGGACAATTTGGCAATATTAGTTGTGTAAGCTTTCATCCGCGTAAATGTATTACGACTGGCGAAGGCGGGATGGTATTTACTGATGAAGAGAGAATATATAAAGCATTGAAAGCATTAAGGAGCCATGGAGCTACTGTATCTGAGGTAAAACGTCATAATTCAAAATATGGTTTTTTATTACCAGACTATACAGAACTTGGATATAATTATCGTCTTTCGGATATACAATCGGCATTGGGATGTGCACAAATTGAAAAGTTAGATTATATATTGTCGATGCGCCGGGAGGCAGCTGATAATTATAGAAGAATAATGAAAAAGTATGATTGGTTGATTATGCCTTATGAACCAAAAGAATATTGTCATACATACCAATCGTTTGTATGTAGGTTAAATATAAAAAATATCTCATTAGAAGAACAGAGTGGAAGCAGAAATCAAATTCTTAATTTTCTTGAAAATGAAGGTGTGCAGACAAGGCAGGGGACGCACGCTATCCATTTATTAGGATATTATAAGCAAAAATATAGATTCAGTGCCGAGGATTTTCCCAACGCATATAAGGCTGATTTGTTAAGTATGTCTCTTCCTTTATATGTAGGAATTACAGAAGAAGAGCAAATGAATATTGCAAGGTTATTGGAAAAGGCATTCGATGGATTATATTAGTGGAATTTTAGAAAGGGATAAGGCATGCAAAAAGTCAAATATTTAATATTGGGAGCTGGTCCGGCAGGATTAAGCTTTGCATGTAAGTTAAGCCAAGAGGGAGAGCGAAATTTTCTTGTATTGGAAAAAGAAGATACTGCAGGTGGACTATGTAGAAGTGAGATAGTTGATCATGCACCTATAGATATTGGGGGGGGGCATTTTTTAGATACAAAGGATAATGAAGTGTTAGACTTTCTGTTTCATTTTATGCCACAGGAAGAATGGAATTTATTTAAGAGAGACTCACATATTGAAATAGGTAATTTACAAATTGATCATCCCATGGAAGCTAATATATGGCAGATGAATATAGATAATCAGATAGAATACTTGAAATCGATAGCTGTAGCAGGATGTAATGCAGGAATAAAAAAGCCAGAGTTGTTTTCACAATGGATTATATGGAAGCTGGGAAGACGAATAGCTGATGATTATATGTTGCCATATAACCAAAAATTATTTGGAAGTAATTTTGAGGAATTAGGTACATACTGGCTTGAGAAACTTCCTAATGTTTCTTTTGAAGAAACGCTAAGAAGCTGTATTGAAAAGAAGCCTTATGGTAAGGAACCAGCACATACATTTTTTTATTATCCTAAAAAATATGGATATGGAGAAGTATGGAGAAGAATGGCTGATTCAATTAAAAACAAAATTATATATGGATATAAAGTTAAAATGCTTGATGTTGTAAATAGAGTAATTAATAATGAATATGCGGCAGAATATATAATAAATACTTGTCCATGGAGTGATTTTGAATTAGACAATATCCCTTATAATTTGAAAGCGGATACTAATTTATTAAAATATGTATCTATATGTGTGGAATATGATAATAAAGAATTAGCGTCACCAGCGCAATGGGTGTATATTCCAAGTCAAGAAGTAATGGAGCATAGAATTTTAATAAGAAAAAATTTTATTACAGGAGCGAAAGGGTATTGGAAAGAAATTAATTTTGAAAGATATAAAAATGAAAGCAATAAGGTATCATATTGCAATACATATTCTTACCCAGTGAATAGTATGGATAAGCCAAGAATAATGAATAGTTTGTTAAGTAGTATGAAGTTAAAAAATATATTTGGGCTTGGACGATGGGGTGAATGGGAGCATTTAAATTCAGATGCTGTAGTAAGACATGCACTGAATTTAGTCCAAATAATAAAAAGTGGATGAATATCATTAAGAATGGGGTTATAAAAAGGTGAATTATGAAGAATATAGTTATATGGGGAACTGGAGTGATAGGAAGAAGCCTGTACTATAATTTGTGCGGGGGGGGGGTATAACGTTAAATATTTTGTGGATAATTCACAAAGAGATGTTTTTTACAATTGTAAGGTATTGAGACCTACTAAGGAGAATTGCAGTAAATATCTGGTCGTTGTAGCGAGTAATCTTTATTATGAAGATATTGCGATACAATTGATGGAATATGGACTGGAAGAATTAAAAGATTATATACCTTATCAAGCGTTGGGGAAGAAAATTGTAATACTGCATGGAAATTGCCATATTGGTATAATAAAGTCGTATTTAAATACGTCTAAAAGTTTTAAAGACAAATATTATATTTATTCAATTCCAATGATACAACATAATAAAAAAGGCTATATTAAAGAGCATTTATTATCGAATTGTGATGTTTTCATATATCAAGATATACAAGCTGATAATCAATATGATATACGGTTATCTGAGGAGTATCTGCTTCCCAAGGTAAGAAATATGAAGATATGTATTCCCAATATTTATGGTATGGGAAAGATATTTTATCCACAGGCAAAAAAAGGTAAAGAAGATTGCCTGTGGAGTAATCCCAGCGGCAGGGAAATTCCAGGGGGATTATTTAATTTCAGAGATGAGAATATTGATAGTTTATGGCGTAAGGGAGAAAGAAAGATTGAAAAAATTGTAGAATATCTAAGGGGACCTATATATGACAAAGAAAATGTAAAAAATGAATTTGAACATATGTTTTCAAAAATGGAAGAAAGAGAAAAACATTGGGATGTTAAGATATTGGAATATATAAAACAAAATTATAAAAAGCAACAAATGTTTTATGAACCGGCGCATCCTTGTAATAACATATTAAGAAAGATTAGTGAAGAAATTCTTGTAATGTTGGATATAGATATTAATGAATTACAAGAAATAGAAGAAAGTTTTGGTGTGTCTGAAATGCCTATTTATAAATGTGTTAAAGAGGCATTAGAATTGAAATTTGAACGAAAATATATTAGAAATGTTCCACCTATAGAAGAATCAAAACTTACAGAAAAAGACATGGATTTAAAGGAATATTGCAGAGAATATTGTTATTGGTGCTTTGAATGGTTAGATTAAGTATTTTGATGAAAAAGGGAGAAACTGATGTTTTCTTATGTGCAATGCGACAAAATTACTGTGGATGCTTTATGTAAGTCAAAGTTGGAAAAGCTGTATTTATTATATATGCAACACAAATTTAATTTGCTGGGTAGTGGATTCGTCAAAGTAAATTATAAATTACGGGCCAAAGGTATACACGGAAAAAGATATATTAGTCTATGTATGGCTAGGTATGAAAGGATTGCATATAAAAAGTTGCATTATAATAAAGTAATGGGCATTTATGAACCAATTAATTGGTTTTTAGACTATAAAAGTGGATTTTTTTTTAATCCTGTAAAGTATTGCACTGTAAGAAAATGTCAAAAAATAATAGGTAAATATGAGGGCGTAGATATAAAATGTCCATGGGAACTGGGGAGATTTTATCATTTTGTTCAGCTATCTGTATTGGCAATTAGTGATGTCAAATATAGAGAAAGTATTATTCTTGAATTTAAAAATGAAATTATAGATTTTATTGTAATGAATCCAGTTGGTAAAACAGTTCAATGGGCTACACCTATGGATGTATCTATTAGAATAGTTAATTTATTGCTTTCTTATGATATATTGCATCAATTGGATAAAAACAACTATTTAGATAGCGAGTTTAAAAATAATTTCCACAAATTAATAGAAGTGAGTTTAAAGTTTGTAATTGATAGATTGGAGTATAGTGGGAAGGGATGTGGTTCAAATCATTATCTATCAAATATAGTTGGAATTATTTTTGCAGCGGCATATTTACCAGATAGTCCCAGGTATAATGCATATTTGGTATTTGGAGTTCAGGAATTAATAGAGCAAGTAAAGAAACAATTTTATTTAGAGGGGGGACATTTCGAAGGGTCTACAAGTTATCATAGACTTAGTGCAGAATTTGTAATATATGCAACAGCTTTGGTGTATGGAGTTTTAAAAACAAAAAAAAGAAATGCTTTTTTAGATTATAAGTTTGAAGCTTTAGAACGATTAAAAAGATTAAAATGCCAAAAATATAATTTAAAAACGAAAGAATTTTTCCCACAGTGGTATATTGACCGTATATACAATATGGGGGTATTTACGAAAACTATTTTGAAGGAAAATAATGAAATAGTTCAAATAGGCGATAATGATAGTGGGCGATTAATAAAATTAACACCAATGGGAATAGGTTCAGATGATATATCATTGGATCATAGAACACTTATATCTGAAATTGCCGGTATTTTTAACACTTCATATTTTGATAAAGAAGTAACGGAAATACCTTTAGAACATTGTATGGTGAGTACATTAGCAGCGGGGAAGAAAGTGGAGGGAAATATAGCTAACACAAAGCTTGTTCAATACGGTATTTATATTGGTAACAGTTTGAGATATATAAAAGAAACTGTTGTATATAAGGAGTTTCCAAAGAGTATAAATCTTTTGGAAAATATAGAAATTAATTACTACAAAGATTTTGGGATTTTAGTTTTCAAAGGGAAAAGGTTATTTTTAAATATGGTTATTGATACTGCAGGAAGTAAAGAGTTTCCTGGTCATACACACAATGATAAGTTATCGATTGAGGTTATGATAGACGGCAAATATATTACCAGAGATTCGGGGGGATATATTTATACTGCTGATTCGTATATCAGGGATAAGTTTAGAAGTGTAAAGGCTCATAATACCATACATGTAAGAGAATACGAACAAAATATATTTACTGAGATATTTGGAATGCAAGTGCGTACGAAAGCAACGCTGGTTTATTGTTCTAAGAATAGAATTATTGGAAGGGTGAAGTATGCAGATATAGAACATATTAGGGAAATTCAGATTACAAATAATGCGGTTGTAGTTAAAGATTATGCAAATAGACAGTTTTCAGTTGGGTTTACAAATAAAATATATTCAACAGAATATGGAAGGATTGAAAGAAGCAGGAAAAGAGGGGGGGAAATATGATAGTTAATCAATATAAAATAAAATCTGGAATGAATTTTGATGAAACTCCAATATGGCTGTATATATTATGGAAAATAGGTTTTACATGTAATAAATGTTTTCCAAATGAAAAGTATGCTTTGTATGAAAAGTGGATTTTAAAAAAATATAGACAGTTAATTTTGGCGAAAGAAACAGACTGTTATCTAAAAAAATATTATGATAAAAGATCTTTACCAATGTTTACATCGATTGAAATTGAAGTGATTAATCGATGTAATGGGGAATGTCCGTTTTGTCCTGTGAATAGATATGCAGATATTAGAAAGTTAAAAAAAATGGATGAAAAGCTTTTTTTTAAGATTATAAATGAACTTGGAGAAATGAATTATACAGGAAGATTGGCACTACATTCAAATAACGAACCTTTGCTAGATTCTAGGATTATTGATTTTGCGAAATATGCACGAGAGAAAGTTCCTAATGCATATATTTATATGTATACAAATGGTACTCTTCTCACATTAGATAAATTCAAAATAATAATTTCATTGTTGGATAAAATTATTATTGATAATTACAACGATGAATTAGAGATGCATAAAAATGTTCAGGACATTCATAATTATTGTAAACAAAACAAAAATATTGATAGAAAAGTGGAAATTCATCTTAGGAAAATACATGAGGTTTTAAGTACAAGGGGAGGTCAATCTCCTAATAATAATAGGCGAAAGACTATAAAAATGTCGTGCATACTTCCATATAAACAAATGGTTGTTAGGCCAGATGGAAAAATAAGCCTTTGTTGTAACGATGCATATGGAAAAAATACAATGGCAGATTTGAATAGAATGACTTTGAAAGAAGCCTGGTACTCTGCCCAATATGAGAGAGCTAGAAAGCTTCTCAGAAGTGGAAGAACTCAAATTAGATTGTGCAAATATTGTGACACAATGCCAAATCCCAAAACATACTAAATTATATTGTGATTTATATATTGTTTTCATAGTATAAGTAAAGAAAACTATATGGATATTAACTTTGGCTTAAATTTAGGTAGGATTTTATGAAAGGCAGATTTAAATAAATGAAGATAAATATAATAGGTTTGGGCTATATTGGTTTGCCCACAGCTTTAATGTTGGCTTCAAAGGGCTTAGATATAGTAGGAACAGATATAGATAATGCCAAGATTGATGCATTAAATAATAGGCAGATTACCTTTGAAGAAAAGTCTTTATATGATTTATTTCAGAATGCAGTTGATAATGGAATTATATTTTCAACAGAAAAAATATCTGCTGATATATATATAATTTCAGTTCCAACGCCATATATGAAAGAGACTAAAAAAATAGATGCAGGATATGTAGTGACAGCTGTGGAACAAGTACTGGATATATGTGAAAGAGGTAGCATTATAGTTATTGAATCAACAGTGTCCCCAGGAACGGTTGACCAGTTTGTCAGACCTATAGTGAAAGAAAAAGGATTTACGACTGGACAAGATATTCACATTGCGCATGCACCCGAGAGAATTATTCCCGGAAATATGATATATGAGTTGGAAAATAATGCAAGAACAATTGGTGTTGATGACATAAATATAGGAGAAAAGGTTAAATCCGTCTATAAGTCATTCTGCAAAGGGGAAATTACAATTACAAACATTAAAACAGCCGAAATGACAAAGGTAGTTGAGAATACATACCGTGATATTAATATAGCATTTGCTAATGAACTGGCAAAAATCTGTCATCAGGCAGATTTAAATGTACATGAAATAATTAAAATTGCTAATATGCATCCGAGAGTAAATATATTGTCGCCAGGCCCAGGGGTTGGCGGGCATTGTATATCTGTAGATCCATGGTTTCTGGTTGGAGATTATCCAGGGCTTGCCAATATTATACTTGCAGCAAGAAAAATTAATGATTCTATGCCTGAGTTTGTTTTGGAAAGAATTGTAGATATTATGGAATGGCATGATATTACTGATATTTCAAAGGTTGGAATTTATGGACTTACCTATAAGGAGGATATAGATGATATACGGGAAAGCCCAACACTGCAAATGCTTGAAAGCATGAAAAAACATTTGGCAAATGGAGTAAAAGTATATGACCCACATATAAAATATGATGTAGTACCAAATCAATATCATAGTCTGGAACGGTTTCTTCAAGATATAGAAATAGTAGTTGTCATGGTAGGGCATAAGGAAATAGTTCAAAACCAGGAAAAACTAATAGGGAAAATTGTATTTGACACAAAAAATATATTGGATATAAATAAATATTTATTGTGATTTTAATATAAAGAATTATTTTACTAAATATTGACATGAGGGAATTGCGATGAAGAAAGTGTTAATTGTATCCTATTATTTTCCACCACTTAACAGTATTGCAGCTAAGCGTTATGGAACAATGTGCAAGTATTTTAAGGAAAATGGATATGATGCATATGTTTTAACGACGAATATAAGGGAAAATGTATATTTTGGAGCTAAAAAAGATTTAAATATTCCTATTGATGAAAAAAAAATATTTAGAATAAGCCAGAATAGTTCACATTATGGATTGAAGATAAAAGCCATGAACTTAATGGATTCCTTATTAAAGAGAAATAGAATTGATTCAAGAGGAATTTCGATAGGAGATTTTTCATGGTACGAAAATGTTAAAGAAATAATTAACTTGGAAAAAATAAAGGATATAGATATTGTCATAGGCACATATGGGCCAATAGGGAATCTATATATTGCGAAATATATATCTGGGAAGCTTGGATGCCCATATATAGCTGATATCAGGGATTTAATATCTGAATGGCGGGAAGTTCCTAAAGGGCATAAAAGATGCTTTATAATTGACAGTGTTATTGAGCGGTGGCTGTTATCTTCTGCAAGTGGCATTATGGTAGTGACAAAGGGATTTAAAGGTGTATTTGTTGAAAAATATCCTAACATAAAAACTATAACAATATTCAATGGATGGGATGGTATATTAACTGAAAACCCAAGTGATATAAAGAATAAATACTTATATTATGCAGGTTCTTTATACGAGCACAGGCTGGAAAGCTTTTTTGTACTATTGAAAGCTTTAAAGAAGATAAATGAAACAGAAGAAATTAGGTTGATAGTTAGGTCAATAGGCCCCAAAGATTTAGATAATAAAGCAAAAAAGGCAATTGAAGCAATGGGGCTGAAAAACTGTGTTGAGGTATTGCCTCCAGCAACAGAAGATATAATAAAGAAGGAACAAAGTGCAGCATATGTAAATATTATTTTAAGTTCAATACATGAAGAAAATTTTGAACAGATGATTACAGTGCCAGGAAAAACATATGAATTAATGCACGAAAAACCACCAGTTTTGGGGATCGCATCTAAGCAATCAGAGGTGGCAGCGTTGATATCATATACAAAGAAAGGTATTGTGACGGCTTCTGAAAATGAGATAGTAAATTTTGTATTATTCAATTGCAGGAAATATACTGGTAACAGCAATATAGTGAAATTTTCAAGAAAATATCAGGCAAAACGCTTGTGCAAGTTCATGGATTACATATTAAAAGAAAAGTAATGTAATTGAAGTTATATACGGAGGAATGATGAAGAAAATCAGGGTATTGAGTATATTTGGGACAAGACCTGAGGCGATTAAGATGTGCCCGTTAATAAAGGAACTAAACAAGTATGACAAAATTGAAAGTGTTGTGTGTGTAACAGGGCAGCATAGGCAAATGTTGGATCAGGTTTTAATGAACTTTGAGATTATGCCGGATTATGACTTAAATTTAATGAAAGAACAGCAATCACTGACCAGTATTACAGCTAGTATTTTATTGGAATTGGAAAAATTATTTCCTGAAATTAACCCTGATTTGGTATTGGTACATGGAGATACAACAACCTCAGCAACTGCAGCACTTGCGGCATATTATCAGCAGATTCCAGTAGGACATGTAGAAGCAGGACTTAGGACCCATAATATATATTCCCCATTTCCAGAAGAAATGAATAGAAAAATTATTTCGCAGATTGCTGAACTATTTTTCTGCCCTACGGAAAGTAATAAAAAGAATCTTGAGAGGGAGAACATATATAAGAATATATATATAACAGGGAATACTGTTATTGATGCATTTAAATATACAGTAAAAAAGCAGTACAAATTTAAAAACGAATCTTTAAGAAAAATAGAGTTTGATGGTTTTAGAGTAATTTTGATGACTGCGCATAGAAGAGAGAATGTAGGAAAACCGCTGGAAAATATATGCAGAGCTGCAAAGCGAATTGTTGATGAAAACCAAGACATACAAATAATTTGTCCGGTACATTTAAATCCGTCTGTACGTGATACAATAGTTTCGATTTTAGAGAATCAAGAAAGAATTCATTTGATAGAACCATTAGATGTTGATGATATGCATAATGTTATGGCTAGAAGTTATTTGATAATGACAGATTCTGGAGGGTTACAGGAGGAAGGGCCGTATTTTGGAATACCAGTAGTGGTATTAAGAACAGAGACAGAACGTTTGGAGGCAATAGAAGCAGGAACTGCAAAGCTGGCAGGAGTCTGTGAAGAAGCTGTGTACTCAATGGTAAGACAGTTATTAAATAATAGAAAGGAATATAGAAAAATGGCACAAGCAGTCAATCCGTATGGTGATGGGCATGCAAGCAAAAAGATTGTTGAAGCAATTATAAAATGGGGGCAGGTTCTTTAATTGGGAGAAAAATAGATGAAAGAAGTGTATATGTGGGGGGCAGGATTTTGGGCGGATTATGTATATGAAAATATAAAGTGCAATTGCAGAGTGCTTGGCTTGATTGACAGTGACATTACTAAACAGGGAAAAGGATGGAAATACAATTTAAATATTTTTATGCCAGAACATTTGCAATTAGCAACCTTTGATTATCTTGTTATTACAATACAAAAATATAATGAAGTTTTAAAAATATGTATGAAGTTTGGAATTCCAAAGGAAAAGATTATTGTGTATTGGCGTGACGGGGAAGGGAGAGATATATTTGAAAACCGCTCAGTAAAAATTGCAAATTTAGAATGGAAAATTAAAAGATATGAATGCAGATTGAATAATTTTCCATATGAGTATGGTGTTGAGAAAACGCCGGTGATTCATTCCAGTGTAGAATTACTTAACCGTATTATAACTACGGGAGTTTCATTAAGCCGATTTGGTGATGGCGAATTCGAACTTATGTTGGAAAGGGAGCGCCCATGGTTTCAGAGCGTAAATTTAGAATTAGCTGAAAGATTGAGACAGATTATAAGTGCAGATGAAGTAGAGAATATTATAGTTGCAATTGCAGATGATTTTGGCTGTTTAGAGAAATATACGGAAGAGGCGGCTGACGGGATTCGTATGTATATGACACCGGAAAAACGCAAAAGTATTATGAAATTTATAGATATGACAAGGAAATACTATGATGCTTATGTAACAAGGCCATATCTAATATATAAAGACAGGAAAAACGCTGAAAATATATTCCTGTTATTTAAGAAAATTTGGGATGGAAGAAGTATTGTTTTGGTTGAGGGTGAAAATGCTGGAATAGGTATTGGAAATGACTTGTTTTCTAATGTAATAGAAATAAAAAGGATATTATGTCCGCAACAGAATGCATGGAATAAATATAGAGAAATTATGGAAGGGATTCACAGTGTGGCAAAGCCCGGAGAACTGGTATGTGTTTCCCTGGGGCCAACAGCCACAGTAATAACATACGACTTGGCGAAAGAAGGAATACAGGCAATAGATATCGGACAGTTAGACAATGAATATGAATGGTTTATTCGAAACGCAGAAAATAGGATGCAGATACCTGGGAAAATGACAGCAGAAGTAAACCAGAAGTGTGAATATTATGCAGTGAAGAATTCCGAGTATCTTTTACAAGTTGTTAAAAGAATTGTTTAGTGGCTTTAAAAGCATCAAAAATGATGTAGCTGTTAAATATACAATTAACATCTGAGGTGAGAAAAAAATGAAAAAATTATTAATATGGGGAACGGGAAATACTAGAGAAAAATTCCAAAAGAAATATGATAAATTTTTTTCAAAATATTATGAAATTACTGCCTATATTGACAAAGATAAAAATAAGCAGGGAAAAGGATTAGAGGGTAAGTCTGTATATGCGCCAGAACAAATAGGTAATTTAGAATGGGATATGATTTTACTTTGTACAATATCCAGAGAATATCAAGAGGAAATGCTTTCGTATTTAGAGGCAGAAGGAATAGAGAGAACACGAATAGTCACATATTTAAATTGTGAAGGTATGGGATTAATACGTGATTTGATTATGGAAAAGTATTGTGATTCAAAAGAGCCAGAAACCAAAGAAATAATGGATTACATTAAAGAACATGAAATGTCTGTTTTTAACATGATTTTAGACAGAAGTGGGGAACGTTATAAGGTATATTGTGACTCTACAGAAGAAGATCCATATATATGGATTGATGACAAAAGGATGTATTATCCCAAGGAATTTCTTGATATCAATACAACACCATTTTTGTATGATATATATGCGGAACAAAGCAGTAATTCACCGCACCTATATATACCTTCATGGAAATGTGTTAGCAAAAATTCTATTATTGTAGATGCAGGAGCTAGGGAAGGGAATTTTGCACTAAAATATGTAAACGAAAGTAAAAAAATATATATTTTTGAGTGTGAAAAAAAATGGTGCAGGGCTTTATCAAAAACTTTTTCACCATATAGACATAAAGTCAGTATTCATAATTCATTTTTAGGAAATAGTAATAATGGAAATATGCAGACATTGGATAGCGTAATTAGTGAATCAATAGATTTTTTGAAAATGGATATTGAAGGTGCAGAGATTAATGCATTAAAAGGCGCAGAGAAAGTACTTGGTAAAAGTCATGCATTTTGTTCAATTTGTGCATATCATAATTCTGATGATAAGATAAAAATAGAAAATATTTTAAATAGTTATGGTTATAAAACAAGTACATCTTCGGGATATATGTTGTATGGATGGGATGACTTTTTCTATGAGTTGCTTGACCTCAGAAGAGGAGTTGTTTATGGACAAAAGTAAGTCAAGGGAACAGCAAGTTGTAAATAATATACTGCTTAGCATATGTATATCTAGTTATAATAGGGGAGACAGGTGTTTTCGGCTCGTCCAAAGTATATTATCAATAGAAAGTGATAAGTATAATATATTCATATGCGATGACCATTCGGATAAAAATGAATTTCAAAAGCTGGAAAAAATACATAATCCGAAAGTTACCATTTTACAAAACATAAGTAATCAGGGCCCATGCAAAAACTGGTACAATACAATTAATTGTGGTAATGGAAAGTATATCTTACATTTATTGGACAGAGATATTATTTCTATACAAAATTTAAAAATACTTATAGATATATTGGAGCAGTATTCGGTTGGGGTGGGGTATATCGGAAAGTCTGCAATGCGTTTGATCAACGGAATTAAAAGACAAAATAATGTCTATGTGTGTAAAAAGGGAAAAGAAGCATTTTTAGTAATGGCTGGTGTACCAATTCATCCGACAGGTTTTTTAATTAATAGGGAGTATTGGCAAAAAGATAAGTTTCAAAAGTTTTTCTTTTATAGTGATAAGTATGGCATATATCCGCATTCCTATATATTAGGGGAGGTTGCTCTTAAAAAGGATACATTATTTATGCCTGTTACATTTTGTAGAGGTGTATATGGATCATCAGATAATCACTCCAGATTTTATAAAAAAGAAAATCAAAAAGATTTTTGGTGGATGCCAGATAATGTAATAAAAACAGCAAACCAATTAATTTTATACTTGAGTAGGATTGCAGAAGAAACATATAAGGAAGAATTTGTGTGCAGGAGGTTTCAAGAAGGCTTAAACAGGGCAACAATAGGGTATAAGCGTACAGTTCAAAATGTGTCAGAAATGAAAAGATATGGTCTGCATATTACAAGAGTAACTATTTGCAAACAGATAATGATATCTTTAAAATTTAAATTATTATTTATTTATATCCTAAAAAAAACAGAGACATATAATAAAAAAGTTAGAAAACAATTAATGGATGCCTGGTTAGAAAATATAGTTGAAATTATTAAGGAAGGATAGAATATTGCATGTTAAAACTATTAATCTGGGGAACAGGAAATCTTGCAAAGAAATTTATAGATAATGGGTATAATGGAGAAATTCTTGGATTTATAGAAACGAATAAAAGGCAATCTATTTTTGAGGGCAAATTTGTATATAGTAGTAATGAAATTCCCAAAGAATATGATTATATTATTGTGGCTAATTCTTATGTGAATGAAATTTACGATTTATGCAGGAAGTCAGACATTGATATATCCAAACTTATATTTTTATATGGAGTAAAGGAAAGGATTGGCTGTACGAACAAAGAGATTCTGAAAGAAATATTACTGGAAAAAAATTATACATTTTATTGCAGTGAGTTTGGATTGCATGATGAAACCTTTTTAAAAAGAGATATTAGTGTATACCAGCAACTGAATAAACGTCAAAATTTTTCAATTGATTTGGATAATATGTGGCCAATTACAGAAGATAAGTATGCGCCGGCTGGAACAATGGGAAATTATTTCTGGCAGGATTTGTGGGCCGCCAGCTTAGTAATTAAATCAGGGATAAAAGGACATTTTGATATTGGTTCAAGAATAGATGGATTTATAGGGCATTTATTGGCAGCAGGCATAGATGTAACGATGATTGATGTACGCGAATTTCCAACTAGAGTAGAGCGTCTGCATACAATAGTGGACGATGCCACTAGCTTACGTCAGATACCAGATGGAAGCATAGAGAGTATATCAGCTCTATGTTCTATAGAGCATTTTGGCTTGGGAAGATATGGAGATCCTATAGATCCAGAAGCATGCTTTAAATGTTTTCATAATATTCAGAAAAAAATGCAAAAGGGAGGACGTCTTTTCCTTTCCCTGCCAATTGGAAAAGAGAGAGTGGAATTTAATGCGCACAGAGTTTTTTATGCACAAACTGTGATTGATAGCTTTTCATCTTTGCAACTAATGGAGTTTTCTTGTGTAGCGGCAGGTGAGATAGAAAGAAATGTGGATATACATAAATATGATAATGACGAGCATAATGGAGAATATCGATATGGCTTATTTTATTTTATAAAGGATAACTGTAATTAAGTGAAAAACAATGAAAAATGTTAAATAATCTTCAGTTATGGGATTTAATAATAATGAAACAAATAATACAAAAAGTATAATACGAGGAGGAAAATCATGAAAAAAGGAATTGTAGGAACATTATCTTTATTAGCAGGAGCAGCGGGAGGCGCAATCAGTGTTGGAAAAATTTCTGGTGAGAAAATAAAGGGATGGCATCAGCTTTCTGATAAACATTTGAATTTATTTCTCATGATGAACCAATGGGTAAAGGTAAAACAGGAGGGAAAAAATTTATCTTCCTATTTTGAAAAAAAAGAATATAAGAAGATTGCAGTTTATGGTATGAGTTATGCAGGAGAGACATTTGTAGATGAGCTGAAGAATACAGGAATAACCATAGCATATGGTATTGATAAGAATGCTGATACCATCTATTCAGATATAGATATATTTACCATGGAGGATTCATTAGAGGAGGTAGATGCTGTTGTTGTAACTGCTGTCACTTTTTTTGATGAAATAGAAGAAAAGTTATGCGAAAAATTAGACTGCCCTATTATATCACTGGAAGACATATTGTATGAAGTATAAAGAATCAGTATAAATTAGAAATATAACAAAAGGAGAGGGCATATGATTATTGTACGGATATGGGAAGGATTAGGAAACCAAATGTTTCAATATGCATATGCCCGTTTTCTTTCCCGGAAAGGGCAATTGGTGTATCTTGATCTGCACAAATCATATGATGCTTATTTTCAAAGGGACAAGCGCCAAAATAATAGAAATGTTGCAATTCAAAATTTTCGCATAACGATAAGGGGAGTAGACATTGAAAGTACAAATCATTATAAATACTTAAAATGTAAAACGCTGCCAGAGCGGCTTATATTTAAAATGGCGCAGAGGGGAAAATGGATATATAATTTCTGGGATGAGGGCTATGCCAGAGACACGGACGTGTTTCGGGGAAATTGTTATGTAAAAGGGTGGTTTCAGAATCCGGCATATTTAAATAATATTCGTAAAATACTTTTAAAGGAATTTATTCCAAAGAAAAGAATTAAAATAACAAAGCAGTTAAGAGAACTGCTGGAGAATCATCAAACAGTCAGTATACATATTCGGCGTGGGGATTATGTTGCAATACATAATGCTCTTTCATGGGACTACTATGCAAAGGCAATTGCAGAAATGAAAAAATATTATGAAGATCCTGTATTTATTGTTTTTTCAGATGATTATTTATGGGCGAAACAACATTTGAACAGCGATGATGTCTACTATTTTATTGACGAACATGAGTGCCTGGAGGATTATGAACAGTTAATGGTCATGAGCCGTTGCAACTCCAATATTATTGCAAACAGTACCTTTAGCTGGTGGGCGGCATGGCTAAATCAAAATAAGGATAAGAATGTCATAATGCCCAAAAGATGGCTAAAAAATCAGGAGAAATTAATAATGAAAGAGTGGGTAAAATTATAGTATTAGCAAGAAATAAAATCTCTAAAAACAAAGATACATAATTTTAGAAGGTAGAATGCTGACGGGAGAAACATAGGTATGTATAGAATTTTGGTATGGGGATGCGGGTTATATTATGATAAATATATCAATTCTATAAGATATCAGGAAATAAAAGGAAATATAAAAATTGTAGGATTGACAGGTAAAGATAAGTTATATTCCCGCCTGGATGGGTATCCATTTATAGATATAAATGATATTGAATGCTCAAACGTGGATTATGTCGTGGTAACGTCTGAAGAACATTATGCTGAAATTAATATGGAAGCAAGAGCATTGGGATTTAGGGAAGAAGAAATTATATCAGCAAAGGTATTTTGTCTGCCGTCATTTCGGTTTGAAGATTATATAAGACTCCTGAAGTCTAAGGTTTCAATTATAGCAAACAACTGTTGGGGAGGAACAGCATATCATACATTAGGAATGAGATTTTATTCTCCATTTATCAATATGTTTGAAAATGACCAGGATTATCTGAGAATGTTGGGAAATCTGCGTTATTACTTGGGGCTAAAGTTAAGATATGTGCGGTCTGATTATAATGGCCTGCTGAAAAGAGAATATCCAGTCTGCAGATTGGACGATGTGGAATTACATTTTAACCATTATGTTGACATGGAAGAGGTTGAAAAAAAGTGGTATGAGAGGATAGAACGTTTAAACTGGAATAATATTTTTGTTATGATGTTTACAGAAGACAGGGATATCCTGGAAATTTTTGATAAACTGGATTATCCAAAAAAGGTGTGCTTTGTGCCTTTTGAAAGTCCGCTGCATTCAGCAGTATTTATGCGAATACTAAGATGTGAAGAAATGAAAAAAGTTCCATTTTGGAAGGTAGTAAATCAGTCTGCCAGTGGACATTTTCATGATTATGATTTAATAAAACTTTTATTAGAGGGCAAAATTAATCATGACAGACTTTTTTAAAAAGAAAACAATTAGAAACACCTTTAAGCAGTTCCACCAAACCGCATCCACAAAAAAGATAATCGCATTTGGCGCCTCCGATTTTTTAAGATTGATCAGCCTGAACTATAAAGATTTAAAATTAGACCAGTACATTACATATGTGGCTGACAATAATACAAGTAAACAGGGAGGCAATATTGCAATTAACGGCTGTGATAAGCCCATCATCCCCCCGCATAAGCTCCTTGAAATGAATGAAAAGGATATTGCCATCTTAATTACATCAGATGTATATGCATATGAAATTTACAGACAGCTAGAGGATATGTTTAAAGAAAAAGATATAGATATCTTTGTGTTGTCACTGATGATTTCCGAACACGTAGATGATATATCTGACAAATATTTATCAGCAGACACTCAGAACACAGATCATATGATTCCCAAAATCATTCATTATTTCTGGTTCAGCGGGGAAGAAAAGACAGGGCTGACTGCCAAATGTATTGAAAGCTGGAAGCGTGCGTGCCCTGAGTATGAATTGAAGGAATGGAATGCAGATAATTACGATGTGACGGTAAATCCTTTTGCACATGAAGCATTTAAGCACAAGAAGTGGGCTTATGTCTCGGATTATGCCCGACTGGATGTTGTATATAAATATGGCGGAATTTATCTGGATCTGGATGTTGTGCTGTTTAAGAAGCTTGATGCATTGCTGCATCATGATTTTTTTGCAGGATTTGGGCCGATACGGGATATCGAAGCGGCGGCTTTTGGCGCCCGGCAGGGATGTCCGGTAGTTGGGGAAATGCTTCATTTATATGAGGGCAGAAAGTTTGACCCAGGTATCAGTATGACGCTTCTCAATTTACAGCCGATTCTGCTGGACCGCTTTTTTGAGAAAAAAGGATTTGAGATAAATGGAAGATATCAAAGCAGAGATGGCATAACGCTTTATCCGAAGGATCTGTTTTCTGCTAAGAACTGGTTTACCGGAGCCTATGAAATGACAGAGACGGCATTAGGAGTCCATGAATGTGCAGGAGGATGGGTTGGCCAGGGAGGAAAGAGCAGTAAGCAGATTAAAATGGAAGGCACATTGAAACTTATGGAAATATGCGAAATGCAGCAGGGAGATGACTATGGATGAGAGGATTATCCTATTTGGGGCAGGTTGGAAGAAGGATAAGCTTATTGAATTTATTGAGAAGTATGGCGGGTTTGAGATTGTAGAGATTTGGGACAATAGCAGCAGCCGGTGGGGAGAAAAGACAACGGTAAGAGGCTATGAGGTGGCAGCAACAGCGCCCCATGATTTGCAAAATTATAATATTGTAATTGCATCGGATGTCTACTTTGGAGAAATTAAAAAGCAGCTCATAGAAGAGTTTGGGATTGAAGAAGGAAGAATAAAATCCGGCAATTATTTGTTTAAGAATATTAAAGAGGAAATAATTTCCAACTATAAAGATTCATGTGATGAATCGATAATTGGTATTTGCAGATATCTGCAAAATCATGACTTGGATATGCTTTGCGGACAGGTCAGGCGGGAATATAAGAGGGAAATGTTTGAAATTTTCAGGGATGAAAATAATGGACTTTTCTATTCATTCTGGATGGGAAAGAAAATATATTTAGCTTCGGCGATTAATTCAGAACAGTCTGCCAGGCAGTATCTTTGCGCGCTATGCAGAGAGCAGGATGAGGATTCCCCCCACTCCTACCACCTTGGCCAACTGGACTTGAACGGACAGGATGTGGTAATAGACGCAGGGGCGGCGGAAGGTTTTTTTGCGTTACAGATAGTTGATAAGGTAGGAAAAGTATATCTGGTTGAGGGGGAGGAACAGTGGGTGAAAGCGCTTCGGTGCACTTTTGAACCCTTTGGCGATAAAGTTGTAATTATCCCCAAATGGCTTGGCCGCCAAAACAACGGGGAAATGGTATCTATTGACCAGATCAATAAAGAAAATGAAGTGACACTTGTTAAACTTGACATAGAAGGTGCAGAGGAAGATGCCATTGCAGGAGGGGAAGAAACTTTTGCGTCGGCAAAGAATATGAAAGTGATTACATGTACATATCATAAATCGGAAGATGCTGGAAAATTTGAGAAATATTTTAAAGAAAAAGGCTACAAAACGGCATTTTCAAAAGGATATTTGTTTGTTGACGGGCTGGAATTTCTGAAACCGGAATTGCGGAAGGGTGTTTTGACAGCGATAAAAGATTGATGACATGAAGGGGTATATGGCCAGACAAATGGATGAAAAGTATAAGCTTTCAGTATGCATTCCAAATTATGACCGGATGGATCGTCTTGACAGCCTGCTGCGGAACCTGGCGGGTCAGATTACAGTTAACGGACTGCATGAGGAAATAGAAATATGTGTCAGCGATGACTGCTCCGAAGCAGACCCGGTAGTAATTGTCAAAAAGATAAGGGAAGCGTTTGACACAATAAATATCAGGTATGAGCGTAATAAACAGAATATGGGGATGGACTATAATTTTCTGCATAGTGTTTTGATTGCGCAGGGGCAGTATGCGTGGATCGTAGGAAATGATGATGTGCCGGAAGATGGCGCCCTAAGCAGAATTCTTGCCACAATTGATCGAGAAAACTATAAAGATGTGGATATTATCGTTACACCGTTCGATTCCTTTGACTATGATAATAATTATGTAAAAACAGTATATCCCCTTGGAACAGTGGAGGGAGATATTTTATTTGATACGTCTGATAAGGAGCAGTGGCACAAACTGGTGATGAGTGTACAGGATAATTCCGCTGTTTTCGGCTTTCTTTCCAATGTTGTATTTAAGAGGAAGCGATGGGTGGAACATGGCGGTATGTTTGCGGATAAGATGTCCAGTATTTTCATTCAAGTATATATGAATATGCAGACTCTGGCGGAGGGCGCAAAGTATCTTTATACACCTGAAAAATTTATTATAAATTTTCTTGACGATGAAACCAATCAGACCATAGATAGAACGTACCGCATAGCCGCAGGTCTGTATGATGCAATGGATTATTTTTTTGACGGTGAGGAAAAAAGGCATATACAGAAAAATGTAGTTGATATTTTCATTTCAAGCAGATTTATGGAATTTCCAGAGAATGATGCAAGAAAAATTAAAGTAAATGATTTTGTGTCGGAAAGAATGGATATTATTAAGCAGTATTATGTCAGGATTGCAGACAGGAGACAATATTTCGGCGGAAGAACAGTTATTGTATATGGGGCCGGGAACTTCGGACATATGGCGGTAAATGATTTGATGCAGTATGAAACAGAAATAATTGGAATTTGTGATGCAGATATAAAGAAGCATGGACGTTATATCGGGGGGAAAGTCATATTCGGTTTTGAACAGTTATTAAGAGAATATGGAAGCCGCGATAATTGTATGGTAGTTGTGGCCAATAACCTGCATTTGGTGCAAATCGTAAATATGCTGCGGGAGAATAGGATTTTACGGATTGCAATTATTACTTAGAGGTGAAGAAAATGGAAAGTGTCAGCAAAGAAATTGTCATATTTGGCGCCGGATTATACGGCATTAAAGCTTTAAAACAATATGGGGAAGATAAGGTAGCGTTTTTTATAGACAACAGTGAAGCAAAGCAGGGGACCTTTGTCCAGGGAAAAGTGATTAAAGGCATAAAAGACATTCTGCCTCACAAAGACAGATACCAGATCATCATTGCCACCAGCTACTCTGCCAGTATTGAGAAACAGCTTCAGGACGTGGGGATTAGCGACTACACAATATTTGAAGACAATATGCTGCATGGGTACTACGAAACAGACAAGCTGATAGTAAATCCCTATGAAGAATCTGGTGAGGCGGCTACAGAGGAAGAATGGGCAGCACAGGAAAAGCTTGCCTATAGCAGGAAGGCTGTCTATGACGAAGTGGAAAGACTGTTTCGCGCCCCACGTTTGTTCAGTCATATAGAGCTGGAAACCATCAACAGATGCAATGGAAATTGTTCTTTTTGTCCGGTGAACAGAAAGGATGATCCCAGGGAAAAGGTCGTAATGACAAAAGAGCTATTTGAAAAAATTGTCTGTCAGTTAGCAGAAATGGATTACAGCGGCAGGTTTACAACGTTTTCTAACAATGAACCGCTTTTAGATGAACGGCTGATTGATTTCAACAGGTATGCCCGGGAAAAACTGCCTAAAGCAAGAATGCATCTTTTTACAAATGGGACGTTACTGACACTGGATAAATTTATTGCGCTGACACAGATACTGGATGAATTGATTATTGATAATTACCAGCAGGACTTAAAGCTGATAAAACCATGCGTGGAAATCAGCAGTTACTGCGAAGAACATCCTGAACTAAAAAAGAAAGTAACCATTGTATTGAGAAAGCCGCAGGAAATACTGACATCCAGAGGTGGTACGGCGCCTAATAGAAAAGTATTGTTAGACTATGGGGAAGACAGATGTATACTTCCGTTTAAGCAGATGATTGTACGCCCGGACGGAAAAGTGTCATTATGCTGTAATGATGCTGTTGGAAAGTATACACTGGGGGACTTAAACAAGGAGTCCCTTCTGGATGTATGGTATGGACCGAAGTTTACCATGGTCAGGAAATCTTTATATGAAGGAAGAAAAGAGTGGGGGAATTGCAGGCTTTGTGATTCTTTTACAATGGGATAACGTATGAAAACGCTGATCAGTATTATCGTTCCGGTATTTAATGTGGAGCAGTATTTGGAAAAGTGCATTAAAAGCATTTTAAACCAGACAATAAAAGAATTGGAAATTATTCTTGTGGATGACGGTTCGACAGACAGCTCACCTAAAATATGTGATCTTTTTTGCAGTCAGGATGGCAGAGTACATGTAATACATAAAAAAAACGGAGGGCTTGTAAGTGCCAGAAAAGCCGGGATCGCTGCCGCAACGGGGGAATATGTCGGTTATGTAGACGGGGATGACTGGATAGAGCCCGGTTTATATGAACAGATGCTGGATTATGCAATACGATATCAGGCAGATGTAGTAGAGACAGAACACTTTATTGATGCCGGCACAGCATCTACAAGGGTGAAAAGTAAACTTGGCTATGGCAGGTATGATGCGGGAGATTTGATTCCAATCATGCTCTGTGACAAGGATTTTAATGAATGCAGGATACCGCCTTTTCTCTGGTCCAAATTGTTTAAGAGGTGTTTACTTGAAAAGCATCAGATGCAGGTGAATGAAGACCTATTCTGTGGAGAGGACATAGCTGTTACCTATCCTTACATATTAGAAGCTGAAAGCGTTTATATTGCAGACTACGCCGGATATCACTATATGCAGAGATGCGATTCCATGACAGGTATACAGAATTATGGGAAGGAAGAACAGGATAAAGCCCTTATCTTGTATTTAAACACAATATTTGGAAAAAATGAAAAGTATTCCAGCCTGATGCTTGGGCAGTTAAACCAGTATACGAAATCAATGCTTTTGCTAAGACAGATACGTTTTTTTGATAACGGTTCTGAAAATAAAAAATTACTGCCATTTGGCGGAGTGAATGTAAAGGACAGAATTGCATTGTACTGCGCAGGAAGAATGGGGAAGCAGATTTATGGTTATCTGCAGGAGCTGAACGGGCAGGGGGCAGTTGTATGGGCAGACAAAGAATATGCTTTATACCAGCAGCTCGGCTTACCAGTAGTTTCCCCCGGGGAGGCTGTGGAGAGGCAGGAGGAGTATGATGTCCTGTTGATTGCCGTGAGCAGTAAAAAAGTTTCACAGGCAATCCGGCAGTCTTTGTCTGAAATCGGATTAAAAGAAGGAAAGGCTGTGTGGCTGGCTAAAGAATTTATAGATAATGACAACTATGTATTAGAAGATTTTCTGCGCTGACTTTTGCTGTGTTTGGCATAAGGAATGGGGACAGGCAAAGGTTATGAGTTGACACAGGAAAAGGCAGGGAATAGAAATGCTACAAAAAATATACTCCAAATTTATAGACCAAAAGTCAAAAGAAATATTCAAATCCAGATTATTATTCAGTCTGACCGGAGACTATTCTGAAATCTGTAAAATTGTATCCGGCACAGACCAGGCCGCAGAAATCAGGCATAAAATCAGTTTTTCACAAGACGGGCATGTGTTCCTGTGGGGCACCGGATTTTGGGGCGATCATCTGATTAAAAGTTTCCCGGATATCAAGTGGCAGGGGTATGTGGATAGTTCCCCCAGAGAATCCCAAAAGAACGGGATGCCGGTATACGATCCACAGGAATTTCTGAAAATTTATTCGGGCCAGCCGGTTTTTATTGCAACGGCATTTTACCATGAGGAAATTCATCGCCAGCTGCTTTCCTATGGAATCGGGGAAGATAAAATTATCAATGCAGGAAAGCTGATGGTGGATCTGTTTGACAGCCAGTATTTTGACCTGCCGTTTCTGCCTCACGCAGAGGATGAAGTTTTTGTGGACGCGGGATGCTTCGACGGGCTGACGGTTCGGAATTTCATTAAATGGTCGGGAGGAAAGTACAGGGAAATCATCTCCTTTGAACCGGACGCTGTGTGCCTTGAAAAGTGCCGCGCTGTATTAAAAGATGTTGAAAATCTTACCTTGGAAAACATGGGGCTGTGGAGCAGTAAAGGGGTGCTGTCCTTTCATGCAACAGGGAACTCGGATTCCCAGATCGCCGAAGAGGGGGAAACCAGGATCACAACGGGAATGTTGGATGAAATTGCAGGGGATCGAAGAATAACCTTTATTAAGATGGATATTGAAGGCGCAGAAAAAGAGGCGCTTGTGGGCGCGCAGAATATTATCAGAAATCAAAAGCCTAAACTTGCAATAAGCATTTACCACAAGAAGGAGGATATCTGGGAGCTGCCAGCGCTTTTGCTGGAAATGAATCCCGAATATCAGTTTTATTTGCGGCATTATTCATTGCGGGAAGCAGAGACGGTTTTATATGCAGTCTGAGCGTCCTGCCATAGGATGCTTTATCTGTTCAAAAAGATGATAGATACGCATTTTGCGGGAAAAATAAAGACAGGATGGCAGGAAATGCCGGAATAAGGATAAGTAAATGTTAAATTTATGCAACAACGTAAAAGATCCAGCAGATTTATTCAGCAAAGAGAAAAAAATTGTCTTATATGGTGCGGGGGCATCAGCAAAACTGATTCTGGCCTCCTATTATAAAAGGGGACTAAGCGGTTCTCTTGTCTTTATTGTAGACCAAAATGAAGCCCTGGACGGGACTTTCTGTACCATTAACGACATTAAAGTAAAAGTTATTTCACTTAAGCATTTCTGCCGGGATTACGCCTCCAGGATGCATGAGTTTGCCCTGTTATTCAGCCTGTATTATTCCTTATCCATTATAGGCGGACTGGACAGTATCCCCGAACTTGACGGTGTGAGGGCATATATTTTTTCTGTCATTCTCAACAGGAAAACGCCGGCGCCTTTTGAACTTAGAAGTCTGGAGACACCCCGGATACCAAAGATTATCCATTATTTTTGGATTGGCGGGCAGAAGCTGCCTAAGGAGTATGCAGAGAATATAGAATCATGGAAGAAATATTGTCCCGGATATGAAGTGATTCAGTGGGATGAGTCAAACTATGATTTTACAAAATATCGATATGCAAAGGAAGCTGTGGAAAATAAACAGTATATGTATGCTACGGATTTGGCGAGAAAAGATGTCTTGTTCCAGTATGGCGGTATTTATTTTGACACGGATGTGGAACTTTTGCGGCCTATTGACGATCTGCTATATAATGAAGCCTTTATAGGGATTGACGATGGGGGGGCAGGTGAATTCTGGTTCCGGGCTGGGTGCTGTCAAAGGCAGCCAGATCATAGGAGAACTGCTGGATATTTACAGGGATATGCCCTTTGTCAATAGGGACGGCAGTTTTAATTTGTCCTTTAATACCTATTATGAGACAAAATATATGATAGAGAGAGAGTATCTGGTTCGGAATGAGTATCAGAAAATAGGAGACATGGTGTGCTTTCCGAGGGAAGTGTTCATGCCGGAAGGGGTGGTTGGGCTCAGGGACGATTACACAGAAAAGACCCTTGCCAACCACAAAATCAATCCCTATGACAAAACCCATTGCCGGAAGGTGCTTGAGAGAGTCAAAGACCCGGGATGCGCGGGTTTTGGCAGCCATTTGGATGGCGGCTTGCAATGAAAGTATCAAATGGCAGGAAGGGAGAGTAGTATGCAGACCCTCATAACGATTTACGGCGCCCAGATGGTGGCCGTAAGTGTTTATTATGCGATAAAAGAATTATACAGTGAATGCCGTATCCAGTGCTTTCTGGTTAAAGAGCAGGCAGGCAATCCTTATGCCATTGACGGAATTCCTGTCTTAACACTGGATAGATACCGGGAAACCCATATCAAAGTGCTGATTGCAACGCCGGAGAATCACCATCCGGCTATTATCAGGGATTTAGAGGCAAAGGGCATCAAAGATCACCTGTGCATGGATTCGCAAAAAGAAGCCGCGCTGATGGAGCGGTACTATGAAAAAAAAGGATACCGGATTTTACATGCTTATCCGGCCGGAAGCAGCCGGGCCGGGCTTTCTATATTTATGTCCAAATTTTACCGGGACCAGCCTTTAAAAGGGAATTATCAGACACCCGATTGGATCTATCCAATTCAGGCCGGGGCAGCGCTGACAGATATCCGCATCGCCCGGCTTTGCGATAACCATGGGGACAATATTTCAGAAAAAAATGGAAATTACAGTGAATTATCCGCTCTGTACTGGGTAGGAAAACATGCAGATGGGGATTATCTCGGACTGTTTCACTACAGGCGCATTCTGGATGTACAGGAGGAGGACTTATACCGTATCAAAGAAAATGACATTGATGTCATCCTTCCTTTTCCTACCATACATTATCCCAGCATAAACGAGCATCACAAGCGTTATTTAAAGGAACAGGACTGGGAGGCTATGGTACAGGCGCTGGCAGAGTGCGCGCCGCCTTACGCAAGGGCGCTCCCGCAGATTTTTACCGGACAGTATTTTTATAATTACAATATGCTGGTTGCAAAAAAACAGATATTTCAGGATTTCTGTAACTGGATGTATCCAATTCTTGCGCGGACGGAAGAACTTAGCGAGCCAAAGGGATGGGAGCGGACGGACCGTTATATAGGGTACCTTGGGGAAAATCTGACAGCCCTTTATTTTTTGTACCACCAAAATGATTTTCATATTGCACATACGGGGAGACGGATGCTTGTGTAGGGGAGGACTGGAGATAAAAAATTTGCGGATCGTCTGGTGATAAAATATTGGCTAAATACCAGATATTGTAGATACCTTTACAAAGTGATTTGCTGGCGGCCATATATGGTATTGTGCAGTTTTTCTTTAGAGCTTTTAGGCGAAAATATTTTGCATGACAAATGAAAAACTGCGTGATATATTTTTTCTAAAGCATACATTCTATAGCGCAATCATATCTCCTGCCGCAAACGATACAACAATGGCTGTTGCTTTATTCACAATAAGCTGGCTCGCGGATCGGGTCAGGGATATCTGAAAGGAAAGTAGAACGGTCAATAGTAATGTGGCTTGAAATCGGATAGGTGTAGACAAAAGGAAAGAAGGAACTATGAATTTATATCAATGTGAGTTAGAGAAAATAAGCAGACTGAATCTGCCCTGGGGAAATTTCTTTGGCAGGACGGTTATGATCTCCGGTGCTACTGGCATGATAGGAAAATGCCTGATCGACTTTTTTATGCTTTTAAATACAATGGCGCAAACGCCTGTTAAAATAATTGCATTAAGTAGAAGTAAAGAGCGGGCAGGGGAGCGGTTTTCGTCCTGCTGGGAGAATGAGAATTTCCGGCATATTTCCTGCGATGTCAACAGGGAGATACCGGAATGCGGAAAGGCTGATTATATTATCCATGCAGCCAGCAATACCCATCCTGTCCAGTATGCCGGGGATTCCATAGGGACCATTGCATCAAATGTGACCGGTACCGGAAAGCTTCTGGATTATGCGGTCAGTCATGGTGCACAGCACTTCTGCTTTATTTCCTCTGTGGAAATATACGGGGAGAACCGTGGGGATACAGAGAAGTTTGAGGAGCAGTACTTAGGGTACATTGACTGCAATACGCTCCGGGCAGGCTACCCTGAGAGCAAACGTCTGGGGGAAACTTTATGCAATGCCTATCATCAGACATATGGGCTTTCGTTTACGATACCCAGGCTTTCCCGGGTATACGGCCCGACCATGCTTCCTTCTGACACGAAAGCAATTTCACAGTTTATTAAAAAAGCGGCAGCAGGGGAGGATATTGTCCTCAAGAGTGAGGGAGGCCAGATGTATTCCTATACCTTTGTGACGGATGCGGTGTCCGGTATTTTGTATACAATCCTTCTGGGAAATCCCGGCCAAGCTTATAATGTGGCGGACGAAAAATCAGATATTGCGTTGAAAGATCTGGCCGGGTATCTGGCGGATATTGCAGGCACACAGGTGGTTTTCCAACTCCCGGATGATAATGAGAGCCGTGGATATTCAACGGCAACCAAGGCTATGCTGGATGCTTCCAGACTATGCAGTCTTGGATGGAAGCCGCAGGTACACATGGAGGAAGGGCTTCAGTGTACGGTGGAAGCTTTTGCCGAAAAGAAAAATGAATTGAACTGATACACTTTCAATGGTGGATGAGGCGTATCGGCTTTGGATTATGCACAAACTGTTTCTGGAGGGACGCATTATGGAAAATAAGCGTCAGAGTATTAAAAGCGAAGTATCTGATCAGACAATAGAGATGATAGATGTATTTAAAAATTTGTCTGTTTCTTCGTATATGATGTTTGGTGAGTATTTATTTTTACAAGGTAAATTTACGGACGCTGCAAAAATATACGTTCAGTTTTTGACACAAATAAAAGACAAAGTGCACCACTTTAAGGCATTTGCAGATTTTTGGAAGAAATTTTCAGAACATGCTGATAAGGACGAAGTACGGAAAATATATGATGAAATTGTAAACAGATTTAATAATGATGAATTCAGTGCAAGTGTAAAAAGGGAAATTCTTTTTTTGTTATACAATGTATTTCCGGATGAAACCGGAAAAGATTTTCTAATAGAGCATAGCAGGATATCCCAATGGATAAGACAAAAGGATAAGGATAAAAAAACTTGGGATGTTTATTGTATGCTGCTCTGGCAAGAGAAGCATGCGGTCCATTCCAGGGAATCCGTGCAGAAGGACAAGTATCTGGTGTCTGTTATGGAAAAATATGAATTATATGCACTGGCGATTAAGATGATAGAGCATGTTTTGAGGTATGACAAAGATGAAGTCGCTGTAAGGACATTGTTTCGCTTATGTAGAAAAGTAAACGATTATTCTAAAGCAGATATTTATGTTGCAGAGCATCCAGATATAGAAAAGAGAACTGGATTTAATATACAGTATGAACTGGTTTATTACTACCTTGAAAAAGGTGATGAAACCAAGCTTATGCGTACTTTAAAAAATATAAAGGCAAATGCTGAAAGTAGTCTTCCCATAAGCAGGACTTTACAGAATTTTTATGTGAAGATTGGAATGATTGACGAAGCCGTAGCAATGCGGGGCCATATCAGCAGATTGGAGCAGCGTGCAGGCAGGCTGGGGGCGGACAAAAAAGTTAAGGGGCTTGAAGAGGAACGGGAGACAGATGATTTTTTTTGGGATACAATTAAAGACATGGTTTCAGAGCAGGAGCACAACCGTCAGCTAATAGCTATCAAAGAGATGCTGAAAGGATTCTCCCACGAACTTGGCCAGCCAATTACTAATATTCGTTATGGAATTCAATTATACCAGATGAAGATGGAATGTGGTCTGGATACGAGAGAGAACTTGTCTGAGCTTTTAAATAACATTCTTGGACAAACGATACGTGTAAAGCGTCTGTTGACACGATTTGCACCTATTGTGTCAAGCAAAAGTGTGAACACACAGTTTAATTGCATTGAGCATATTAAAAATGCTTTTTCAGATATGCGTGCATGGCTGGAAAGTGCCGGAATTAAATATAAGGTAGAAGGAATTGAAAGCTTTATCTTATATGGAGACAGTGTTCAGTTTGAACAGGTTATATACAACCTAATTAGCAATGCGGTTGATGAACTTAAGGAGAAAGAGGGAAAAAGGTCAATAAATGTAATCTGTAAGGAACATGAAGGCAATTTAGTTCTTCATTTTAGGGATAATGGGAAAGGGGTTCCAGAAGATAACTTAAATAAGATTTTTACACCTTTTTTTTCTACAAAAGATAAAGAAAGATCAGATGGAGGAGAAGGTCTCGGACTGTACATTGTATGGAATATTTTAAAGATGTATAAGGGAAAAATAAGGGTTAATCAGGCATATAAAGATGGTGCAGAGTTTTTGATACAAATTCCTGCAGGAGGGAATGATAATGCATAAAATTTTAATTATTGAAGATGAGATAAATACGGCCATGCCAGTGAAGGAGGCGTTGGAACTATGTGGATATTCTGCAGATATTGCCCGTGACGGCGAGGCTGGTTTGGAGTTATTTAGAGAAAAAGAATATGATTTGGTTTTATTGGATTTAAAAATGCCTAAAATGACAGGCGAGGAAGTGCTGAAGAAAATACGCGAAAAGGATCCATACGTATATGTGATTGTTTATACGAATTATGGTGAGTTTACAGAAATAAAATCGTTAACTAACGTGGGAATAGATGGATATATAAATAAAGGGCCTGATGCTGAATTGCAGGAACTGCTCAATATGATACAAAATAAGTTAAATCCGCTGAATGATGAAATGGTAAAAAAACTGATTGATGGAATTGACGATTGGCCAATGGTATAGGGGGAATTATGGCGAATTATCTGATAGATACAAATATATTTTTTGAATTGCTCTGTGGCTTGGCAGGGAAAGAGAATATAAATAAGAAAAGTGACTTAGATAAATTGGCAGAGGGTGAATTATATATTTCAGAAATTACCAGAGTGGAAATTTTTTCTGTAATTGGAAAGTATGCACGGGGAGAACAGGAGCAGTGGCAGATTTGCGCCAGGATAAAGGACGAAAGCGGAACAAAGTGCATGAACAAGTACTATAATCCGGGCAGAAAGAAGTGGAAGAAAGCCCAGATCCGGGATATGCGGAAGCTTGTAAATAATATACTGGATGGAGAAAGCAAATTGCTAAAAGTACAGGTCTTAAAAGTTACGGAAGGTGTTTTACAGGAGGCACGGAGGTTTATTAATTATGCATTTACATATAAATTTGCATCATTAGATGCAGTTATTGCAGGAACAGCAAAATACTATAGTGATAAAAACCTGATTCTTGTAACTTATGACAAGAGTTTGAGAACAGCATTATATAAAGATGGGGGACAAATCTGGTATGAGCCAGATATAATTGTAGAGGGAGTATGCCTAAGTAATTAAGTAACATTTCCTTTTCGCAGCCGCGCCATCCCTTCTAATGCCGGCTGATATTCCCCGCATTTTTCGTAAAACCCCAGTGCTTCTTCTGCCATCCCGGCACATTCATAAATAACGCCTGCATTGTAATATGCCAGATAGCTGTTTACCCCGTCCACAGAGTGATCAGGGATATCTGTGGCATGCAGAAACTGGGCAATGGCTTCATCAAACATAGCGTTGTTCATGTAAATCAGCCCCATAAGAAAAACAAAGTCCGCGTGGGAGCAGAAAGTCTCATAAATACCCTCAAATTGTAACGCCTGTTCGTACTTTTTCAATTGCAGCAGGCTGTAACCATAAGATTCCACCATCGTTCTGACATACTGCAGATGGGGGTCTACCTCAAAGGACAGCCCCTGCTCAAAGGCATCGCAGGCTTTCCGGGCATCTCCTGTGACGAAATGGCTTTGTCCAAGCTGGTAATACAAATAAGGGTCTTTATCATTGTTAAGAATTGCCTGTTCAAGGAGCTGGATATTTCTGGCTGCCTTTTTCTTTAATACCGCCTCGTTCGAATAGCCTGCATGATAGAAGGAGAGAGGGAGGAAAAAGTAGGATACAGGTCCGCCTGCTATGGGAGCGGGCTGTTCATGAACGGTTCCCTGATAGGTATAATAATCTTTATGAAAAAAACGGGCAATATGTTCCACGCTTACAGTGTCATTGATAGACGAAGCATGGGGATTTATGATTTCGATCATTCCCGCCTGCTGCGGCAGTTGGAAACAGGGCGAGAGGCGTCTTTTCATTTCCTGCGGTGTTTCGGAGCAGGTTAGATATTCGTCACAATCCACATTCAGTATCCAGCAGCGGCTTGCCTTGGAAATACAGTAGTTCCTGGCAGCGCTAAAGTCATTTATCCATGGAAAGTGAAAAACATTGGGAGTATATCTTTTCGCAATTTCAACAGTCCGGTCAGTGGAACCGGTATCGGTTACGATGATTTCCCAGTCATACCGGCTTAGTTTTTCCAGGCAGGTGCCGATATATTGTTCTTCATTTTTGGTAATGATGCAGACGGAAACAGGCAGCATATGATTTCTCCTTAGACTTTTATTAACAATAAGCTGGTTCGCCGGGTATGGCAGACTACTCTGTATAATATTATCAGTGGAGAACCATAAACTGTCAAGATAAACAAGGCCAATAAGTTAATGGCATAAGTAATAAAGGGATTGAATTTTTGAAGTCTTCGTGATACAATTTTATTTATAAAAATCGTATCAAGGTATTTATTTAAACTGAAAATCGGCCACATAAGAGTTTTTGTCATTTTTTTTATAATTTTTAATAAGTACTGCCATATACGGAGACAATCCTTGTGTATAATAAGGTATAATAATACCATATATGGGAGGACGAAAGATGAAAGCACAAGACGTGTTAGTGGAAAGAATCAACAATTTATGTAAGGAAAAGAGAATGACATACTATGCATTGTCTTACGCATCAGCGGTGCCAATGACCACGCTGATGCATATTGTAGACAAGTCTACAGTGAATCCGGGAGTACTTACTATTGGAAAATTGTGTGAAGGTTTCGGCATTACCTTAAAGGAGTTTTTTAATGCTCCCGAATTTGATGACGTTGAGCGGTTTGACATGTAACAGCCGGATGCGGATGACGGCGGAATATGACCTCTTACATGAGCTGGTGAAGGGCAGGGCATATGTCCTGCTCTTTTCATACCAATAAGCCGTAAGGCGGAGCGGGCTGCGTTGACCGAATTTGACGCAAATATTACGTAAGGCGGGGTGTGCAGATTGTGGAAATGGATTTTCAAACATGTCCTGGTATGCGGCGGGAAAACTTCGCCTGTTTTACCGAGGGATGTAAACAATAACTATAAATTAGGAGAAAGTTTATATTTTTTTTGGTGACTTGCATATACGGGTGTGCTATACTATCGTTATAAAAGAATGTAGTTACATTTGGAGCTATCAATAATAGGAGGTCTTTGCAATGACAAAAGCAGAAATTTTAAAACAAGAGATACTGAAACAATACAAGAGCGTAAGACAGTTTGCTATTGATATGGAAATTCCCTACAGTACACTGGTGACAGCGCTGGACAGAGGGATTGAAGGTATGGCATATGGTACAGTTATCCGTATGTGTGACAGGCTGAGTTTGAACCCGGTGGATTTTTCATCACTGGAAAAGGGAGAAGTACTGGGAGAGAAGATTCTGGAAAACAGAGTTATGCAGTATTATATTCAGTTAAACAAAAAGGGACGTAAGAGAATTCTTGAAATGATGGAAGATTATGTGCAGCTTGAGAAATACAGGGAGTCATAGGCTTTATGAATAAACATTTTGATTATCTGGTTGTAGGGGCTGGGCTTTTTGGCGCGGTTTTTTCACGGGAAATGAATAAGCGCGGCAGAAGCTGTCTGGTGATTGATAAACGGGAGCATGTTGCGGGGAATATTTATACAAGCTTAAAGAGAGGCATCCATGTCCATGAATATGGAGCGCATATTTTCCACACATCTAACCGTAAGGTATGGGAGTATATAAATGAGTTTGCAGACTTTAACCACTTTGTAAATTCACCGATGGCTATCTACAAAGGAGAGATTTATAATCTTCCTTTTAACATGAATACATTCAGTAAACTCTGGGGAGTCAAAACACCGGACGAGGCGAAGGCCAGAATAAAGGAACAGATCAACGATTTGTCCATTGATGTTCCACAGAATCTGGAAGAACAGGCATTATCGCTGGCCGGACGGGATGTATATGAGAAGCTGATTAAAGGCTACACAGAAAAGCAGTGGGGAAGAGACTGCCGGGAGCTTCCTGCCTTTATCATCAAAAGAGTCCCCCTTCGCTTTACTTATGACAATAATTATTTCACTGACAGGTATCAGGGGATTCCCGTCGGTGGATATACGGCAGTTGTCGAAAAGATGCTGGAAGGCATAGAGGTCAGACTAAATACGGATTACCGTGAGTTTGACAGACAGCAAAAGGAAGCGGCATCACAAAAGGAAGATCATATTTCATATGACAAGGTTCTCTACACAGGTATGATAGATGAATATTTTGATTACTGTCTGGGCAATCTGGAGTACCGTTCCCTCCGCTTTGAGAAGGAGGACATGCCGGAGCAGGAGAACTATCAGGGAAATGCAGTTATTAACTATACGGAACGTGAGATTCCGTATACGCGGATCATAGAACATAAACATTTTGAGTTTGGACAGGGAGAAGGGACTGTCATCACAAGAGAATATCCGGCTGCATGGAAGCCGGGGGATGAGCCTTATTACCCGGTAAATGATGAGCGGAACAACGGACTTTTTGCCAGATACCAGGAACTGGCAAAGAAGGAAAAGGGAGTATTATTTGGAGGAAGGCTGGGGCAGTACCGCTATTATGATATGGACAAGGTCATTGAGGCGGCTCTTGCCATGGTACAGGAAGAACTGGGAAAATGATATATATAAAGCGGTTCATTTTGAAATAAATGAACCGCTTTTTTTGAACGCAGCATTGTTTGTTGATCCTAAAAGATTTTTAACAGTAACCGTTAAACAGCATACCGCTGTAATTGCTGGTAACATAAGGCGTGGCATAATTCCGGCCGGCCGGGTTTTTATACGCAACCATGGTTTTATCCACATATTCCATGGGATTTAAGGAAACCTGATTGGTTTTGCGGAGAATGGAGTTGGTAAAATCCTTTATGGTGGAAACCTGCAAGCGGTTCTCATCTCCGATTATGGAACGTTTAAAGGCATTGTCATCCAGCACCAGCCGTCCATCATTTTCAAAACCGAATCCCAACCCTTCCAAATCCTGCTGGTAATAACGGGAAATATGATCCATCTCTTTCAGGAGCCGTCCGCTTCTGGGGTGGGAGTCAAGGTATTCGGCAGCCGCCCTGACAAAGGAATTATAGCCGCTTACCAGATTGCCCACATTTTCCGTAAGGGAATCCAGATCTGTTTTCAGGCCAATCTCCGCAGTTTCTCCCTCAGCACTGCTTATGCCGTTTAATGTGACATCGAACATTTTTCCGATGGTAAAACGGTTAGCAGGCGCACTGTGAGGCTCTCCGTTTAAGAGAAATTCTGCATTGGAGGGCGTCCTTGCAGTGTAGGAGATGCCCAGATAATCTACCGTTCCGGCCCGTTTGCTGGCCTTATCATCTGTAACCTGGAATATGTAATCCCTGTTTCCCTTAAGGCCGCTGCTGGTGGAGGTAAGGCGGAGAGAAGAATTTCCCTTTCCATCCTCTACGATATCGGCAAAAATTCCCACATCTGCATTTGTCACAAGACGGGCCAGCCGCTCCTGCAGGTCGCGGTTCGTCTCACCCTCCCGGACATTATATTGGAATTCATAGCTTAAGTCGTTGATCGTGATGTCAAAGGAATAAGCGTCGGGCGGAAGGTCGATCCTTTCATCAGAGGGAAGGAAAGTCCCAAGGTTGATCTGGTTGGAAGCCAGAGAAGTAACTTCTATGTCGTAAGATGCATTATCATAAGAAGGTGCTGCAACATCTTCATTGCGGTCCCCGATATAGACAGCGGATGCAATGCTCTCATTGCTGGAATATGCTGCCTTTTTGCCAAGCATTTTTTCGTCGTCCAAACCACCCAGAGACGCAATCGTATTGCGCAGCGCCCTTGCATTTTCTTTCAGCCCTACCGCATAAGCACGGGACTCCTTGCTGGGGTCTAAAATGTATAGGGGAGATTCCTTGTTTAGTTTAACAATAGAATTATAAATATTGCGCAGTTCACTCTTTTTGTGCGTGTCATACCGCGTGCAGCTTTTGGGCGCATAAGTAGTCAGATAATGATTGTAGACGGCGTTTAACTTCATTCCATAAGCCATAGTCTGCCCCTCCTTTCTTCCGTGAATGCTACATACCGTCAATACCGTTTGACGGAACCTCTTCCTGATAAAATTATATGTCTGAAAATCAGGATGGTTTACTGTATTAGGGCATAATGAGCTACTTTTATCATAATTTTATCACGGACAAATGGTAAATACAAGAGCGTTTGTAACAAAAAATGTAGAATAAGTATTGAAATGATTGCAGTGCTGCGTCGAAATTTAAGTTGACACAAAAGAAAGGATATGGTATAGTTAACAAACAAGATTTAGGTCTTTTTTTTATGCTTAAAATCCGGTAGAAGATTGGAGGAAGAATCATGCGTACGAGAATCACATTGGCATGCACAGAATGCAAGCAGCGTAACTACAATACCACCAAAGACAAGAAGACTCATCCCGACAGGATGGAAATTAAAAAGTATTGTAGATTCTGCAGAACTCATACATTGCACAAAGAAACCAAATAATTTCGCACATGTCTGAAAGGAGTTAGAGATGGCAGATTCCGCTAAAAAGGAAAAAGCAGCCAAACCCAGCTTTTTCAAGGGCGTTAAGGCCGAATTTAAGAAGATTTCATGGCCGGACAAGGATTCGCTTTTAAAGCAGTCTGTTGCAGTTGTTTGTATTTCTGTTGTGCTGGGAGCGGTTATCGCGGTGCTGGATTTCCTGATGCAGTACGGTGTGGACTTCCTGACAAGTCTGTAGAGTGAGGGTGATTGTATGGCAGAGGCGAACTGGTATGTAGTGCATACTTATTCCGGATATGAAAATAAGGTAAAAGCCAATATAGAGAAAACAATCGAGAACAGACATCTGGAAGAAGAAATTCTGGAGGTCCGTGTGCCCATGCAGGATGTGGTGGAACTTAAGAACGGTGCCAAGAAGACTGTCCAGAAAAAGATGTTCCCGGGCTATGTTCTGATCAACATGGTCATGAACGATGACACATGGTATGTTGTCCGTAATACCAGAGGGGTGACAGGATTTGTCGGCCCCGGAAGCAAACCGGTTCCTTTGACAGAGGCGGAGATGAAGCCGCTGGGAATAAAGACGGAAAATATTTCCGTGGATTTTGCCGAAGGCGATACGATTGCTGTCGTGGCAGGCGTATGGAAGGACACCATCGGCGTTGTGCAGAGAATGGACTTTGGCAAGCAGACAGCTACCATCAATGTGGAATTGTTCGGCAGAGAGACACCTGTTGAAATCAGTTTTGCAGAAGTAAGAAAAATGTCTTAGTTAATATTTATATGGACAGGTTCCGGCGGAGCCTGTTCCGTATCTATATTATAGAAACTTTACAATTAGTCTGCGCTTTGGCGCGGGCTGTGGGAGCAGAAGGGATTCTGCGCCATACCACGATGCAACCGTATCCTGACAGGAATACGTGCGGTCGGAAATTAATTCCCGTAGGCAACAAACCAGGTGACTGCCTGCAGGCACTTGGAAACTGACGCGGGTTCTGCCACTACAGCGCGGTTGCGCTGTGAGCTGGATGCCCGTCAGCATACAGCGGGGTTGTTTGCTCCTGTCCCCGTCAGGAGAAGGAAGATGCATTATTATAGGAGGTGCCACAATGGCAAAGAAAGTAGAAGGATATATTAAGTTACAGATCCCTGCTGGTAAAGCTACACCAGCTCCCCCGGTTGGTCCTGCACTTGGACAGCATGGGGTTAACATTGTTGAATTTACGAAACAGTTCAACGCAAGGACAGCGGATAAAGGTGATGTGATCATTCCCGTTGTTATCACAGTATACGCAGACAGAAGTTTCAGTTTTGTTACGAAAACTCCCCCTGCCGCAGTACTTCTCAAGAAAGCCTGCAATTTAAAGTCTGGTTCTGCAACACCTAACAAGACAAAGGTGGCAACGATTTCCAAAGCAAAATTACAGGAAATTGCAGAAATGAAGATGCCTGATTTGAATGCAGCAAGCCTTGAAGCAGCTATGAGCATGATTGCTGGTACAGCAAGAAGTATGGGCATCACAGTAGAGGAATAACCAATAAATCATAGAAAGTGGGAGACACGAAACCTTAGAGAGTCCCTGCAAAGAGGCGTCTTGCGGAAAGTGTCGTTTGAACCATAGGAGGAATCAATAATGAAACATGGAAAGAAATATGTAGAAGCTGCAAAGCAGGTTGACCGTATGACCGCTTACGAACCTGCCGAAGCCATTGCGTTGGCTAAAAAGACAGCAGTAGCAAAATTTGACGAGACGATCGAAGTCCATATCAGAACAGGTTGTGACGGACGTCACGCTGAGCAGCAGGTCCGCGGCGCAGTTGTGCTTCCTAACGGTACAGGTAAGACGGTAAAAGTGTTAGTATTTGCCAAAGGCGATAAAGTGAACGAAGCAGAAGCAGCCGGTGCTGATTACGTTGGCGGTGATGAGCTCATTCCGAAAATCCAGAATGACGGATGGCTTGATTTTGACGTAGTTGTTGCTACCCCCGACATGATGGGGATCGTAGGACGTCTCGGTAAAGTTTTGGGTCCTAAAGGTTTGATGCCCAACCCCAAAGCAGGAACTGTTACCATGGATGTCACAAAGGCAATCAACGACATCAAAGCAGGTAAGATTGAATACAGGCTTGACAAATCCAACATCATTCATGTGCCTATCGGAAAAGCATCCTTTGAAGAAGCAAAGCTTCAGGAAAATTTTGATGCACTGATGGAAGCGATTGTCAAAGCAAAACCTTCAGCTCTTAAAGGCCAGTATTTAAGAAGCATTACACTTACTTCAACTATGGGACCTGGCGTAAAAGTCAGCGTTGCAAAGTTTTAATCAAACCGGATTACAAAAGCCGTTCCCCCAGGGGAGCGGCTTTATTGCAATATGTTGTCTCACAAAGCGTGGCAGCGTTTGCTGACATAAAGATGTGGTACAGACATATACTGCTACAATTAGTCTGTCTGCAAAACATGTGAAAGGGTGGAACATTTCCGGTGCGGCCTTTTTGCTCTGGCACAAACTTGGCATAACTGCCGGAATATGTTATCCTGTATATATGAAAAGAAAAGTAAATAAAAAATCATCAAAAGTAAATCGCAGAAGAAGCACAAGACGTTCCAAGGGAGCGCTTCCGGTCTTTTTAACAACTCTTGTACTTATGATTTCGGCAGGGATTCTGGGGATGCTGCTCCTTAAATTCTGGACGGATAAAAAGTCTTTGGAAGATAAGGGGGCAAAGGCGGTATCTGGGTCTGCGGCTCTGCCAGAAAAAGGAAAGCAGGAAGATACTTTTCTTTGGGAGAGTATTCCCGGCGAAGATTCCTCTGGGAATAATTCCCAGTGGGAAAAGCAGGAGGCCGCTCCCCAGCCCACAGTGCCTGCAAGGTATGGTGATATTCTTGCAGACCCGGAGTATATGAAGGAGAATAAAATCTATGCCCGGGAAGCTGCCAGTAAGGACGAAGTGACAATCGGGTTTGCAGGGGATATTTTGATGGATGATTCCTATGCGATCATGGCTAATCTGAAAAAGCGGGGCGGAAACATAGAAAGCGGAATTTCGGAAGCAATGCTTGCCCAAATGCATGCAGTGGACATTATGGTGGTCAACAATGAATTCCCTTTTACCAACAGGGGAACCCCCACAGAGGAGAAAACCTTTACCTTCCGCGCGGACACGGATACTGTTTATTATCTTCATGATATGGGGGCGGATGCTGCCATACTGGCAAACAACCATATTTATGATTTTGGCGAGGTTGGACTTTTGGATACTCTTGACACGCTGGAGGAGGCGGGGATACCCAATGTGGGGGCGGGGAGAAATCTGGACGAAGCTTCTGCGCCCCTTTACTTTATCATAAACGACATGAAAATTGCCATCGTGGCGGCTACCCAGATCGAACGTCTGGAAAATCCTGACACAAAAGGGGCAACTGAAAACAGCGCCGGAGTGTTCCGGTGCCTGAATCCTGACAGGTTGTGCAAGACCGTGGCGCAGGCGAAAGAAAACAGCGACTTTGTCATTGTTTATATCCACTGGGGCACGGAAAATCAGGCGGAACCCGACTGGCTCCAACTAGAGCAGGCACCGAAAATTGCCGAGGCCGGGGCGGATTTAATTATCGGCGACCATTCCCACTGCCTCCAGGGAATCACCTACTGTGGCGATACTCCGGTGATATACAGCCTTGGGAACTTCTGGTTTAATTCCAAGACCCTGGATACAGGTATGGTACGGGTAACGCTGGATGACAGCGGGCTGAAATCTTTCCAGTTTGTGCCGGGCATCCAGTCCGGCTGCCGGGTGGACCTGGCTTACGGGGAGGACAAAGAGAGGATCCTAAGTTACATGAGAAGTCTGTCGCCCAAAGCGGTGATTGACCAGGAAGGATATGTGAGTAAACCATAAAACACACTCTGGGCATCTCATTGACAAATGCCATTACGCGCCACAAGATGGCTCATTACAATAAAATAATGATTGACATAAGACAGGTTATGTGGTATTTTAAGAAAGGTCATTCTGACCATGCCGAAGACAGTAGGTGTCGGTGGATGCACTGTGTAACGGTGCGGACACGGACGTAAGCGCAGCGCCTACCGAGGAGAAGAGTTTATTAGTGATAGATTCTGACCTTCCGTCTTTGGAAGGTTTTTTTAGCATAAAGGCGGCCTGTATGGCAGGTGCCTGTTGTATAAACTCCTTTCGGCGCCAAAATCTAACAGGAGGTAAAGAAAGTGGCAAAAGTTGATTTGAAAAAACCTATTGTTGAAGAGATTGCTGCTAATATCAAAGATGCACAGTCAGTTGTTCTGGTTGACTACCGCGGGCTTACCGTAGAGCAGGATACGGAACTTCGTAAACAGCTTCGTGAAGCGGACATCACTTACAAGGTTTACAAGAACACAATGATGAATTTTGCATTCAAGGGAACCGATTGCGAATGCCTTATGCCTTATCTGGAAGGCCCCAGCGCAATTGCAATTTCCACAACGGATGCAACAGCACCGGCAAGAGTCCTTTGCAAATTTGCAAAAGGAGCGCCAAAGCTGGAAGTCAAAGGCGGGATTGTGGAAGGCGCAGCTTATGATGCAGACGGTATTGCAGAAATCGCTAAGATCCCTTCAAGAGACGAGCTGATCTCCAAACTGCTTGGAAGCATTCAGTCTCCTATCACCAATTTCGCCCGTGTAATGAACCAGCTCGCAGAAAAAGGCGGTGCAGGCGAATGTATTGCGGCAAAGGAAGCAGAGACTGCCGGGGAAGAAGCGCCTGAGGCTGCTCCCGAAGCACCCGCTGCTGAATAAGGCTGGCAGGGGCAGGAGTCCTTAAGTAAACAGAATTGAAACAAACAGTGAAACCTGAACGTTAATAAAAATGGAGGAAATGAAAATGGCAAAGTTATCCACACAGGAATTGATCGACGCTATCAAAGAGTTAACAGTATTAGAATTAAATGATCTTGTAAAAGCTTGTGAAGAAGAATTCGGCGTATCCGCAGCAGCAGGCGTTGTAGTTGCAGCAGCAGCCGATGCAGGCGCAGCAGTAGAAGAAAAGACAGAGTTCGACGTAGAGCTGACAGAAGTAGGTCCTAACAAGGTTAAAGTCATCAAAGTCGTTCGTGAAGCTACAGGTCTTGGCCTGAAAGAAGCAAAAGACCTTGTTGATTCCGCTCCTAAGGTATTAAAGGAAGCAGCAACCAAGGAAGAAGCAGAAGAAATTAAGGCTAAGCTGGAAGGCGAAGGCGCTAAGGTTACATTAAAGTAATCAGAACAAATCTTACGTATGTAAATCAGACGCTGCCGCGCTTTGCGGCCCGGCGGCTGGTCAGGGACAGGCTGTGTACAGTGGCTCATTGTATGCGGCCTGTTACTTTTCCCATAAAATCCCAAAATTAAAAAAATATTTATTGACTCGTTTTTTGATTTGTAGTAGAATGGATAGTGCACTATTGTGGTGTGGTATGCTTGTTACCTTAATATATCTTAAAGAACGGGGTGAATAGTCGATGGAAAAGAACAGGATACGTCCCATTGCCGCAGGCAAGAACATGCGTATGAGTTATTCACGGCAAAAAGAGGTTTTGCAGATGCCGAACCTGATTGAAGTCCAGAAAGATTCCTATCAGTGGTTTCTTAAAGAAGGACTGAAAGAAGTGTTTGATGATATATCTCCTATCGCAGACTACAGCGGGCATTTAAGCCTTGAATTTGTGGATTTTGAGCTTTGCGAAGACGATGTGAAATATTCTATTGAGAAATGTAAAGAGAGAGATGCCACCTATGCGGCGCCTCTGAAAGTCAGGGTCCGTCTTTACAATAAGGAAAAGGAAGAGATAAGCGAACATGAGATCTTCATGGGTGACCTTCCGCTTATGACAGAGACGGGTACATTTGTGATTAACGGGGCTGAACGTGTTATTGTAAGCCAGTTGGTTCGTTCTCCCGGTATTTACTATGCAATCAGCCATGACAAGATTGGCAAGAGACTGTTTTCCTCAACGGTTATCCCTAACCGCGGTGCGTGGCTTGAATATGAGACAGACTCAAACGACATCTTTTATGTGCGTGTTGACAGAACCAGAAAAGTCCCGATTACAGTTCTTATAAGAGCCCTCGGCGTAGGTACCAACGATGAAATCCGGGAATTGTTCGGAGATGAACCAAAGATTGAGGCAAGCTTTTCCAAAGACGTTTCTACAAATTATCAGGAAGGTCTTTTAGAGTTGTATAAAAAAATCCGTCCCGGGGAGCCATTAAGCGTTGAAAGTGCAGAAAGCCTTATCAATGCCATGTTCTTTGACCCCAGAAGATATGATTTGGCGAAGGTGGGCAGGTATAAATTCAACAAGAAACTGGCATTCAGAAACAGAATCCGGCATCATGTGCTGGCAGAGGACGTGGTGGATGTTACCACTGGTGAGATCCTGGCAGCGGCAGGGACGAAAGTGACTGCAGAGATGGCGGATCAGATTCAGAATTCGGCAGTACCTTATGTATATATACAGACAGAAGAGAAAAATGTCAAGATCCTTTCCAATATGATGGTGGATATTACAAATTTTGTGGACTGTAAGCCCAGGGAACTGGGGATTACGGAACATGTGTATTATCCCGTGCTAGCACAGATCATTGAGGAGTTTGGCGAAAATCCTGAGGAACTTGCGGAAGCCATCAGAAAGAATGTGCACGAGCTGATTCCTAAGCATGTCACTAAGGAAGACATTATTGCTTCCATTAATTATAATATTCATCTTGAATACGGCATTGGCAATGATGATGATATTGACCATTTGGGCAACAGACGTATCCGTGCAGTGGGAGAGCTGCTCCAGAACCAGTACCGGATCGGTCTTTCCAGACTGGAGAGAGTTGTACGTGAGAGGATGACCACTCATGACGCTGAGGAGATCTCCCCGCAGGTATTGATCAATATCAAGCCGGTACAGGCAGCGGTGAAGGAATTCTTTGGATCTTCCCAGTTGTCACAGTTTATGGATCAGAATAATCCTTTGGGCGAGCTTACCCATAAGAGACGTCTTTCAGCTCTCGGTCCGGGCGGTCTTTCCAGAGACCGTGCAGGGTTTGAGGTTCGTGACGTGCATTACTCCCATTATGGGAGAATGTGTCCTATTGAAACGCCTGAAGGTCCTAACATTGGACTGATCAACTCCCTTGCATCTTATGCAAGGATCAACGAATATGGTTTTGTGGAAGCGCCTTACCGTAAAATTGACAAGTCTGACCCGTCTAACCCGATAGTAACGGAGCAGGTTGTCTATATGACGGCAGACGAGGAAGACAATTACCATGTAGCACAGGCAAATGAAGCCTTGGACGGTGAAGGGCATTTCGTGAGAAATACTGTGTCCGGCCGTTATAAGGATGAGACTTCGGAATATCCCAAAGCGATGTTTGACTATATGGACGTATCCCCGAAGATGGTATTTTCGGTGGCTACCGCCCTTATCCCGTTCCTTGAGAACGATGATGCCAACCGTGCGCTGATGGGTTCCAACATGCAGCGTCAGGCAGTGCCCCTTCTCACCACGGAGGCTCCCGCAGTGGGAACCGGTATGGAGCCTAAGGCGGCTGTTGACTCCGGTGTCTGCGTAGTGGCTAAGAAGGCAGGTACGATCAGTTACGTGTCCTCCAAATTAATCAGAATGGTATGCGATGACGGGGAGAAGATGGAGTACCGTCTGACGAAATTTTCCCGAAGCAACCAGTCCAACTGCTACAACCAGAAGCCGATCGTGCTTAAGGGAGAGCGTGTGGAAGCAGGGCAGGTGATTGCAGACGGCCCTTCCACCTCCGAAGGAGAGCTGGCACTGGGCAAAAATCCGCTGATTGGATTTATGACCTGGGAAGGCTATAATTACGAGGATGCTGTACTATTAAGCGAAAGACTGGTGCAGGAGGATGTTTATACCTCTGTGCACATTGAAGAATATGAAGCGGAAGCGAGAGATACCAAATTAGGGCCGGAGGAAATCACAAGGGATGTTCCCGGCGTAGGCGACGATGCCTTAAAAGATTTGGACGAAAGGGGAATTATCCGTATCGGCGCAGAGGTGCGCGCAGGAGATATCCTTGTGGGCAAGGTTACGCCCAAGGGAGAGACGGAACTGACCGCAGAGGAAAGGCTGCTGCGGGCCATCTTTGGAGAGAAGGCAAGAGAAGTCAGGGATACTTCCTTAAAGGTTCCCCATGGGGAATATGGTATTATCGTGGATGCCAAGGTGTTTACAAGGGAGAACGGCGACGAGCTTTCACCCGGCGTTAACCAGGCGGTACGCATTTATATTGCCCAGAAGAGAAAGATATCCGTGGGTGATAAGATGGCAGGCCGTCACGGAAATAAGGGTGTTGTTTCCCGTGTGCTTCCTGTGGAAGATATGCCTTATCTTCCTAACGGACGGCCGCTGGATATCGTGCTGAACCCGCTGGGCGTGCCTTCCCGTATGAACATTGGACAGGTATTGGAGATCCATCTGTCACTGGCTGCAAAGGCCCTTGGGTTTAACGTGGCAACACCGGTATTTGATGGCGCCAACGAGAATGATATTATGGATACCCTGGATCTGGCCAATGATTACGTTAACCTTACCTGGGAGGAGTTTGAGGCAAAGCATAAAGAGGAACTCCTTCCGGAAGTTATGGATTATTTATATAAAAACCGGGATCACAGGGAAGTCTGGAAAGGCGTTCCCATTTCCAGGGACGGTAAAGTAAGACTCCGTGATGGAAGAACCGGGGAATATTTTGACAGTCCGGTAACCATCGGACACATGCATTACTTAAAGCTGCACCATCTGGTAGATGATAAGATCCATGCCCGCTCCACAGGCCCTTACTCGCTGGTAACACAGCAGCCTCTGGGCGGCAAGGCCCAGTTCGGCGGACAGCGTTTCGGGGAAATGGAAGTGTGGGCGCTGGAAGCGTACGGCGCATCTTATACTTTACAGGAAATACTGACAGTGAAATCCGATGACGTAGTGGGACGTGTGAAGACCTATGAAGCAATCATCAAAGGGGATAATATCCCTGAACCGGGAATTCCTGAATCCTTCAAGGTGCTGCTCAAGGAATTACAGTCTCTGGGACTTGACGTGAGAGTCTTACGCGAGGACAATACGGAAGTTGAGATCATGGAGACTATTGATTATGGCGATACCGATTACCGTTATGAAATGGAAGGTGACGACAAGAATTACGATTATGACAAAGAGTCATTCGGTTCCATGGGATATCAGCAGCAGGAATACGACGAAGACAGCGGAGAATTCGTGAGCGCTGACGACGAGGAAGATCTGGACGATGGTTTTGATGAAGAGTTTGACGAGGTGCTGGATTCTGATTCATATGATGAATAAACAGCCGGACTTTGAAAGGAGCATGGATAAGCTATGTCAGAAACAAAGCAAGAAGTGTATCAGCCGATGACATTTGACGCCATCAGAATTGGCTTGGCATCACCTGAAAAAATCAGGGAGTGGTCAAGGGGCGAAGTGCTTAAGCCGGAGACAATCAATTACAGGACATTGAAGCCCGAGAAGGACGGACTGTTCTGCGAAAAGATTTTCGGACCCAGCAAGGACTGGGAATGTCACTGTGGTAAATATAAAAAAATCAGATACAAAGGCGTTGTCTGCGACCGCTGTGGTGTGGAGGTGACCAAATCCAGCGTCCGCAGGGAGCGTATGGGCCATATCGAACTGGCGGCTCCGGTATCTCATATCTGGTATTTTAAGGGGATTCCCAGCCGTATGGGACTGATTTTGGATCTATCCCCAAGGGTTCTTGAAAAAGTGCTCTATTTTGCCTCCTATATTGTTCTTGACAAGGGAGACAGCGATTTGGAGTACAAACAGGTTCTCTCTGAAAAGGAATATCAGGATGCAAGGGAAAACTGGGGCAGCAGATTCCGCGTGGGCATGGGCGCAGAGGCAATTAAAGAGCTTCTTGATGCCATTGATTTAGAGACGGAAGCAGAGGAACTGAAAACCGGACTTAAGGAATCTACAGGCCAGAAGCGGGCAAGGATTATCAAGAGACTGGAAGTGGTGGAAGCTTTCAGGGAATCGGGAAATGAGCCCTCCTGGATGATCATGGATGCCATTCCGGTCATTCCTCCGGATTTAAGACCTATGGTACAGTTGGACGGCGGACGTTTTGCGACTTCCGACCTGAATGATTTATATAGAAGGATCATCAACCGCAACAACCGTTTAAAGAGGCTTCTGGAGCTGGGGGCACCCGATATTATTGTCCGCAACGAAAAGAGAATGCTTCAGGAAGCGGTGGATGCGCTGATTGACAACGGCAGGAGAGGCAGACCCGTAACAGGGCCGGGCAACAGGGCGCTGAAATCCCTGTCCGATATGTTAAAGGGTAAGTCCGGGCGTTTCCGCCAGAACCTGCTGGGCAAGCGTGTTGACTATTCAGGACGTTCCGTTATCGTGGTAGGACCGGAACTTAAGATTTTCCAGTGCGGTCTGCCTAAAGAGATGGCCATTGAATTGTTTAAGCCTTTTGTTATGAAAGAACTGGTGGCAAGGGGCATTTCACAGAATATTAAAAATGCAAAGAAGCTGGTAGAACGGCTGGATACCCAGGTATGGGATGTGCTGGAGGAGGTTATCAAGGAGCATCCGGTCATGTTAAACCGTGCCCCTACCCTGCACAGGCTGGGGATTCAGGCATTTGAGCCTATTCTGGTAGAGGGTAAGGCGATCAAGCTGCACCCGCTGGTATGTACTGCATTTAATGCAGACTTTGACGGGGACCAGATGGCGGTGCATCTCCCCCTTTCCGTGGAGGCCCAGGCAGAGTGCCGTTTCCTGCTTCTGTCTCCCAATAACCTGCTGAAACCTTCCGATGGCGGTCCGGTTGCCGTTCCTTCACAGGATATGGTCCTTGGAATTTATTATCTGACTCAGGAAAGACCCGGCGCATTAGGAGAAGGCAGATTCTTTAAGAGTGTAAATGAAGCGATTCTGGCATATGAGAACGGTGCATGCACCCTCCACTCCAGAATCAAAGTGAGAATAACCAAGAAAAATGCACAGGGAGAAGAAGTCTCCAGCATTGTTGAATCTACCCTTGGAAGATTTCTTTTTAATGAAATCCTCCCCCAGGATCTGGGATATGTGGACAGAAGCAGGCCGGAAAATTTCCTCCTTCCTGAGGTGGATTTCCATGTAGGAAAGAAGCAGCTTAAGCAGATCCTTGAAAAAGTTATTAATACCCACGGCGCATCCGTGACTGCGGAAGTGCTGGATTTGATTAAATCTACGGGTTACAAATATTCCACCAAAGCGGCAATGACTGTTTCCATTTCGGATATGACGGTGCCTGCCCAGAAACCGGAGATGCTAAACGAGGCACAGGCTACGGTTGACAAGATTTCCCAGAATTTCAGGCGCGGCCTGATCACAGAGGAAGAAAGATACCGTGCGGTTGTGGAGACCTGGAATGAGACAGATAAGAAGCTGACAGACGTGCTTCTTGCTGGGCTGGATAAGTACAACAATATCTTTATGATGGCTGACTCAGGCGCCCGTGGTTCCAACCAGCAGATCAAGCAGCTTGCCGGCATGCGCGGGCTGATGGCGGATACAACGGGACGTACCATTGAACTGCCTATTAAGTCTAATTTCCGTGAAGGACTGGACGTTCTGGAGTATTTCATGTCTGCCCACGGCGCACGTAAGGGACTGTCCGATACGGCCCTTCGTACTGCGGACTCTGGTTATCTGACCAGACGTATGGTGGACGTATCCCAGGAACTGATTATCCGTGAAGTGGACTGTATGGAAGGGAAAGACGAGATCCCGGGCATGTGGGTATCTGCTTTTATGGACGGCAAGGAAACCATTGAAGGCCTGAAAGACAGAATCACAGGAAGATATGCTTGTGAAGATGTGAAGGACAGGGACGGCAGTGTGATTGTAAAGAGGAATCACATGATTACCCCCAGCCGCGCCGCAAGGATTTTGAGCACCGGCGTGGACGACAATGGTGAGCCTGTAGAAAAAGTGAAAATACGTACCATCCTTACCTGCCGTTCCCATGTGGGCATCTGTGCAAAGTGCTACGGTGCCAATATGGCAACCGGAGAAGCAGTACAGGTGGGCGAGGCAGTAGGAATCATTGCAGCTCAGTCTATCGGTGAACCCGGTACACAGCTTACCATGCGTACCTTCCATACTGGCGGTGTTGCAGGCGATGATATCACACAGGGTCTTCCCCGTGTAGAGGAGCTTTTTGAGGCCAGAAAACCTAAAGGACTTGCAATTATTGCAGAGTTCGGCGGAGTGGCGGCCATTAAAGATACCAAGAAAAAGCGTGAAATCGTAATTACCAACAATGAAACCGGGGAATCCAAGGCATATTTGATTCCTTACGGCTCAAGAATAAAGGTTTTAGACGGGGCAGTGCTTGAAGCAGGCGATGAACTGACAGAGGGAAGCGTAAATCCTCATGATCTTCTTAAAATTAAGGGAATACGCGCCGTTCAGGACTATATGCTTAGGGAGGTTCAGAGGGTATACCGTTTGCAGGGCGTTGACATCAGCGATAAGCATATCGAAGTGATTGTGCGCCAGATGCTGAAGAAAATCAGGATCGAAAATAACGGCGATACAGATTTCCTTCCCGGGACCCTTGTGGATGTCCTTGAGTATGAGGATATCAATGAGCAGTTGTTTGCAGAAGGCAAAGAACCGGCGGAGGGCAAACAGGTGATGCTTGGTATCACCAAGGCGGCCCTTGCTACAAACTCCTTCCTGTCCGCCGCATCCTTTCAGGAAACCACTAAGGTTCTTACGGAAGCGGCAATTAAAGGAAAGAGCGATCCGCTTATCGGACTGAAAGAAAATGTCATCATTGGTAAACTGATCCCGGCCGGTACAGGCATGAAGCGCTATCGCAATACAAGGCTTTCCACAGATAATGACTTGATGGGAACCATTGATTTTGAGGATGAAGATGACGAATTCTCTTTTGAGGAAGAAACAGAAGAGATGACGGATATCGAAGATATGGAAAACGAAACCATGGACATTCTTGAGGAGGAGCCCGAAGAAGAATTTCCAGAGGAGGATTACCCCGAGGAAGAACTGATTGAAGAGGAAGCTCTTGAAGGTGTAATGGCTGAGAAATAAGTGAATGGAAAGTCCCATGGGGACAGCAGAATTTATCTCCGTGCATGCATAAATTGGCAGGCACGGAGATTTTTAGTGAAAATGCTGTATAAAGAGCGTATTTTTGGCTAAAATTTACAAAGAAATATATTGACAAGAAAAAATGGAACACTTATACTAATTTAGTGTGCATTGTGATGCCTGCATCATTTTTTTCATGCACAATACCAGACGTTGCCGCGTTTCGCGTGCGGGCTCATGAATCAGATGCCGCCGCGTTTTGCAGGGCAGGTTACCAAAAAGGATTTCATAAACAGGAGGTGAAACAGAATGCCAACATTTAACCAGTTAGTCAGAAAAGGACGTCAGACATCAGTAAAGAAGTCAACGGCTCCTGCTCTCCAGAAAGGATGGAACTCCCTTCATAAGAAAGCAACCGATACTTCCGCTCCTCAAAAGAGAGGCGTCTGCACTGCTGTTAAGACTGCAACCCCTAAAAAGCCTAACTCAGCACTTAGGAAAATCGCCAGAGTACGTCTTTCAAACGGAATTGAAGTAACAAGCTACATTCCCGGAGAAGGCCACAACTTACAGGAGCACAGCGTTGTTCTTATCAGAGGCGGCAGGGTAAAGGACTTACCCGGTACCAGATACCATATTATCAGAGGTACCCTTGATACTGCGGGAGTTGCAAACAGAAGACAGGCCCGTTCCAAATATGGTGCTAAGAGACCTAAGGCAGGCAAATAGTCTTTGGAACAAATTGGACCCACGAGCGTAAGCTAATTTAGTGTTGGAATTCTGTTGCATTTGTTTGTAAATAGACTTACCGCACGTACACAAAATGTGGAATTAGGACGACACACTGTGAGTACCGATGATTTAATGTGCGCTCATAAGGCCGGATGCAGGAAACTGCCCTGCCGGAAAATGTGCGCAGGCCATAAGTCTGCCTGGCAGGCTTGTGACAGATAAATATTAAGGAGGGAAGAACCGTGCCACGTAAAGGACATATTCAGAAAAGAGACGTATTGGCAGATCCTTTATACAATAATAAAGTGGTTACAAAGCTTATCAATAACATCATGTTAGACGGTAAGAAGGGCGTAGCCCAGAAGATTGTATACGGCGCATTTGCTACAGTAGAAGAAAAGTCAGGCAAGCCGGCTCTCGAGGTTTTCGAGACGGCAATGAATAATATCATGCCTGTTCTGGAAGTTAAGGCAAGGCGTATCGGCGGCGCTACTTATCAGGTGCCGATTGAAGTAAGACCTGACAGACGCCAGGCTCTGGCTCTTCGCTGGCTTACCATGTTTTCACGTAAGAGAGGCGAAAAGACCATGAAAGACAGACTTGCCCATGAAATTCTCGATGCTTCCAATAACACGGGGGCTGCTGTCAAGAGAAAAGAAGATATGCACAAAATGGCAGAAGCAAACAAAGCATTTTCACATTACCGCTTCTAACCAGATTTATAACCGGAAAGCGGCATAATGCTTTCGTATCATGCCGGACTAATATAAGGAGGAAAAAACCTTGGCTGGAAGAGAATATCCTTTAGAGAGAACTCGTAATATCGGTATTATGGCGCACATCGATGCCGGTAAGACAACTACAACAGAGCGTATTCTTTATTATACCGGTGTTAACTACAAGATTGGTGACACTCATGAGGGTACTGCAACCATGGACTGGATGGAGCAGGAGCAGGAAAGAGGTATTACTATTACTTCCGCTGCTACCACATGCCACTGGACACTGCAGGAAAACTGTAAGGCAAAACCTGGTGCATTAGAACATCGTGTTAATATCATTGATACACCGGGGCATGTTGACTTTACAGTAGAAGTTGAGCGTTCCCTTCGTGTTCTTGATGGTGCAGTAGGTGTCTTTTGTGCAAAAGGTGGTGTAGAACCCCAGTCTGAGAATGTATGGCGTCAGGCTGATACCTATAATGTACCGAGAATGGCATTCATCAATAAGATGGATATTCTGGGAGCGAACTTTTACGGAACAGTTGACCAGATTCGCACCAGATTAGGTAAGAATGCAATCTGTATTCAACTGCCTATTGGTAAGGAAGACGATTTTAAAGGAATTATTGACTTATTTGAAATGAAAGCCTATATCTATAATGATGATAAGGGAGACGATATTTCTATCGTTGATATCCCGGAAGACATGGCGGATGAGGCTGAGTTATATCGTTCTGAGCTTGTTGAAAAAGTTTGTGAGCTGGACGATGATTTAACGATGATGTATTTAGAGGGTGAAGAACCTTCTAATGAAGAAATGAAGAAAGCATTAAGAAAAGCGACCTGCGAATGTCAGGCAATTCCAGTATGCTGTGGTACTGCTTACAGAAATAAGGGTGTACAAAAGCTTCTTGATGCAATCATCGAGTTTATGCCGTCACCTTTGGATATCCCTGCAATTAAAGGTACCGACTTAGACGGCAACGAAGTAGAGAGACATTCATCTGATGATGAACCTTTCTCAGCGCTGGCATTCAAGATCATGGCCGATCCTTTCGTAGGAAAGCTGGCATTTTTCAGAGTTTACTCTGGTACCATGAACTCCGGTTCCTATGTACTGAATGCAACGAAAGACAAAAAGGAACGTGTAGGACGTATCCTTCAGATGCACGCAAATAAGAGGGCAGAACTGGATAAGGTTTATTCCGGTGATATAGCAGCGGCAGTAGGCTTCAAATTTACTACTACCGGCGATACCATCTGTGATGACCAGCATCCTGTAATTCTGGAATCCATGGAATTCCCTGAACCCGTTATCGAGCTTGCCATTGAGCCCAAGACCAAGGCAGGACAGGGTAAGATGGGCGAAGCTCTTGCAAAGCTGGCAGAAGAAGATCCGACCTTCCGTGCCCACACAGATCAAGAGACAGGCCAGACCATTATTGCAGGTATGGGTGAGCTCCATCTGGAAATTATTGTAGACAGGCTTCTGCGTGAATTTAAAGTGGAAGCAAACGTAGGTGCGCCTCAGGTTGCTTACAAAGAAACCTTTACCAAGACTGTTGAAGTTGATTCCAAATATGCAAAACAGTCTGGCGGGCGTGGTCAGTACGGACACTGTAAAGTCAGGTTCGAGCCTATGGATGCCAACGGGGAAGAATTATTCAAGTTTGAATCTTCCGTTGTGGGCGGCGCTATTCCCAAGGAATATATTCCCGCTGTCGGCGAAGGTATCGAAGAAGCTGCTAAGTGTGGTATTCTCGGCGGATTCCCTGTACTGGGCGTTCACGCTACCGTATTTGACGGTTCTTATCATGAAGTGGACTCCTCTGAAATGGCATTCCACATTGCTGGTTCCATGGCGTTTAAGGATGCAATGCAGAAGGCAAGCCCTATTCTGTTAGAGCCTATCATGAAGGTGGAAGTTACAATGCCTGAGGACTACATGGGCGACGTTATCGGCGACATCAATTCCCGCCGCGGACGTATCGAAGGTATGGATGATATCGGAGGCGGCAAGATGGTTCGTGCTTACGTACCTCTTTCCGAAATGTTCGGTTATTCCACCGACCTCCGTTCCAGGACACAGGGACGTGGTAACTACTCCATGTTCTTTGAAAAATACGAACCGGTGCCGAAGAACGTACAGGAGAAAATCTTAGCTGCAAAGGCAAAATAGTATAAGAAAAGCTTGAAAATATCGGCATTTTTTAATATAATCAGAATTAGCTGATTAGATATCGAAACCAGAATATTTTTTGTATCAAATTAAAGGAGGACTTTAGAAATGGCTAAAGCTAAATTTGACAGAACCAAAACCCATTGTAATATTGGTACCATCGGTCACGTTGATCATGGTAAGACAACATTAACAGCCGCTATCACAAAGGTACTTTCTGAAAGAGTTGCTGGTAATGAAGCTACTGACTTCGAGAACATCGACAAGGCTCCCGAAGAAAGAGAAAGAGGTATCACAATCTCTACAGCACATGTTGAGTACACAACAGAAAATAGACACTATGCACATGTTGACTGCCCGGGACATGCTGACTACGTTAAGAACATGATCACAGGTGCTGCTCAGATGGACGGTGCTATCTTAGTTGTAGCTGCTACTGACGGTGTTATGGCACAGACCAAGGAGCATATCCTTCTGTCCCGTCAGGTAGGTGTACCTTATATCGTTGTTTTCCTTAACAAATGCGATATGGTAGACGATCCTGAGCTGATTGAACTGGTTGAAATGGAAGTAACAGAACAGCTTGAAGAATACGGCTTCAATGACTGCCCGATTATCAAAGGTTCCGCTCTTAAGGCTCTGGAAGATCCCAATAGCGAATGGGGCGACAAGATTATGGAACTCATGAGCACAGTTGATGAGTATATTCCTGATCCTGAGAGAGCTACAGATAAGCCTTTCCTTATGCCTGTAGAGGACGTATTTACTATCACAGGACGCGGTACAGTTGCTACTGGTAGAGTAGAGCGTGGAACTCTCCATCTTAACGAGGAAGTTGAAATCGTTGGTATTAAAGAAGAAACACGTAAGACAGTTGTAACCGGTATTGAAATGTTCCGTAAACTGCTTGACGAGGCTCAGGCTGGTGACAACATCGGCGCACTGCTCCGTGGTGTTCAGAGAACAGAAATCGAAAGAGGACAGGTTCTTTCCAAACCCGGTTCAGTTAAATGCCATACAAAATTTACTGCTCAGGTTTACGTTCTGACAAAAGATGAAGGCGGACGTCACACTCCTTTCTTCAACAACTACAGACCTCAGTTCTATTTTAGAACAACTGACGTAACTGGTGTATGTAACCTTCCTGCAGGTACAGAAATGTGCATGCCTGGTGATAACGTAGAGATGACAATTGAATTGATTCATCCTATCGCTATGGAGCAGGGACTTACGTTTGCTATCCGTGAGGGTGGACGTACAGTTGGTTCTGGTCGTGTGGCTACGATTATTGAGTAATCAGTAAGAAGCTAGATTTTATGGGGCTTTCTGATATTTCAGAAAGCCTTTTTTTGATAAAATATCAATCTTGATTTGTAAAGTGGCTCTAAAATGGCTCTAAAAAATTAGTCTTATTCATTTTTTATGGGACAAGCTAGGGAAAAAATGTTATAATAAGTACAGAAAAAGTATCGACATATAACAAAAAATATGCTAATGTTATGTCAATTCTCAATATTTTGGGCATACTCTATAAAAGGAGGTGCTTATGAGAAAAGGAGGTTTTAATATGTATTTAACTAAGGAAAAGCCAAAGACATCATTATATAAAGACTATGAGCCAAGATTTCCAAAGCATAAAGATGTAGAAATCCAAGCGTATGTTGCATATACAGTAGGAAATGATATGTCTAACAAAATGCAGTCAACCATAAGAAGTATGACGAAAATGATTGTTCGGGGATTTTCTAAGGAGGCGAATTAGGTTTGGAAGAAAATAAGGAACAAAATGATAAAGAAGCACAGCTTTTAGATAATATAGATAAAGATAATTTGGAAGAAGCTGAATTAGAAGATGTTCTTGAAAGTGTACCACCAGAACATAGAAAAGTTATAGAAAGAATGATGATTTCTTCATCTATTCAAATGCGCAGTATATCTTCTCCTGAAACTGCCGTAATGAAAAAATTAACACCAGATCACATTTCTAAGTATTTAGATGGTGCAGAATTAGAAATGAAAAATAGCTATGCCGAGAAATTTCACAGAAAGGTATTTACCTTTTTAACAACAATTGTGGGTATGGTATTTTTTATTCTTTTAGTTATTTTGCTGAAAGATATCCCAGATGTTATGGAAAAGATTATATATATAGTTGGGGGCGTTGTGATTGGTGCCTTTGGTGGATATGGTTTTGGTAAAAATAGAAATGATGAATAATGAAGGGACTGATTTAGAGATTTTAAAGCAGTCCCTTTTGCAATAGAATTTGAGTAGTGTATGAAAACTATTCGCTGTCACTCTGATTTTTCTTAAATTGCCGCTCCAAATGTTCATTACGGAGTTTCATTCTTGTAGCATTGTCTATATCTTCATACACTTTCTTTGTCACTGGCAAGGAGGAGTAATCAGCAATTTTCTGTTTTTTCCATATATCAAACATATCCTTTGGCGTAAAGTAGGATTCAAAACTTTCCCGGCTCTCATTCAATGAAGCAAGGAATTGACACATATCTGCATTATATAAATGTCCTTTTTCGTTCCCATAGAATTTAATGTTTGCATACCAACGGTTATCTTCGGTTTCTATGTCATTGAAAAATTTATCGTTTATTTCCAGTTCATAGCGCAATTCTTTTAATTCGTTCAATTCTAAAAGAAAACTGATAATATCGCCCATAGACGATAAAGAAAATTCATTGTCTGAAATGCCAAAAAGCCAATCCAAAGAAACGTGGTATTGTTTTGCTATGGCATAAAGTACCTCGTTGGACGGAGATACCGTTCCGTTTTCATAACTGGATAGGGTGGATTGCTTTATGCCTAGCTTTTTACAAAATTCACTTTGGTTCAAACCTAGATTTTTACGGAGTTGTTTTATCCGTTCTGCTATCTGAATTGTATTATCCATGCCGTTACCTCTTTTCTTTTTTGCTTTCTTATAGTATAGCACTTTCAATAAATATTGACAACAATAATAAATATGAAAAATACAGATAAAAATTATTGACATAAATGATAGTGGGTGCTAGAATATCATTAACACTAATAAATAGTGGAATAAATGATAAGGAGAGATTGCATGAACGGAAAGAACTACTTATTGACTGCCGGAGAAGTTGCGGAAACATTAGGTGTTTCCAAAGGACACGCTTACAAACTGATAAGAGAATTAAATGAAGAATTACAGAGCAAAGGCTATCTTGTTGTTGCCGGGAAAGTGCCAAAAGCATTTTGGGAAACAAAGTTTTATGGTTACAATCAGCCGAACCAAACCGCATGAAAGGGGGATAAGGAATGTCTGCTTCAAGAGATGAAAAGACCGGGAAATGGACTGCTCAATGCTATTACGAAAACTGGAAAGGGGAGAAGAAGCACAAAAAGAAGCGTGGTTTTGCCACGAAAAAGGAAGCGTTGGAGTGGGAAAGAGAATTTCTGAAAAGTACATCTGCCAATATGGATATGATGTTAGGCGCATTTGTTGATGTGTATTTTCGGGATAAGGCAGGAGAACTAAAGGAACGCACGATAAAAAACAAGCGGTACATGATAGAAGCCCATGTATTACCGTATTTTGAGAATAAGCAAATGAACGAAATAAGCCCTTCTGACATTATCCAGTGGCAGAACGCTATCAGAGCAAAAGGATATTCGCAGACTTATTTACGCATGGTGCAAAATCAGATTACAGCATTGTTTACTCATGCAAGTAACATTTACAATCTCAACAATAACCCATGTAAAAAGGTTAAGAAAATGGGAAAGTCTGACGCTGACAAGTTGAACTTTTGGACGAAAGACGAATACGATTGCTTCATCAGCGGCATTGACCGGGAAAGCAAGTATTATGTGATATTTGAAATCCTTTTTTGGACAGGGTGCAGAGAGGGAGAAATGCTTGCTTTAACAAAAGAAGATGTCGATTTTGAAAACAATCAAATCAGCATTACTAAGACTTATTACAGAACGGAGCGCAGGGATATTATTACAACGCCGAAAACGGAACAGTCGGTTAGAGTGATTGACATTCCGCAGTTTTTAACGAAAGAGATTGAAATGTATGTAAACCGCTGTTATGGTCTGCCGGATAATGAAAGGTTGTTCCCCATTGTGGCAGAAGCGGTACAGCATAAGCTGAAACGTGCGTGTGCAAAATCGGGGGTAAAGCCGATTAGGGTACATGATTTACGTCATAGCCATGTAGCGTATCTTATCAATCAAGGCGTACAGCCTTTGATTATAAAGGAAAGGTTAGGGCATAGGGATATTAAAATCACGCTGAATACTTACGGGCATTTATATCCTAATCAGCAAAAGAAAGTGGCAGATATGCTAAATGCCGCAAGAAATGAAAATGCCCCTGTCGATTGACAAGGACATTTCACTACAAAGGCAGAGCCTGTTGTATTTATATCTCGCAAATATAGTATAACAAAGACTCTGCTGAAACTCAATCGAATTATTTCAGTGGAGGACGCAAATGGAAGAAAAAAGAGAGAAAAATTATCGTTTAATCAACATGGAAGATGTAGAAGCAAGAGAAGTAAACTGGCTGTGGTATCCTTATATTCCCTATGGAAAGCTGACGATTGTGCAAGGCGATCCGGGGGAGGGAAAGACCACTTTTATTTTGCACCTTGCGGCACTTCTCACAAAAGGCGAAGCACTTCCCTGTGAGGAAACAGCAGAGGGCAGAGAGCCGGTCAACGTAATTTATCAGAACGCAGAGGACAGTTTAGAAGATACCATAAAACCCCGATTGCTAGAAGCAGGAGCAGACTGTAACCGGGTGTTGGTAATTGATGAAAGTATAGATTGTTTGAGCATGACAGATGAAAGGCTCGTCCGGGCAATAAAGGAAACCGGGGCAAAAATGGTTGTGTTAGACCCAATACAAGCCTATTTGGGCGCAGATGTGGATATGCACCGGGCGAATGAAATCAGACCAGTGCTGAAGCAGTTAGGGAATATTGCGGAAGAATACGGTTGTGCGATTGTTCTTATTGGTCACATGAATAAAGCAAGCGGAAGTAAATCTACTTACCGGGGATTGGGTTCAATAGATTTTCAAGCTACCGCCCGGAGTGTGTTGGTAGTTGGCAGGATAAAAGACGATACAACTTTGCGTGTGATAGCGCATGATAAGAGCAGTCTTGCGCCGGAGGGAACTTCAATAGCATTTCGCATGGATAAGGACAACGGTTTTATATGGGAGGGTGTTTATGACATTACGGTTGAGGAATTACTTTCCGGCGAAAGCAGAGGACAGAAAACAAAGGACGCTAAATCATTTCTTGCGGAGATTTTGGCAGAGGGGCAGTTATCCTGCAATGAAATTACAGAAGCGGCAAAGGAGAGATGTATCAAGAAGAAAACGCTGTGGAACGCCAAAAAGGAAATGAACATTGATAGCGTGAAAGTAGGAAATCAGTGGTACTGGACTTTGTAGCAAAAGAACATAGCAAGATTGCCTTTTCTAAAGATAGGGTAATCTTGCTACCTTGATTAGAAGCGTGGCGGCAACAAGGCGGCGAAAAGCCGTCCCGTCCGTTAGGACGGAAAAGCCCCCGGCAGGGCGCAAAGGCACTTTTGATAAAGCGGAGCGTGTCGAAAGTGCTTTTGCGTTACTTTCGCAGAAAGTAACAAAGGCTATGCGCCGTATCCGGCGCTCATTACCCGATAGGGAGAAAGGGAAATTGATTGAAGCGGACTATCAGCGTTATGACAGGGAAAGGCTCTGTCAACCACAACAGCAGAAAATTCCATGCAAAGAACACTGACCCGGAGCGGAGTTGTCTGAATGTGGAATACTGCAACGAAAATATCAAAGACGTATACCACGAATTATTTGATGAAGCACTTGCCCGGTACAATGAGAAACAGACCAGAAGTGACCGCAGGATTGATGATTACTATGAGAAAATCTGTTCCGGCAAACAGGAGAAGCCATTCCATGAGATTATTTTGCAGATAGGTAACAAGGACGATATGGGGGCAAAGACAGAGGACGGACAGCTTGCGGCAAAAATACTTGATGAATATATGCAGGATTTTCAGCGGCGCAATCTTACGTTAAGGGTATTTTCGGCACATCTCCACATGGACGAAGCCACGCCACATCTGCATATAGATTTTATACCCTATACGACTGGAAGCAAGAGAGGGCTTGAAACAAGAGTATCATTAAAAAAGGCACTGGCAGAACTTGGATTTAAGGGCGGCACAAGGAGCGAAACGGAACGCAACCAGTGGGTAGAGGCAGAGAAAGAACGGCTTGCGGAGATTATGCTAAAGCATGATATTGAGTGGGAGAAGAAAGGAACGCATGAGAAGCATTTATCTGTACTCGATTTTGAGAAGCAGGAGCGACAAAAAGAGGTTGCGGAACTGGAACAGACAATCTCCGGCAGTAAAGAGGAATTATCCGATATTCTTCATCAGCAGATAGCGGCAGGACAGGAAACGGAGCAGATACGGAAAGAGGGGGAAACGATCCGGCAGGAAGTATCAGAACTTACCGCAACAAATCATCTGCTGAAAGAACAAGCGGAAACGCTGACGGAGGACAAAGAAAAGCTGTTATCCGAAAATGAAAAATTGGAAAAACAACAGAAAAAGTTACAGCAGGACATTAACAAAATGGTACAGTCAAAGGAAATCATGGAACGCAATATACATGCCTATGATGAAGATGTAAAATGGCAGTTGGCAGAGCCGGGGGCATTGATGAGCGCAAAGAATTATCGGGATAAAAAGGCACTTCCACTTGTGGAGAAATTGAAAGAGGTAGTAAAAAATCTGACTATCAAATGTGTACAGCTTACGGAGCAAAGCAAGAAGCTGACCGCCAAAATGGACGGGCAACAAAAGCAGATTAGCCGCTTGACGGATAAGGTCATGGAGCAGAACGATACCATAGACCGGTTGCAGGAAAAAGCGTCTGATTTGGGGCGTTTGGAGCGTCATTTAGGCACGGAACAGGTACAGTCGATAGTGGAACGGTCAAAGGCATTAGAGCAGGCAGAACGGGCAAAAAAACGCCCGAAACGTGCTTTTGAAATGAGCCGATAGGAAAGGGGATTGATAGGATATGACGGATATGGAGAAAAAAGTTATGATACGGCTGTGTGCTAAAATCGTAGCAGATACAGACCTTTACGAAACGGACAAGGAAGTGCAAAATCTGATAGACTGGGTATGCCTGTCGAATCAGATAAAAGAAAACAACAATACAATCCGCAATCTGACCGGGGAATATAAAAAGATTGAGCCAGATTGCCGGGAGGGAGTACGGGCGCAGTTGGAGCGCATGAAAGAACTCTGCAAAGAGCGCAATAATCTGTATGAGAAGCAGAATGACTTGAAAGGGCAGAAGTGGAAAATAGAGAAATCGTTAGAACGATAATAAATGTGGGGTGCGGTGGTTGCTGCACCCTATATTTTTGTGGTAAATGAGGAACGGAAGTGATATAATGAAATGGACAAATCGGTGTTTATCGGGAAGCAAATAAAGCGAAAAATAAGTGTTTAGGAGAATATTGTAAATATGAAAAATTTACTTAAAAATAAATACTTTGCAGTTTTCATAATATTCAGTTTTCTAGTTTATGTAATGTCCAATGGAGAATGGTGTGTTCCGATTTTTGCGTGGATTTATCCAATTTTGTTTCTGTGTATGGTTTATCTCAATCATACACGTAAAGTATATCTTATAATTAGTTTTATATATGCCATTGGATTTGTTATCCAGTTTGGGAGAGCTATTGGAATGGACGTAAAGATATGTATAATGGTATCAATTTTGTTATCTTTTCTGAAAGTTTTACCGTATATCTACTGGTCAAAATCAAAAATGAGATTTCAAGATACTATTATTTTTGCAAGTATAATGGTATCAATAGAGTATATCATCTATCTGATATACCCTATATTGGGAGGGCTGTCTGACGCTTATACACAATACCAAAATCTATATCTGCTACAAATAGTAACGGTGACGGGGATTTACGGAATCACTTTTTTAATATATTGGACGGCGGCAATGGTTATATGGATTTGGAACCATAAAAGCAAAAAGGAATACATAAAAAAATATATTATCGTATATGGTTCTGTAATCGGATTGGTGTTTGCTTATGGAATTGTTATGTTTCATCTTGTAGGAAATCCAGATAAAAGTGTTAGGATCGCTGGTGTAACCGTTCCCATTTCACATCTACTCAATGATGATAAAGATATATATTCTACATTTTATACTGATACATTTACTGATGAAAATATTACAAACGCAAGGAATAAACTATTATCAGTAGCTGATGAACTTTTCCTAAAAACAGAATTAGAAGCACAAGCAGGGGCAAAGATTGTATTTTGGTCAGAACTGAATGGGGCGGTTTTAAAACAAGATGAAGATATGCTACTACAACGAGCGTCAGATATGGCAAAACAGGAAGAAATTTATTTGATTATATCGTTACTTGTGAAAACTCCTTATGTGGACTTAAAGGAAAATAAAACGGTAGCATTTAATCCACAAGGAGAACTTATTTCAGAATATTTTAAGTATGGACGTTCAATCGGAGAACTGTGCCAAAAAGGAGATGGAATATTAAAAAGTTTTGATACAGAATACGGGCGAATTGCTCCATTTATATGTTCTGATATGGCATTTTTGTCGAAAATACAGCAGGCAGGCAAAGATAATGTAGATATACTGATTGTTCCGGCTTCGGATTGGAAAGAAATGACATTATTAGCTTCAAAGACGGCGATTGTGCGAGGGGTTGAAAATGGAAGTAATATAATCAGACATACAAATAAGGGAATGTCGATTGTTTCAGATTGTAAAGGCAGTGTACTGGCACAGACCGATTACTTTCAGTCTGATACAAAGACATTATCTGCACAGGTTACAATGAAAGGACGCTTTACGCTCTATTCGTATATTGGAAATCTATTTGTTTATCTGTGTAGCATATATTTGTTAGGAAGTTTCATAATTCCTAAAATCAAGCGATTATTATGAAATTTTGCTAAAATTCATAAAACAAAAATGCTATACAAATTTAAGGAACAATTAAATTCCACTTTGTTGATTAGAGTGGTGGAGGACAACGAATTGATAATTTCCTTGTTAATGTTATTTATACATGGTGCTAGCACCATGTAATAAGGTTGGATAAGGAGAAAATTGGTATTTTGCTAATGGCTCTATTTTGGCTCTAAAATTTTTCAAAACAGTAAAAATATAGAGATAAATTGGATAATATAAAGAAAAACAAGCAGGAAAACTAAAGAAAAACATTTAGATTTCATTTCCGAGAGCTCGTGAGGGTGGCAGGACAGTTGGTTCTGGTAGGGTTGCTACTATCATCGAGTAATTAAAGAATGCAGTAAAACAGGGCGTTCCCGTTGTGGGTTCGCCCTTAATTTATGCCGTATGGTACTAACTTGGTACTATTATTGTAAACGGTAGATAGTCCGTACCTATACAAAACAGGAGCAAACCTGTATGATAGAAACAGATTTGCTCCTGTCTTT